>CASEYW010000123.1 GCA_949292215.1 uncultured bacterium
CATCCGCGCGGCGTTTTGCGTCTGCACGCAGGGGAGACGGATGCGGTCAGGGTTCGAGCACAATGGTGCCGAAGCGGCTCGGGGGGGCCTGTTTCAGCTGGAAGATTCCGAGGGCGGAAACGTCTTTTTGTGTTCCGGGTGCCTGATCGCGGTCATTGACCATTCCCGCCCAGTGGACTGTCATTCCGGGTGTCGCTTTTTCCAGGTTCAGGAAGTTCCAGGGGACGGCAATGAGATAATGGATGACCGTTTTACCGTCGTGCCGTTTGACCGCTGTGATTCTGCGGGGAAGTTCCGCGCTGGAAACGGCACCCGATGGGAAGCGGGTTTTGTCGAAGGTGAAAGTCCGATCTGCTTCCGGACCTTTCGAGGTGAGCGCAACATTGATTTCGCTGAAGGCGAGATCGTATTGATCGCCGAATTCATTGGCACTTCCCTGCGTCGTACGTTTTCTGGCGAAACCGAACTGGAGGGAATCGCCGTCCCAGATCTTCCATCCGGTGAACGGCTGGAGATAGACGTCATCTGTGACGGAGACATCAAAGAGAAGATAGTGTTCATTCCAGCCGAAGGCGATTTCCGCATGCAGGTCCTCACTGCCCGAATGATAGTGGATCGATCGGATGGGGGTCGGATCGACCGGATAGCGGCGCGGATTCTTCCATTGGCTGAAATCACCTTTGATTCCGACTCCGGGCAGGTAGGCTGCGGAAAGGAAGTTCTGCTTCTCAGAGCGCTCGAAGGTGTAGCCGGAATCGAGACGGAACTTGACCTGTGTCGTTACGACGCGGAAAGGATTGAGTTCCAGTCCTGGGAAGGCAATTTGCCGGACGGCTGTTTCGCCTGGGCGCAGCTGGAAAGGAACTTTTTTCCTTGCTTCAGGATATCCGGTGATTCTTGTTTCGATGACGCCCCCGACTGTGGTATCCATCGGATTGGAGAGCGTGACGGCGATTCCGGGCTCTTTCTGTTGAAATGAGGGCCGGATTTCCAATACGCGCATCGGCGGCATGACTTCCAGAAGGATTCCGGTTGCAGCGCAGAGTCTTCCGTGGTCCAGAAGTTTGAGTGTGAGAGGATATTTGCCATTCTGCAGCGATGCCGGGATCGCAATGGAGAAAGAGAACGTTCCATTCTTTTCGACGTTCTGTTTCAACGGGTTCAGATTCATGGAGCGGGGGAAGATCAGCTGCAGCTCTCCGGCGGAACGGACTTTCCCCGTGAGGGTGACGGAAGTGCCCACAGTTCCGCGCAGGGATTCCGCATCGGTTCGGATCTGCTTTTCCACGTTTCTGCCCCAGAGCTTCGGATCTGCTCCGATGATATAGGTGGGCGCTTCGGAAAGTTTCACACGAAGGAGTCCGCCGGAGGTTTTGACGGCCTGCCGGTTTCCCATCATATCAGCGATTTCGATTTCCGCACGTCCGACAGGCAGTTCGACTTCCGGCGTGTTTCCTCCGAAATCCCAGAGAGCGATGACGCAATGATCCTTTCTGTCGGCGTAACTGTATCCGAGCACGGTGTCGCCGAGATATTCGATCGCACCGGTCGAGCGGTGTCCTTCCAGGATTCGGCTTGCGGCGGCAAGCGCTGGAAAGACCGGACGCGGCGCCACACGCTTCGGGGCCCAGATCCGTTTCGGGGTGTCCAGATTGTAGCAGAGTCCGTAATCCCCGGTTCCCAGTTCGCTGTGATCGTATCCGTAGAACGGTTCGTTGGAGGCAAATCCTTCACCGAGCAGGATCAGAGAACCGCGGACCTGTCCGTACATCTGGATCAATTCCTGTTCAACGGTGCTGATGGCGGAATACCCGGATTCGTTTGCTCGGAGCCTGATCTCTTTTCCTCCGGAATATTGCCGGACCAGTTTTTTGAGGGTGCGGATGTTTTCCACCAGTCCGTTCTGCTCCACCGGATACTGGAGATAGGGATGAATGGTGAATTCGTCGATATATTTGAGCAGTCCTTTCTCAAAAAGTCGTTTGTGACGTTCCACGAGTCCGGGGGTAATGTTGCTGAAGCAGGGTCCGAGAACTTTTGCGTCAGGATCGCCTGCGTGGATGCCTTCCCAGGCGACTTTATGCAGCTTCAGAATTTCATCATCGGTGAAAAAGAGATCCGGCTCCCACATCGGCTGATAACGCATGAAGTCGTTGCCGTATTTCTGAAGTCTGCCTTTGGCGGCGAGTTCCCGGTAGAATTCCCGGAAGAGTTTTTCCCCTGCTGCATCCGTGAAGATTTTTCCGTTGGTGTGTTTTTTCAATGCCTCCTGACTGGGATACTGATAGCGGAATGGGGTCGCCAGTGTGACATAGGTACACGTTTTCCAGGTTTTCTGAGCGTTTTCGCGTTTTGTGCGTTCCTCCGGAGTCGGATTCAGAGAGACGCTGCCGCTCATCCAGCGTGCGCCCATCCACGGGATCATTCCGGCGGACTGTCCGTGAATCCCAAAGAAGGTTTCTGACTGCGGATAGAGAGGAGCTTCTGCCGGATCGGGCAGAACCGCATAGGGGATGGTTCCCGCCGGACGGCTTCCCGTTTTCGGAGTCGTGATCCCGTTTGAGAGTTTGACTCTTGCCCGATAGAATCCATACTTCCGGTTCGGCGCGGGAATGCTCTGTTTCCATCTGCCGTCGGCTCCGGCTTTGACCGGAACGGAACTCGTCTGAATCCTTCTGTCGTTCTGATCGACGATATTCACATCAAGCTGGAGTGATTCCGATGGTTTCATTCCCGAGATTTCAAACTCCAGCCGGATCGGATCGCCCGGCTTGAACATACTGTTTTCTGGATTGTTTGTTTCTCCGCTCATACGGATTTCAGCGCTGCATACTGCGGCAAGAAACGGGAGAGAGAATGCAAGAATTCGGTTCATGAGTTCAGTTTCCTTCCTTGAGTTTGAATCTTCGCAGGGAGAAGTCCGCATGGTCCGCTCCGACAAGCCACTTTCCGGAAACGGCAAGCGTGTTGAGCTTGTGCGGGGAGCGGAACACGATGTCCCCTTTTTTGTTCAGCAGAAGCAGTTCTTTGGCTGCGACTGCAAGAAAATCCCCGATAACAGCGATGTCATCGGCGAAGATCGCTTTGTTCCAGACCGTTTTTCCGTCCTTCAGCAGAGCGATCCATCCGTTTCCTGCGGCGGCAAGTTCTCTTCTGCTGAACGCATCGACTCTGCTGACAGGGGCTTTCAGATCGTTGGGGACATTCAGAGTTCCATGATCCGCGAAAAAGATCATTCCATCTTTGAATGCCAGATCAGAGGGCTTTTTGAAGGAGCGCTTCAGATTGACCATCCGGCTTTTGTCGCCCCATTTTGTCTTTGTCGGGTCGAAGCGCCAGAGGGTTTTATGCTGACGGTCCAGAATTAGAAATGCGGAACCGTCGGAGACTGCCGCGCAGGCGTCGGAATCCCAGTTCGCACCGACATGCCACGGTTCATTGCCTGTGTTTCCGAAAGGCGAATCCGGGAAGTCGTCGAGATAGAGACTTGTGATCTGATATCCGGCAATCGCAAGAATTCTGCCGTCAAGAATGGCGAGCGCGGCAGGATTCCCGATTCCGCCGATTCGGAAATCGCTCGTTCGCGGATTGACGGGATTGTAATGCTTCAATCCCTGCGTGGTGGCTAGGAAATATCCCTTCCCGCCGTCCCACGCGATGGAATTTGCATACTGGTCCATTCCGTCTCCCAGCATCAGTGGTTTTCCAGAAGTGAGGGTGTTTTCATAACGGATCGCATTGCTGCCGCATCCCCACAATTCTCCTTTGGCAAGAGAGAAATTGGAAATCCATCCTCCGGCGGGCCAGATTCCGCCGTTGGCGGCTTTCCCGTCCGGAGTGAAACGGTAGACTTTCATATCGGGGTACATCGTGGAGATCAGCAGATATCCGCTTCCGGGCAGGAATCCTGTTGAAACGACCGTTCCTTTGCTCCGGAAATCCGCCAGATCCAGGATGACCCCGAGAGGGGTTCCGGAACAGTCCCATCCGTATACTTTTTTTGCGGCGGAGTCCAGTGCAAAAAATTTGACATTTGCTCCGAAGCGCTGTTTGGTTGCGGCATCGGCAATGGCCGTGTTGTTGAATCCTTTTTTGAAATCGGCAGCCTGAACTGTTTTCACGCTGCCGTCGGATTGCGGCTGAAGGCGGTAGACGAGTGTCTTATACTGGAGAAAAATCTCCTTTCCGTCGGTCATCAGCTTCCCGCTCCGATCAAGTATTTTTTTCGCGGTACGTTTGCCTTTTGTGAGTTTGTAGATCTTGCCTCCGTTGACGAACCAGACATTTCCTCCCGGATCGCTGACTGCGCTTCCGCAGGCTGTTTCACGCAGAACTTCGGTTCCTTCCGGCTGACTTTGACCGAGTTTACCGAAGGGTACCAGTTCCGCGGCAAACAGCAGTGCCGGAAGAGATGCACTGAGTGTTGCAGCAAGTTTCCAGTTCATAAAATTCATGATCTCCCTGTTGCTGTTGTTTTGTAATGTTCTGTTACGGTGTCCGGTAACCGAAGCGGAGTACGCCGTAGGTTTCCACTGCCGGAGAGGTATAGTAAAGTGCGTGGTTGACTGCGGCGGCATGTCCGTCGAAATAGACCTGATTCATGCGTCCGGAGATGTATTTCCCTGAGGCGTCTTTCATTCCGTTTGCGTGACGGGTTCCGATCTGAGCCCGGTCGTAGACCAGATAAGGATATCCGTACCCGTTTGCGTATTCCGGAATCGTGATTGCCTGTGATGGAGACGAGACGCTTGAAACCGAGCGTGTCTGGCGGAAATCATATCCCCAGTATCCGGCTGAGGTCGCGTTCAGTCCATAGCTCTGTTCTCCGCGGAGGGCGAGCGGGCATCTCATATTCTGCTGATAGGATTTCTTTCCGAGCAGCAGAGTGATTTCATATTCCCATGTGTTATAGTTGCCGTCTTCTTCGTGTCTTTTTGCCGGCATTGCCGGCATGCAGAAACCGGTCTGGTCAGCGTACATCGCATAAGCAAGGCCCATCTGCTTGAGGTTGTTCAGGCAGGATACCGAGCGTGCGCTTTCTCTTGCCTTGTTCAGAGCGGGAAGAAGCATTGCTGCAAGAATCGCTATGATTGCAATTACGACTAATAATTCTATCAGTGTGAAAATGGAGAACCATTTTTTCCGATTGTCCGTGCAACTGATGTTTCCGAAGGGATTCCGCATGATTTGATCTCCTGTGGTTATGAATTTGTCCTGGATCTGGACGGGTGTCGGGATGGACGGCTTCCGATGCGGGAGGAGCCTTCTTTTCCCTGTTTGACGGTGGACCCTTTGATGACGATTTCCGGTTTGATCCGGATTTCCGCGGAGGGAATGTGTTCCTCTTTGCCATGTTCCAGACGGAGAAAAAGGCGTTCCACAATCTTTTCCGCGATTGTTTTTGTCTTCTGATCAATGCTTGTAACGGGAAAGACATTGGCATAATCCGGTTCCATGCAGCCGAATCCCATGACGGCGATGTCGTCCGGAATGCGGATTTTTTCCTCGAAGAGATAGCGGCAGAGAAGGATGGCCTGCCAGTCGAAAAAAGTGGCAAAGGAATCTGTTTCCGGATGTGCCTGCAGAAAATCAAGTATGAGTTCCTTCGGAAAGTGGATGGACGCCCAGCGCTCGACAATCCGGACGTTCATATCGGGATGTTCGCGGCAGAATGCTTCAATTCCCTCCCGGCGCAGTCGGGCGGGGCTGGCATAGTCGGGACCTGCGAGATATCCGAGATTCCTGCGCCCAGTTTCATACAGATGGCGGGCGGAGAGATATCCGCCGTAAAAGTCGTCGGTTCCGACGAAATCAATATCGGCCTTTGTCTTGCGGTCCACGGAGATGACCGGAATGCGGCGGGAGACGAATTCCCGGAAATAGTCGTTGTCTGCAAAATCGTCGCGCGGTACGATGACGATGCCGTCAACCCGCTGTTCCAGAAGGCGGCGCAGAAGAGCGGAATCCTCCTGCTGTGTTTCATTGAAGGAGGCGCACGAGATCACCATGTAGTCGTGCAGATAGAGCAGTTTCTGGATTTCCGTTTCGATCTTCTGGAAAAAAGGATTCGAATGATCGCAGATGACACCAATCAGACGGGATCGCCCCGTCTGGAAACCGCTGATCAGACGGTTTTCATGATACCCGAGCTGTTTCGCCGCTTCATGAATTCGTTTGCGTGCGGCTTCGGAGATCTCTCCCTTGCTCCTCATTACCCGGGAGACCGTGGACAGGGAGTACCCCGTCGCTTTTGCAATGTCCTTCAGGCTCGCCAGAACTTCCGTTCCCATGGATGCCTCTGCTCCTTTTTGTCCTGTTTTTTTTGTTTCCGCAAGTACTTCCGCAACTACTTCCGCAAGTACTTGCGTTAATTATAATGCAAGATTGCGGATTTGTCAATACAGGAACGAAAATTTTTTGAAAAAAAAGAGAAAAAGGCGCAGAAGGAGCGGAGTTTCCCATTATTTCCCTTTTTTGATTTGACTTTTTGCGATTTTCTGGCAAATTTATCTGAATGGAGAAATTCAGAGGTCCTCGGGGACCGTTCAATCAGAAAGCAGAGGAACAGGGTATGACCGCAATCATCGGTTTTGAATCAAGTTGCGACGAAACGGCCGTGGCTGTTGTTGTCGATGGAAGGAAAGTGCTTTCCAGTGCGATTGCATCACAAATTGCAAAGCACGCTGTTTACGGGGGGGTTGTCCCCGAGCTTGCTGCGCGTGAGCATCTGACGGCGATCCGGAGAGTCACCGACGAAGCTCTCCGGGAATCCGGACTTACGATGGCGGAAATTGACGCGGTTGCCGTGACAAACGGCCCGGGACTGGTTCCCGCTCTGCTGGTCGGCGTTAACTTTGCCAAGGGATTTGCCTCCTCTTTCGGAAAGCCGCTGATTGGGATCAATCACTTCCTCGGCCATATTTACGGGGTCTTTCTGGATCAGGAAGAGGATATTTTCGCGAAAAAGGAGCTCTTCCCGATGGTCGGGCTGGTTGTTTCCGGCGGACATACAAGTCTTGTTCTGATTGATTCCGACGGGACCGCGCGCGTGGTCGGCACCACGCTTGACGACGCCGCCGGCGAAGCGTTCGACAAAGCCGCCAAAATGCTGAATCTCGGCTATCCCGGCGGACCTGTCATTGAGAAGGCAGCAAAAAACGGCAATCCGAAGCGATTCGAGTTTCCCCGTTCGCTCACGGGTGGAGCCGGGAAGGCGCTTGCTCCTGAAAACCGCTTCCATTTCAGTTTCAGCGGAGTCAAGACTTCTCTGCTCTATCACACGAAGCGTCTCTGCGGAGACAATGCCGAGGCTCTGGAGGGGCAGGACCTTTACGATACTCTGGCGTCATATCAGGATGCAATTGTGGATG
Organism: uncultured bacterium; assembly: GCA_949292215.1. Lineage (GTDB taxonomy): Bacteria > Verrucomicrobiota > Lentisphaeria > Victivallales > UBA1829 > UBA1829. The sequence goes on from CASEYW010000123.1 coordinate 7,371, forward strand.
TCCTTTGTTCCAAGGCATGCGATGCTGTTGCTTTTTTCCGGGCGAAAAGCCTGATTCTCTGCGGCGGTGTCGCGTGCAACGGCTATCTCCGGGATCATTTTACCGCCCGAGCCCCGAAACACGTGCAGACTTTTCTGGCTCCGCGCAAATACTGCACCGACAACGCCGCGATGATTGCCGGACTCGCTTACCGTTACTATCGCGCCGGAGAGTTTGCCGATCTGAACCTTGATGCCTACGCACGGATTCCTCATGCCTTCCGGATTCCGTTTTGAAGGAAGGCTGAGCCTGTATGAACAATCCGAATCGCTGTGCTGTTTTTGATCTGGATGGAACGCTGATTGATTCCAGAGAGGACATTGCGCGGGCTGTCAATCTTCTCCGTGCCCGTTTCGCCCTGCCTCCTTTGCAGACGGAAACGGTTGTTTCGTTTGTCGGCAATGGAATCCGGAAACTCGTCGAGCGCGCTTTCGAGCATGAAGATTCCGCGCTTGTGGAGAAAGCCAAAGAGCAGATTATTGATTGTTACCGGGAAACGCTGGTTGTCAAAACGACGCTCTATCCGGGTGTCGCCGATGGTCTTCGTATTTTGAAGACTGCCGGTTTCAAGCTTGCCGTTGCCACAAACAAACCGCACGTTCTCTGTGTCCCGCTCCTGAAAAAACTTGGAATTGCCGATTGCTTTGATGCGATCCTCGGCGGCGGAACAAGGATTCGTATGAAACCGGAACCCGATCAGATTCATTATGTGATGAAGGAAACCCTTTCTTCTCCGGAAAAAAGCTGGATGCTCGGTGACAATTATACTGATCTGGCGGCGGGCAGGGCGGCTGGGTGCAAGCGTGCATTCGCCGCATGGGGATTCGGCGATCCACGACTGGAAACGTGGGATTTCAAAGCAGATTCCTTTCTGGCGTTTGTCTATCACCTTTTGAAATCCTGAGGAACGGAGCTGTGAAGGGCGATTTTTCCAAAGGTGCCGGATGGCTTTTGAGAGGCATAGCGTATTTTTACAGAACGCCTTCTCTCTGGAAGTATGCGTTGATTCCGTTCTTGCTTACGCTTCTCCTTTATGGAGTGCTGTTTCTGGCGGCGGTCCGATACGGGATTCCCTTCCTGCTTGATTTGCTTCCGGACCCGGAAGGGCATCCGGGGTGGACCCGCTGGCTGATTCATCCGCTCCGCTGGCTGGCGGCGCTTTCCTGCTGGCTGGGGCTGCTGCTGACGGCAATTCTGACCTTGAGCACGGTGTATGAGTTCCTGGGGACTCCGTTCTTCGACGGGATGGTGGTGCGGGTTGAACGGGAACGATATGGAAGGAAATGCACGCCGCTGCCGTTCCAGCAGAATCTGGTTTGTGCGTTTCAGAGCGGGATGTTTTCGATGGTTACGATGGTGCTTGCCGTCGGATTCTTTTTTTGCTCCCTGCTTCTGCCGGTGGTCGGGCCTCTCCTGATGGGGCTTGTCATCGGGTACCGGATGGCGCTGACCTATCTGTTTTCTCCCGGATTCAACCGGGGACTTGATGTGCGGGGGATTCAGGCGGGAACGGGTAAGAGGAACATGCTGATTCTCGGTTTCGGAATAACGGCATATCTGTTGCTGATGATTCCGTTTATTTCCATTTTTCTGATTCCGGCGTTTGTTGTCTCCGGTATTCTGCTGTACAATGAGGAACTGGAAGAGTCTGCCGAAAAACAATGAAGCGGCAGAAGAAAACCGCGGCCGGAGAAAAGAAAAAATCCTTTTCCGACCACGAACCTTCCTCTGAATCAAATCTGTTCAAAGGAGATTTCCGGGATTTCTCCATTGTCTTTGTAAAGGACTTCGCAGCGGTACTGGAGTCCGTCGGCTCCGGTGAATTGAATTGCTCTCCGGAGTCCGTCGGAAGAAACGGAGCCGGAAAGCTGCGGCATTGCATTGAAGTCCGTATCTGCGGAGACGGCAAACACGACATCGAACAGGACCTCTCCCGGCATCCGTCTGTGCGATTCCGGATCGATGGTTGCCGCGATGAGATCCGCGTACAGCGAATCCATTTCCGGCGGAGTCTCTTTGCGAAGACGGATGTTGCGATCGGCGCTTCGGACAATCTTCAGCGAACTGCCGCCGAAGAGCAGACGGACCGTCAGGCAATTGTCGATGTTCAGAACATCGGAGTGGGTATCAATGACTTCCGCATCTCCTTCGTTCATTTTCAGTTCAGAATCGAATGTGACTGACCGATAATGCCGGCGGAAGCCGTTGAAGACGTCGTTCGGAATTTCAAGATTCAAACTTGCAACCTGGTGGATTGTTGCTTCCTTTTTCATGACACACCGTTCTGCAACAAGAAGGGTTTTCCCGTCCGGCAGAGCTGCTGATGCCGTCTGATGTTCCGCAACAGCATAGCGTTCTTCCCCTTCGCCCATCGGAAGGCGTTCGATCACGTCCGTGATTCCCGTATAGAGGAAGCCGCCGGGGAAGGTTTTCTGTTCTCCTTTCCGATTCTCCTCGGTGATATTGTTTCCGGTCAGGGTGCCGTTCAGATTTGCCTGCCATTCCGCAAGGTCGCTGCGGTTCAGCGGGACGCAGAGACCGGTAGGTCCCTGGGCGCCGGCTCTTACCCATGAGCGGACCGTGTTTCCTGTGCGGATCATGGCTGCGCCATGAAAATCGTCTTCCCATTCCACGGGCTTCTGTTCCGCGTTTTCCGCAGGCTGGGAAAGATGGAACTTCCGCCGCCAGTACGCGCCGTAGGAGAGAGAAAGGATATGATCCGATTCCAGACGGCAGAAGTAATAATAGCTCGTTTTGCGGAGATTGTCCAGACGCTTTGTATAGCAGGCACCATCACCGTTGTACTCCATTTCCCGGCGGACGATTTGCAGCCAGTTCTGTTCGAACAGGGCTGCGTCGCGATCGTGGAAGAGATCCGCTGCCAGCAGCCACATGGGGACCGCGTAGCATTGACAGTAAGTATAGCGCGCCCGTGTGTCGCCGCCGATCCGGAGGAGACGACCATCGGGAAAGATAAAATTCTTGACAACCTTCCAGAGCTCTTCCGCATGATGGTACAGCTCCGGCGGCGCTTCCTGCCCGAGTTCCTTGAAGTTGAAGTGAAGCATTGCCAGATTCGAGAGACAGATCACCATGTATCCGACATTCAGATATCCATGATGGTCTAGCGAATAGTTCGGCGTGAAATTGAACCCGATGTGCCATTCCCGCAGGGGTTTTCCGTGATACCGTTTTTCCGATGCGACATCCGATGGATGGGAGATTCCGTTCAGCAGAAATGACGCGGCTTTTTCCAGATACTCCTCTCTGCGCGGCAGATCCGGACAGTCCATTGCGGTTCGAAGGAGAAAACCGCCGTTCCAGATGTTTGATTCCGGCCTGTTTTTTCCCGTATCCGCTGTCATGGCTGCGACGACCGGATACTCCTTCAGCAGCCAGTCGGATTCGGAAATGCGGAAGTTCCGATACCGTTCCCGGTCTTCGTCCGTCAGGTATGGCTGAAGTGCATTCACCCCGTGGGTCATGCGTTCAGCGCCCAGTACGCTGATCCAGTGATGTCCCCAGGATTTGCCGTCGGTTGCGGGAATCGTTCCCGTCAGATGCGTTTTCATGGCGTAGCGGAAGAGTTCCAGAGCGGTTTTCCACACCTCCTCACGGGAGAGAGACGGAGAAAACTTTTCCAGCTCAGGATCCGCAGCCATCACAGCGAGCGCGGCGCAGACATTCATGTTGCTCTGAACAGGCCAATGGGCGCTTTCTCCGGTTCCGTACCAGGTGCCGGCCGGAGAGTGCCGGAGAAATTTCGGCAGGACTTTCAGCCATGGGATCATCAATTCCAGATAATTGTCCGAAAGAAACGCATTCATGAAAACCTCCGTTGTTTGGCCGGGCGAATATTCCGGTTTCAGATTCTTTTCACAATGTAACCGTTTTTTTCTTTTTTGGAATGGCATTTTATTGGATTTTCATATATATTCTTTTTGTTTTCCATTTTAATGTGTATGAAAAGAAGAGGTTTCCCATGGATGTTTTCGATCTGCCGGAAGAGAGTTTGTGCATGCTGGAAGAACGGATCGGAATGAAGATTACGATCATCGACAACAACGGGATTTTCAATTACAGACAGCGGCGGGCGGTTTTTTCGGAATTTCGTGCATCGCACAAAAAGAATGCTGTCTGCCGATGCGGGTTTTCGGAGAAATGTATTGCACACTGCCGTTATGCGATGAACCGGAAGTGCATGGGGACGGATTCTCCGTTTTTCTCCACCTGCTGGAAGGGAATCTGCCAGATTGTGGTCCCCCTGACGTTTGCTTCCGTGCATTACGGAATGCTTTATGCAGGAGTGTTTCGGACTTCGGAAGTTTCTCCTCCGGAAGAACTTCCGTCAGAATTTCTGTCACTGTACGAATCGCTTCCCCTTCGGGAGGAGACGGAGGCGGAGAAGCTGTTCCCGCTTCTGCGAATTTATGCAGACGGCATTATCTTCTATCTGCGCCGGGCGAATATCGTCAACGACAGTTACGATTTGCGGAGCGCCGCCATTTCGGATTTCATCCATCAGAATCTGGACCGTTCCATCGGGCTTCCCGATCTGGCGGAGCGGCTGGGGCTTTCCGAGTCGCATACAAGTATTCTGGTGAAACGTCTGTTCGGCAGACCGTTTTCCGAATATCTGATGCAGCGCCGGGTCGAGCGGGCCTGCCGCTATCTTTCTTCGACCGATCTGAAGCTTGATGAGACGGCGAAACTCTGCGGATTTTCCAGTGCATTTCACCTGAGTAAAGTGTTCAAACGCATCAAAGGGCTTCCCCCGAGCCGCTTCCGGGAACGGTTCCGGAACGAATTTCTCCGGGGAGAGTCGGAATAAGACGGAAAAGACGGTTGCGTTTTTTCCGGGACTGGGGGATTCCTGCCGCATGAAATCCCCTTTCCTTTTGAAATCTCCCCGAAACCGCTGCGTGATAACACGCTTCACTTCAGAATGATGCGGAACATGTTGTCGCTGTCTTTGCTCAGGAAGATCTCGCTGGAGAAGGTCCCGGCATCTGTTCGGATCTCGGCATTGTATTTGCCGTAGAAACCGTGGAAGACATTTTCCGCCTGTTCATTGTACTCAAGCGCCGTTTCCGTCTGCCACTCTTTCTTGATGAGGCGTTCGAGGACCCGGTAAGCCGGTTTGGGCGAGAAGTCGTAGTTGACGAGGCCAGCGCGCAGGGAATTTTCTCCTTGTTCGCTTCCCAGCGGAGCATAAGCGGCGGTGCCGTCGACCAGATTCCACCAGACAATCGAGTTTGTGGCGGGATGGCTGAACCAGATCCGGTAAAGCCTTTCCGTGACAAACTCCTGGAAGGCGTCGCCGTCACCGAGATCCCGGCGGCTGATGATGCTGACCTCCGAGAAGTTCACGGGAATGTTCAGCTTCGCATACTGATCCAGACATTTGTAAATCTGGCGCGGATTCATGAACAACTCCGCCTGATCCAGAAGGGAGTCGAACATGTGGTACTGAAGTCCGAGTCCGCCGACATGACAGCCGTGGTCCTGCAGCGATTTCACGAGCATATAGACCGGCGTATAATCTCCGTTGTAGTGCCACCACTTGTTGTCATCGTTGTAAAGAAGGGTTGAAAGCGGGAGATGGCGCTCCGCAATCCGGAAAACTTCCTCGACATGGTTGTCGGGAAATGCCGGGTTGTTGAATCCGCGCCGGACAGGATGGCGTGACAGTGCCTCGTTGACCGTGTCCCAGATCGGGATATCGTTTCCGTAGCGCTCCGCGATTTCGCGAATGCGGCGATCCAGGCGCTTCATCATTTCTGCGTTCGTTTTCGGCGCCCATTCCGGGACAAAGCCCTGCCAGCAGAGAGGGTGTCCTTTCGGTGTGATCCCGTGCCGTTTGCAGAACGCGACAACCTCGTCCGGCGGCGGCCTGCGGTAGACCGGAGTGCTGCCGGAGGCAAACCGGGGATGTCCGTCTTCCACTTCCAGATCCGACCAGTAGAACGGAACGACCGCCTCGTTGAAGAGATTTGCAAACACTTCCTCATAATGGCGGTTCTGTTCCTCTTCCGGAAACTGGTTGAGCATGAAGGCATTGCATCCGAACAGATATTCATGAGACACCTGTTTCAGCTTGATGGACGCCTGTTTTACAAGAGTTCCATCCGGATTTCGCAGTTCGATTCGTCCGAATCCTTTACGATACATTTCCGTTCCGGTTTTGATCCGGAATTCGATTTCCGGGTCGTCTTTCCGAAGCCATTGAGTCAGTCTTTCGGCCAGTTCATTCATGTTCCGTTCCTTTTTACAAATTGGTTTGTATGGAAACTGCGGTTTTCCGCAGAGTTTCTGCAAGGACTTTTCTCCTGGCATCATCCACCCGGAAGGCGGGTGCATAGACTCCGAGTGCGGCAAGGAACCGGTTTCCGGAATCGAACACGGGAATGGCGAGCGCATAGAAATTTCCGGTGTTGAGCGCTTCGCAATATCTCTGCTGACGGATGGTTTCCAGTTCCGCATCCATTGCATTCCTGCCGACGTGTGCTTCCCGCCAGTGGTTTTCCGGCGGCAACCCGTTCAGAGCAATGAAATTTTCCCGCTCGGATGGAGAAGCGCAGGCAAGAAGCAGACGTGTCGTGACACGCGCATAGTTGTATTTCTGTTCGCATTCCACGGCTTCCGGATTCACGGAGATCACGGAATTGCCGGAAACTGAGGCGATAATCAGGCGCTGTCCGTTGAAAAGAGTGGTCAGAATGAATGACTCTCCTGTTTTCTCCGCCGCCTGTTTCAGAAAGGCAAGCGAATGCTCCCGGAGCTGTCCGGCAAACTGTCCCGCTTTGGAAAGCATTGCGCACTTCTCGCCGGCAGAGTAGACGCCCCGGGCGGTCCGACGGATGTATCCGCAATATTCCAGAGTCTGCATCATATTGCGCGCCGTGCTTTTCTGCATCCCGAATTTTTTTGCGATATCCGCAAGTTCCGTCCCTTCGGAAATCATCGAACAGCTCAGTACATATTCCAGGACGGAGAATGCGTTTGCTACAGATTGTATTGCCGGTTTATTCATTATTAATATCTTTCATTCATTATTATTGAATAATGAATAATATAATATTACTTTTCTTTTTATCAAGGGAACGAGAATTGTTTTGGTGAAGATTGTTTTTTATGTTCCGGAAGAAATGTTTCATTCGAGTGGATTTTTCGCTTGTTTCAAAAGAATCTGATTTGCATCATCTGCGGGACGTGATACATTTTTCTATTCACAACCGTAAACGGACAGAGTCCGGAATTCACAGGAGAGAACGGGAGGCAGTCAATGGGTGCGGAAAAGAATGGCATTTGCGGATTGGGCGAGTTTGACCGGAGGGCGAAAAAAGGAGATGCCCTGACGGTCGTGTTTTTCGGCGGATCTCTAACCTGGGGCGCGAATGCGTCCGATCCGAACCGGACGAGTTACCGGGCGCTGATCGGAGAGAAGTTCCGGTCGGAGTATCCGCGCGCACGCTGGAAATTGATTGATGCGGCAATCGGCGGCACCGGTTCTCAGCTCGGCGTCTATCGCGTGGAGCGGGATGTGCTTCGTTACAAGCCTGATCTGGTGTTTCTCGATTTTTCATTGAACGACAACATGATGACGGATACGGAGGAGACGCTTTCCTCTTATGAATCAATCGTCCGGACTCTTCTTGTGAAAGGCAAGTGTCCTGTGATTCCAGTGTTCCTTGCTTCCCGGGAGTATGCCACGCTTCCGGATCTGAAGGTTCTGAAGCGTCGGAGCAATCATCTGAAACTTGCGAAGTACTACGGGCTTGCCGTCGGTGACGTGGTGAAGGGAATGAATGCCCTTTACCGGAAGGGACGTCTGGATGTGGATGCGGCATGGCCGCCGGAACTCTTCGACAGCTGTCATCCGCATGACTTCGGATATGCGATTTATGCCGATTTTGTCTGGAAAGGATATCAGGAGGGAGTGGAACGGAATTGCACTCCGGTTCTGCCTGAAAAGTGGATGAACAAACCGCTTTATCGAAATGTCCTCCGCTGCCGTATCCCGGATCTGAAAGCACTGCCTGAGGGATGGCGGATCGGATTGCCTGAGACGCGTGCGGGCACTTTCGATTTTCTCTCCTCTCGCTGGCTTGACAGAGTGGCAATCGCGGAGAACTGTGTCCGGAAAGGATTCGACAAGTTCGAATGGAAAGGAAACGTGCCCGGCGGACTGAAGGTCCGGTTCCGGGGGAGCAGCGTTCTGCTGTTCGGGGAATCGACGGTCTTTTCCGGAAAACTTCTCGTGAAAATGGATGGGAGAAAAGTTATGGAAATCGATGCGGCCAAGTTCGGAACCATATTTACTCCATCCGCGTATCTGAATGCGCCGATTGCCAGCGGACTGGACCCGGAGAGAGAGCATACGCTGGAGCTGATTCCGAAACTTTCGAAGACAAAACCGCAGCAGATTCATCTGGAGAGCATCTGCGTCGCCGGCCCGGGGCCGGTGGAAATCCGCATGTTCTGAATCGGGCGGAATTCCGCCGGGAGCGGAAACGGATTCCGTATTACTCGGGAATCCTGCAATAAACCCGGCCGTGGAGATTGCGTCCCCGTTCAAGTGCAGGTTTGACTGCTGTTTTCCAGGCAAGGTCAAGCAGGGGAATGCCGCGGTCGACTGTATACTGGAAAATGCGTTCCATGTCATTATATTCCGGTTGGGAGAGCTGTACGCCCGTGAGTTTCGGAATTGAGGCGAGAAGGTCAATGTAATGATCGCCTTTGCCGCAGAAGTGAATGACGCCTCCGCCGAATTCTTCCAGAAGGAGACTGTCAAAAGGAAGGGCGAATTCGCGGTACATCTCCGGCGAAAGATTCATGGCGGAGTCGTCGCGCAGAACGAGTGTTCCGGCGTATCCCCAGCCCCAGTGGGCGCAGAAACGACCGGGAACGGGCGGAACCAGTTCTTCCCAGCGGTGCATGAATTTCCGGTAGGTTTCGGTTACCAGTGTGAGGAAGGATTTGACCAGATCGGGATTGTCGTAGAATTCCAGAAAGACTCCGCTGCCCCAGACCATCTCCGTGACATCAAGCGGTCCCTGGAGATCAGGATGATAGAAACGGACATATTCACGGATTTTTGGATAATCCGCAAGCTGTTCCTGAATGTAGCTGGCGGTCTGGAAAACATCCGGTCCCCAGCCGCGGTCGAAAGAGGGGATTCCCTCATCCAGCAGGCGACGGATGCCGTCGGTTCCGTCTGGCAGTGGATGGGAGGCGGGGAGGGTGTCGTGCTGATCGTCCAGGTAGAAGATTTCGACACCGAACAGCGAAGGCAGAATGGTCGTGCTGTAATTACAGCGGATGTTGAGAACATTTCCGTTACCCGCGGCAAGAGCAGCGGACGCATCCGACAGTTCACGGAGAAGCATGAGCTCCCTGTCCTTCAGAGCCTTGTTGACGGGAATTTTCGGCCATTCGATTCTGGGCGGAGCTTTCCGGCCGCGTTTCGGATGAAAGACCTGTTCCGGGCAGTTTCCCGCAAGAAAGCGTTTCCATTCCGCATCCAAAGTTTCCTCGATTTCAGGGTCGAGCCGGTTTTCCAGATCGTCCAGGTACTGCTTGATCATGGGATATGTCTCCTGCTATGGTTCAGAATTCTCTGTGAATAAAAATACTGCCCTGTCCTGAAAAATCTTCTTGCTTTTTAGTGCGGAATTGCCCTATATTGTTTTTCGTACGGAATTTTCGAACGCAGAATAATGCTGTTGCCGGATGCCGCCCGAAAATTGATTTCAGGGGGTTGACAAAAAACGGGAGATGTGCTATAATGTAAACTGTGATAACTGTTATAGGTTTTTGATGAAAAAAATTGTCTCATTGGAACAATTGCGCGATTTCCAGCGCAGCGGAACGGCGGGAATCCATCAGGAACTGGCGCTCTATCTGCGGGAGAAGATTTTCTCGGGGGTGCTGACTCCGGGTGAGCAGCTGCCGTCATTGCGGGATCTTGCGGTACTGTGGAAAACGAATCCTTTTTCTGTTCGGCTTGCGATGGATGACCTTGTTTGCAGGGGACTTCTGAATCGTCAGCAGGGGAGGGGAATGTTTGTTGCTTCTTCCGTGAGGGAAATTCGCCGGATCGGGATTTACTGTTCGCAGGAGTTTCGTCTTTCCCGGGATCTTCTGGCGTTTTTTTATCTTCGGGATGCCCTGAGCAGGCGTTTGCGGGAGTTGCAGTTCGAATTTTGTTTTCTGGATGACCGGGCATCCTTGCACGATGCTGTTCTCGGGAACCGGATTCAGGCGGTGGCGGGAGTGGTTGTGTCGACCAGTGACAAAAAATGGTTCAACAGTCTTCCGATCCGGAAAGTCGTTTTCATGCGTGATCCTCTGATGGATTTCGATCGCATTGCGAGAGCTCTGGCGGAACACCGCTGCCGGCGTGTGGCGGCAATTGTTCCTGCGGCGACTCCCGGAGACGGAATCCCGGTCAGTTTTCTGATTACCGGCTTGAAATCCGCCGGAGTGCGAATCATGCCCCGGAATCTCCGGACGATTTCTCCGGAGGCCCTTTCCGGCAGTACCTGGGATAAGGTCGGTTATGAAAAAACATTGGAACTCCTGACACATCCCCTGCGCCCGGATGCCCTGATCGTTTATCCGGACAATGCCGTTCCCGGTGTGATCCAGGCTATTTTGAAACTGGGGATCAAGGTTCCCGAGGAACTTTTTGCTGTTTTTCACCGCAATGTGGAACTGCCGTATTTCTGTTCGCTGGATGCCTTTTACCTTGATATGCACCTCTCCGGATTTGTGGATAAACTGGTTGAAAGTCTTATTCATACAGAGGAGAATCAGAAACCAATGCCGGAGAGAAGGAAAAAAACAACTCTGCGGAAAAACAGAAAGGTGGCAGAATGAAGAAAAGCAGAATCATCAAAAACAGGGAAGTGAAATTTACTCTTTTAGAACTTCTGATTGTGATTGCAATCATAGCAATTCTTGCATCGCTTTTTCTTCCGGCGTTGAATGCTGCACGGGGAAAGGCGTATGCGATCCAGTGTTTGAATCATCTGCGCCAGATCGGGATCGGTGCCCTTCAGTATGCGGGCGACCACAATGATTTCATGCCTTTCCCGAAACTGTCCACACCGAGTGTGTTTTACACTTGGAACGGTCAGCTTATCGGGAGTCCTCAAAAGAAAACGTATATTACGATGGACCTTCTGCGATGCCCCCTGATGCAGAAAAGGATTATGGACGGAAGTGATTCCTGGTGGTTTTACAATCCTCATTATGGAGTCAATAACGGTCTTTATGTCAGTGGCGAATCTCTGAAACTTGGACGTCTCAAATCGCCAGCCGCAAAAAAATTCATCGCGGAAACATGGGCGCACAACGGAGATGGAACTCAGAACCGGGAGAAAGGATATTACCGCTGGGTGAGAACGGGAGAGGCAGGCAATGTCAATTTCGGAGATGTCGCAGGACGGCATCATTCGTATGCCAACACCCTGATGCTGGGGGGAAACGCCGAAGCCGTGCGGATACCGAATCCGTTCATGCCGCATGCCCCGGGGAGTCCGTTCTCTTCGGACCCTGAGAACGATTCCTCTCTGGATTACAGGTATTGAGGTGTCTCATGAGAAATGGACGAATCAGGTTTGCTGTCGTGTTTGTATTATCCTTCTTTTCATTGCACGCCGAAGTCCCAGGAGATGTGTTTTTTCCGGGAGACGGTCGATTCCAGGCGGCTGGGAGGAAATCTTCTTCTCCATATGAGCTTCGTGATGCGTTCGGACGCCTGATCCGAAAAGGGCGAATGCGGAACGGTACGATTGAACTTTCAGGACTTCCATGCGGATATTTCTGGGTTACGACGGAAGGAAGGGAGAGAAGTTTCTGTATTCTGTCGGAATTTGCTGGAGATGCGCGGCGCTCGCCGTTTGCAGTGGATGTTGCTGTTCGCGGAGGACTGGGAAGCTTTCGGGGAAGAATGCAGGAGGGCATTTATTTTTATCGCAGGCTGCTGGAATGTTCCGGTTCCGCGGTATTCCGGGAGCGCTTCTACTGGTTTGAGATTGAACGGAAACGCGGGGAATGGAACTTTTCTTCCACAGAACGGTTTCTGCGTCCGCTGGGTGCACAGATGAAAATGTCGTTCGTTGTTTCCAGTCCGCCGGAGTTCCTGAAGGGGAACAATGGACTTCCGACCAGCCTTGTAGACGTTTATCGTTTTGCCCGTGCGAGTGCGGAAAAGTTCCGGGATGGCTCGTTATGCTGGGAGTTTTGGAATGAGCAGGATCAGGGAAGTCTTTTTCTGCCTGCACCGTGGAAATATACCGCACTCCAGAAAGCGGCGTGGCTCGGATTCAAGGCGGGTGATCCGGGTTCACTGGTGAGTGCCGGATCATTCTGCACTTATCCGCTGGGCGGAGAGACGATCAGCGGCGCAATGTTCGCCGGAGAGATGGCTGAGTACAGTGATCTCTTCAATTTTCATATTTACACTCCGTTGAGCCGTTATCCGGAGGTGATCGCCGGAATCCGGAAGTTCCTGCATCAGGAGCTGAAGTGCGATATGCCGATCTGGATCACAGAATGCGGAACCCATGCAGAAGGTGATGCCACATTTCAGGGTGTTTCCGAAGGCACGCGTTCTTTAAACAGGAAACAGGAGATGCTCTGGTGCGAATTTCTGCCCAAAGCGAATCTTACACTTCGTCAGCTGGGGGTGTCACGTATTTTCAACTTTGTTCTGCGTCGTCACATAGAACGGGATGGTTTGAAGGAGTGGGGGATGGTGCGGAAGGATCTTTCCGTGAAACCTCTTTATGCGGCTTATGCGGTCATGAACAGGGCGATCGGTTCCGCTGAGCTTCTCGGGGAAGCCCCGATCTTCGAGGATGGGAAATGTTTTGTCTTTCGCCGGAAGAACGGGACTTTCACACTCGTTCTCTGGAATCGTTCGGCTCTGGATAAACAGCAGGAGGAACCTTTGCCCGAGGCGGAATTCGATCGGTTGTATGAACGTCAGGTTTCGCTGCGGGGAAGCGGGACCATTTCCGCTCATGATAGTTTCGGAACTCCGGTTCCTGTGCAGCAATCCGGAGAGACGATATCCCTGCAAGTTACGAAGTATCCGGTTTACGTTCATGGAGTTCGCCGATTCCCGGCTCAACTCCAGCCGCCGCACCCGGAAGGCAAAAAAGGGATTCTTTCCGATTCCCTGGATAGAACCATTGTATTTGATGGCGATCTGACTGGAAAGGATTCCATGCAAATTTCCGTGACCAATCTGGACTCCGTGGCGAAACGAATCCGGATTGAGCATAATCTGGCAGCAGGGACGGGGATTCCGCAAGAGGTGTTGGTCAAGCCGTTTTCCAGAAGCGAATTTTCCGTCGCCGGAATACGCTGCGGATGTGACGGTTTCGAAATTCGCGGCAGTGCGAATGGAAAACGCTCCACCCGCCTCTTCCTGCCGGCTCATTTTTTTCAGATGCGTCGGGTGCCTCTCAAAGGGGTTCAGGACCCGGAACGCTGGAAGAAACGTTCTTCCGGAAAGATGAGTATCGTGTGGGATGAAAATGTGGGCGGCTTGAAAGTGGATGCTGTTTTCAGTCAGCCGAATCGCTGGGTATATCCTTCCTTTGCGTTCCGGAAGGAGGAGGAACCACTGCTGAAGGATGCCGCTGGAATCTCCTTTGAAATCCGTACGGAACAGACAAGGGAGACTCTCAGCAATCCTTCTCTCGTCTGGATTACTGTTGCCGGAGACCGGAAATACCGTTTTTCCTGCAAGCCTTCCATCGGGGAATGGGTTGAAAACAAAGTTCTGTTTCCGGAAGGAAAGATTCTTGATTTTGAGATTGGAATGAATCCGAAAAAAGAAAAGATCACCTACTGGGTCCGAAACATTACCTTGTTGTACAGACCGTGAAGATTTTGGAACGGGAAGCGGGTTCTACTTCCGCGCACTCCCGGAATCGTCGGACCGTTCCTGGGAGAGAAAACGGTACCGGGACGGAAACTTTGCATCCCCCTGACTTTAAATTTCGCAATTCCGTGCTACATTTCCGGATTCCTTCATGAATGAAAAAACGGATTCTGACATGGATATCAATCGGGACAGTTTTGATGCGCCGCGGCGGATGACAGCATTTCTCCTGGTGGTTTTTGCTGTTTTTCTGCCATTTGCATTGAATGTGTCGCGTTATCTCCCGGCGGAACCGGTTCAGCTCAGGCTGATTGCCGGGATTGCACTGACACAGGGATCGCTGTTTGCGGCTGCTGTTCTTCCATTTCTGTTTCCGCCGGGAACGTGGTCCGAGGTGTTGGTCAACCTCGGGCTTCGCCGTCTGGAGAAGGTCGAGATGATGCGGATTTTGAAACTTGCCGTTCCGCTGTTTCTCGGGATCACTCTCTGTTCCACATTGCTGACGACTCTGGGAAAATGGTTCGGAGAAAAAAATCCGACTCAGCCTCTGGTGGAACTGTTGATCAAGGCTCCGTTTTCCGTGTTCCTGATTATTTTCGGATCGGCGGTGCTGATTGCTCCCGTTGTGGAGGAGCTGGCATTCCGCCGGGTTTTGTATTCCGGATTGAAACAGCTGGTTTCTCCGTTTGCCGCTGCAGTGGTGACATCGCTGTTGTTTGCCCTGGTGCATGCAGTGATCTGGCAGGTTCCTGCGCTTTTTCTTCTGGCATTGTTCTTTCAGCGGGAGTATGTGCGAAGCGGAGAAAAAACATCCTATACGATTTTGATGCACGGAGCTTATAATTTCCTGACTGTATTTTGTGCGTACTGTTTGCGTCTTTACTATCTTTATACGGGGAAAATGCTGTGAACGGAATTCATAGAGTGATCGTGATTCTGGGGCCGACCGCATGCGGCAAGACGTCGATGGCGGTGGCTCTGGCGCGCCGTCTGAATGGAGCCGTGATCTCCGCCGATTCCCGGCAGGTCTACCGGGGACTGGATATCGGTTCCGGAAAGGATCTGGACGAATATGTGACCGGAGGCGAGCCAGTTGAAACACGTCTGCTGGACATTGCCGATCCGGCCGCCGGCGAACCGTATACCCTCGCGGATTTTATGCGAGACGCCAAGTGCGCGATCATGGAACTGGAATCTCTGGGCCGGATTCCGATCCTCTGCGGGGGAACCGGTCTCTACCTGCATGCACTGATCAAGGGGTATGAACTGCCCGGAGGACCCGCGGACCGGGAGTTCCGCCGGGGACTCCGGGAAGAGGACCGCCGGAAGTTTGCCGAATTGCTCGCCGGACGTTATGACCTTTCGAACGGCGAGGACAACAATTTGTATCGTCTTTCACGCAAAATGGAAATCGAATCCACCCGTACCTTTTCCCCGTATGGCGGACCTCTGGAGAATGCGGAGTATCTGGTCCTTGGCGCATTCCGGCCGCGTGCGGAGATTCACCGGCGGATTGAGGCTCGCCTGGATGAACGTCTTGCCAGCGGAATGCTTGATGAAGTCCGTTTCCTCCATGAAAAGCGGAATGTCCCGTGGGAAAAACTGGAGTCGTTCGGTCTGGAATACCGGGAGGTTTCCAGACATCTCCAGGGCAAGACGGCGTTCAGGGAAATGCGCGACCGGCTCCTTGTGAAGATTCGCCAGTTTGCAAAGCGGCAGGACACCTGGTTCCGCAAGATGCAGAAAGAGGGGGTTGAGATTCAATGGCTCTCTCCGGAGGAACTGGATCGGGCGGAGCAGTTATGCCGTGAGTTTCTCGAAAGATGAATCAGGTGTGTTTCCGTCCGGGAATCAGTGGGAGGAGGACGGCTGCGGCTTGATCGGGTTCTTTGCTTTCTCCGTCGCCTCTTTTTTTTCCTTGCAGATGGTGCGTTTGATTCCGGCGACTTTTTTCAGTTCCTGCGGAACATATCGGTTGGCAATGACGCTGTCGAGGATTTGTTCCGCCTTGTCATAAAGCTGCAGGGCGATGAATTCGTCGGCGACGGCATTCATGACGGTGCAGTATTTCCGGATATCGATCGAGGGCATCAGAACATGCAGTTTGCGTTCCGGTTCCTCTTCCCGGACCAGAAATTTTCCGAGTCGTTCCAGAAAATGCCGCACGGTTTCGGGATTGGCCGTTGCATTTGCTCCGTCGACGGTTCGCTTCAGAGCTTCTTCCTTTTTCTCATATTGAAACAGTACATTGATGCAGGTGTCGTATGCGTAAAGCAGCATCTCCGGGCGAGTGGTCTTTTCTTTCAGAAATGCGTCGAAAAAGAGAATGGCGCTGTCGATTCCTTTCATGGCGGCGATGCAGCGCATCTTTTCTCCGGCAACGGCGCCTTTTACTTCCGGAATCGTCTGCGGATTGGCTTCGATAACTTCCAGTTTTTCAAGAGCCTCCTGGTACTTTCCGGAAAAAAAGGAGGCGCTGTATTCTGAAAAATCCAGTACATTGGTTAATTCCTTTGAAGTTCTACCGGATTCCCGGACCAGGGATGTGAGGCGGAGAACGGTATCATATTCTTTTTTCCGCATCAGGGAACTTTCCGCTTTTGTATAGGCGCGGAAGATGGCCGAGGCATCGCTTTCGGGATTGTCCAGGACTTCAGTCATGGCGGTAATTTCCGGCGAGGATTCCTTTGCCGGGCGGCTTTTATAATAGGAATAGGCAAGAACCGCTGCGGCAATTATGAGAATGACTAGCGGCTTGATGAGAATTCGTTTGGAAAATGCCATTTTGAAACTCCTTTCCGAAAAAGATTGCATCTATCATGATAAGATATACAGGAAAGAAGCATTTTGCAAATTCTTGCGGTCGGTTTTATTGTTCCGATGCTTCCCCGTTCCCATGAAAACATCATTTTTTTTGAAAAAAATCAAAAAGAGGGGGTTGACAGCGGAAGTGTACAGAGCTAAAATTAAAACGTACAGAGGTGTACAGAATAAGCGGAAAAGGATAATTCATGGTATCGCTTGAATTCAAAATAGACCCTGAGAGTCCGGATGCAGTGTATACACAGTTGAAGGATCAGTTGAGGTCTGCGGTTGATGACGGTCCGTTGTCGGATGCGACAAAACTGCCCCCGATTCGGACGCTTGCGGCTGCTGCCGGAGTAAGTGTCGGGACCATGGAACGTGTGGTCGGTGGAATGATTGCCGACGGAATCTGTTTTCGCCGTCCGCGGATCGGGGTCTACATCAATCGGAGAGTTCTCCGGACGAAGCAGCGCCATCTTCATTATGTTACTGAGGCATATCGTTCCAAACGGAATGATTATGGAATTGACCGGATGAAACTGTTTGATCTTCATTTGTACCATGGATTTCAGATTCAGACGCATGCGTATCCGCGTCATTTTGTGGAGTCTGCGGAATTTCGTTATGAAATGGAGAGTCTCCGCCGGGAGAGGCCGGATTGCCTTCTGATCAACCTCCCGGGACTGAGCCGGTCTCAGATCTCCTCATTGATTGATTATCCGTTTCCGGTTTTGTTTATCGGAGATTTTCATCTGGGTGAAGTCCGTATGCCCGGGCTGAATCTGATCCGGGAGGATACCGGTGAGCGTGGCGAGAAGCTTGTCTCCCTTGCTTATGCTTCCGGATATCGGGATCTTGTCCTGGTTTGCGGAATTGAAAAGAATTATTATGTTTCTTTGCTGATGAAGGGGGCACGGCGCGCGGCGGAACATCTTGGAATCCAGTTGCGTTTCCTGCACTATGAGGATACTCCCTGTCGGACGGAGGAGGATTGGCTGATCCGGAAGTCGGAACTTGTCTATCGGCTGATTCAGAACGGTCTGCCTGAAGCGATTATCTTCGACAGCGTTGACGGTTTGGATTATCTTGCCGGCGTTTTCCGGAGATATGGAATTGATGTGAAAAAAGATGTAAAACTCATTTCCAACAAGGAGATGATCGACGGTGGAATCTACTTCCAGCCGGATTATTCACTATTTGCCGAACAATGCGCACAGATCATCCGGGATCTCGTATTCAGCGGCCGCCGTTTCCCCGGTGTTTGCACTTTGTCGGGAAGCATTCAGTACAAGTCGATACAGATTAACAATATTCCATAAAAGGAGAAAAAAAAATGAAGCGTTTCACATTGATAGAGCTCCTCGTGGTCATTGCGATCATTGCCATCCTGGCGGCGATGCTTCTGCCGGCATTGAACAAGGCGAGGGCGAGTGCGTACAAGGCAAGCTGTCTCAGTAATCTGAAGCAGCTGATACTGGCTGTCAACCAGTACAGTTCGACGTATGATTATATGCCGAATCCGGAATACAAGATGTCTCAGGAAGACTGGGATGCCCAATGGATTACCCAGATGGGGATGTTTACCAACTACAATACAAAGCTTTACGACTGTCCTGTTCGATCCAAAGCTTCAGATTACAACAAGATTACGATTGGCGACAAAGTCCGGAAAATCATGTCGGGAATCGGTTCTTACGGGATGAATCTGCACTGTTACAGTGCGGCTCCGCTATCGATCTGTTCCTGGTACCAGCTGACCGGTCACAAGGATGGGACTTATGTATTTTTCAAAACGAATCAGATCAAATCTCCGTCTAATTTTATTGAACTTGGGGATGCTGTCAAGGCTACGACCAGTGTGTACGGGAGTCGGTCTCTGATGGCATACAGCAAACCGAATGATCAACCATACAGCCGTTGGGGAGCGCTTAGCGACCGTCACGGTCAGGCTGGCAATTTTGCTTTTGCGGATGGGCATGCTGCAACGCTCAAACCTTATGCTCTTGATTCTCAGGATGGCGTTGCGGCTCAAAGAAAACGGCATCTGGAACTCAATGGATATTGATTTTTTTTGAAACATGGAAAAAACAGGATCTTGTTATGAAGAGAAAAATATTGATGACATTGTTGGCTTCCTGTGGAATTGCGCTTTCTGCTGGGATTCGGGACGGACTGATCTTTTATGCGCCGTTCGAGGATGGAGCCGAACCGGAGATTGCCGGGGGTGCGAAAACTGCCAATACCGGACTTCGGGAAGTGCCGGGAAAGGTAGGCCGGGGGGTCGCTTCAGACGGGAGCGGAGTTCTTTACAACAATGTGGGCAATCTGAATATCGAGCGGGGAACCGTCGCATTCTGGGTCAAGCCGGAAATTGATTTCAAGGATTTGAAGAAATCCGCAGTACTGTTCCGGGCGGTTCATCTTGCATTTGTCTATCAGCCTCATGGACGGGCGTTTTTCATGACAGGAAAGACGGTGCCCAATGTCGGTTTCAAATGGGATTACAGTCTGGATTACAACGGGTTGCGGAACTGGAAGGCTGGAGAATGGCATCATGTGGTTCTGACATGGGACAGCAGGATCGGAGTCAAATCCCTGACCATTGACGGCCGTCTGGTGAAGTCCTCCCGGACCAGACACTTTCCTACCGGCATCTCCGCAAATGCTCCTCTGGAGTTCGGTGTGGGATTTCAAGGTGTTGTGGATGAGATTTACATCTACGATAACATGCGGGATGTCAATGACTTGAATACCCTTTTCCGTTCTCCGGAGAAGAGCGCTTCCGAATTTCGCCGGGTTGATTCCGGTGTGCAGACTCTGCCCGGAAAAACCGCCGAGTCTGTGAAAAAGGCGTCGCTGTATGCCTCGTTCGACAATGGCGGCGTTCCAGGGCTTGTGAACAACGGGGCAAAAGGCTCGGAAAAAGGAATTCCACTGGATGTAAAAGGGAAAATCGAACCGGGGGAGGGAACGGTTTTCTTCTTTTATCGTCCCGATGCGGATGTGAAAGGAGTGAAAAAATCGTTTACTTTCTTCCGCGCCGGACATCTCGCTTTGACGTATCATCCGCAGAACCGGAAGCTGTTCTTCATGAGCGGAGGTTCTGAAAACGGAAAGTTCGCATGGGATTACGGATGTTATACGGAACTTCCTTCAAAATGGAAAGCCGGTGAGTGGCATGGGGTTGCCATGACCTGGAAGACGATCGGAAACAAGCTCGAAAAGCGGATCTGGCTCGACGGGAAACAGGTCTTTTCTTCCTCGACACCCCGGAAACCGGAACAGATCTACTATCGCGAATTCGCTTTGATGCAGGGAACTGCCGGAACGATTGATGAGCTTTATCTCTGGAAGACGGCTCTCTCTGCGGAAGACCTCCTTTTCCTGACCGCATATCCGGAGCTGGCGGCTGCTGTCGCGGGCAATTCCGTGAAGAAGGCTGACAGCGAAGCCCCCCTTCTGCGGAAATTGCGCCGGGAAATTCGAGCAGCCGAACAGACGGAGCCGCTTGCATTTCACATCAAAACAGTTGCTCCGGAAAAGACAATTGTTGCTCCGGGGGAGACGTTTTCCGCCGAAATCAATCTGGAGAACCGGAGCCTGA
This sequence comes from uncultured bacterium, assembly GCA_949292215.1. Taxonomy (GTDB): domain Bacteria; phylum Verrucomicrobiota; class Lentisphaeria; order Victivallales; family UBA1829; genus UBA1829. The sequence continues at coordinate 27,719 of CASEYW010000123.1, forward strand.
AAAACTTCAACGGAGAGGTGTTGTTCACTCTGCGTGATATCGATCTCAATAATCTCGGGCAGACAAAACAGTTGATTCGTCTGGCTCCGGGAGAGAAGAAGCGCCTGATTCTGCCGTTTTCGGCGGCGAAGCGCGGCGCCTACCGCGTGGAAGCAGTCTGGAATTCGAACGGAAAGAGGATTCTCCGTGACGTTGCCTCATTTGCAGTCTGGAACAAAAAACAGGAGCCGGATCCGGAGAGCTTTTTCGGCAATCATGTGAACGGCTGGTCCAACGGGGCGTATTTTGCCCAGGCGCATAAACTCGGACAGAATTGGATGCGCAATCACAACATGGTGCAGACAACATGGTGGTATCGGATGCGTCCTGATCCGGGCCCTTACACTTACGGCAGCGATTTCCAGCTGAATGATTTGAAGAAGTATGGCATGTTCCTTCTCGGGCAGCTTTTTACGACTCCCTACTGGGCGGCTGTGGACAAAACCGCAAAAAAATCGACCGGTTACAATGCGGGCTGGACGCCGCGTCTTGACCTCTTTGCCGAATATGTGAAGGATGCTGTCAAACGCTATGGAGACCGTGTTCGCTACTGGGAGGTCTGGAACGAGCCGGATGTCAGCATGTTCTATCGCGGAACGCCGGAGGAGTTCGCCAAAGTTGTGCAGACCGCTGCAAAAGCCGTACATGAGGCCGATCCCCGGGCTGTGGTCATGGCTGCCGGATATACCCATTCCGGATGGGGCTGGCATCGACGTGCCGCAAAAGCGGGAGCCTTCAAGGGAATCGACATGATCAGTCTGCATTATGGAACGCCGGGAACTCCTCCGGAGGAGACGTTTGGCAAACTGAAAGATACGGTCGATCATTTTCAGGAACTTGCCGTCAAGTATGGCGACGGCAAGCCTCTGCCGATCTGGGATACGGAAGGCGGTATCGGCAGCACAACCTATCTGCGCGGACTTGATTTCCCCTTCCTGCCGCCGGAGTCCAAGCGCGAACCGGACAATTCCCTGCGCACGGCAATCCGCGTGGTTCAGGGATCGGCGATTCACATGCTCCTGGGAATCGGGAAACATTTCATTTATCTGCAAAGTCCTCCGGGGCGAAACGGCGCCGGTGTGTACCTGAATACGGCGATGATTGATTTCAACAATGTCCCGAAACCGGTTCTGATGAGCCGTGTCGCAATGCAGGAACAGATTGATTATACCGTATTCCACAAGCTGATCCGGAAGGAGGATTCCCGGTTCTGGGCGTTTGTTTTCCGCCATAAAACGAAACCGGAAACCGTGGTTCTCTGGTGGACCGGAGACAGGGGCGAACTGGAGCTTGCGCCCCGTTTCCCGGGAGCGGTCGGTTCTGAAATCGACCTGTTCGGCAATCCCGTCACCCGGACGAGCGGACTCTTCCGGGTGACGGAAAGACCCTCCTATCTACGGATTGCTTCCGCGGATGCGGACGGAGTTGCTGCTGCGATAGAGAAAACTTCCGTCAAGATACTCAAAGCTCCAGAGAAGCTGGATCTGGTTTCCGGAGAAGACAAACCGCGGATTCCGAAATTGCCGGATTTTGTGGCGCCTTCGGAGAATCCGGCTGGCGTTTTCATGGTTGATCTCCGACGCTTCTGCAATATGGGCCTTGCAGACGATGCTTCCGGCAACGGCAAAGGGGGATGGTCCGATGAGGGCGATCTCAATGATATGCGGGATCTCAAAACCGGAAAACGTACGTTCTACGGCGTTCCGTTTGATGTGATCAATCCTTCGATAAACGGGGGCAGGGCGGTGATTACCCTTTCCAGCAACGCCAAATCCGCGATGCCGAAGGAGGTTAAAGGGATTCCCGTGAATCGTGGAGCCAGAGCACTCTATTTCCTCCATGCAGGATCGTGGGGAGCCAAAGGAACGGTTCTGGAATATGTAATCCATTTCGAAGATGGTTCGAAAGAGATTGTCGAAGTGAAATGTCCCGAGCACACCAACAACTGGTGGGTCGGCTGGCAGGAGGGAGAAGTTTCGCGTCCGGTTCCGGTTCGTGTGACCAATACGATCAGCGGCAAGCCGGAGTGGCGCTATCTCCGCGTCTACGAATGGGAAAACAAACGGAACGAGTGGACCCGTGGAAAAGGCGTGAAAATCCGGAGCATCGACATCCGTTCCCGTAATGCCGGAATGACACCGATCGTGATTGCCATTACAGGGGTTTGATTCTGCTCGTGATTCCTGCGGGAAAATGCGTCGGCATTTTTCCGTGGGAACAGGAGGGAAAATAAGTCATTCCCATTATTGTCCGGTCTCGCATTCCGGTTTTACGCACTGCAAAATTTCCTTCCTCCGGTGCCGCAGGTCATCGGAGAATTCTTTGTGCAGGGAAGGAAAAACAGGCAGACAAAAAAAGCGGCGGGAGCAACCCGCCGCTTTTTCATGTGCAATTCCGGATGCGGAATTTGTCACTCCCACTCGATTGTTCCGGGAGGCTTGGAGGTGATGTCGTAAACGACACGGTTGACTCCTTCAACTTCGCGGATGATTCGTTCGGTCATGGTGTCCAGCAGTTCCCAGGGGAGGCGGACGACCTGCGCGGTCACGGCATCCACGCTGTTGATGGAGCGGATTGCGATCACATAATCGTAGGTACGCTTGTGGTTTTTCATGCCGACCGTTTTCACAGGCACAAAGATGGCAAAGGTCTGCCAGGTCTTATGATACCAGCCGGATTTCAGCAGTTCCTCGGTGACGATGGCATCGGCTTCACGGAGAATCTTGAGAGTGCTTCTGTCGATTGCTCCGAGATGGCGGACTCCGAGGGAGGGACCGGGGAACGGATGGCGGTCAATGAGTTCCGAAGGCAGTCCGAGAAGACGTCCCACCACGCGGACCTCGTCTTTGAACAGGCGCTCTACCGGTTCGACAAGTTTGAATTTCAGGTCCTTGGGAAGTCCGCCGACGTTGTGATGGCTCTTGATGACTCCCGCCGGATTGCCGTCAAGCGGAATACTTTCGAGAATATCCGGATAGATTGTTCCCTGTCCGAGGAAGGGGGCGTTGATCTTTGCAGCTGCTTCCGCAAATACGTCGATGAATTCCTTGCCGATGATCTTGCGTTTCTGTTCCGGGTCCTTGACTCCCTGAAGTTTGTCGAGGAAGCGGTCGGATGCATCAATGTAGCAGAGGTTCATATCGAAGTTTCTGGCAAAGACCTCCTGCACCATTTCAGGTTCGTTTTTGCGGAGCAGACCGTGATTGACGAAAACGCAGGTGAGCTGTTTTCCGATTGCCTTGTGGATCAGTGCGGCAACTACGGAGGAATCGACTCCGCCGGAAAGCCCGAGTACCACTTTCTGGTCTCCCACCTGTTCGCGGATGTCGCGGATTGCTTCTTCGATGAATTTTTCCATTGTCCAGGAACCGGTGCATCCGCACTGTTTCATGCAGAAGTCGACGGCTTCTTCGACACGGGCCTTCGGATCTGCGTTCGTTTCCACCGTCAGATGGAAGACCGGGAGTCCGAGAGATGTGAATTTTTTCAGTTCCTCCTCATGAGCGGGAGCATCGGCGTCGGCGCAGATGATGAGTCCGACCGGCTTCTCATGCATGAGCCGTTCCGTGCTGACGGTATACGGCATGACCATCGTGTAAATGTGACGGTCACGGATGGCGCGCGCAATTTTCTGAATATCGTCGCAAACGAAATTCAGAAGCACGACTGTTTCCGGGGTTTGTTTCATAGAACACTCCAAAGTTCAATTTGAAATAAGTTGAATGCAAAATACACCGTCTTTACTGATTCTTCAAATCGGAGGAAGGACTTTTTCGGGAAAATCTTACGAAAAACCTTCTCTCCGCGCATCGGAAATCACGGTCAGTCAATGAACAGATCGCGGCTGGCGAACTTTGCATCGGAGGTCAGGTTGATGCCCAGCTTGCGAAGTCCGGCCTCGTCGCCCGGAGTCGGAAGATGAGAGATGTGCATCTCGCATCCGGCGAGTTTCCGGAGACGGCTCAGCGCGAGTTTGGCCGTCGGATTGCTGTTCGCACTCACGCTCAGGGCGATCAGGGTTTCGTCCAGATCAAGACTGACGCGGCGGCTGCGGAAAATATTCTTTTTCAGAAGCCGGACGGAATCAATCACTCCCGGTGCGATCAGCTGAAGCTCGTCCGGCAGTTTCGCGACCATCTTGACTGCGTTCAGAATACAGCTGGATGCGGCGTGCATCAGCGGGGAGTTCGTGCCTGAGACAATGGTCCCGTCGGGGAGTTCCAGAGCGGCGCCGCAGAAAAAGCCGTCGTTTCCTTTTCCTTTGGTCTGGGAGGCGTGAAGTGCGGCGGCCCGTGCGGGTTCCACCACTTTGCGGTCCGTATCCTTCAGTCCGAGGTTGTCCATCAGGACTTTGACCCGATCGACCGTTTTGCGTTCGGCTCCGCCGAGGGTGTATTCGCACTGATAACGGAAATAGCGGCGGATGATCTCCTGTTTCGATGCCTCCCGGACGACTTCATCATCGGAAATGGCAAAACCGACTCGGTTCACTCCCATATCAGTCGGGGATTTGTAACACTGTTCCGGTTTCATGATCCGTTCGCAGATGCGGCGCACAACGGGAAAAATTTCAACATCCCGGTTGTAATTCACCGCCATTTTATGGTAATGCTCCAGATGGAAGGGATCCACCATATTGATGTCGCCGATGTCAGCGGTGGCAGCTTCATAGGCAATGTTGACCGGATGGTTCAGCGGCAGATTCCAGACAGGGAACGTTTCAAATTTTGCGTATCCCGCGGGAATACCGCGTTTGTGCTCGTGGTAGACTTGGGAAAGGCAGGTTGCCATTTTGCCGCTGCTGGGACCGGGGCCTGTGACAATCACGATCGGCTTGTCGCTTTCAATGTACTCATTTGCGCCGTAGCCGCTGTCGCTTACGATCAGATCGACATCGGTGGGATAACCCTTGATGGCACGGTGTTTATAGACCCGGATTCCCCGGCGTTCCAGCCGGTTGATGAAGTGGTTGACCGCCGGATGATCATCGTAGCGTGTCACGACAACGGCTTTCACGGAAATGCCCCATTCCCGGAGATTGTCGATGATCAGAAGGGTATCCGCATCATAGGCGATTCCGAAGTCCGCGCGGATCTTTTTACGCTCGATGTCGCCGGAATAGATGCAGATGACAACGTCGATCTCATCCTTTAACCGCTGCAGAAGTTGAAGTTTCACGTTCGGATCGAATCCCGGCAGAATTCGCGCCGCATGGTAATCATACGCGAGTTTCCCGCCGAATTCCAGATACAGTTTGTTCCCGAAGGAGCGCGCTCGTTTCAGAATCTCTTCAGACTGTTCCTGAAGATACAACGCATTGTCAAAACCAGTTTTCATGTTTCTGTCGCCGGATAAGCTATTAAAAGTGTCATAAATGGAATGGGATAATTTACTTCCGCAACAGTCAAAAACAAGTCCCGGACGGAAAAAAAGTCATGGCTGAAACTCTGAAACGCTGTTCCGGTGTCCTGTCATTCTTTCCGGAAGGCCAGACGGATGGAGCCTCTGGCGGGAAATGCAATCTTCAACAGGGTGGAATACCCTTTCGCTTTCGGTGGAATCAACTCGGCGCGCAGGATGGATGGGAACACCACTTTCAGCTTCCGTCCCCTCCGTTCGCAAAGCAGTCCGGATGCGGAAAGTTCAATTGTTGCATCCGGATACGGGTGAAACGGAAGAAGCAGAAAAGCAGATTGCAGATTTGAGTTTTCCAGGGAGACCGTCAATACCGTCTCCTTTTCCATAAGCTGATAATTCCAGCGAAGTGTTCCGGCAGCGTCTGGCAGCATTCCGAGAACCTCGAACCCATTGTCATTGGTTTTCAGAGAGTTCCGCTCTCTGCCGGATACGAAGAGCGAACCATTCGGGCGCATTCCGCCGATGCTGCTCCATGTGACATCGGAGATTTCCGAAACGGCATTTTTCTTCGGACTTCGCTCTCCACAGAGAAACCATCCCGCCTCCTCGCTCCAGAGTCCGAGCGGGCCGCCGCTTGTAATGCCGTTCAGACTCCATTTCGCCCCTGTGACATCCGCGAAAACGAGTCCGTAAATTCCCGCATTTTTCCATGCTGCGAATCCGGGAAGAGTCCAGATTCCCCGTTCCTCCTCATACGGCAGTTTCACTTTTTTCGCATTCAGCGGACGAGTATAAGCCTCATAGAGTTCCCGGGACCAATGACTTCCAAGTCCGCTCCAGTGTTCCCCTTTCTGTGCGAGGTCCCAGTTGATCAGGCGGAGCGCCCATTCATCGGTATTGACATGATGGGCGAATGTTCCGGCACTGCCCACACCCTTTTCCGGCATCTTTTTCATCTGGTGATGCGTATATGCAAGATCAAAATCGTTCCGTGCCATGTAATGTCCCGGCCAGCTTGGAGAGCTGATTTTTCCCCAGGTCCGGTTGTTGAGCGCTGTCGGTGATCCTTCTTCCGGAACCCAGAAGAATTTTTTGAATTCAAGATTCTTCTGGATTCCCTGTTTCAGCTTTTGCACAAGAACAGGATCGGCATCTTTCAGCGCTGAATATTTGTGCCAGATGGAGACAATGGAGAACAGATTCAGATGATCGTAGTTCCCATCGGGTCCGAACTCCTCCAGAAAATATCCGGCGGGATGCTGGCCGTGTTTGGAGGCAGGGGTGAACAGATTGTCCAGGTATGCGTTCATCTGAAGTTCGAAATAGCGGCGGAACCGGGGTTCCGCCGTCGCCAGATAGACATGAAGATGGCCGGAAATCATATCCGCCCACTGATTCGACTCATACGCCATGTAAGAAGCAGATTTGTCGCCGATCGACATTACGGCGTCTCGCCAGATTTCCCGCGCTTCCTGTTCCAGAAGATGCTGCATCTGATACAGCCCCCTGGCAAGTGCATCGTAAGCAAAGAATGTATGGGTGATCGGATAATTTGTCCTGCGGAAATCGCCTTCACGGAGCAGATCGTCTCCCTGCATCAGGACAACATTCGAGAACGCGGCAAGAACTGCCCGGTTGATCAACCCCTTGTTCTGATATGCGACATTCATTTCCGCAGGGATCGTAACGGTTCCGCTGAGAGCCGCAGCGGCAAAATAAGCCCCCAGCCGGTTTTCCAGAAAGTTGCGCCGATTGCTCAGCCTTCCCCGTTTTTCCGGTGGAATCAGACAACCTGCCTGCAACTTTGACGGATCGGTCAACTGTTCCCGGCAGCCGCGGACAAGCATGCCGAGACTTCCGTATTTTCCGAACAGCAGACACTCCGTTTGCGGATGGCGCAGGTCCGCCGGAGCCCGGACGGGATACTTCAAATCGACAACAAAATCTTCCGGTTTGAATTTCAGTTCATAGATTCTTGCCCGCGCCGGGAGCGGACCGCCCAGAAGCGAACCGCCGACCGGAATGAGACCGCCTTTGAGTCTCATCGCCGCCTCGGGTGTCGGACACAGCAGTCCGGGCATTCCGTCGATTGCAACTCCTCCTCCGTTCGCCAGTACGGAAGTATCAACTGCAAGCACCTTTCCCGCAGGAAGAGCGCCAATCACTGTGAAAAAACGACGTTTGTTTTGCTGTCCTGCATAATCGGCAAGATTCTTTCCTTCAGATAGAACAGGTAGACGGAGTTTCCGATGGAAGGGAAAGGTCTCCACAATCAGTTTTTCCGAAGTTTCGGGAACATGCAGATACATCGTTTCCGGGAAGCGTTTTCCGATTCCAAGTGCCATCTCCCCGCGGATTCCCCAGATCTCCGTTTCGGGAAACGAAAGCGTGTACCGGTCGTTCGATCCGTTGGAGACGGAAATGCGCCAGATTCCGGCACGTCCTGCGGGAATCTTCAAAACGTATTCCTGGACCCGTGTTCTCTGAAGTCCCAGATCGGCATACGCAGCCAGTCTTCCCTCCGGATCGAACACGCGGAGAAGTGCAATGTTCGGCCAGCCGATGGCGTAACTCGGACATGCTCCAAAATGTTTCGAATCACGGATAAGACGGATCTCCTTCGGTCCGCCTTCCGGATACTCCGCAAGGATACCGAAGCCGCGTACATTTCCCCCGAGCGGGACAATATGCGGATCCAGCGTGATCATTTTCGGCGCACCGGACACGGAAAGAAGCAGACAGAACAGAAACAGGCTCAATCGTTTCATTGTTTTTCTCCGGGTTCAATCGTATAGGAAAAGCGGATGGTTTCATCCTGTTTCAGTTTTGCGGGGAACGTCATTACAAACGAACCTCCGGAAGAGGCGATCGCGCGATAGCGGAAGGGCGTCAGAAGCCGGAAATCATACGGCTTGTCAAACGTGATCCGCATAGAGGAACCGTTTTTGTCCTTCACAACGATCCGGTCCGCACGGAAGGGCGGATTGTTCCAACGAAGAGTTTCCAGAGAACGGGTCGGTGCCCTGGGACGGGTCGGAGTGTTTACCGTTTCGGGAAGAGACAGGGGTGTTGCCGTGCCGTTGAGGGTTATGGCAACAGTTTTTTCGTCGGCGGCGAACGGAATGGAATGGTTGAGCTCCAGACCATCAAAATCCGTCAGAGCGCTGATCTCTCCGCGAACATGAATTTTTTCCCCGTCAAAGAGGAGAGTTCTCGTCACATCCAGCGGAACAAGCGGAATCTTCTCGCGAATGACATAGCGTTTTTCATTCTCCCGGAAGGAAATCTCCGGCTGAGCGTAGCAGGAGGCAAAGACTTCGGGATTCACATCCGCCTTGCGCCAGACACGGAAAAGCGGTTTGCGGGCGCGTCCCCACACGGTATTGGAATCGCCCACGGTGTGATTCTGTCCCAGAATCGCAACTCCGTATCCCTGCATGTAGACCCCCGAAAGAGCTCCCGGCTTGGCGGCGCGGTCGTATCCGCCGTACCCCATCGCGGCGGGTCCGTCGAAATCCAGAGAGTTCGTGCCGCGCAAAACGATTTCCGACCAGTCGCACCACGGCTGCGGACGGGGACCCGTATAAAGAATGCAATAGGTACGGCCCGATTTGATAAACAGGTATTTTTCCGCGATATTGCGGACGAAATCCCCCGGCTCCAGACACGGCCACGGCTTCGCCGGGATGCTGCCTTTTTTCCCTTTCCAGAGATCAAGATAGGTCACGCGGCCGATCATTTCCTCCGGCTGTCCGTTCTTATGAGTCATGTAGCGGGTCCGGAAATTCAGGTCCGTGGGAGAACAGGTATGCGAAAAGGTGTTGAAATTCTTTTCCTGCCCATCGCGCTTGAGCATGGTCAGATGCGTTTTCAGAATATTGAAGCGGTCGAACCAGCGAACCGTATCCTCGCAGGGAAACTGTTTCCAGATATCGCCCCAGAGCCAGGTCTGCTCGCAGGTGTATTCGCCGTCGAATCCGAATTGTTCCATCATGCAGCCGGCATCGGTGAGTCCGGCGTCGGAATCAAGCCGGCCGACCCGGTCGTCGAAGGAGGTGCGGTCCGGTTCGATCCGTCCGTAGAGATTCGGTGTGGCGACAAGGCGCTGAGCCCGCTGAATCTCCTCCTTCAAATCTGCATCTCCGAGCCAGTTCCAGATTTTTACCATCGAACTCATATTGTATCCCCACTGATTTGACACTTCGGCAACGTGCATGTTTTTGCGTCCCGAGGCCCACAGGCGATAGACCTGTTTCCAGGATTCCTGCACTTCCGCGGGGAACTGATTGAGAAATCTGCCGAGATCGGTGGGAATCGTCACATGCCAGGGGTCCAGTCCGAGCCCGTACCAGTTGGAGCGCGTGCTGACATCCCAGAATTCCTTGACTTCGGAAGGCCTCGTAAACGGCATATCCGATCCGTCGAACCGATAGATGGAAGACATCCGGTTCATCAGCGGAATCGCCGCCAGCAGACACCGGTTGATCAGCGCACGGTTCCCGTAATACGGATTTTCCGGAACGTCAAGCGCGGCTGCTGCGACAAGCACATCGATACAGCGGGGACCGCGCGGAAAACGTCCATCCAGTCTGCCGAAATGGGGAGATGAGGGGTTCAAATTCTGTTTTTTCAATGCCTCATCAACTTGCTTCAGCGTGAATTTCGTTTTCCGGAACTCAAGCCGGACATTGTTCCGGACGACGGGAACCTTCACTTCCAGATCAGCAGGTTTCAGCGAGTCGCTCCAGCGACGGAATACACGCGTGAAATGATGCAGAGAGAATCTTCCCTTTTCGTCCCTTTCCACTCCGCCGCGAATGGCCTTCGCAGTTGCGGCATCCGGAGCGAAGACAAACGGGAAACCGCGCCCGTGCAGGCAGGTCCCCGGTTTTACTCCGGAAATCTCCAGTTGATACACAGCATCTTTGCGGATTTTCTCCGGCATAAGGAACGTGCAGAACCCTTTTGCTTTCGCGGATGCCACTACTTTTCCTGTTTCGTCGCGGAGAGTCATTTTCACAGAATAAGGCAGTTCTTCCTCCGTTACGGAAATCACGATATCCTCTGCATCTTCCGGGACATAAAACCAGCTTTTCTCAAGCGTTTTCCCGACTATCGCCAGAGGACCCGTTCCGGGATGGATGGCAGTTGGAATCGGACGGTCCGGAGTCATGGAAACAAAATGGTCCCAGCGTCCTGTGACCAGCACGCGGTAAAGCCCTTTTCCTCCGGCGGGGACCTCCAGATCCATCACGCGGAACGGAAGTTTTTCCGGATTCCGGAGATACGGTGAGCGACTCTTCCCGGGTGGCATTCCACCCGGAGTGTTCGCCCGGTGGTACTGACGATAGCGGAAATCGGCAAAGGGATCATAGATGCCGTCCTGATGAGCAAAGTTTCCGCCCGTGATTCCGTCATCTTCCAGACGTGCCGCGGCAAGAATGCGATCGTCCGGCCCGACCACCTGGAAAAACAGCGGTGCAGGTGCATGGACGTAGGTGTTCATATCCCGTACCGTAAACCGGAGACGGAACCCGCTTCCCCGGTCATCTTTCAAATGAAACAGAAGATTCTCTCTGGGGCGCCAGATAACATCCTCTCCAAGATAAGCCGTTCCCGCGGTTGTTCCTCTCCATGCCGGGATATGAACGGATTTTTCCGCGACAATACATCCGGTCGCACCGAAAAGAAGAGCCGCTGTTCCCGCAGCAATGATTTTTTTCCACATAACCCGCACTCTTTCTTTATTGAAACACTTCACCGCGTGCATAACGATATCCGGAAGGCGGAGTCGGAACGGTGATCGCCGCAGTGGGCAATGCCGCAACATGACCATCGCAGAGCAGAAGGGTGGAGGTTGCATTGACGGGATGAACGCCGCTGCCTCCGGCATTCAAGCCGCTGCCCCCATGATAGGAAAACGGTGTACTACCGAGAAGTCCGGTATAGACCGTCGGTGGAGTTCTTGTACTGCTCCAGATCGCTGTGTTTGCCTCATGGCGCAGGAAAGTTGCGGATGGTCGTTTAACCCGGTCCAGTCTTGCTGCTTTGTTCGGAAATCCGGAGATGTTTGAGGAATTCGAGGTGGTGAACAGCATGATCGGATATCCATAGGACGAATACTGTCCAGTGGAGCCTCTCCACTCATTTGGGGTTCCCGGGCAGAAAAAGGCACTTCGTTTGTAGTGTGCTTTTCCACTTTCAACGTTCAGGTATTTTGTAAAGTTGGAATCCGCAATGAAGCGTTTGCGGGCAGCGCTCGAAGACCTTGTGTAGTCATAGCGCATGACCTCGTAGTCGGAAGAATAACCGATTTCCGCATAATAAACCTGTTTGATATTTCCCTTGCAGCCGGCTTCCAGAGCCTTCCTTCTGGCGGTTGCCAGTGCCGGAAGAAGAATACAGACAAGTATTGCAATAATTGCAATTACAATCAGGAGTTCTATAAGAGTAAATTTCAGATTCGTGTGTTTCAACGATCGAGTTTCCAATAACGCGATTTTCGGCCTTGTCGTATTCATGCGGCAGCTACCTTTCTGTGTTCTGTTGGTTCTCGATTAATTTCGGCATGTATTGTTTATGTACCGGCGGACCGCTGAATCCGTTGATCCGGCGGATCAGAAGCCGTGCGGCCTCCGATGCGATCTCTCTCCGGCAGAGTTCAAAAGTTGCTGGACGTGCCGGAGGAAGAAACGACTTGAGTTTCGGATCATTGTTGCAGGAGATCAGATGCACATCGCGCCCGGGCAGAATTCCTTTTTCATACAAGTATCCGGCTGCCAGACTTGCCGCATCGTCCGTTCCGCAGAAAAGTCCGGTTGGCGGTTCCGGACGGTTCATCAGAGCATCCAGCTGGGCGAGAATGAACTGTTCGGAAAATGTTTCGGGATTTTCAGGCGTGAAACAGCAGACCGCACCCGCATGCTGTACCGTTTCCGCAAATATGCGACAACGGGTACGGAAGATTTCCGCGTTCCGGTATCCGACATATGCCAGTTTCCGATCTCCTTTTTTCAGCAGATATTCCGCCGCCAGTTTCCCGATCACGACATTGTCATAGGTGATGTGATCGAAACGGGCTTTCTCGCCGCTCATTCCGAGAACCCGCACGCATGGCTTTTCATAAAACTGCTTCGGGCGCAGAAAATGATCTCCCACAATCATGATCATGCCGTCGATCCTTTTTGCCAGTGCGGCGAGTGCTGTTTCCGACTTGCCATAGATGTTTTCGTAAATCATGAAGCAGTTCGATTCCGCAAGAATTTTCTGAATTGCTCCTACCACCGGTGCGAAAAATGGAGCCTCCATGAAATTCACATCAGGATCATGGTATGCAAACAGGATGTTCTTCTGCTGGCGGACATACGTTCCCTTGCGCGGAATCCGGTAAACCAGATTCTCCTCTTCCAGATGGTTGATCGCTTTGTTGACCGTCATGAAATTCACATCGTATTCCAGAGCAAGCTGTTTGACTCCGGGCAGAGTCCCGGTCAGTTCCCCGCAGAGAATCCGTTCCCGGATTTTCCGCTGAACAATTTCATATTTGCTTGGAATCGCCCCCATAACATCTCCGAATCGTTGATTGCCGATATCGCTTATAGCTATATTACATTATACAACAAAAGTGTGGAAAAGACAACCCCCCCTGTTCTGAAAAAATAAGGAAAGATGATCATAGAGATCCGGTGAGGAAAAAAGAAACGGCGGGAAACTTTAAAATTCCTGCCGTTTCTTGTGAATTCAACTTTTTGCTGCTTTTACATTGATCCTGCAAGAATCATCAGCGGCCAGAGATGAGGACTGGCATCGCAGTGAGCTCCCGGAGCGGTTGCCAGACTCATTCCTTTGTTGCCCATGGTGCCGTCGTCCATGCGGTCATGGAGGTAGAGCGCAAACCCGGCGACCGTTCCTTTCTGAAGGCGCATCGGCTCCAGATAGCGCTGCGGGAATGTGATTGTGTAAACATATTTTGTTTTGGAAATGCGCTGGAAATCGCAGCGGATCTTTTTTGCGGCTTCCTCTCTGGAAGGCATATTTGGTCCGCCGGCGTACTCCTGGAAGACCTCGCGGAGACGGCAGACGAGTCCGGGACCGCTTGCACCTTCCCGGTTGCCCGTGCAGAAGTCGTAACGGTAGTCGTCCAGATCGAATCCGCCTTTGCGGAGGCGGCCGTTGGCGCCGCAGTCAAAATAGACCTCCAGAGCGCCGTCAAGACGGTAAAGGTGTCTTTTTTTCGCTTCGGCGGAGCTCCAGAATGCGGGATCATCCACCTGGAAGAGATCATCTTCCGCTTCGATTCTCAGATAGAAATTCTCTTGATCCCATGCCGCCCGGAACAGAGCGGAAAGATCACCCGGATGCCCGCCGGGAGTCCGCTTCAGATTGATTTCCGGACGGTACAGGTTCGTCATCCGGATTGCAGGAATTTTTGTCCAGTCCGGAGGACCATTTATCTGTGGGACATAGAAATAATCCATGTCCCATTCTCCCGCAAGCTCTGCGGTACCGGGCTGTATCAGGCGGTAAGAGAGTTTCTTCCGGAAAATCTCTCCGGAACGTGGGGAGAGGGATTCCGGCAGAGAGAGCATTGTGGTCCGGTTTCCATCGACTTTGAAGGGATGGGCAGCCGAGCCGAGAAACAGAGTTCCGCTTTGCGTCCGCCCGGTCAGATTCGTAATGAGTGCGGAAATCTTCCCGGAAAGATCCGGTTTGAAGGAGATCTGAAGACTTGCTCCGGCACCAAGCACCTCGGCATTCTTCAGCGCGGAAACAAGACGTTCCGGGTTCCGGGTACGCAGAAACAGCGGAGCGGGAGTCAGACGGAGATCCGTCCAGCCGTCCGGACCCGGTTTCACGGAATACTGCTTTCCCATCAGATCGAACAGTTCCGGGATTTCCCCATTGAATTTTACCCGCATGACAGGACCGCGGATCACGCCCCGTTCCACATCATCGTTGGTGCACCAGAGCGCGGCAACGCCGTTTCCGCGGTCGTCCCGGAATGCGTAGCCTCTCATGCCGGAGGCCGGACGGATATCGGCAAGGAATTCCGGTTTCGCCAGAAGACGCCCCAGTGTATTGATGCCGAACAGAAACGCACTCGGGGTCAGATTCAAATCCAGCAGGGTGCGGTGATCCGTCTGCCAGGTGTTGTAATGCGGAATCCGTGGCCAGTATTTCAGGCAGATGATATACTGGCGAGCCAGAAGAGCTGCATGGAGGAATTCATGCAGTCCCAGATCGTAGGAGGGCTGACCTCCGGAATAGGTGTAGTCGGGACCGTCGCCCCAGAGACAGGGACCGCCTCCGCCGCCCTCGTTCAGGAACAGCGGCGTCTCCGGACCGTAACCGAATTTTGCAACGCTCGTGATGAGCTGCTGGATTGCTTCATCGAGATCCTCATTTCCCTGAGTTCCGTCAACGGCTCCGTAGGGATGAATCGCGATGGCGTCCCACTTGATGTCCGGTGTCGCTTTCAGATATCCCTCGACAGCATCCTTTCCCCGGATCTTTCCATATCCGGAAGTTCCGCCGGAAGGCATCACCAGCGCTTTCGGATTGCCACGCTTGACACCGCGGTAGACCGCCCGCTGGAGTTTGGAAAATTCGGCATAATCGCGGCGCTTCACGATGCACGGCATCAGAATCTCCTCCTCGGTGCCAAACGACCAGACCCGGACATACGGATGCTCCTTTGCGGAACGGTAAGCCAGATCCTCCACCCGTTTGACAATCTCATCGGAATAAGTCTCAAGGATCGGGCCGACTTCCTTTGCCTGTTCGGGGGTCCGCCAGATTCTGGAATCCAGCTGCATCATGAGCCGGTAATCGGGGTTCTGCGTCCGGAGATTCCAGTTCTTCGAACTCAGCGAGAGAACAGAGTTCACACAGTGCGTGTAATCGGTGACATGATACTTTTTGCGGAGTTCATAGCCGAGCGGATTCCGGATCCGTCCTTCTCCGTAACTGGTGGAACCGCCGAAACCGAAACGCTGCATCAGATCCAGACGCTCCTCGGTCCGGAACATTGTGGTTGCAAATAGAGCTCCGTACAGATCTTTTGTCGCATGGGAAGCGTTGAGCGAACGGATCAGGGAGAAGCGGTAGAAATCATAATACGGCTTCATACCGGAAACAACATAGCGGACCTGCAGAAGCCCGGGTCCCGGCGCAAGGCCGAGCGAATCAAACGGCAGGTCCACAGATTTTCCAGCCTGAACAGGAAGTGTTTTCCGCCAAAGAACCTTTTTGTAAAAATCCATCAGAATGAATTCCGCGGAACCGGAAACGCCCTCTTTTCCGGAAACGTCGAATTTTGCCTGGATCGGGGTCCCATATTCAATGTTGTTGTCCGGATGGGAGGTTTTCAAAACTCCTTCCAGGGGAGATGAGACAAATTCGGTCGCCTTGTCTCCGCGTTCGTACTGAATGCCGTCGAGCCAGACTTTTCCACCCAGTCCGTTTGCTCCGATCACCACGGCAACCGGAGAGCCGTCGGAAGTGAAAGTCGTGGAAAAGCGTTTCCATTCTGCGGTCAGCGGATACGGTTTGCTCCGTTCGGTATAGGAGCGCGGAAACTGACCGCCCTGCTTGCGGCTGCTGAGAGCAAAACGGATCGAAGCGCCTTCCTTTTCCGCTTTTGCATAGAAGCTGATGGTGTAGAGCTGTCCCTTACGCCCGGGCAGGGAAAAACTCATCGGGGCGGAAACTCCGTACTGGGCGGGGTTGAAGACAAACGAATTTTTACCGAATTTTGAAACGGTAGAATCAATTGCAAAGCGTTTGAGCGCTGAACGGGAATACTGAGCGCCGCCTTCCTGCCAGCGCCAGTAGCGGAATCCCTGTTCAAAACTGGGATTCGGGAAGAGATTGCGAGTCGGGGAAAGCGGCAGATGCAGGGCGTCCTGCGCCCAGAGATCGTTTCCCTCCACCGGCGGAGGATGACCGGAGCTTGAAACAGCCGCCGCTCCGAAGTCAATGAGCAGACTACCCCGTGGGGTCCTGTTGTTGAGCATGAATCCCAGGTTTGTCCGTTTCCAGGCATAGGATTCGGTGGCGCTTCCGCTCAGGTTCGAGCCGGAGGTGATTGAGAAACCGTTCTCCCGGGAAGACGGATTGTAGTCCAGACGCTTCAGAACGCCGGTCCAGATGCGGAGCCGGTTCCCATCCTTGCTTTTCAGAACGGATTCGGAGGTATACGAAAGAGGCTTCCCGTTGATTTGCAGAGTTTGCCGGCGGTATTCCGGAATTTCGAAGTAGAGGATGCATCCCTGCATGAGAGCTCCCTTTTCCTTGAATTCCGCACACTCTTTTTCCGTACAGCCGATGTCCCAGCTCAATTCGATCCGGCTGTTTCCGAGGGATTTCAGACAATAGGAAAATTCGGTATTTCTGCCGTCAGGCAGCGTATACGGTTTTTTCCACTGGATGGTCCCGGTGTTCCTGTCATACAGAAGTTTTATCTTGTCCTGCTGATAATTCTGGGTAAACCCGATCCATTTTCCCTCGGCATTGCGATATGATCCGGCAAAGAGAAACGAAAAGGCATACCGTTTATTGAGAAAGAGGGAAATGGCATAATCCCGGTCGCCGGTCATCCGCTTTGATGCGAATTCCCGGATGGCGAGACTCTTGTTTCCGACCCGCAGAGAGGGAGAAAGTATCGAACGTTTTGTTTTAGAGTCAATGAACGATTTCACTTCCAGTTCCGGATTCTGGCGGACCGCCTTCTTTACTTCGAACGGCGGTATGAAATCCGGTCCGTTTCCCTCGGCACGGGAGAATGGAACCAGAGTGCAGAGCAGAATGGGAACAAACGAAAAAAACATGGGTTTCATGAAAGAGCCTTTCGTCAGAAAATTATTGTTTGAAGCCTGCAAGGAAAGCGTTCCGGTTGTTTTCATCGCTGCTGGAAATTCCGTTTTGATCCGGAATGGTCAGCAGCTTCAGGAAATCAGCATTGCCGACGTGCCCATCCGCGTAAACAATGTTTCCCACAGATTTCATCGGCGGCGTGACGGTCATTTCCGTTGTTTTCCGCGGATCAAGTCCGTTATGACGGTATTGAACCTGAAGTGCTTTGTTGAGAGTCCCATAACTCGTTCCGGTATCTGCAAGATAAATGGCTTTGGCAGGAGAAAAAATAGCAACAACCCTACGGGTAGAATTCAATGTGCCCTCCGGAGCGCTCGCATCGCCGGTTAGAAACTGGTTCACTCCATAATGAGTGCTTTGAAATTTATCTGAAACACCGGCGACAGGCCCCCAGGAAACGGGTCTGGTTTCGGACGGACAGCGGAAAAAGCCCCCGTCGCGGGAACTCCAGTGCAGTCCATAGGAACGGTTTTCAAACCCGGGAGTATATCCGGCAATTCGAAACTGCCATAGGGACGCAAATTCTGTCGCAAGTCCCGACACACCGGTGCTCATCTTGCTGGGGTTGATCCAGCCGTCGTTATCGCCGGAATACGCGATCATGGCAAATCCGATCTGTTTCAGTTTAGATGCGCAGGAGATGGTTTTAGCCTTCTCTCTGGCAGACTGAAGAGCAGGCAGCAGCAGTCCTGCCAATATGGCAATGATTACAATAACGATGAGGAGCTCTATCAATGTGAAAAATTTTTCTTTCATAGGGCACATCCTTTCAGACACCTGTTGTGATCTTTTTCTCAATTATAGCATAGAAGACGGAAACCCGGAATGTTCTATCTGCCCAAAAACATGTCAGATGTGACCATTTTTATTTGACATTTCAGAAAATATCCTATATGATATACTGAAGTCAAAAGGAAATATCGCATGATAAAAATGACACGGGATTTGAATTACCGGACGGAACGGCTTCTGGTCTATCGCCGAAATTCCCTGTTCCGGGCAGGTACGAGCCGGGAATTTTTTCAGGAACCGTCGGTTCGTCCGAACATCGGTGTTTATACACCGTCCTTCACCTATATTCTGTCGGGAACAGGAGAATATGTGCAGAAGGATAACGGAAGAAAATATCCGTTTCATCCCGGGACACTTATTCTGAAAAATCCCGCACTGCTTTACGACCAGTTTCATGACCGGGGACTCTATGTTGACAAATATATCGGGATGCCGTCGGAACTGTACTCATTTTTCATGAACTGTTCGGATTGTCCGCGGGAGATGCTGGTACGGGATATCGGAGTTGACAAGCCCATCTGCCGGAAATTCGACGAGCTGATCGACGAGCTGCGGTTTGAAAGCGAAACGCGCATCCTACTTGCGATGATGCATCTTTCTGAATTCGCCATGTCGCTACTCCTTCCGCGCGATACGACATTGACGCTCTACCGGAACGAAATGGAGGAGGCAATCCGGCTGCTGGAGAAGGATTTCCGTGAGAAGGTCACGCTCCAGCAGCTTGCGGATGCCGCCGGCATGAGCCGGACCAATTTCCGCCGGATCTTCAAGGAGTATTACGGTATCGCGCCGATGGAATACCGGCTCCGGAAAAAACTGGAACTGATCGTAAGCACGATGCGTTCCCAGCGTCTTTCCGTGAAGGCGATTGCGGAACGGTTCGGCTATCCCGACGCCTTCTCCTTTTCCCGGCAGTTCAAACAGTATTCGGGCATGTCGCCGAAAGCGTTTTATCAGAAAATGGAGCAGAAGGAACGGCAGACCGGAGATCCCGTCCGAGGGAGCTCGGACGGCACAATCCCGTGAAGAGGGCGCGTTGCAATGCTCATTTGTTTTGTTCCGGTCCGACGTACCGGTCGAAAATGGGCAGAAGAGCGGCTCCCCAGACCTCGTATCCGGCATAGGAGAGATGGCATCCGCCGCGGAAGAGCGCCTCGTTCTGAGATCCGTCTGGATTCTGGAAACGTTCCGTAAGATCAAGGCGCAGGACATTGCGGCGTCCTTTGAGCTTTTCCGTGACGATTGCGTTTGTCCGGGTGACTTTCTGTGCCAGTTCCGGTCCGCCGTCGCTTCGGGGGAAAACCGCCATGGAGACGATGAGGCTTTCCGGAGAAAGCTCCTGAAGTTTGTCGATCACCGCCAGAATTCCGTCTGCGGTATCCTCGGGCGTATCGCCGGGATAGTTTGCCGTTCCGGTCAGGTTGTTGGTTCCGATGTTCAGAACGACGACTTTCGGCTTCTGATTTTCGAAATGACCGTGCTCGAGACGCCAGAGAACATTTGGTGTGCGGTCCCATCCGAATCCGATGTTCAGAACATTCCGCCGGGAAAACAGGCGGTCCCAGACGGGTCCCCCGTGTGAATTCGGAATCGCGGCGGAATCCCAGAAATGGGTAATGGAATCGCCGATGAACACAATGTCAGCGCGGCGTGCTTTTGCCTGTTTGCAGCAAAGACGGTAGCGTTCGTCCCAGTCGTAGCTGTCCCGTTCAAATTTCGGATATGGTGTACAGGATATTTTTGGCATGATGCTGTTCTCCCTTTGTTTTTCCATATTATAAAGTCGATTTGCAGTGGAGTCAAGCAAAAAGAAAAAATTCATTTTCCACCGGATTTGATTTGAATCTGCCACGCACACCCATATATTATCTTAACTTGGATACAGAGAGGATTCCGGTAATGCAGCAGGAGAACACAAAAGATGAAATGCCTCCCGTCATGATTTTGTGCGGAGGACGTGGAACCCGCCTGATGGAAGTCACGGAGCTTTTGCCGAAACCAATGGTGGAAATCGGTGAGCAGCCGATCATCTGGCATATTATGCGTTGTTTTGCCGCATTCGGAGTCAAACGTTTTATTCTTTGTCTTGGATACAAAAAAGAAAAATTCATTGATTATTTTGTGAATTACCACATCCGGACGATTGATGTGACGATCAAACTCGGTCACGATCCCGGTATTCTTTATCACGGGAATTCCGAGGCGGACGACTGGCAGGTCACACTTGCCGGAACCGGACTGGATTCCATGACCGGCTGTCGCGTGTTCCGCGCATCCCGCTACCTGAAGGATTCCGACCGGGAGTTCTTTCTGACTTACGGGGATGGACTGGCGGACATCAATATCGCCACTCTCCTGAAGTTCCACCGGGACCACGGAAGGCTTCTGACCTGTTCCGCGGTCCATCCCGCTGGACGTTTCGGCGCCATGAACATTGTCGGAGGGCTTGTCCGCGGCTTTGAGGAGAAACCGGCAAAACCGGAGGGGTACATCAACGGCGGTTACATGGTCGTCAACCGCGAATTTATTTCCCGATATCTTTCCGACGATCCTGCGCTGAGCTTTGAAAAGGAACCGATGCTTGCTGCCGTCAACGATTCCCAGATGGTGCCGTTCTGCCATGAAGGATTCTGGCAGTGCATGGATACTCCCCGGGAATATCAGTTGCTGAATGACCTCTGGAAACGCGGAAACGCCCCTTGGACCGTCAACTGGAGATGAGATGTGTTTGCAGAGATCTATCGCAACAGAAGGGTGCTGATTACCGGGCATACCGGATTCAAGGGCTCCTGGCTCTCCGCCTGGCTGACTCTTGCCGGGGCCAGGCTCTGCGGTGTTTCGCTGGCAGACCGGACACAACCCTGCCATTATGATCTGCTCAATCTTCCCGGATTCCGCTCCGAAGTGCAGGATATTCAGGACTTTGAAGGTGTGAAGCGGATCATTGAAGATTTTCAGCCGGAAATCATTTTTCATCTGGCGGCGCAGCCGCTTGTCCGTTACTCCTACGCCCATCCTCTGGAAACGTTTCGAACGAACATTCTTGGTACCGCCAATCTGCTGGAAGCCGTAAAAACAATAGAGTCTGTTCGTGCATTTGTTGCTGTGACGAGCGATAAATGCTATGAAAACCGGAACCTCGACCGCGGGTATCGTGAAGAGGATCCCATGGGTGGATACGATCCCTACAGTGCTTCGAAAGGGTGTGCGGAGCTTGTAATTGCTTCCTGCCGTCGTTCTTTCTTTCCTCCTGAAAAATACGGGCAAACCCACCATCTGCTGCTTGCGAGCGCTCGTGCGGGGAATGTCATCGGCGGTGGAGACTGGGCGGAAGACAGGCTTGTACCGAATCTGATGCACTCTGCTTCTGTCGGAAAGGTGGAACCGCTCCGGAATCCGAACGCCGTGCGGCCATGGCAGCATGTTCTGGAATCGCTTTCTGGATATCTCCTTTTGGGACAAAGACTTATGGAAGGAAAAACGGAAGCAGCCTCTTCCTGGAATTTTGGTCCTGACGAAACAGATACCTATACGGTTCTGGAAACCGCCGAGGCACTGCGGACTTACTGGAATCAAGTCCGTTTTCGTCCTGCTCCGGACAACGGTCCCCACGAAGCCGAAAAACTGAAACTCAACTGCGACAAAGCTCACAGGGAACTTGACTGGCATCCGGTCTGGACGACGGATCAGGCTTTTGAACAAACAGCCTCCTGGTACCGGGACTATTACATAAGTGGTAAGATCAACACAGACAAGGACTTGAAGAAGTACCTCCGCGATGCGGAAAGAAAAGGCCTGATATGGATGAAGTAAAAGAAAAAGAACTCCGGAAAGAGATCCTGGAAAAAACAGCGGAATATTATCGCCAGATTCTGAAACCGCAGCAGAATATGCCCTTTATCTCCGGAGATACCAAAATCCCATATGCCGGACGTGTTTTCGATGAAACCGAGATTGAAAATCTCGTGGAATCCGCTTTGGATTTCTGGCTTACCTCCGGACGTTTTACACAGCGCTTTGAAAAAAAACTGGCAGAATTCCTTGGCGTGGAATCGGTGTTGTTTGTCAATTCCGGTTCTTCAGCCAACCTGTTGGCTTTCATGACGTTGACATCTCCCCTTCTGGAAGAGCGTAGAATCCGGCGCGGTGATGAAGTGATTACCGTTGCAGCGGGATTCCCCACTACGGTAGCGCCGATTCTGCAATATGGAGCGGTTCCCGTCTTCCTTGATGTCGATCCTGCTACCGCGAATCTGGATCCCACCGGCCTCCACGCTGCGCTTTCGAAAAAAACAAAAGCGGTCATGCTCGCGCATACACTTGGTAATCCATTCCAGATCAAAGAGATAAAGCAGTTTTGTGATGAGAACGGCCTCTGGCTGATTGAGGATAACTGCGATGCGCTCGGTTCCAGATTCGCCGGACGACTTACCGGTACATGGGGAGACCTCGGGACTTCAAGTTTTTATCCTCCCCACCATATGACGACCGGAGAAGGCGGAGCCGTATATATGAACGACCCTCTGCTTCGAAAAATCGCTCTTTCTCTTCGCGACTGGGGACGTGACTGCTGGTGTCCTCCCGGGTGTGACAACAGCTGCGGATGTCGTTTCAGCCGTCACTGGAATCATCTGCCAGACGGTTATGATCATAAGTATGTCTACAGCCATTTCGGATTTAACCTGAAAGCCACCGACATGCAGGCTGCCGTTGGATGCGCACAACTGGAAAAACTGGATTTGTTCATTCGAAAACGCAAGGAAAATTTCAACAGGCTCTTCGACGCATTGAAGGATCTGCCGCAACTGCGCCTGTTTTCCCGCTATCCGGAAAGTGATCCCGCATGGTTTGGTTTTCTTATGACACTTACATCGCGTGCGGACTTTACAAGAAATGAATTTGCCGCATTTCTGGAAAAACATGGTGTTCAGACGCGTAACCTGTTTGCGGGCAATCTGATACGCCATCCTTGCTTTGAAACGCTGACGGAAGGTGTCGATTACCGGATCGTCGGAACACTGAAGAATACAGATGTCTTCATGAAGGATGCTTTATGGATTGGGGTCTATCCGGGAATGAGTCCGGAAAAACTGGATTATATGATTGAAACCGTCAGGTCATTTTGTCTGGGAGGCGGCAAATGAGGGTTGCGGATTACATTTTCAAAACACTTGCAGACCAGGGAGCTGATACGGTTTTCCTTGTTACAGGCGGCGGAGCAATGTATTTAAACGATGCGCTTGGGCGTGAAAAACGTCTGCACTATGTCTGCTGCCTCCATGAGCAGGCATGTGCGATGGCGGCGGAAGGCTATGCCAGAGTTCGGAACAAGCCGGGAATTGTTTCAGTCACGACCGGTCCCGGCGGGACGAACGCGCTTACGGGAGTTGCCGGAGCCTGGCTGGATTCCATTCCCATGCTGGTGATTTCCGGGCAGGTTAAAACGGAAACCATGAGTTCCTCCTGTCCGAATCTGCATGTGCGTCAGATCGGAGATCAGGAACTGAACATCATTGATATTGTCAAACCGATTACGAAGTATGCTGTCTGTGTCAGGGACCCGCAGGAGATTCGATACGAACTGGACAAAGCTCTGCATCTTTGTTCCTCGGGACGGCCCGGTCCCGTCTGGCTGGACATTCCCCTGGATGTTCAGGCGGCAGAAATGAAGGAGACATTTCGAAAGTCCACCTTTGTCAAAGATCAGCCGCTCAGACCGTCGAAGGAGGACGTCGCCTATATCCTTGAAAAACTGAACACGGCAAAGCGTCCTGTCCTGATTGCAGGAAACGGAATCCGTCTCGCGGGAGGAGTGGAAGGGTTCCGGCGTCTTTCAGAACGGCTTGGAATTCCGGTTTTGACAGCCATTTCAGGAATTGATCTGCTCCCTTCGGATTCTCCCTGGTTTTTCGGCCGGCCGGGGATTCTCGGAGAACGTCCGGCGAATTTCATCCTGCAAAATGCCGATCTGCTCCTGATCCTTGGGACACGGATGGGAATCCGGATGACAGGATATGCCTTTAAGTCATTTGCTCCCAAAGCATTGAAAATTATGGTGGATATTGATCCGGAGGAGATGAAGCGTCCTCTCTTTCCAGTCTGTTACCCGATTCATGCGGATGCAGACTGCATGATTCGCGCTCTTCTGGATGCTCTTCCGGAAACTCGTCCTGATCAGGAGGAATCCAGCTGGCTTGCCTATTGCAGGGAAATGAAACAGCGTTATCCGGTTGTTACCGCAAGTCACAAGGAGAGAACAGATTATGTCAGCAGTTACTATTTTGCGGAATTGCTGTCGGAACATCTTGCGGAAGACGCTGTTCTTGTTACCGGGAATGGAACGGCATACACAAGTACCTATCAAGCTGTTAAAGTCAAAAAACACATGCGTATCTTCGCAAATCAGGGATGCGCTTCTATGGGATACGGACTTCCGGCGGCGATCGGTGCCGCACTGGCAGATCGAAAAAAGCAAGTTGTCTGCATTACGGGAGACGGAAGTATTCAGATGAATTTACAGGAACTTCAAACTGTTGTCAATCAGAATCTTGCAATTAAAATATTTGTTCTTAACAATCAGGGATATCTCTCCATCAAACTGACGCAGAACTCATTTTTTCACGGGTTCCGGATTGGTTCCGATCCCTCCTCGGGAGTCAACCTGCCGGATATCCGTCGGATTGCAGAAGCGTATGGAATCAAGACCTGTCAGTTCGCCAGGAATCGCCAGGCAGAGGAACAGATAGCGCAAGTCCTTGCGGAAGAAGGACCTGTCCTTTGTGAAGTCCTGACTGATCCGCTGGAGGAGCTGGGACCGAAAGCCTCTTCCAGCCGTCTTCCGGACGGGACTTTGGTCTCCCGCCCTCTGGAAGACCTTGCCCCTTTCCTTCCGCGTGAGGAATTCGAACGGAATATGGCTATTTCCCGAAACAAGGAGCTGGAATCATGACCCGGAAAAAAATCAGCATTACCGCAAGCTGTTATAATGAAGAAGGAAATATTGAAGAACTCTATCTTCGTTGCCGGAACGTTCTGGCAAAGTACCCGCAATATGATTATGAATTCATTCTGGAGGATAACTGCTCTACCGACCGTACCCGCGAGATTCTCCGTCGGATTGCTGCAAGAGATAGAAATTTCAAAGTGATCCTGAATGCAAGAAACTTTGGACACATCCGTTCTCCGTTCAATGCTTTTCTTTCCGGAACCGGGGATGCTGTTGTAACGATGTGTTCGGATCTTCAGGAGCCGCCGGAACTCATTGATGATTTTATTCAAGCCTGGGAGAAGGGAAGCAAGGTTGTCGTCGGGATTCGTTCCGGAACCCGGGCGAGCCTTTTCCTTGAACTTTTGAGGAAATGTTATTACAGTCTCCTTTCCAGAGCGGCGGAGGGGGGAAAACTGATTCCCAGCTTCACCGGATTCGGACTCTATGACCGGGCATTTGTCAATGCTCTGAAACAGTATAATGAACCTTATCCTTACTTCCGCGGCCTCGTCAGCGAGATTGGATTCCAGCGCACGGAGATCCCGTTTGTCCAGGAGAAACGGATGCAGGGAATTACGAAAAATAATTTTTTCACCTTGTACGATATGGCTGTCACAGGATTTGTCAATCATACAAAACTTCCTTTGCGCCTTGCAGTTTTTACGGGGTTCCTTCTGGCGGCGGGGAGTCTTCTTATCGCGCTTGTCTATCTGGTTCTGAAGCTGACCCGCTGGGATACCTTTGAACTCGGACTGGCTCCGATTATGATCGGGCTCTTTTTCTTTGCGGCAGTACAGCTGATTTGCATCGGAATCATTGGAGAATACATCGGCGCTATCTGGACCCAGGTCAAAAACAAGCCTCTGGTCATTGAAGAGGAACGGATTAATTTCGATGAATGATCTCGAATGTCTGAACGGGAAAAGTCTTTTCCTTACGGGAGGAACCGGCTTTATTGGGAAAAATCTCCTTCAACTTCTTGAACAGGAACATTCTACAGTTAAAATTACACTTCTTTCCCGCGATCCGGAACGCTTCGATTGCGCATGCCCGCATTTCCGAAACAATCTGCATCTGACTTTTTTGAAAGGCGACATCAGGGACTTTCCCTATCCTCCCGGGAGGTTCGACTTCATCATTCATGGCGCCACGGATGCCGATGCGGTTATGATTCGCGAGCAGCCGGAGGAAATGTACAGTGTCATTGTCGACGGAACCCGCCGTCTGCTGGACTTCGCCAGCCGTTTTCCAACAGCACGTCTTCTCTTTCTCAGCTCCGGAGCTGTCTATGGACCGCAGCCGGAGACAATTCCCTTCCTCCCTGAAACTTACCGGGGTATTCCGGGGAATGTCTATGGAAAAGGAAAACTGATTGCAGAAAACGATTGCTTGAATTCAGATACAACTTGTTGCATTGCAAGGTGTTTTGCATTCAGTGGGACTTATCTTCCTTTGAACAGACATTATGCAATCGGGAATTTTGTTGCTGATGTACTGGCAAAGCGTCCGATTCTCGTCAAGGGCGATGGAACAACCATACGGAGTTATCTTGACAGCAGGGATCTTGTCCGCTGGCTTCTTGCTCTCCTGCTGAACGCTCCTGATCGGGAAATCTTCAATGTCGGTTCTGATCGCCCGGTTACGATCCGGGAATTGGCAGAGATGATAAGAAGAATTTCCGGGACCGTCCATCCTGTTCTTGTGCAAAAGGAATGGAACGGTCTTGCCTTAGATCGTTACGTGCCTGATGTCTCAAAAGCTAAATCCTTCGGGCTGAAGCAGTTCATTTCTCTGGAACACTCCATCCGGGATATGCTTTTCTCCGGTGCCGAGCGTTGCGGGAAACTCTGAATCCAACGGGAAATATTCACCGTTGATCAGCGCTGAAACACTCCCAGCAGACAAGTACGCGGGGCAAGCTCGGCACGGAAACAGTTGTGTTCCACGGAAACAATCTCGTCGGTCCAGAAGTTCGTTGCGGAAGATGCTGTGATTCCCAGAGGCGTGAGAGGCAATTCCCGGATTGCCGGTTCATCGCTCCAGTTGATCAGTAGAACGCGGTGTCCATTTTTCAGTTTCTGGTGCCAATAGGACGGGCGTTCACTCCGGAAGAGGTCCAGCGGTATACCTGTTTCGCCGGATTCCGCGGAAACAACACGACGTGCCATCTCTATGTCAGCAGGCGCCAGACGAGTCATCTTGTCAGAAAGATTCACTGCTCCTGCAGCCATCAGTACAAGGCTGAGCAGAATTTCAGACTGAGGGCGGTAAACATCTACCAGCGTTCTGGCGTGGTCTCCGATTTCTTGATCGTGCGGCATGTTGAACACAAGACAACAAAGCAGACGTGTAAGATCAGGATCACTTCCGGTATCGAGAGAACGACAGACTGCAAAATCCGGATCGTTCAGCCAGAGCCTCTTGTTCGCCCAGAAGCGTGCTGCAACGGAAATGACATTTTCGGTAATTCCATGCCATGTCGCATGAATGTCTCCGCCGACTCGGACAGAATCGACGACACCGGTTCCTCCCAGATACAGATAGTTGCAGCCGAGAAGCTGAGCGTGTCCCCGTGTCGCTTTTCTGATCGGCGTCAGCAGTTTTTCCATGATCGCACTGTGGGATACCAGCCGGTCCTTGAACTGCGAGGCTTTCAGCGTTGCTGCAAGAAAATCCAGTTTGAAATGTTTGTAACCCATTGATGAATAACGGGAAAAAAGATTGTAAAGATGTTTTTGCACCGTTTCCTGCGTCGGGTCCAGAACAAATCCGACACGACGCATACATTCATAGCAGAGGCAAGGATAGCCGTTGTCACCACAGGCGAGCATGTCATATCCAACTTGCGCAATCCGCGCTTGGGGTTCTACGATTGATGGGGCAAACCAGAGGCCTGGTTCGAAGCCCATCCGGATCAACTCCTTCGCCAGAAATTCCATTCCGCTGGGAAAGAGAGAGTTCGCGTCCCATTCCCCGTAGCAGTACTGCCAGCCATCGTCCACAATGATCCGCTTGACATGTTTCCTTAAAACAGGATCCCGAGCAATGAATTCGGCATTTTCCAGGACCTCCTGTTCCGTAATCGTCCAACGATAATAGTCCCAGGAGTTCCAGCCGGGAGCCGGATCAGGAAGCGTTTCCGGTTTCTGCTGGGCATCCGCCCATTCCGTCATCATGGCAAACGGATTCGTGGAAACTCGGAGCTGGACAGGATCCAAATCAATCGAAACACCGTCATAAAAGGATATTTCCGTGTTGACAGAGCAGTCGCAGAGAGATTTCCCGCAGGCGGAACCATCGAGCTTCAGCACCTGCTTCTCCACAAGTGGAAACGCGATCTGAAGCGTTTTCTGCTCTCTTGTAATCATTGTCTGATAATAACTTGTAAAAGTTTTATTTTCCTTCAGAGGAAAAAGCAGAGAGGTGCAGTGCCCCATGGAAATCCCCTGTCCCAGCAGATGATCAGCCTCAAGATCGTGAAAATTGAGAAGGATGACCGTCAGATGCGGTTCCGGCTGTTTCAACTCTCCATGCAATTTCAGAAAAATTTCCCGGTCTCTTCCTGCATAAAATTCCAACCTCCATTCTCCACGCGTTTCCTTCCCGTGAAAACGGATGGCACGATCCTCCTCAGCGCACTTATCCCAGTGTAATGCCGCTTCCATTCCAGCGTAACGGATTTGAATCCGGTTGCCCACCAGAGAGAACTCATCCAGACAAAGCTGAAAATTGCCGTTTTCTTCAAAAGAGAGTTCCGCTCCATCAAACTTTTTTTTCCACATTTTGATTTCCTATCGTTGTTTTTCTTAAAAAAGATTCATCTTGTTCGAAACGTGGTGCTTTTCCGCTCAATCAGACGATGCTCCATGATGACATCGGGCATCTCGCCTCCTTCTCTTGCGATACGGATCAGTTCAGGCATAAGTTCCAGACACATCCAGCCGATTTTTTCATAATTGTAACTGATCGTTGTCAGAGTCGGCGTGAGGTACGCTCCACCCGGATAACCGCATAATCCGAGAACTGAAATTTCCTCCGGAATGCGGATGCCGCGCAGTTTTAATTCCTGCATGGCATACATTGCATAAAAATCCGAAAATCCGATCAGCGCGGTCGGAGGTTCCGGCAGGTTCAGCAGAGTATCCACATTCCGCCGGATCTCCAGCGGAGTTCCACGGGAAAACTGGAGCAGATGCGGATCGTCGGAAAGCCCCAGTTTCCGCAGCATTGCAAAGTAGGCATTTAAACTGTAGTCCCGAACTGCAATAAAATCATTTTTGTCATGCAGAAGTCCTTCACACAGAAGATCTTGATTCCAAAGAGAGCCATGTTCCGCGCTTTCCTTTGCAAGAACGGCAATCCGTCGATGCCCCAATCCTGATAAATACTGAAAAGCATCCTCCAGACTTCTGGCAAAATCAATCCGGAGTACCGCGAATCCCGTCATTTCATGATCCCATTTCGCCCCGTGCGGGAGCAGAACCGGCAGCCTTGTTGTTTTCAGAATCCCATACAGAGGATCCGTTTTCCTCATATTGTTTGCAAGGACGATCGCTCCGCTGACCCCTGACTCCAGCAGTGTCGATGCACCACGATCCGGCGGAAGAGACTCCAGAAAACGCCGGCAGCTGATTTCCAGTCCGATGCCGCTCAGTTCCGCTGCGGTCTGCAGATACGGGACAATATACTGGTATGGATTCTCAATTCCTCCGCCATCATTCAGAATCAGAAGATAGTTCGCCTGTCCCGTTTTTTTTCTCCTGACAAAAGTCCCTCTGCTTTTTACCCGGTGGATCAGTCCTTCTTTTTCCAGTTCGCCCAGAGCCCGGCGCAATGTATTCCTCGCTACACCAAACTCCCGTGCAAGATCTACCTCCCGCGGCAGTGAGCGTTCTCCGGCATACTCTCCGGATAGAATCCGCCCGCGCAGGGTGTCATAGAGAAACGCATATTTCAGAATATTCGCCATACTGTTCGATCCTTATTTAAGTATAGCATATGTTCAATTTAATAGCAAATCGAAAGATAGAGAAATCGTGATTTTTCCGAATGGCCGGTTCCCCTTTTTGCGGGATGCAGACAGGATTCCTGCTCCCTTTTCGCGATTGAAAACGCATTATCCCCCCCTGCTTTTTCTGAACCCTGACTGCTCTCACAGAATCCCGGATGCAGCGTTTCCCGTTGGAAAGAGTTTTTTTTTCAATCAGGCGATGAGATCCGAAGGAGAGTTCCGAGAGCGTTATGGCTCGTAAAACCGTGCCCGTTCGAATTTTTCAATGATTTTCTGCGGTGCGATGCCAAACTGATAGGGAAGGTAGCGTCGCTCTCCTTTTCTGTTCGCATCGTTGATGAGGATTGAAATACCGATTCTTCTGGACCGGTCCGGAAGTTTGTTCCCGAACCCCAGGTATTTCCAGGGAATGACGAGATCATAATGGGTCGTTTTTGTCATGTCATTGCGCGAAATCCGGCAAAGCGCTGCCAATTCCGGTACGGGACCGATCGGCAAATTTTCCTTGTACATGTAAGACAACCAGCGGAAACACTGGACCGCATCTTTGCCGGGGGTTTTTGCAAACCCGTATTCCACGACGCGATGGCCATTGTATCCTGCATAAAAGTTATTAATTTCCCAGGGGTCGTCGGCATTGATGTCAAAAGCTGCCTGTATGGAGTCTTCCTTCCAGATTCCAACTCCACGGCGAGTTTGAAGAAAGACCTCGTCTTTGACATCCACTTTCATTTTCAAAGCTCCTGGGTCGGCGCAGATCCGCAGCTCTGCTTTGAGCGGTGAAAGGTCTTTCGGTGCCATTTCCCCCTTCCGGATGAACTGGTGCAGCGGAATCCCCGACACCTTTTTCCATTCCTTCTCGCCCGCTCCGTTCCGGAAAAATGGAATCGCCAGAGGAGTCCGGTCCACCTGACAGGATGTTTCAGAAAACGGAGTCTCTGAACGAAGGACCAGCGTGCCAAGACATCGTTTCCCGTTTTCCGAATTCGGAATTTCCAGAAGGAATTCGAACTTCCCGGGAGGATGCTGCAATTTCCGCTTCACCGATCTTCCGTCATCAAGCCTTAACTCCATTTCCACAGGAAGCGTTTTTCCTGCGCGGGAAACGGAGGAAAACTTCAAGGCTGGTTTTTCCTCCGGTTTTCCGTTCCAGACAACATCCCGGAGGGAGAGGGAAAACAGGCGGACCACTTCGAAGCGGTAACCGATCCACTCTCCATTCTGCTGTACCGGAATGGTATACATTCCGACCGGCGCGTTGTTCCTGAGCCGGATTGTTGTCGGAGAAGTCTGTTCCGTCCAGGGCGTCAGAAGACGATCTTCCATACCCGGAACGGAGATGGTCTCCCCCGGAAGAATCGGCTTGACTGGAGTCAGCCGGATTCCGGCGAGCGCCGTTCCCGGAAATTCTGCAAAAACGGGACTCGGTCCGAGCGACAGTTCCCGTTCCGGCTTCAGAAGAGTTCCCATCATTTTCCGAACATAGTTGGGCACGTGCTTCATGACAAGGGAACTCACGGTCTTATCCTCCGTCCAGAAGGCGGAAATGGTGCTGCCGTTCCGTTTGAACACCGCGCCGAAGACTCCCGGAGCCAGCGGGAGAATCGTGCCTCCCTCTCTCACTGCGGTCAGTTCCCGGAGGATCGTCGCCATTGCTCCGTAAACAGGAAACGGAGTATGGTCCGGTTTTACCATCGAATAGCCGAGATCGTGATCGCCTCCATTCGGTTTGAAAAGACCGGCAAAGAGAACGAGCCCCTGAACATTCCGTGCAGTCAGCAGAATATGTGCCCGCGACGTGTATTGCGCACGAAGAAGCTGAGGAATCGGCTTCTGCCAGTCACCCGGTTCTCCGCACCATCCGAATTCTGTGATGACAAGCGGGAGATTATGATATTTGGTTGTCTTCATAAACTCCTGCAATTCAATGACTTTCTGTATAAATTCCTGTTCCGGGGCCGTACTGTAGACGTAGGCGTGCATGATCAGGTAATCCAGATTTTCCAGAATCCCGAGCTTGACCAGTTCTTTGAACAGAGGCATGTCGATATTATAGAGGCACGGTCCTCCGAGTTTAACTTCCGGGCGGACCGATTTCACCGCTTCCGCGACAACATTGTGCAGTTTTGCCAGTTCCTCCCTGGAACCCTTCCATCCGGCATTGGGTTCATTTCGAACCACTACGCACTGGGGCATCATCCTGCTGTGCTTTGCCCAGATGCGGACCGCTTCCCGAAGTTTGGCAAAATCCGGCGGATACTGTTCATGTGTTTTTGCCGCGATCCCCCGGTGTTCCGGTTTCATGACGCAATCCGGATAATTCGCATAGAAATGAGCAAAATGCAGCATCGAGTCCCGGTTGAAATCCGGCCAGCGTTTATCGTAGGCGCCCCAGAGACCGCCTCCGAAGGTCCGGGACGGTTTTCCCGTGTACTCCAGAACTCCGCTCCTTCCTTCCCGGACCATGGAGTTCAACTCGTTGTTCCAGCCGCACGTTGTAACGTAAAAGCCGTGTTCCATGGACCATGCGGAGGGCAGATAAACTCCGGTACAGCCGAAGCGGGAACGCTTCCGGAGCTCTTCCGGGATTTTCGGCCCCGCTGTCACCGTGTTCATTCTGCTTGAGATGAGTCGGCCGTCCTGATACCGTGCGTCCACTTGAACAACATAAAAGCCGCGATCCGGGATCCGGAATTCAAACGATTCCCGGCCGACAGGGATTTTCATCTGATGAGCGGCTTTGTTCTCCTCGTCGAATGCAGTGACGACTCCTCCGCTCACTTCACGGAAACGGAACGGCTCAATCCGGATCACTGCGGAATCGGAAAACGTGATTCCATCGTATCGCGGCGTGATTATTTTATGACTGTAAGTTGCCGCTTCCGTAATTTCCAGATCGGAGATGCGGATTTCAGCAGGCCCCCGTGCCGGATCGACAAACAGCCGGAGAAATCCGTTTCCGCAGGAGGGATTGTTCACGGTTCCAAATTGCGATTC
The DNA here is from genome assembly GCA_949292215.1 of uncultured bacterium. Lineage (GTDB taxonomy): Bacteria > Verrucomicrobiota > Lentisphaeria > Victivallales > UBA1829 > UBA1829. Next base: position 60,778 of record CASEYW010000123.1, read on the forward strand.
CGTTGTTTTCCGGGAAAATTTTCCCGGATTCGCTCCTATGCCGAACATGCAGTGATAGCCCTGTTTCTGCTCATCCCAGGAACTTGCGCCTTTTCCGGTTTTGTCCAGATAGGAGATCCGGAATCCATGGGGCGCCAGATTCCCGGAAACTTCAAGCGTTGCGTTTACATGAAGTTCTCTGCGGGAGATGAAGGCGTTTGACGGTTCCTGTTTCAGCATCGGTCCCTTTATTTCACATCCCAGCCAGTTTTTCTTTTTCCCATCTTTCCGGATTCGGATGACAAGAGTTCCCCTGCCTCCCTTTTTCTCCGGTTCCCAGACAACATTCAGACATGGATCGCTGCTGATGAAATCCTTCGCCGGATTTTCGGATCGCTGCAGCGAATAAGCGGTCGTTCTGATCGTTTTCCCATCTTCCACGCCAGCAAGAATTCCCGGAAGGGTTCCTAGCAGAAGCAAAAGAAGTGCTGCATTTTGCCGGTTCATAAAAGTCTCCTCCGTCTATGGGTGATGGTTCCTGTGTGATTTGTCATGGTTTCATCCATTTCTGCCACAATGCGATCTTCTGTTCCAGATAGGCGGGAATGGAGGGATTCTCTCTCAAACGGCGGATGACAAGTTCCAGCGATTTCGGATCCTTCATGAAAAAGGCTGCATCCCCCATCAGTCCGCATTGATACGGCGGAATGTATTCTTCTTCATCGGATTCCAGATAATCGCGGAGCAATTTCCTTCCTTCCTCTTTTCTCCCGAGTCCGAAGAGCGCCTGCGATTTCAGAATGACGGAACTGCGCTTTTTTTTCAGCGCCGAAAGATTCTCCGCACAGCGGTCCGCTTCCTGATATTTCTTTCCCTGAAGACAGGCCAGACCATAATAAAAATAGTTGTTCTCGCTGACGCTGAGCTTCAGCGCTTTTTGAAGCGTTTCAATGGCTTCTGAGGTTCTTTTCGCATCCAGAGCGGCGGTTCCTTTCCGGAGATACTGAACATTCAGAGCGTTTTTCCAGTTCTTCTGCAAGGGTTTCTGATATTCCGCTTTTTCAGGACAGCGTTCGAAAAACAGCAGAAATTTCTCCTGAAGAGAAATCTCTTCCAGGCCTGCGATAAAATTTCCAATTGGAGCCATCTGGTGGGAGGAGGGCTGCTTCGGATAGGTTCGGTCAAGAATCCGGTTCATCTCTTCGACCGCCTCTTTTTTCCTGTTCAGGTTTTTCAGCGCGATTCCCCGGATCAGATGTGCTTCAATCCGGTTGTATTCATCCAGGTCCGGGCGGGCAAGAAGGCGGTCCGCGCAGGAGATCGCCTCCTTGAATTTCCTTTCCCTGTTCGCCTGCTGTCCGAGCTGTCGGAGATAGGAAGGTTCCTCCTCTTTCCCATCCGCGGCTAAACTCAAAGTAAAAGAAACTGCACCGATCAGAACCAAATTCCGCAGCATGTTCAGGATCATATTCTCTCCTTTTTCTTTTGTTTCATTGCCGGAAAGTCAATATTCCGGCACGATTCCTTTCTGCCTGTTGATAATTTTGAAAAACACGATCAATCCCTCGTAATTATAGGTCTGCGATTTCAATGCAACTTCGTTTCCCGTATCTTTGATCGACTCGGCGTGGCCATCGGCAAAAAGCTCGTTGTTGAATCCTTTATGCAGAGGCCCTTTGTTCAGCGTGCCTCCGAACAGAAAACAACTGTACAGGATCTGTGAGGCTCCTCGCTTGATTTTTGAGTTCAGAAGAGGGCGCAGCTCTGTACTCCGTTCGCTGTAAGAACCGAGAAAACCGTATTGTCCGGCAGCGTCGGTGAGCGGATAGGGCGTGTAACATGCCTGCGAATAACTGGAGGAGTGCCGGGTGAATGACGGACACCAGATGACTGGATATCCGTGAAGCAGCAATGCCGGGCTGATCTTTTGTTTCGGTCCCAGATAATGATGGACGGCAAGACGCGCCACCCCGTATTTGTCATCCAGCGGATCGGAATAATTCGCAAGTGCATTGGCCTTCTGAACGGCGATGTTGCCGTTTGAGTCTCCTGCATACATTCCGAGACCGATTCCGATCTGTTTCATCTGCGAAATACATTGAATCCGTCTTGCGGATTCCCGTGCCTGATTGAGCGCAGGAAGCAGTATTGAAATAAGAATAGCTAAAATTGCAATTACAATCAGAAGTTCAATCATTGTGAACATTTGAATGTTTCTGCCGGAATGGGCTCCCGATTCTGATCTTAAAACCATTTGATGATTCTCCCCGGTTGAGGTTGTCCGTGATTTTGAAAACAGTTCAGCAGAGTTTTTGCGGCGGTTCGTCCCGCTTTGACTCCGGTCTGATAATACGTCGTTTCGATGGAGTGAATGTTCAAAGCCGGATTGGCAAAGCGGAGTTGCTGCGCAAGTGAATCTCCATCAAACAGTACCGGCAGATTTTTCCGATCCGGGTTCCTTTTCAGAAATTCCAGAACCGGAGTGTATACAGTTCCGTCTGCGACAAGTCCGTCGATCGCCGGTTCGTTCCGGAACAGTTTCTCCAGAACATCCGCCATGTTCTCCTGTTCCGGGATGACATGGCTTTCCGGAATGAGAATTCCATGTTTTTCGAACATTTTCCGGAAGCCTTCCATCCGCTCTCTTGTCCCTCCGCAGTAGAGCGGATTTCTCAGGTTCCTGTCAAGAAAGAATTTCGCCCAGGCGGCTCCTTTTTGAGCAAAATCAAAACGGATGAAATTTCCGGTGGGAAGCGGGTCTGTGTCCACGTAGGGCGAGAGCACCGATATCACAGGATACTGCTTGAGCAGCATCTGGTTGATGACGGGAATATCCCTGTCGTCCGGAATGATCCACAGCAAGGCGTCCAGAAGAGTCTCCTTGAGAGTTGCTGCAAAGTTTTCATCCATTTCGTCGGGCAGAGTCAGCATTTCCTGCTGGTATCGGACGTTTCCCATTTCCAGAGAGAACCCCGCGGCGATCAGAGAGGAATAGTTGCTGTGAAAGTACGACTGACGGCCATGCGCCACCACTCCAATGATATATTGCAGATTGAGAGAATGTTTCGGATTCGTGAACAGCCCTTTCCTTTTTTCCAGCCGGATGGCAAATCCTTCTTCCTCCAATTCTTCCAGAGCCCGGCGGACCGTAATTCTGCTGATTTTGAACAAATCCATCAGTTCCTGTTCAAGAGGCAAGCGCTGCGGAGTTTTTCCCGCCTTGTCGACGATTCGGTGGAGATACCGCTTGATCGGCTGGGTTAAAAGTATTTTTTTATACATATTTATCCTTAAATAAAATACTTTAATTCTTTATTTACGTAATAATATTATAACGTAAAATCTGTTTTTGTCAACCCCTTTTTCCAGAAAAATCAGGAAAACGGATGAAAAAAGCAGGATGACTTTTTCCTCTTTTCTTGAATTTTCAATGATGAAGAAGTATATTTCAAAATAGATGTGATATTTTTTTATTATTGATGAAAAATGGGCCCGGTTCGCTTCTGGAATGCGGACTGATCGGGTTCCTGGTCCGGGAAATGCACAGGAATCTTTTCCCGAAGGAACGTGAAACAGGGATGCGGATACATGGTACAATCGGTAAGACGATGTGCGGAGATTCTGGAGTGCGTTTCGGATCATCCGGAAGGAGCGACTTTGAGTGAAGTTGCAGCTGCGGTCGGGTTGAAATATACCACGGTCTACAATCTTGTCATCAGTCTGGAGGCATGTGGTCTTTTGGAAAAGGATGCGGAGAACATTCTTTTTCCGGGACGGCAGCTCGGAGTGCTGAATGCCTGCCGTTTACGTTCCGCCTATATCCGACAGTTGAAGCGTCTTGCCGTGGACCTTGCAGCATATCCACGGGAGCATACGATTGCCTTTTCCGTAATCCGAGACTACCGCATGGAAGGAATTGCCCACAAGGGATTGCGGGAAAAACAGTTGAAGTTCGGCCGATATGATTTCCATCTGTTTGATACTGTGGCGGGAATTGTTTTTTTCAGTTTTCTGCCGGAAAAAGATCAGCTGCAGCTGTTGGAGCGAAATCGAAATGCTCCGGAATTCGGCCCCTGCTGGGGATCGGAGGAACGACTTTGGAAAGCGGTGGAATTCTGCCGTAGAAACGGTTATTCTCTGCATCCGATGGACAACCCGGAGTTCGCCCGGATCGGAGTGCCAGTCTTTGCTGACGGACATCTCCTCGGAGCTCTGACCTGGGGATGGACTCCTCCGGAGATGCCGGAGGTGGAAGCGGTCCTCCAGTTGCTCCGGAATCTGCCGGAACTCTCTGCAGAGATCAAACTTGAAACAAAACCTATTCTGGCGTAACAGCCGGATAGGACAAAAAGGGGTGAATATGGATTTTGACGTGAAGTATGATGTCGCCGTCATTGGCGGCGGAATTGCGGGGGTCGCTGCAGCTTTGCAGGCGGCACGGTCGGGAAAGAAAACGGTTCTCGTGGAAAAGACGATTCTGCTTGGAGGACTTGCCACCAGCGGACTCGTCTATATCTATCTGCCGCTCTGCGACGGCAATGGGCATCAGGTTACATTCGGTATTTCCGAGGAACTCATCCGCAGAAGTATCCAATACGGACCAGGCGACATTCCGGAACACTGGCAGCAAGGCAAAAATGCCAGAGAAGAAGACCGTTTCCGCTGTATCTTTTCTCCCGCATCATTCATGCTTGCTCTTGATGAAGCTGTTCAGGAGGCAGGAATTGATCTCTGGTTTGATACCCTTGTCTGCGGAGCAGAAGTAAATGGAAACCGACTGACCGGGGCCATCGTGGAAAATGAAAGCGGACGAGGCGTTATCCATGCAAAACGTTTTGTGGATGCCAGCGGCAGCTCCATTCTATCCCGTCGTGCCGGCGTACCGTGCCTTGATGCCGACAATTATCTGTCCATCTGGTCGCTGGAATACCGTCATGACGCCGATCCGGGAGGGCGGAATCTCAGCAGGGGAATCTCCATGTGTTTTGGTGGAGCATGGGCAAACGGAGAAACCAGCATGACCGACCGAGAGCTTGCACGTGCCGGACTCTCCCGGGAATGTTTGCGCAATGCGCCCTATCGCGGAATTTCCGGAAAAAAAGTGTCGGAATTTGTTCTGCATACGCGGAACTGTCTCCGGGAACATTATCTGTCAAACTATGAATCCGGCAAGTATGACCGCAAGTCGAATTTTCCCTTGAAACTTCCTGTGATGCCGCAGTTCCGTAAAATCCATTGCATCAAAGGCGAATATGTGCTCAAGGACAAGGAACACGCAACTCCCTTTGACGACTCCGTCGGATTGCTTGCCGACTGGAGAAAAGCCGGATTTGTCTGGGAAATCCCATATCGGACGCTCTATCCGGAAAACCATCTCGGCGGACTGCTTGCTGCCGGGCGCTGCTCCTCCGCAAGCGGCGACGCATGGGAAGTTACCCGGGTCATCCCTTCCGCCGCTATGACCGGACAGGTCGCCGGACTCGCTGCGGCTCTCTCTATCGACGAAAATGTCGAGCCGCCAGATCTGAACGTCCAGACCCTCCAGGCTGAACTGCGAAAACTTGGATTCCCTCTCCATTTTGCTGATGTCGGACTCTGAAATCTCTACCGCCTTTCCATCCCCGCCGCTCTGCGGCGTTCGGGAGGGAAAGGTGTAATTTCCCGTAAAAATATGTTCGACTTTCCTTCTCATCAGACAAGGCTGATCGCTTTTTTCTTTTTCAAAAACGCTTCAGCTGCCGGATCGGAAAGTTCAGCTGTTTTTTCTTTTAACATTCCGGCAGACTCTGCTTTTTTGTAAAAAAATCATTTTTTTTTGAAATTTCACTTGCAAGTTGTAAATTCTGGTTTAATTTAGTTTACAGAAAACGTTCCGGGGGCCCTGCCGAAGTTCAAAGCGACGGGAAGGGAGACAGAATTCAAGTCAAGGGGGGAAGCTTGTCATGAAAGGATTGACTGCAAAACAGCACGATATTCTCGTCTATATCGAACATTTCATCTCTGAAGAAGGCATGCCGCCGACTGTCTATGAGATTGCCGATCATTTCAAAATCAAAACATCAACAGTTTTTGCCCATCTCAGAGCGCTTCAGAAGAAAAACTGCATCAGCAGGAGCTCCAAAGCCCGGAGCATCGCCTTGACAGGAGTGAAGCGGAAATCGCGTCATCCGGCGGGACTCCGGGCAATACCGGTCTATGATGAATGGGAGGATGATTCTGCTTTCTGTTCCGGAATCCAGAAAGAGTTTTACTGCGATTCCACCCTTTTTGAAAAGACTCTTCATACAGATTCTCACAATCTGTACGCATTCCGTGTTCACGGCAGTGGAATGAAAGAATTCGGGATTCTGGATGGAGATATCGCTATCGTGAAACGGCATCCTGATTCTGTGAAAAAAGGAGATATTCTCGTTACCGTGGAAAACGGAGAATCCATCTTGAAAAGCTGCATGGAGATTGAAAACGACCGTCTTTCCCTCATTGATGGCAGTGGAAAAACGGAAGAACGGTCCCTTAAGGAGATTCCTCTGAAAGGTGTCGTTATCGGCGTTCAGAGAATTCTTTGAACGAAACAAGAGAGGGGCTCCGCAGGAGAGCCCAGCCGAGACAGTCGGATTCAGCTGTTACGGACCGGAACCGCAACAGGAATCTGTTCCGGAGGAAGTGTTTTGTCATGGATCAGCTTGAACACTCTCTCCACAGCAGCTGCGGCATAGTTCCGGATCGGCGGATCGTATGACCAGCCGCCGGGGACCGGAATGTTTTCCCGGTAGATTCCGTTGTTGATCAGACGGCATTTTTCTCCGCGGTCAATTCCCAGCGAATCGAAGATATTCAGAATTTTGTTTACCAGAAACAGCGGATTGACCACGGCATCCACGGGAACACCCAGTTCCAGAAATTCCTTCAGTCGTGCCAGACTGCTTTCGCATCCGGGGAGGAAGAGTTTTTCGTTGAGGGGCTGTCCCGCTTCTGCAAAGGTCCGCAGGAGAGAATCGCGGGCTGCATTCCACGGCTTGCGGTCTGCAAGAAAAACGACATTCCGGCGTTTTTCCGCCAGGAGCCGTTTTGCGATTTCCGTCCCGAGTGCATCCATGTCAAAATAGACACAGTCGCACCCGGGAAGCGGCTCACTCTTCATGACGACAAGAGGCAGACCGTGGCGGCGAAGGGAAAGAAGCGTTTTCGTCTCGACAGACGGTCCCTCCCAGATCAGACCGTCCAGGTCTTCCGCTAGAATTTCCTTTACAATCTTCTCGTGATTTGTCGAAGTCAGGTTGATGATGTGCAGAACCGCAGGGCGGTGAATCACCTCTTCGAGTACCTGAGCAAGCACCGCTCCGAAAAAGATCTCGTAATGTACAACCATTCCATCGCCGAAAATGATGCCGATGATCGGCATCCCGTCCATGTTTCCCCCCTTCTGATTTCCTTCAATGTTGGGGTTGATGAACGAACCGATTCCGGGACGGCCGATGACATAACCGTCATCGGTCAATGTTTTCATCGCCTTGCTGACGGTGGGCCGGCTGCACCCGAACTGCTTTGCCAGTTCCTGGGCTGTCGGCAGCTGAAGAGCTTTTCCACCTGCACGATGTATCCGGTTCAGCACATAGCGCCGGATCTTCATATATTCTGCTGAAAAGGCTGTTCGTTCTGCCATGATCTTTCTGATTCCCACAAAACACTTTTTTTCTTAGTATCGCGATAAGATAAAACAGGGATTTGATTTTGCAAGTTTAAATCTTATTTTTCCGCGAGTTCGAAAAAGACTGCCGGACCTCCGGGCAATTTTGCCGTATCAACGTGAAGATGGAGAACTCCATCTTTTGCCGTTACGGGAATTTCTCCCTGCCGTTTTCCGTTGAGGTTGACAGCATACGCCTTCATCTTTGCCGCATTTTTGTTCCTGACAGCAACGGAAAAGACACCCGTCTCATAGAGGATCGGCGTTTTTCCAAGCTTCTGCATCACGCGGCGGGTGGAATCGTTGAAAACCATGCCGGTATTCAGCGCGTCGGTGGCATAGACAACCATCAGATGCTTCGAGCTTTCCAGATCAGGCGCATTGTCGATTGATACAACCGCGAGATTTCCGTTCCGGCTCATCTCCTTGATTTCAAACGAGGGCAGTTTCACCGTGGTTCCCGCCAGAGCGCAGATGCCCTGAAGGCGCTTCGTATTGATGCTCATGAAGGACTTCTTTGCATTAAGAAGCAGTTCGCCGGTGGTACTTTCGAAGATTTCATCCGAAGCATTGGTCCGGTTGGATGCCGGGATCAGACCGCGTTTCTTCAGATCCCGCACCAGGGCACCCAGGTCGAAGACGGATTTTCCTCCGTCGATGATACTGGAGAATCCGGCAGTTCCAAGTGCCGATACCAGAACCGCGCTGCCGCCGGTCCGTTTGAGCATCAGCTCGTTTTTGCGGGCGGGAAAGACTGCTTTTCCATCTTTGGAATTTTCCACGGAGAAGCGGCCGAGGAGCAGAAGACGCGTCTGCTCGGAACCGAGTCCCCAGCGATAGGCATAGTTTTCCAGCACTTCCGGTTCGTCCAGAACCACGCGGAATGCCAGATTTCCTTCTTTCACATCCCCTCTGGCATAGATGAAATAGGCAAGGAATTCGCTGGCGTACATGATGGGATCGTGCGTTCCTCCGAACGGATGAAGTTTTGATCCGTGCGGCGCATACACCTGACTGATAAACGAGGTGATTCCATCAACCCCCTGAAGCGCTCCATAACCATCGGTCACAAACGCCTGCTCATAGCGGTAGCGGTTCCAGAAAACATGACCGTGTTCCGTGATGACATAGGGTTTGCCGGGCATCTGGTACGCATAGAACCCGCGGGCGACATTTGCAGAACTGGCGATGGAACTGCTCTGGTCGATCGTCGATCCGGGCTGAATATAATTGCTCGGATGCGCATGGTAAGAGTTCATCGCGATGAACTCGGCCGGTTCCCGCGCCATCACATACTGGATGGATTTCCCCATATTGAAGTTCGTGACCGGTCCCTTCCAGCCGATTTCCCGCAGATAGGAGTGGTAGAAATCGAAGATTTCGCGTTCCATCATGCGGGTAAATTCATAGGAATCGCGTCCGCGGGGAGTTGTTTCCATCATATCGGAACCGCGGAAAACGGGAAGGTCATCAAAGTTTTTCCAGTTGTTGTTAACATTCCACGCGGTTTTGAGTTTTGCAATGGTTCCGTATTTTTTCCGGAGGAACTCTTTCCAGCGCGGCATTGCCTGCGGAATCTCTTTCGAGGTGCTGAAAATAAACTCCTGTTCGTTGAAGCCGACAAGACAGACCAGAACAGGATCGTCGATCAGACGCATTTTTGTGTAAGGATTCACGGTCAGGAGAACTTTGCGCGCTCCGGCTTTCCAGTTTTCCTTGATATCCTGATCGAAATAGATGAATTTTTTAGCATCCTTGTGATCTTTGCGCCAGGTCCAGTCCGCCCAGGTGATGCCGGGGTAGTAACCGAGGTGACTGGCTGCAACGTCAAGATTCAGATAAATGCCGTTGTCTTTCATACATTTGATCGCGTAGAAGAAATTGTCGAAGACATCCTCGGGGAAGTCAAGTCCCTTCTGCTCCGCGAGTTCCCCTTCGATCATGTGCATGCGCAGCATATTGTAGCCCTTGTGACGGAACGTGAGGACCATGTCGCGGATTCGGTTTTTATGATCCTTGGGGGATTTGGAATACAGAAAATCATAGTAGACCCGTTTTCCCGCGCTGCTGTTCGGCTGAATAAAAGTATTCGGGAAAAGGGCTGAAAAGAAGCGGACCGGCTTTCCCGGATTCTTTTCAAATGCAAATTTACCGTCCTTGTTGACGATCACGCGGCCGAATGTCCCTGCCGGTTCCCGATTTGCACCCCCGAGATCAAGAGCTGAACCGGGAATGACACCAAACAACTTCGGGAAAGGAAAATTTTTCCAGACGGCATTTTCCTGCATGGTCTCAATTTCCGCTTTTGGGAACTCGTAGGCATTGAAGGAAAGGGTTGCCGCCAATACGATCCAGACGGACGTTTCGGAACGGGGAACAAAACGGATGGAACGAATCACTCCGATTTCCGGCTTCAGCGGAAATACCGATGCAAACACCCCGACGATTCCGCCGCTTGCATTGGTCCAGACAGATGCCGGATGTGCATTTGTTCCCGGCTTAGCCAGCCACCAGTCGTTGACGTCACGTCCGCCTTTGACCTCAATCGCCTGTTTCTTTCCATTTTTTCCGGTTACTTCAATGGTTCCGACTACATCCTTTGATCCGTAGGTAAGTGTATGAAGAAGATAGAGATAACGTCCATCAGCGGAGATTCCGTTCAGATCCAGCACTGCTTCCGGAAGTCCATTCATGAAATTGCTGGACTTGAACACCATCACGCTTTTTCCGTTGTTTTTTGCCGGATCGACCGCTTTGAACGGAACATTGGCATAGCGCTTCTGGGTGAATACGAATTTCCGGGCATCGTTGTCGGGTCCCTGATCGGACCATCCGCCCTTGCCGTCACCGGCTTTCGGATCGGCATACCCCATGTTCATCAGTGAGGAGAGGTCCAGCAGGGTATCAAGAATTTCCACTTTGAGATTCCGGAACAGAATTGTTCCGCTTGCTCGTTCGGTTCCCAGTACGAAATCGGCTTTATCGCAATCGCGCGGGACCGTGAATTCGAAGGAGAACGTTTTCCAGTCATAGGTTCCTGTTTCGGGATTCTGCTGAGGATAGAACGTCTCTTTCGGCGTACGGAGCGTAAACATGAATTTTCCGCCGGTTTTCGTGTCTCCGACCGGGTTCAGTCCCTGGGCTTTTGCTTCAACCGAAACGCGAACCCGTTTCCCCTGAAGAGGTTTTGCGGGAATCTCGCGGATCACTCCCTGATAGTTTCCTTTCGCCGCATTTGATGCGGTAATCTCAATGCCGGTTCCGACCAGAGCTTTTGCTTTTGTCCCCGGAGCAACCCACCAGTTTTCCAGGGAATTTGTCCGATTCAGAGGGTTGAAATAGTGAGCGTCGATCTTCGGGGACGATGCAAGAACTTCCACTTTGAGGTTCCGGAACAGAATTTTTCCGGAAGCATGTTCGATTCCAAGTCCGAAATCAACCTTGTTGGCATCGCGCGGAATATCGAAATCAATGGCATAGGTTTTCCAGTCGTAGGTGCCGAGGAGCGGATTGGCCTGAGGATAGAATGTTTCCTTCGGTGTCTGAACCGTAAACATGAATTTTCCGCCGGTTTTTGTGTTTCCGACGGGTTGCAGATTTTCTGCCTTCGCTTCGATCGAGATTCTCACGAATTTTCCCCGCAGCGGTTCCGCCGGGATTCCGCGGACAACCCCTTGAAACTTTCCTTTTGCTTCTTTTGAGGCAATGATTTCAATGCCGCTCCCCGGCAAAGCCTTCGCCGAGGTTCCGGGAGCAACCCACCAATGCTTGAGCGAATCTGCCTGATTCAACGGATTCGCATAATGCACATCGGCTGCCGATACACAGACTCCCAGTGCACATAATGCCGTCAGACAAAACAGTTTCATGCAAAACTCCTTTCTATTGATCAATTATCGTACGCTATGTATTGTCTCATATTCAAATTCCCAGTACTCCACATATTCGTCGAATTATATGGATTCAGCGTTGCGGAAGTCTTGGTCTCGACATGCCCGTCAAAGAATGTGACGTTTGCCGCCAGATTGTTCTGATGCCGATAAGCAAGAATATATTCTGACGGATTCAGATTGGAAAAATCATAGGCAAGATAGGTCGCCGGCAGAAACTTGTCTTCCGACCAGAGCTGAGGCAACTCGCCTCCTCCGACACCTTCCATAAAAATAATCTTCCGTGATGAATTCCGGATTTTCGGCAGCTTGTAGCAGTTCACCCCGACATCGAAACTTGTATTCATCATCCCGTAGGTCTGGCCCGCATCCTTGAATTGTCCCCCAAGACGGACATTCTGTGTTTTGGTCTCCGGGCAGAGAAACGAGGACTGCCAGAAGGATAGCCCCCACGGGAACTCTTCCGCTCCGCGATGTTTGACTCCCAACAGAGACAGATAGTGCGAATTCAGAAACCAGCGATGGTTGGCATTTTCAGGAATCGCCATCACGAACGGAACCCATTGGTCATCGCTGTCAGACGCATAAGTCAAACCACCCAGCCCCAGCTGCTTCATGGAGCTGGTACATGAAACCTGACGAGCCTTCCCCCTTGCGGAATTCAGAGCAGGAAGAAGAATTCCCGCTAGAATCGCAATAATAGCAATCACGACTAAGAGCTCTATTAATGTGAAATTTCGCCTGCCCGGATTCATTTTTTTGCTTCTCCTGTTTACAATAGTTATCAAATGTTCCTGTGGTTTTACAATCTGTAATATATTATACAACATTCGATATTTTTTGTCAACCCCCTGTTCGGGGGAAAAGTAAAAATAAAGGAATTTTTCAACGGTCGCAACTCTCTGGAAGAGGAAGAGATTTCCTCGAATTTGGAACGGCAAGAAATCTGCGGATTTTCATGAATCCGGTCTTGAAAAACATCGGATTGAAACTATCATTATCCAATCCTATTCTGTACAGGACATCTCATACAATGCAGGATGAATTTATAAAAAGGGAATAAAAATGCTGATTCGCTCCATTGAAAACGGCTTGAAACTCCACGCGGAGGCGTTTGCCAACGGAATCATTCATCTTCAGGCGGAAGGGCTTGACGGACTTCAGAATTCGCTGCTGAATCGTTATGGCTTTATTCATGCTCTGGAGCCCGATGCTCGCGCCGTTGCTGAAAACGATACGCTGACAACCAGCGGCGGAATCTCTCTGAAACTCAATCAGAATGGTACGTTCGAACTTCGCAAGGAGGGCGTTCTGCTGGCGGAATCCCTTGCCACCGGCTGTGTTGCATCGGCGCCGACGGTTTTCCGGAATCAGGGCTTCCGGCTGGAAATGAAGCTGAGGGATCAGGAAAAACTGATCGGATTCGGCGATCAGGTCAGAACGCGTCTGCTTCTGAACGGGCAGCACGATCAGCTCTATCTGAAGTATCCGGTCAAACACGTCCCCGTTCCTTTTTATATGAGCAGCAGAGGGTACGGCATTTTCTTCAATACGACCCGCAGACTGGTGTTCGATGTTGCCTTTTCCTCTCCGGATACCGCCCGCTTTGCCGTGGAAAAGGAGTTCCTTGATATCTATCTTTTCACAGGCAGCAATTATGATGAGATGATTGATCGTTATACTCAGCTGACCGGTCGTCCGGGGCTGCCTCCCATGAAGAGTTTCGGTCTCTGGCTGCTTTATCACACTCGGGCAACAGGACATGATATTCTCCTGATTGCCGATGCCATGCGTCAGAAACAGATTCCCTGCGACAATCTCAGTCTGGAGCCGAACTGGATGCAGACTTACTACGACTGCACGGCGGATAAGGAATGGAATGCGGAAAAATTCCGCGGCTGTGAAAACGATTCTCCCTTCCGCGGCGGTCCTGCCAGTCTGATCAAGGCTCTCAACCGGATGGGATATGAACTTGGGCTCTGGCTCTGCACCCGATGGGATTTCACCTTTGAGGAGGAGCGCCGTCTCAACAACGGCAGACACGAACCGGAACAGGAAAACCTGATCCTCGACGGCATTGAATTGACTCATGACGATGCCAACGTCGGACACACCCCCATCTATATGGACACGAACACAATCCGTGAACAGGCATGGTTTGAGCATCTCAAAAAATTCGTCGAAGACGGCGCTCGTTTTTTCAAACTCGATCCGGCGTGGCTTATCAACGAATTTCCCGATCGTCTCTACGGCAACGGCAAAACCGATGATGAAATGCACAATCTGGCATTTCTTCTTGCTTCCAAACAGATGAATCAGGGATACGAGGCTTTTACCGGCAGACGCTATTACGGCATTTCCGTCGCGGGATGGGCCGGACTCCAGCGTTTCCCCGGGACCTGGGCGGGCGATACCGGCGGCGGAGTTCAATCCATGACAGGACTCCTGCAGGATGCCATCGTCGGACACTCCTACACCACTTGCGACATGAACGCCGAGAGTATTCAGGGGATTCACATGGGCTTTCTTCTTCCGTGGGCGCTTCTGAACAGCTGGGCTGGATTCAAATATCCCGGCTTCCTCGGCGATACGCTCAATGAGGCCTTCCGCTTCTATTCGGAACTGAGGATGAAACTGATTCCGTACTATTATTCACTTGCATACCGATCCTCGCAAACGGGACGCGCGATTCTTCGGCCTCTCTGTCTCGAATACCCGGATCAGGACTGGACCTATGAAGAGATGAGTCTTTTCCTGGTCGGAGACTCCATTCTGACGGATGTTTACAGTGAAGACAACATTCGTCTGCCGGATGGAAAGTGGTACGATTACTGGTCCGGAACCGTTTGCGAGGGGGGTGGAGAAGTCCGGAAAATCGCCATTCCGGAAAACCGGGGCGGACATCTTTTCATCCGCGAAGGCGCTCTGATTCCGACTCAGCCCCTCCGTCAGTTCATCGACGCTAAGGAAATCCGCCGGATCGACTGGATCGTTTATCCCGGAGACAGGGCATCCTCTTTCACGCTCTATCTGGATGATGGCGATTCCGTTGCGAACCGTTCCGGTCAATATGGCGCGGTTACACTCCGCTTCGTTCCTGGAGAAGGTTTTTCATGGAGCGGAATTTCGGGAGGTGCTCCGGAGTATGTCGCTTCTCTGACTCATAATTTCTTCCTGCCGAACGGGAAAAAACTGAACAGCGAACCGCTGAAGACGGGAACACCGTTCCTTTCTGCGGCTGCTTTGTAAATCGAAATACGAGCTCTTTTCTATCGCAGGTGGAGTGACCTTGCCTTCTCCCAAGTCCGGGGATTCCATCTGCGGCGTTTCCTGCCTTTTCTTTGTCGGGGTGAGAAGAACCAGCGTTTTATACGATTGCATTTTCATGGAATCAAGAAGGTGTATATGGCAGAAAATGATGGATGGTATCGGATAACTTCCGGGAAAAAGGAAAACCGTTCATTCCGGAACTGAGCCGGATAAAACCAGAAATATCACTTGCAGAAGAGGGAAAAACGATGGATTCCGGAAAGTTTTCTGAAGCCATTGTGAGAATACCCGGAGAATAGGCATTCAATGGGAAATGTTTCCAAAAGAATCAGTGTGTCGCAGAAGAGTTTCGGCAGATGTTCTGGAGTGTTCGGCGGATGTTTTTTCAGAAATTCTGAAAAATTGCAGAAAACATGCAGATCACTCACTGCTTCAACGGCTGGACCCCGATCATTTCGAGAAATAATATAGTTTTGTATCGGGCGTTTCAAATTGATCCGTAAAAGAAATTCCGTTTCCCGGCATCGTTTTCCCGCTGAAAACCTCTGTGATTTTTGATACGGGACCAGGGAGGTGAATCTGTTTTTCTCCACCTTTTTTACAATGAATCATAAGAAACTCCTTGGAATGACGTACCGCAGCATCCTTGCAGTAACAGTGAAGTTTTCCTTGATCCAGAATGTGGCGGACAAATGCGATGTCGTTGAGAAGGAGAGGGTCCGCAACAGAAAAAGAAATCCAGTCCGGAAACACTTTTTTTGCAAATCCCTGTGTTGTATAAGGGTTTCCGCATAATGCTTCAACATGATTCCTGTCATATTTGCCATTATAAAGAATGCCGGGAGTTCCACACCAGACGATCAGACGATTGTCCTTGCATATTTTTGAAAAAAGAACCTTTTCCCGTTCGGCTGTCATCCAGACCAGATTTTGGAAGAGGATGATTCGATATTGCGAGAGATCAATTTCTGCTAAATCATTCCAGACAGCCGTATCGTATGGGACGCCGCATTCCATGAGATTGTTTCTGCAATTCCAGGCAAGAGCTTTGAAGATTGCATGATGATGTTCATTGAGCCAGAAGTTGCTTTCCATATCCGCGACGAAAAGAATCTGAGCCGTAGATCCGGAAGAAAGTCCCCTGTACATTTTCCACGTTTCGAAACAATTCTTTATTGCTGCACGCAGTTCCGGAGATTTGTATGATTGTCCCCAGATATTGAATGCCCAGAAAGAGAAATTCTCAATGAGACACATTGATACTTCACGCCGGAAGCCTGCGATATCTTCAGCAGAGGACGCCCAGGGTGTCCAGATGCCGCTTCGATTCAGAGAAACAAAATCGGTAATCTGCAAATTGCTGGTACTGGTGATCCTGTCACATTCGTGTAAATATCCGATCTTTCTCCGGGAAAGCATTTTTGTCACGGCATTGAATCCGCTGTTATTTCCGATCGCCTGCTTGCTGTTGCATGCGGCTCCGATCATGAAATCGGGAGGCATTGTGTCAAATACGCGTTCGCAATCACTGTGAAGTCCCATAAAAAGGTTCAAGACAAAACCATAGAACACGCCGATTTTTTTATTGCGGGGAACTGTTTCCCTTATAGTTTGAATAAAATGAATCAGAAGGTCTGCGGCAACTTTCCCTGTAAAGCGTCGCCATTCCACGATGTTTCTTTCCTTCTCCGGATCCCGAATGAATTCATGTTCGGAATGGAGAAGGGAATTCATGGTTGGAATTTGCAGTTTTCCCAGTCCATTTTCTGAACAGTAGCGTTGAAAAGCCTCTCCTTTCAGAAGTCCATCCTTTTCGAAGTCGTTTTCAATCCATTCCATTGTGCGTCCGCAAGCAGGGACGTATCCCCAGATGGAATTTCCATAGAACGCCTCGCAATGTTCAAGAAAATGGCGCAGGTAGGAGGTTGTTGCATTTTTCCACTCCCTGTTCAATGCCAGATTGCTCAGGGAATAAAATGAATCTTCGGATAATTTCCTGGCAAACCAGAGCGGCGTATTGAGATCCACCGTGCAAATGAAACGCGCTTTCGGATGGACAGATAAAACTTCATCGAACTGTGCATCCAGTGAAGCAAAATCATAAACGTCTTCAGCACGCCAGACGAGTGGTGCATCCGTATAGGGATTGCCGAGAGAATCCGCTGTATTCATCGGAGAAATGGAAATCAGATCGACTCCTGTGGCAGCCATGAATTTCAGTGTGTCGAGGTCTTTTTTTCTGTGTTTCCCGTAAGGAAGCCTGTAGGCAAATATTTCCATCCCGCATTCTCCGTTTTTGTATGTCCGCTGTTTTTTATTGTCGTTTCAGATGGTATACCAATGTTCCGCCTTTGAACATTCCCGTATCCGCCTTGAAAAAGAATTTGCCGTTTTTTACAGTTCCCCGGACCGATCCTAGTGGTTTGCCATCCGCATTCAATGCGTGAATCTGAAAATGATTTCCACTGTTCAGAGAAATATCGGCCGTTCCCCGTTGCAGCAGATAGGGAAGGCTTCCTTGTTCATAGATGATTTTCGCATCCTGGGACATTTTCATGTTTGAATTGTTTTTATTGGTCAGGTGAAGCAGGAGAAGCGACGCGCTGTTTTCCAATTTTTTTCCGTCGAGAGAAAGAACGGAAATCGTTTGAAAGCTGGAAAGATTCTCTGCTTTCAAAAATTTTCCTTTCCCGCCACGGCCGGAATTTGCCGTAATGGATTCCGAATATGGAGAAGTCACGATAAGACTCTGGGGGAATTTTGAGTTCAAAATGATCTCATTGGTTTCACTAGACGCCACTCCTTGGCGGAGAGCGGTGTTCCATTTTTCCGCAACTGTTTTTTTCGGGATCTTTCCCAGGTGCCTGGCAACATCTGTCAGGAAATAATCCACGTCCTTGTGTCGCGTGTTCCAGACTGTGCCGATTTGTGAAATCAACCCGAGTTTCATGAAGTCCTGGGAAAAATAATTGCTGAATTCGGGTGTGAAGTTTTGCGGTCCGATCATTCCGGCAATTTTTGTGTTTGCCGCGGATACATCGCCCCGCAGAAACAGAACGGCAGTAATCCGGTCGGTCAACTGGGAGACGGGATCGCCAACGATATCGAAGCCATGCATAGCGCGGACTTGATAAATCGAACGGGGGTCGTGAGACCAGGCAAACCGGAAAAGTCCATCCCAGTCCTGAAGAGCCGCATAACTTCCGATGAGCGGTCCTGCCTCGGAACGGTACTGATTCGGATAGCAGTAATTGTATTCCGTCACCAGGAAGGGCAGACCGAAGATTCGGGTCGGCATCATCAGTGCCGGGAGTCGCGCAAAGCGTGCAATCGCCGGTTGCTGATGATATTTTTTCGGGAACCCCCAGGCTTTTTTGATGAAACTCGGATGATCGTGATACAGATGATTGTCAACAAGATCAAACCTTGAACGCAACTCTGTCTGAAGAGGCGTATATTCAAAATTGGAACTTGTCAGAAGAATCTTGGATTTCAATTCCTCCCTGACGAAACGTTTCATTTCAGAATATTCTTTCTGCTGAAGTTCCTGGAGAAATTGAATGAAACGAGGATCTTTTTCGGCTGCTTCGGCATTCAAATATCCATTTTTTTTCTTCCAGTCGTCAAAAAGAGAACGATACAATCTCTGTGTTTCCCGGTTTATGTTCCAATATTTTGCAATATAATCCTCATTGACCAGATTGGCACAGACAATCACCGGATCCTCTCCCCATGTCATGCCGGTATACGGATTCTGATGGGTCAACCACAAACGGACATACTCTTTCCAGTCCGCCATCAGTTCTTCAGAGACAGGAATCATTGCTTTGAAAAGGGATGGTGTTATTTTTTTGTCTTTCCATTCACGGGATGTATAAAAATCAATGGTGACATAAATTCCACGTTTTTTCAGTGCAGCCAGCAAATAATCCATGCGATCAAGAGCATCCGCTTTCAGGCAGAGTTTTGAATTGATCCGTTCGGTCATTCCTCCGTCCGCATGGTGAAAACGGACTGCATTATATCCTCTGCGCAGGAGTTCCTCTGCAAAACGTTCTGCAAACTCTTTTTTGATCCGGTTTGCACCGAAACAGAGATTGACTCCGAAGAGTCGCAACCGTTTCTGCGGATTGTTTTCAAAACAGAGGGTTCCTTTCGGAGATACTTTGACCCGTCCGTACTTTCCCGCAGGAGCATCTGCCAGGAAAGAAAAGTCCAACGGACTGCCGGGGACAACCTGATTCTTGAACTCCATCGGAATCCAGGTCTTATCTTCCTGCCTGACAATCGTTTCCTGCTCCGGGATTCTGAAATGGACCGGTCGGCTCAAAAGAGAAACGGCGGGGATCATCCACATGGAATTCCTGTCCGTGATTTCCAGTTCAATGCTTGCAGGGGATTCTTTCTGCAATGTAAAAACGGACGCATAAAGTCCGATTTCTCCTTGGGGATTTTCCCCTTTCCAGGCGATTTCTCCATTCGGCAATGGCTCGCACCGCCACCAGTTCCCGATATCGGAAGCGTTTTTGACAGAGATTTCTTCCTGTGTATCATCCTGATATTTCACTGTTATTTTTCCCAGTTTGGAACCACTCATACCGGGCCACGCCGATGCGTGAAGAAGTGCGATCGCTTTTGCTTTTGAACCGACCGGACAAGGAATTTTTGTTTTTCTCGGCAGTGTATGATCACGCCGTTCTCCTGCGAGAACGATTGTTCCGCGTCCTTTGTTCGTTGCCGGATCGACGATCTGGAATTCCAGACAGCCTTGTTTCAGGCGTCCAGCTTTTATCATATGCAGATCGTTCTCCGAACCTTGCGCAGTCCAGCCGCGGCAGGGCAGTTCCGGAGAATCCGCAAATCCGCGATTCATATGTTCCCGGATCTCCAGGGGAAATGATTTCGTGTTTTCTAAAGAAGCATTCAATTCAAGGTGAGCTGATTGGATCTTTCCATGCGCCGGAGAGAAGTAAAAACGCAATGTAAAATGCTTCTGATAAAAATGACGTTCATCCTGCACTGCGAAATTCATGCCGTCTGGGGATGAAAGCGTCAGATAGCCTCCGGGCCGATATTCAAACGTGATTTCTTTCGCATTTTTTGCGGAATACGGATTCAATTTCTGATAGTTTTCCGGAAGCAGAATCTCTTTGCCGTCAACGATCAGTCTTCGGAAGGGAAGGGGGAGTGGGAAACCGGCAAAAACGGCGTTGAGTTGAGTCTCTTTTTTTAAAGCAATCGTCCATGTACAGGAAAACCCCCGTTCTTTTTTGTAAAACTTCTGGACAATTTCAGCTTTATTTCCGTCCACCTCCGCAACTCCGACGATCTGTTTTCCCCACGCGAAATCTGTCTCTTTGCAGTTCGACCATTTTTCCTGCTCAACCGGATGCCACTTCGAGGTATAAAGCACGATCCCCAGCGAAGTGTCCCCCAGCATGAGTTTCCCGTTTTTGTCAAAACCGATTTCATTGTGAAACGCGGCGGCAACTGCCGCATAGAATATTCCGCTTACTATCATGCACCATCGTTTCATATAGAACCTCTTTCTGTTTATTTGATTTTCAAAAGGAATCCTTCCACGTGAATTGTATGGAATCCGGCGAAGGATGAATTTCCACAGGATTTCGTCTCCAGACGGAATCCCGGAGAAGGGGCGCGCAGACCCCAGCCTAGAATGTAGCGGTTCCCCAGAACTCCCCGTTCGGACTGTAGATGTTTTCCGGACAAAGACTGTATGGAACCAGTTTCACATGACCATCCAGAAACACAACATTGATTCCGGATCTGCTGTGATGCCTCCATGCCCATGCACCTGAAGAGATCAAAAGGTTTGCTCTTTCCCGGACAGCCAGGGTCGCCCACTGGCCTTTATAATCCATATCCATGAAAAACGCGCGTTCTGATGGCCGTTTGTACTGAGTGATCAACCGTTCCTTAACCGTCCACGGCGAAGATCCTCCGCCTACAGCGGAAATTGCCCTGAAATTTGCTCCATAATTTTGGGCAGGGTATTCATTGGGACGCCCCCCTTCTGGAAAAACATAATGGGCAGAAGGACAGAAAAATGGAGCAAAAGGTTTGTTTTCATTTTTATTCCAGTGCGAACCGTCTTTCACGTTAATCTTCGGATTTGCATAGAAAAAGAGAACATCATGTGGTTTTCCTTTTCCTGTGTTCTCAGCATACGTCGGCAACCGGTCGGCATTGTCCCCCAAATACATCGGCAGAAAACTTCCGATTTGTTTCAAGTTGTTCGCACAGGAGAGGTCTCTTGCTTTTTCCCTTGCCTGATTCAGAGCGGGAAGAAGAAGTGCTGCAAGAATTGCTATGATTGCAATAACAACAAGAAGTTCTATCAAAGTAAAACAAATGACCTTGGATCTTCTCATTTTTTCTTCGTAGCCGGATTCGTTCTGCATACATTCTCCTTTCATTTATAAAGATTCTTACAGACCTTTTTGATATCCATCCGCTGAAGTGTTTCTTTCAGGGGGGCGTTGAAAAAACGGTAGTTTTCAAGAAAGATGGAAAGCATTACTTTCTGAGGCAGAGCAAACAGATCGGAGTCATAAAAGACATGATCGGAGTCTCCCGGAATGAAATTGGCTGCATCCGGGGTCACGTTCCAGCGGTAGTCAGAGGGTTGAACCAGCCTGTTCGGGGAAACGTTGCCGGTTTCTGAGCAAAGAGCGATCTGGAACTCCCGGGAAACCATGATTTTCATCAACTCCCAGACACGTTTTCTTTCGTCAATCCGGATGTCATGCCGGAAAAACGCCCGAAGCGAGGATGGTCCCACCAGAACGATCTTTTCCCCCAGGCGGTTTCTGTAAGCGACAATTCCCAAGTGGTCTACCGCCTTTTCGGGATGACTCTGCGAATGATTCTGTACGGTGATCCAGCTTCCGACGGAGAACGACAACACAGCCCCGTTCCGATAAAAATTTCTGGAAGCGGGAGAATCTGGCGTTAAGAACTCCATCTCGTCCACGATCCGGAAAAAGCGTTCCCCTTCCGGTGTGTTGAACATCGGCTCCTCTCCTTCATACTTTTCTTTGGAATACGGCAGAAGAGCCAGAAGCACTGAAAAGAACGATTGAATCAGAAACCATGAGGCTTTCGTGTAATCCATTGATGCCGGGGTCAGGTGTTTCTTCCGGCATTTCCGGACAAAGTCATCCCACCAGAGAAAGTCGCCTGTCAGTTGTTCCGGTTCATATCCGACTTCGGAGAGTAATTTTTGATTGACTCCCATCTGGTAGACAACTTCCAGAAATGGAAGAGCATAGTCATAGGAATGTCCCGGCACCGGCTTCAGCTCCGACATAACTTTTTTATAATCAGGAAATTGAGAGAGAAGTGCCGGAGGAAGCATCGGGAGATTTTCATTCACGTAGCTTGTAGAGAGAACCGCCGCATACCGTTCCTGCATTTTCCGCCGCATTCCCGGATCCAGAATTGCCGATGCGTTGCAGAATTCAAACTCAATATTCAATTCCGCCTGGTCGGTATACTGTTTCAGCAGTTCATGAAACCGTTCAAACGATAGCATGCTCGGTGCGATACAGACCAGAACGGTCAGTGGCTTGTTCCCGCAGAGATAGGAACCGCTCCCCCGACGGGTTTCAATGAGTCCTTCCCGAGAAAGAGCTGAAAGAATCCTTGAAACAGTCATATAGCTGATATCGAACATCTCCATCAATTCTTTGATGGACGGAAGTTTTGCACCGGGTTTTAATTTCCCCGAGACAATCTGTTTTTCCAGCCAGGACTTCACATTCGACAACGGAGTCTTTTTTGTTTTTTCTTTCGGCATGAATGAACTCATTTCTTCCAAAGTTATATATTTAACTTTAATTATAGCATATTCCCTTGAAAATGTCAAGAGGGGAATTGTTGCTCACGATGTTTTTTTCCGGTTTTGCGCTGTTTGCAAAACAGTTCGCAGCCATCCTGCCGGATCATCGTTCTGAGTTTTACAATCCAGCAGCATTGGAATTCCGCGCAGATTCCGGAGAATGGGAAAACGGGATTTTCCCTGTTCCCCGGAGGGCTTGGCAAAGGACTTTATTGCTCAATACATGTTTCCGGGATTGAGGGTATGAACCGTTTTCCAGCAGCAATGATTTCTGATGGCGGTTTCTGGCTGCCGGAGGGGAATGTTGACTTTTCCTGTGTTTCTTCTTTCGTTCTATGCGGGACCCGATTGCGGGGAAGCAGCGCTTTCTTTTTCATTTCATTCAATTCGGAGTCCCTGAAATGTGTGTGCTGCCATGGATTGCAACCGGACGGGTGGTTCCAGCATGGAAAAGCGATTGAATATTGTGGGAATCGTTTCTCTTGAAGAGAATTAATAAGCGCTCCACTCCGGTTTTACGGAAAAGATTTTTTTCAATTCTTCTTCACGATATTTCGGGGTGCGGTCAAAATGATAGATTCCGTTTTGTTCCTGTTCCACATCGGTAAGTTGTGTATAACAGTATCCGGCGAGTCCGCAGTTGATAACGGTTTGTGTCAGGGCTTTCATCATGGAAAGAGCTTTTTCCGGAGAGTCTGCGGGGATTCCATAGCCCCAGGTATTGTCTTCCGTGTTTTTCTTTTCGGGGATAAAGGTTATGCCGCCGAATTCATCCAGGAGAAATGGCTGTCCATGCCATGCCTGCATTTCTATTTCAGGCTTATACATGAAAACGGGCTTGCGTGCAAGCTGTTCCGCCAGCGCAGCGGCGTCCTGTGTATAATTGTGAACGGTCCAGAGATCGGTTTTGGAATGGATCAGGCCGCTGGTATCGTTGACCGGACGCGACGGATCAATGGAACGGGTCAGGTCATAGATATCGGCGATGAAACGCAGATGTTCGGCAACGTCGAGAGGCTTGTTGCGCTCGTTGAACGGAGTCCATGCAACGATGGAAGGATGATTCAGATCTCTGCTGACAGCTGCGCGCCATTGAGGAAAATAGTCCCTGAACGCATGGTAACAGTCCACCTGTTTCACGGTAAACTGCTGCCAGAATCCGATCCCCCAGTCTGGAAATTCACCCCAGGTCAGGAAGCCGAGGCGATCGGCATGATAATGATAGCGTTCATCGAACACTTTCTGATGCAGTCTGGCTCCGTTGAACCCGGCTTGCATCGCAAGTTCGATATCATGGCGGATTGCGTCTTCATCAGGCGCGGTCCAGATTCCATCCGGATAAAATCCCTGATCCAGTACAAAACGCAAAAAGATTGGACGGTTGTTCAGGAAGCATCTTCCCTCTTCCACATGGAATTTACGCAGTCCCGCATAAGATGTTACTTTGTCGATTTCATGTCCGGACGCATCCATCACAGTATAAGAAATATCGTAAAGGAACGGAGTCAGCGGCGACCACTCTTTCGGATTTTCAAGTGTCATGGCGATTGCTCCGCCTTCCGCGCATGGGACAATCCGTTCTCCGACGCATGAATTCCCATCATAGATGCCGATCCGCAGGCGATTCTCCTTGCGAATCTTGCGGAACGAGGGGCGGAACATAAAAGTTCCGCCATCGTAATCCGGAATGATTGTGCAGGAACGCAGTCCTTCGGAAGAAACCGGTTCCAGCCAGACATCGCTCCAAATTCCTGTTGTTCTGGTATAATTGGCTTTTTCATTGGCATAAGAGGGAGACTGCTTCCCGAAACATTGAATGTGACTTCTGATGTGATCGACCGCGCAGACAACCAGATCATGCCTTTTCCCCGCCGAGAGCAGGTCGGTTACATCCAGTTCAAAAGAGACCGCTCCTCCAGTATGCTTCCCGGCGGAGATTCCGTTGATAAACACTTCACATTCATAATCGACTCCTCCGAAATGAAGGATGATCTCTTTTCCCTTCCATGCTTCCGGAGGCGTAAATCGGCAATGATACCAGATGCAATTGATAAAATCC
The DNA here is from genome assembly GCA_949292215.1 of uncultured bacterium. Classification (GTDB taxonomy): domain Bacteria; phylum Verrucomicrobiota; class Lentisphaeria; order Victivallales; family UBA1829; genus UBA1829. The sequence continues at coordinate 85,524 of CASEYW010000123.1, forward strand.
GTATGCTCCATTCCGGAAAGCCTGCTCTCCGGACAGAAAGGAATCCGGATCGCGGTGTCAAACCCTTTGGAAGAGGCAAATCCCTGTTCCATGCCGCTTTCCGCATTGTCAATGGAACAGCTCCAAGTTCCGTTCAGGGAGAGCCATTCGGAGCGTTTGAACTGTGGACGGGGATAACTGTTCATATTCTTTTTCCTTTTCTTTCGTTACCGGATTTTTTCCGGCGCGACTGGATTGGATATGAAAAACACGACCGGTTTTTCTGCAAAATATAGCAGTTTCTCAAGAGTAGGGCAACGATATTTTTTTTACAGAGGACGAGAGTTTTTTAACAGAATCATTTTTTGGCGCGTCGAAGCTGTTCCCTGTATTCTCCCGGAGAACAATGAAAATTCCGTCTGAAGCATCTGCAGAAATAGTTGAGATAAGAAAAACCGCAAGCCTCCGATACTGCGCTTACGGATAAATCTGTCTCACTCAAAAGGTGAACTGCTTTCTGAATGCGGATCTGAATCAGATAGTCGCGGAATGTCATGCCTGCATGTTTTTTGACAAGCCGCAGCAGCCGAGCCGAATGGATCCCCGCCGCGGCAGCGAAATCCTCTCTTGCCAGATTCAAATTGCAGTTCAGATCGACAACATCTGCAAGACGTTCCCATTCGATCTCGTCCCTCGGCCGGATTGCGGAACCGCTTTCCAGATCCGTCAGAATGCTGAACAGCAGCGCACGCATCAGAAAACACACTCCCTGATTTTCCGGAGGAGCAAAAAGCAGTGCCGATAACGTTTGAGCACCCCATCGGGATTGCGGATGATCGGTATAATAAACTGCATCGGGTTGGAGCGGCGGAGCTGTTATGCCGTCGTGACAGATATAAACGATCCGCATCGTTTCCGCTTTGAATGAAACAGAGATCATCGAATGTTCCGAATCCCACACTTCCTTTGTCCAGCCAAACGGACGGACCAGCAGCACTTCCCCCGGGGTCAGAAACACTTCCTGAATACGGTTTTCCGAGGCAAATGCAATATGCTTTTTTCCGGATAACGGCATAAGCAGCCGTACATTGGACGTATTCTGCGCCTGATATGGCGGAAGCGGCGATGTCGTTCCGAAAAAAACTCGGCGGATTGCCATCTCCGCTCCCTTTTTCAACGGTCCGGCCAATTCACAAGGAGCCCTGCCCATAATCTGTCGTCCTTTTTCTCCTTTTCCCGGGAATAATTTATTCCAGTGGCGGAAGCATTGCAAATTTCTGAAAATGGATTTTTCTCTTTTTTTGACAGTGTTAAAACTTTATCATGAAACAGTAAAATTTTATCGTTGAGCATTCCTGGCTTTCCTGATATATTGATTCGTAGAAACCGTTTTCAGAAGATAGCATTTATTTACAGGATTTTTTCATGAGCATTTCCAAGTTCTCCATCAGTAATGATCCGCAGCACTATGAAGCCTGGCCCGATCTTGTTTTGACCGGGAACGGAATGCTTCTCTGTGTTTTCTGCGAATGTACTCACCACAAGGACCGCACCTATACCAGAATTATGCAGACGGAATCATCTGACCGTGGACGTACATGGAGTTGCAAACACCCGGTAACAGACGGGACGGAAGGGCGGCCGTTCTTTTTCAACTGTCCGCGGATTTTCCAGTTGCCCGGTGGCAGGCTCGGTCTTCTGGTGGATCGGATTCGGCGCGGATTCGATGAGGCTGCAGTGGATGCTTCGGATCTTCTCCTGTTCGAATCCGGCGACAACGGAAGAACATGGTCTCCCCCGGCTCTTCTTCCTCTTCACGGTATTGTTCCGGATAAGCTGGTTCTGGCGGAGAATGGACGATGGCTCGTTTCCGCACATCACTCTTTCCAGGGAAGACTTTCCCAGTTTCTCATTTCTTCCGATGACAACGGCAGAACATGGAATTCGCCGATTCTGATTGCTCATCATCCTGAATGTGAACTCTGCGAAGCCTCTCTTCTGCCGCTGGGCGGAGGAGCTCTTGTGGCTCTGCTGCGCGACAACACCTGCCGCGGCGCCGACTGCCGGAAAGTGATTTCCAACGATAACGGTGAAACATGGGGTCCTGTTCTTGATTTTCCCCTTCCCGGAGGATATCGTCCAGTTGCCGGATTCCTGAATGACGGCAGGATTCTGATCACATACCGATTCTGCCAGGGCGGAAAACGCGGCATCGGCGCGAACTCTCAGAACCTCTTCGCCGCCTTGACAACCCGCGAGGCTCTGCTGGAAAAAGAAAGAACGCAGATTTCAGTAAACATCCTCCCGATCGACCATGACCGTTCCATCCATGCCGATACCGGATATTCCGGCTGGGTTCAGTTCCCGGATGGCGAGATCTATATTGTCAATTATATCGTCGACGATGCTGGAGACCGCGCTCAGATCAGAGGCTATTCCCTCTTTCCCGATGATATTGTGACAATCCCGTGAACGTATGATAAAAAGGAGTTTTCAAATAAACGATGCACCATCAGAATTTTGGGAAAGGAGGAAACTGTTTGAGAAAAAACTCCAGGCGCATCAGAAACACCCCGGATGGATTTCAGAAATACCGCTCTGTTTTGTTGAAAGATGAACATTCGTTCAGAATGAACGCGAGGTTTCTTATGAAAAAGAGATTTACATTGTTGGAATTGCTCATTGCGATAGCGATGATCGTAATTCTCGTCAGTATGCTTCTTCCGGCACTGGGTAAAGCCCGGGCAACAGGGAGATCCGTCAGCTGCCTCTCCAATCAGAGAATGCTTTCTCTTGCTCAGACTTCCTACTCAACGGATAACAGCGAATGGTTATTACCGGCTGCTCTGGTCGCATCAAGCGGAAGCAATGCTCAGCTGCATGAATTCTGGGGCGGAATGCTGGCAGGATATCAGAAGGATGGAGACATTACCTCTCCGTATGGACCTTTCATGAAGAAATCGGCGGCGGCGAAAGAAATTGCCGGGGTGAAACAGTTTTATTTTACAGGTGCGCTTTCCTGTCCGGAGCAGACTCTGGAGTTTGCTTATAGTGCGTTCCGTTATTCGCACTACGGAAGAGGTGTATGCGGAGGCTCCAATACCAGTGGCTCCAATACCAGTGGCGGTTATGCCTACATGTTTGGTAAAACCAATGTCCTGACTCGTCCTTCAGAAGCAGTCTTTTCGTTGGATCAGCCGCTGAAAACAACGTTTTATGATCGTTTGATTATTTCGATGATTGAACACAATTCTCTGGGCATGATGATCGGATTCCATCATACGCAGAGATGCAATGTCAGTTTTTTTGACGGTCATTGTGAATCTGTTTCCAGAGGCGCAATGGAACACCGCGGAATCCAGTATCATTCCGCTGCCGCAAATTACGGATTCCTTCTTCGGGGGTTCGATAATAAAAAGACAGTGCATTACTGGTGAAAACAAACAGAAAATGAGGAAACTATGAAAAAAACAATCCTGCTAACGGCAATCTTTCTTGCCTCTGTATCGTGTTTCGCAGCAATTGAATTGAAAAACGGTGACCGCATTGCCATCATTGGAGATTCGATCACGGAGCAAAAACTTTATTCCGTCTATCTGGAGTTTTATCTCCGGGTGTGCAGTGGACTGCATGATCTCTCCATCATTCAGTTCGGGCACGGCGGAGAGCATGCCTCCAGCTACGCCGTGTATCGGATGAAGGATACCTGCACCTGGTTCAATCCCACTGTGGCGACACTCTGTTACGGAATGAATGACGGACAGTATCGGAAAACCAATGACCGTTCCTCCGGCAATTACCGGAACGGCCTTCGGAAGATTGCCTCCTGGATGAATCAGAATCGGATTCGGCTTCTGATCTCCTCTCCGGGCGCGGTGGATACTACCTCGTTCCGCAGACTCCGTCCCGATGATTACAATCAGACCCTTGCTGTACTCGGCGCAATTGCAAAAGAGACCGCAGCCGAATTCCATGCGGAATTTGCGGATCTGCATTCCCTGCTTCTTGATGTGATGCGGAAAGCCAAAGCGCAGTATGGCGATTCCTATCATGTCTGCGGTCCCGACGGGATTCACCCCGCAAGAAACGGACATCTTGTCATGGCGTACAACATGCTCAAAGGGCTGGGGATGGATGGAAGAATCGCCGAGATCAAAATGGATTACTCCACCGGGAAAACGCAAGTTTCGGAAGGACACAAAGTGATCCGAACTCAACATGGCAGTGTCACTCTGGCAAGTACCCGGTGGCCGTTCTGCTTCTGGCCGGCTCCGGCAAAACCTCAGCCATCCAGCGAGACGACGATTCTGCCGTTCCTTCCCTTCAATCAGGATTTGAATCGTTTTATCCTGAAGGTAACCAATCTGCCTTCGAGCGGAGCCGAGGTGCAGTTCGGTTCCGGGAACTTCCACTATTTTTCCAGAGAGGATCTGGAAAAGGGAATCAATTTGAGTGAATTCTTCCAGGGGAAGGACAATGCATTCCATATGGTGACCAATGATCTCTATCGGAAAATTCGGGAAAAACAGATGTTTGAAACTAAGATTTTCCGCCATTTTCAAACGGGGCTCCGGGCAGCGCTTCCCCACTTGGAAAAACGTTCTGCGGAAGTGGTCAACGCCTGTTCCGTCATTCAGAAGGAATTAAAGGATGATTGGAAAAAAATTGAAGATGCCATCCAAAAATCCGTGGAGATTCCGCATCAGTATATCATAACGGTTCGTCCCTGTGAGAGGAAAAAATAAAATGACAATCAGACAGTTTGGGATTTTTGTTTCCTTTTTCATCGCTCATGCAGCCGGAACTCTTTCTGCTGCTGATCTGGATGCTCCCGCAGCGCCGTTCTATTCCAGAAAAACGATCCGAAAAACGCCGGAATTATTTCAGGAAACAAAGACATTCGGGGGAAAAAGGTTTGAACATTATGGATTCCGGTGCGGTGATCTGACATATTCCGCTCTTCCGGAAGCCCGTGGAATCAACCGGAATCCGTCGTGGGAACTTTCCCGTTTCGGTACAATTCCGCTGTTGCGTCTTGCCTCTGTCGCCATGGGCGGTATCCAGACCGGAAAACAATGGATTCCGCTCAAACGGCACACCGATCAGAAAACTACGACGTTTGACCATGAGGGAAAACGGTTCATTACCAAAGTCCCGTGCACACTGGAAAAAAAGAATGATTCTGCAATCATTCTGACACAGAGTTTGACCCGGGATGGAAGGATTTGCATTGAAACAGAAATCCGGCTTCCCCGGAATATTTCCCAGCAGAATGCCCGGCTGTTCCTTCAAACTCTAAGTTATAAGGAATTTGCAGACACAAACATCCGGATCGGGGAACACATGTTCAAAGTACCTGATCTGAGCGGCAATGAACGCAAGGAAGTGCTGCCTTTGAAGGACATCGAAGGGGAGATCGTTTTGTTTGCGCACCAGGTGAATCAGGAAATTTCGATTCTGCCCGTTGGAAAACTGCGTCTTGCCGTTTCGGCCGTTCATCAGGGAAGTGTGCCTGGTTCGTCCGGAAAGTATGGCTATACTTTCTGTTTTTCTTTCCCTGAAGGACAAAACAAGCTGACGTTGTTTCTGGATATCGGCAGAACCAATCCGGAGTTCGGGAAGACGCAGGATTCCTTTGCCGGCATTGATTTCTGGAGCAACGACCGCAAGCATATTCCTGATTATACACTTTCCCGCAATCTTCTTCAGAACCCTTCATTTGAAGCCGGTTTTGATTTCTACCGGGATTACGGCTGGGGGACGTATTACGGAGAGAATCCGCCGCTTTATACGGTTGATGAGAAGGAATCCCGCAGCGGAAAACGTTCTTTGCGAATCAATCTCCGGAAAGAGAACCGTGGAACCACCCGTTTTGCGACATTCATCACGCCGGCGATTCCCGGCAAGCGTTACACCTTTTCATTTTATGCAAAATCTCAAGCCGCCGGAACCGTGCTCCATGTGACAAGCATTGGACGCCGATGGAAGAATTTCCCGAAAACGCCCTCGTTTCATCTGACGGAACAATGGAAACGGTACGAGTGTTCTGTGACCGCACCGGACAATGGTCTTGTATTTTGCATCAGGGCCGACAATTCCCGTTCTGATTGCGCGGTCTGGGTCGATGATCTTCAGCTGGAAATGGCTCCCCGTGCGACACCGTTCGATTCAACGCCTGTTGCGGTCAAACTTCTGACGCAGCAGAAAGAACGCTTTTACATCCGCGCCGGAGAAAAGATTGCTCCGGAACTCCGGATATCCGGACGTTTGCCGGGCAGATACCTCTTGAAGTGTAAAATAACCGATCTGTATTACCGCGCGCAAATACTTCCCGAGATGGAATTTACATTGCCGGACTCCGGAGAAACTGCGGTGAAACTTCCTTTTACAGGTTCGCAGCTGCCGTTTGGTCCGTCGGAACTGGATGTCCTGCTGACCCTGCCGGGGGGAGGGACGCATAGAAGTTATCACAGAATGCTGAAACTGGAACCCGCACCGAAGACCCCGTTCCGGAAGTTCTTTGCGATTCTCGGCGGACTTTCCTCGACGCTTGAAGCGGATGCCGATCTGTATGCGGCTCTCGGGTATGGTTCCACCAACTATGTCTATGATCTGGCCCGCTACAAACCGCTTCTAGCCCGCGGCATTACGGATACCGGTTCCGGAGTTTTGAACTACGGTCCTGCGCGTCTAGATCCGAAAGCCAGGGATTTGGCGTATCGGCTCCGTTTTACGAATGAACCATACTCGGAGAAACTGGTGAAAGAGATCGAGGACCTCTCTTATCAAGTGGCGAAGTCCAATCCGGAGATCCGGACCTGGTTTATTCAGGCGGAATCCAGGGGAAAGTTTCATTTCCTGATGGACAAAGACTATGATTCTTTCGTCAAACTGTCTCTTGCGTGTCGCAGAGGGATTCTCAAGGCCGATCCTTCGCTCGGCTGGATGGTGGAGGGGGGAATGCCCAATATGTCGCCGATCGGCGATGTCGAGGTGACGGGGCATATCCTGAAATCGTTGAAAAGGCTGGCGCCGGACGTTCGGCCATCCGCCATAGCAATTCATCCTTACCGGAAGCGTCCGGAGGACCCGGATCTGGACAGCGATGCGGCACAATTCCTGAAAATGGTGAAGGATTGCGGCTATGAAAATGTTCCCATTCTCTGGAATGAAGGCATCTATCACAGTCCCTACCATGTTGCGGAATGGGAATTGAATTCGCACCATGCCTGTACGACGGATCATTTCCGGCAGGGAACGCCTTCTTATTCCATCGGCTGGGGAGAGCGCATCGCGGCTGCCTATACCATGCGCAGTTATGTCATGGCAATGAAATATCGGAACCGGATCCAGTCCTATAATGGATGGCTCAGCTGGAAGGATCTGTTTGTTGACTGGAGAAATATCACAGCTTTAGGGATGATTCCCAATACCCTCTGCCGTCTGATGGACGGTATGGCATATCGCGATGATCTGCGTCTTTCCCGGAATATCCGAGCCTATCTGTTCGAAGATGAAACAGGGATTCCTGCGGCAGTCTTCTGGTCTCACGATCCGGCGGTAGACCGGGGAGAAAAACCTGCGCCGGAAGCGGAAATTGATTTCAATGGAAGTCCGGTGGAATTTTTCGATATGATGGGAAACCGGCTGAATTTCCATACAGTCAATTCTCCTGCATGTATTCCTGTTGCATCCTTTCCTGTCATCGTAAAAGGAAAGCGGAATTGTTATGCTGCACTCAAGAGGGCTTTTTCATCTGCCCGTGTGCGTGGGGATAATTCATTCCCGCTGGAAGTCCTGTTCAAACTGAAAGATCCCGCGAATGGGATGATCTCCTTTGCCAATCGAATCAGCCGTCCGTTTCATGGTCATGTTTTTGTCAACGGAAAGAGAGTTCCGCTTGACATTGCGCCAGGGGCATCGACTCAGCTTCGTTTTCCGCTGCCGGAAGTGTTGACGGAGAAGAACGGGAAAATCGACTGTTCCATTGCCGTTCATGAAAGAAGTCGCAAGGAGCCGTTTGTTCAGAAGATTTCGATGAATGTTTTATCGATTCCGAACGTTTCCGGTTCCGGTTTGGAGAGACAGACATTTATTCCTGTGAACAATCGAAGTATATTGCATGCCGGAGCTGAAAGAAGCAAGCTGGAAGCCTCTTACCGGATGGGATGGGATAAGTGCCATTTCCGTCTTCAGGTTCTGGTGAAAGATTCGACGAAGAGTCTTCCATCGGACAGACGCATGAAATCGGACTACATGTACGATGGAATCCAGTTTTACATTGATACGTTTGGCGATAACGCAACTCGTTCTCCAAGTGTTCCGTTTGATTATAATGATTATGCCTATTCGTTGAGTCTGGGGAAAGACGGCAAGGTTCGATTCTATCGGGAATGCGCTCCGGAACAGCAGCTTGCGGGAGGGATTGAGGCTCCGCTTCCGGGCGAAGAAGTGACTGGAACGGAAACCTCTGTAATTCCGGTCGAAGGCGGTTTTCTGTATTCGGTTGTTCTGCCGCAATCCATGATTCTGCCTCTGGAATTGAAGGAAAACGTTTTTTTCCGTTTTGCCTTGATTGTCAATGACAGCGATGGGAAGAGCAGGGTTCAGACTCTGACCAATCTTTCCGGGAAAGGGGAAACGCCTTACAGCGATCCGCATCGTTGGAGAGAGTGTCTGCTGATCCGGTAAATCGGGCTTTTTCATTTTGGGAAAATGAGGAATGGAGTAATCGGGGGAGTGATGGGAAAGACGTTTCCGATTCAATTCAAACGGTTGCTCCGTTCCTCGAATTCCATTGGAGGCTTTGCCGTTTCGGGGAAGCTGTCAGTGAAGCCCTTTCGTAAATGCAGACCAATTCACAATAAGAAACTGAGCAGAAATAAAAATGGCATTTTGACATCGGTCAAGGTCGCCCCCGATTCTATTATTGTCAGTGTTGCCGAAATGTAATTTTTCTGCCGGGATTGACAGCTTGAAAACCTTCCTTCTCCGGGATAGATTATTCCTTTCAATACGAGAGGTGAAGGATGATCAACTGGAAACGGAATCTGTTTTTTGTCTGGCTTTCCCAGATACTCTCTCTTGCGGGATTCGGGTCCGTAATACCGTTTATTCCGCTCTATATGCGCAATGTGCTTGGCGTGATGGATGACGGGGAGCGGGGACTGTGGGTGTCTGCATTTTATTTTGGAGGGCAGCTGAGCTTCTGCATTTCCATGCCGATCTGGGGATCTCTTGCAGACCGCTTCGGGCGGCGGGTCATGCTGCTGAGAGCCAATCTGGTGACGGCTCTTCTGTTTCCGCTGATGGCGTATGTCCCGAATGTGTTTTATCTGGTGCTGGTCCGGTTTGTGATGTCGATTTTTTCCGGAACCGTCAACGCCGCGCAGACCCTCGTTGGGAGCACGACGCCAGAAGAACATCAGGGATTTGCTCTGGGAGCACTCAGTTCCGCACTCTGGAGCGGCAATATGATCGGCTATATGATCGGAGGAGTTGTGGTAGACCATTTTGGTTACTCTCCTGCATTTTTCACGGGAGCGGCAATGCTTCTTGCTGCCGGACTGCTCGTCCTGTTTTTTGTGGAGGATGACTTTGTCGCATGTCCTCGTCCTGTTTCTCTGCCTGTCCGTAAAAAACGGAAAAGGTCTTTTTCCATCCGGCAGATTTTCCCTCGGTTCGGACATGTGATCTGGACGATTCTCTTCCTTTTTATCTTTCTTGGTTTTGTCCGTAAATTTGATGATCCTTTCGTGGCAATTCAGGTGGAATTGATCCATGGCCCCGAGCGGGCAGCTTTCTGGACTGGAGTGATTTGTGCCGGCGCCGCCATTTCCGGTGTTTTTTCCGGCGTGGTGCTTGGATGGCTCTGCGACAGATTTTCCGCAGAAAAAATCGCGGTCCCAGCCACTCTTCTTTCCGGACTGCTGATGATTCCGCAGGGATTTGCAGGAAATCTCTGGGTATTCGGTGGCGCGAGATTCCTCAATTACTTTTTCGCGGGTGGGTTGGATCCGGTGTTTCTCACGCTGATGTCCCGCGTGACTCCTCCGGAAAAACGCGGATCTGTCTTTGGGTGGGGGGCAAGCGCAAAGGTCAGCGGGTCGCTGTTCAGTTCCCTGCTGGGAGGAGTCATCATCTACCATCTCGGCGTTCGCTGGATCTTCTATGCCGGAGGAATTTTCATGCTGCTTCTGATTCCGGTACTTTGCCTGCTGCCCCGGATGCTGAGGAACAGCCACCATTGAATGGACCACATTCCTTCCGTTTTGAAAAATCAAAAATGTCTCGGAGAAAAAGAGAACAGGTATTTTGGATAAAAATCTTTCTGGTGCTTTTGCTGAACTCTGTTTTGTCGTTCAAAAATGGAAAATGATTCTGGACTTGTGCTCGGTAATCACTTGTGTGCTGTGCTGGCGAATGTTTTCTGTATGGATCTGGAATGGAACTGTGAACATCTCCATTGCGGAGAGTCCTGAGACTGGCTCCTTTGCCGGAGCTCTCTTTACCGATTTGTTCTGCATGATGTCGTTTTAGCGAAGCGTGGATTCCATTTTCGAACAGTTTCATCCAGAGGGGACAGTGGGGGATGGGGGCAATTTCTGTTGTTTCATTCCCGATATTACGGAACTTGAATGATGTCCTCTGGAAAATCTGGCAGCTTCAAGCGCATATTCATTGATTTGAATGGTTGATATTTCCGTAGAAAGAAGTACATTATATAATATCGATCTCAGTTTTCCATTATGGAATTTCAAACAGGAGCGCATGGATCATGGCAGAAAAACTGAAAAAAGGCACGGTTAAGGCGTCTGGAAAATCGACAGCCGGAACCGCGGAGAAGAAAGTCAACATTGCTTTCATCGGTTACGGGATTCAAGGACGCACGGTTCTGGTTCCGAATATCATCAAGCAGAAAAATGTGGTTGTCAAAGCGGTCTGCGACTGTGACAGAGTCCGTCGGGAGGCCGGGACAAAATATGTCAACGATTATTATAAAAAGAACAAAAAAACACAGCTTGCCAAATGCAAAGCAGTTGCCGATTTCCGTGACATTCTCAAGGATAAAGACATCGACGCAGTCTGTATCGCGACCCCCGATCACTGGCATGCCTACATTTCCTGCGAGGCCATGAAGGCTGGAAAAGATGTTTACTGCGAAAAACCTCTTACCTATTCTGTGGAAGAGGCGCTTCTGGTCATGAAGGCGCAGAAGAAATTCAAACGAGTCTTCCAGACCGGCGCGATGCAGCGTTCCTGGCGTGAATTCCGCACTGCCTGTATGATCGTCCGCAACGGTTGCATTGGCAAGATCAAGTATGTCGACTGCAATTACGGCAATGCTTCTGCACAGAATAACACCGATATTGCGAATTTTCCCGCGAATTTGGGCGGTCCTTCCCATCCGCACCGCTTTTTCTGCCAGTGGAATGGAGAGGAAAAGAAGTTTCAGGATATTTCCGTAGAATCCGCGCCCAACAAGGATGTCGACTGGGATATGTGGCTGGGGCCCGCTCCCTGGACTCCCTATTCGGATCAGTGTGCTCCGCGAAAAGTGGCGAATTTCTATCCGATGTTCTGGCGCTTTGACGACAATTACGGTACGGGCTATAACGGCGACTGGGGAGCCCATCATCTTGACATTGCACAGTGGGGGCTTGACCTCGATAAATCCGGCCCTGTGAAAGTAATCCGTTCCGAAGAACCGTATTCGGCAAATCCGCTTCATGGCGGACGCCGTCAGTTCGGAATGAAATTTGTTCTTGCAGACGGCTGCATCATTCAGCATAATCCGTTCAGCGTCTGGGGAACAATCTTTTACGGGACGAAGGGAATTGTCGCAGTCAATCGCGGCCGTATTGCCGTATGGGTTGGAAAAGGAGTCAAGCCGACTCCGGAAAACCGCAAAGCAATTGAAGATACTTCCTTCAGCAAAATGAAGAAGATTGCCGCTTCCATCGGCGAAGACTATGGCTTTGATCCTTCCCAGAAAAAGGATGACCGCCTTGCAAACTGTCTTGACACACTCGACAATTATTTCAAACTTGCCGATGCGAAGGTCCAGCTTTACAAGAGTCCGCTTCAGGAGCAGAACTTCATCGAATGCTGCATTTCCCGTAAACCCACGATCTCACCGGCCGAGACCGGCGCGCGTGCCGCGATTCTCTGTCAGTTGTGCAATATGACTTATGTGTATGATGCCAGCTTCGACTGGGATCCGGTTAAATGCACCTTTGCCAACAATACCGGCGATCCCTCCTGGCTGAAGCGTCCTGTTAACCGCAACGGCTGGGACATCAAACTCTGATCTGACCACCCTCAAAAACAGGATGCACGGTTTCCGGTGCTTTTTGCGGAAAATGCAGAATGCCTTCCCGGAAACCGTGCATGCCGACTTTTTATTCCGATTTCTCCAATTTGTACTGATCTCACGAAAAAAATTTTTATTGTGCTTGACAAAATCTGGAAAATAGAGTATAATGCAATAGGTGATTAAATCACTTAGTTGCTAATTTTAATCAAGGATTCAATATGGAACTGAAAGAAGTTTCCAGGTCGGAACTGGTGGAAAAATATATTCTGGAACATATTATTGCCGGGCTGAAACCGGGAAGCAGGATTGCTTCCGA
>CASEYW010000124.1 GCA_949292215.1 uncultured bacterium
AAGGAGGTTCCCCATGGCTATGTATTGCCCGTACTGTGACACGGAAATCAATGACAAGCTGATCGAGCAGGAGGATGGATGCTGTCCGGAATGCGGAGCTTTTATTTCCGCCAGCATGGTCGTAAACGAGGACGATGAATACGATGAATACGGGGACGATCTCGGCGACGAGGACGATCTCGGCGATGAGGATGATCTGAGCGCCATTGACGATCTCGACGATCTGGACGACGATCTCGGCGGGGAAGACGACGATTACTGATTCATTCCCGGTTCCGCTTTTTCAATTCAGAACTCCCGTCGGCAGAACAGCGGACGGGAGTTTTTTTTCCCCCGATCCCCGGAAAAGCGGTTCTTCATTGATATTTCTGATTTCCGGGCTATATTATTAATAGAAAAAGACGATCAGAAGAAGGAGTGTGATTATGATTTATGTACTCGCAACATCCGAACTGAACGACGGATGCAGAGAAAAATTTCTTGAGATTCTCAAAGCGAATGTGCCCAATGTGCTTGCGGAAAAAGGCTGCATCCTGTATGTTCCCAACATTGATTTCAACTCCGGACTCTCGGCCCAGAAGGAAGTCCGGGAAAATGTCGTGACCATCATTGAAGGCTGGGAAAGCATGGAGCATCTGATGGCGCATCTGAAAACCCCGCACATGGCGGAATTCAGGACGAAGGTTGCCGGAATGCGCAAATCCTCCACGCTGAACGTGGTCACACCGGCATAAGGAAAAGGATATCCGCCAGTGAGAACAATTTTATATCCAGGCAGTTTTGATCCCGTTACAAACGGACATATCGACGTGGCGCTTCGTGCCAGCTCCATTTTCGACAGAGTTGTCATCGCTGTTGCAGCCAATGCGGAGAAAAGTCCGCTTTTCACCACGGAAGAACGGATGGAACTGCTTCGAGACGCATGCAGGGACATCAGGAACATTGAGATCTCCCATTTCGACGGACTGCTCGTCAACGCGCTGGCAAAGTTCGATGCCAGTGCCGTGATCCGCGGGCTCCGCGCCGTTTCCGACTTCGAGTACGAATTCCAGATGGCACTGATGAACCGCGGACTCAATGAAAAATGCGAAACGCTCTTCATGATGCCCAGTCCGGAATACTCGTATGTCAGTTCCCGGCTGATCAAAGAGATTGCCAAATGCGGTGGTGATGTCTCCTCGTTTGTCCCTCCTGTCGTCGCACAGGCGATGAGCCGGAAGTTCGGACGGATCCCATGATCAAAGTCAATACCATGCACATCGGCGATCTGCCGCTGGTCGTTGATGGAGAGGAGAAAGGCGATTTTCTGGAACTGGACCGGAACAGCGATCCCCGTCCGGGCGGTCCGGTGGAGTACCATCTCTTAGCGACTATGGCAGGCAACGATCTGCTGGTGACAGGGACTGTGAAGGCGAAAATTGCAGCGGAATGTGCACGATGCCTCAAACCGCTGAATGTCAATGTCTGCATTCCGGATGTCTGCCATCTGTATGAAGGAGTCGCGGGGCAGGTTGTGGATATTTCCAACGAAATTCGCGAGGACGTTCTTCTGACGCTGCCCGTTGCCTTCCATTGCAAGGAATCCTGCCGCGGGCTCTGTCCCAAATGCGGCGCGAATCTGAACGAACATCCGTGCAACTGCGGCAATGAGGAGGAACCGCCGCCCGCCGATTCCCCGTGGGGCGCTCTCGATGAACTCAAATTTTAACACCAATCCAAATGAAAGGAATGGAATTATGAATTTTACAGAAGTCTTGAACTCCCGCAGAAGCATCAGACGATTCAAACAGGACAAAATTGAAGATGTTGTTCTGCTGAGCCTGATTGATGCTGCAACGAAAGCACCTTCCGCAGGGAACGCTCAGCCGCTCCGTTATTTCATCATCCGCGACAAGGAGCTGCTGTCGCAGATTTTTGCACAGACGGCTTGGGGCGGACACGTCCGTCCTGCCCGCGATCCCCAGCTCGGGGTCACTTCCCCGACCGCCTTTATCGCGGTCTGCACGCAGAATCAGGGAGAAAGTGCCTCCGGTTGTGCCGATGCAGGCGCCGCCATTCAGAACATTCTTCTTGCGGCCACGGATCTTGGCCTCGGTTCCTGCTGGATCGGCGCATTCAACAAGGCAAAAGTCAATGAACTGCTCAAACTCGACAATCTGACGGCGGTCTACCTTGTCGCCCTCGGCTATCCGGCGGAAACACCCGTCATGGAGCGGATTCACAAAGGCGAATCCACAAAATACACTCTGGATGAAAACGATGTGATCCATGTCCCGAAATATGCCCCCGGAGACGTCGCGGAATTTTTGTGAGCGGAATTTCCGGAGACGTTTTTCCAGAACCGTCCCCGGAAAGGAGAATGAAAGGAAAGCCAGATGAAACGCTACCGCGTCAAAATTGAACCGGAGGAATGCAAAGGCTGCGGACGCTGCGTTCTCGCCTGCCCGCGCACGATCCTTCAACTGGGAAAACATCTCAACGAAATGGGATATGCCTATGCCTCTGTCGCCAAAGACGGCTGTATCGGCTGCGGGTCCTGTTTCTACCAGTGTCCCGAACCCGGGGCAGTCACCGTCTATGAAATCACGGAAACGGAAGATCGAGGTGCATGATGGAATACTTGAATCGTCTGCTGCTGAAAGGCAATGAAGCGGTCGTTTACGGCGCTCTGCTTGCGGGATGCGACGCCTTTTACGGGTATCCGATCACGCCGGCAAGCGAAGTTGCCCACTCCTCCGCAGCGCTGTTTCCGAAACTGAACCGCACGTTTTTGCAGGCGGAATCGGAAATCAGTGCAATCAACATGGTAATTGGCGCCAGTGCCGCGGGAAAACGGGTCATGACAGGAAGTTCCGGGCTCGGAATCAGCCTGAAACAGGAGGCGGTCAGCTATCTGGCGGCCTTCGAACTGCCGGCGGTTATCGTCGACATCATGCGAGGTGGTCCTGGACTCGGCAACATCAGTCCTGAACAAAGCGACTATTTCCAGGTTGTGAAAGGTGGAGGGCACGGTGCATACCGCTGTCTGGTCTTTACACCGGAATCCGTACAGGAAATGTGCGACGCGGGGTACAACGCCTTTTCCCTTTGCGAGAAATACCGGATGCCGGGATACATCCTTGCGGACGGCGTCATCGGACAGATGATGGAATCGGTCACGCTGCCTGAACCCACCACTTATGTCTACGATCCGGAATGGAAGATCACGAACAGAACCAACGGCGAAGCAAATTATCTCACAACGATTTATCTTGAAAACGACGATCTGGAACGCAGGAACAATCTGCTGCAGGAGAAGTACAGGCGTGTTCAGGAGAATGAGCAGTCCGCGGAAGAGTTCTTTACGGAAGACGCCGAACTGGTCCTGGTTGCCTACGGCATTTCCGCACGCATTGCCCGGACTGCGGTCCGGAGACTCCGTGAACAGGGGTACAAAATCGGAATGCTGCGCCCGAAAATGGTCTTCCCGTTCCCGGAGCGCGCCCTGAAAAAAATCGTGACGGGGGGAATAGCCAAGGCCTTCCTCTGCATTGAACTGAGTCCCGGACAGATGATGGAAGATGTCAAACTGGCGATCGACTGCAAACTTCCGGTCCATCTGGCATATCGCCTCGGCGGCAACATTCCGTCCGTTGCGGAAATCAGTGAAAAGGCTGTCGCCATCATCAACGCGAAGGGAGGATGCTGATCATGACGGAAGAACATGTGAAATTTGGAAAATCCAAAGTTTTCTTCGACACCTTCGAACGGCGTCCCGGCCCGATCAAAAAAAATATGCACTACTGTCCCGGATGCGGGCACGGAATCCTGCATAAACTCATTGCCGAGGCGGTGGAAGATCAGGGCATTCAGGACAGAACCATCATCATTGCTCCGGTCGGATGTGCCGTTTTTTCCTATTATTACTACAACTGCGGCGGTATTTCAGTACCTCACGGACGTGCACCGGCGGTTGGCACCGGTCTGTCCCGCGCTCTGCCTGACGACTTCGTTATCTCCTATCAGGGGGACGGCGACCTTGCCGCCATCGGTCTCAACGAATTTCTCCAGGCGGCGAACCGCGGCGAAAACATGAGCGTTTTCTTTGTCAACAACTCGACTTACGGAATGACCGGCGGGCAGATGGCTCCCACCACTCTTCCCGGACAGAAAACGGTCACCAGTCCAAATGGAAGGCAAATTGAAAACGACGGCTATCCGATCAAGGTCTGCGAAATGGTCAACACGCTTGCCGCGCCGGTCTACATCGAACGTGTGGCGCTGACCACTACCGCGAAAATCATGCAGGCACGGAAGGCAATCCGGAAAGCGGTTGCCAATCTCAAGGAGAAAAAGGGATTCTCTCTGGTTGAGATACTCTCGCCCTGTCCCGTCAACCTGAAAATGAACGCGAAAACGATCAATACGTTTATTGACGAACAGATGTGCCGTTACTTTCCGCTTGGCTGTTTCCGCGACAACGCCGAAAGCGCGGTCAAGCATTATGTGGCTCCGCCGGTTCATGATCCGGAATCGGTCAAAAAGGTTCTCTTTCCGCCGAAACTCAACATCGGGGTGGCGTCGGATTTCAAAAACCAGTCAAAAATTTTTGAAAACGAGCGGAGAATCAAAATTGCCGGATTCGGCGGACAGGGCATCCTGAGTCTCGGCATCATGCTTGCCACGATGGGAAAGCTGCGGAATTTCAACGTGACATGGCTCCCATCCTACGGTCCTGAACAGCGTGGCGGTTCCGCAAACTGTTCGGTGATTCTCAGCCGGAATCTGATCGGATCGCCCGTTATTGACGACAACTGCAATCTGCTGATCGCCATGACGCAGGTTGCACTCGACAAATTTATGCACGAGTTGAAACCGAACGGCGTTCTGATCTACGACAGTTCCACCATGCGTGTTCCGACTCACCTTGCGGAATCCCATCCGGTTTTCGGCATTAAAGCTCTCGACATTGCGTTGAGTCTCGGAAGCCTCAAATGTGCGAACTCGGTCATTATGGGAGCCCTTTCCGCGATCCTCATCGACCGCTATCTGGAAGGCGCCGACAAGATGGATTTCGACCGCGCATTCGAAGAAGCCATTATTGACTGCTTCAACAGAAAACCGGAAGTCATCAAACTGAATATCTGCGCATTTTACGAGGGGAAAAAAGCGGTTCAGTTCTGATCGTTCCCCTGTGATCCGAATCTTTGCGTCCGGGCAGGAAACCCACCTGCCCGGGCGCTTTTTTCTCCGTTTGCGAATAGCGGCAACGATGTCGGAAGATCACACGGATTCCGTTGTTTACAAGGAAAGGAGAGTGATGCGTTTTTCGGCGCTCAGGGGAAGAATTCCGGAATGCAGCAGGCGTCCGAATTTCAAAACCTCTATCCCGATGCCGCCTTCCGGACGGTTCCTCAGCACCACCTCAATTCCTTTCCAGGGACCGCCGCACAGGAAACGGGAAAAACCTTCATCCAATTCCGCATCCGTCAATCCGGAAAACCGGGTATACAGAATTCCCTGTTCCGCAGCGGTTTCCAGAGCCCTCCGCGCATAAACGGCATTCGCTCTCGGCGGAACAGGAACCACAAGCACACGGACATCCTGCATCCGGAGAAACGACTCTGCGCCCTCGCAGTTTTCTTTCCTTGATGCTTCAAAAAAGAGCTCATCAACCTGCATGATTCCTCGAGTCCGCAAATAGGAGGCTGCCCCGCGTGCCGATTCATAATCCGGCAGATTGATGACAACGGCTCTTGACGTTGCCGGATCTGTCAGAATCAGCATCGGTCGTGTCCCGCCGCCGCTTACCACCAGCAGCTCCGCCGTCATGAACATCGGCAGCATCAGAGAAACGAACATCAGAAACATCAACGCGATTCCGCAGGAAACAAACCATTTCCGTCGTTTCACGGTAAGCAGAAGCCCCAGCAGGATCAGAAACAGAAGAGCCAGCCACCACGGTGACCGGGCCGTATATACATACCCATCCTCTCCGAACAGACGCGATATCGCTTTGATGACATACAGCAGAGGATCCATCAGAAAGCCGCAAAGCCAGAGGACTCCCGGAATCCAGCAGAACAGCACTCCAAACACAAACACTGCAAAACAGAGCCATGCGAACGGGGACATCAGCAGATATGCCGGAACCGCGCAGGGGGAAAACAAGCCCTGATGGACCATGGAAATCGCAAAACTGCTCAAATACGCCACCAGCGAAGCAACAATGCTCATTGAGACAAAACCGATCAGCCAGCGGCGAATCCGTGAAATTCCATTCAGAGAATATTTCCATTTCGTCATCATTGCCAAACGAAGGCCGGAAATAAAATCCGAACTCAGCAGAAGGAACAACACGCAGAGAAATGAGAATTGAAAACCGATGTCCAGCGGGACTGCCGGATTCCAGAGCATCAGCAGAACCGCAGCAAACGCAATCGTGTTCAATGCGTTCGTCCTCAGCAGAAACGCACGGAGAATGCACCAGACCGCAAACATCACAAAGGCCCGGAATGCCGGTCCCTGCATTCCGGTCGATACCGCATACACAAACACGGGAATCAGCACCAGAAACCAGCGGATCGTAAACGGGAAAAAACGCAGAAATAAAATCAGAACGCTGAAGAAAAGCCCTACATGCAATCCGCTGACGGACAGCACATGGATCGTGCCGCTGCGAAGAAAGTCATCGCGAGTCTGCGCATCAATCCCCTGTTTCATTCCGAACAGAAGCGCAGACGACATTGCCCGCGATTCCTCATGAACCATTCCCTTTCCGAATCCGTCCAGCAGAAAACCTCGGAAGTCATACAAACGGCGCATCGGGGAAGCGTCTTTCCGGACCAGCTCCGCGCTGTCCGCAACAAAGGTATAACGGATTCCGCGTACACGGGCATAGCTTTCATAATCAAACGCACCGGGAAGCGGCAGCACCTCAATTCGCCGGAAAAATCCCGTCAGCCGAAGCGTATCCCCGTATCCGGGAGAGAATTTAACCTTTTGCGGAAGACGCAGGAAAACCTTTCCGGAAGTCTCCTTCCATGTGTCATCCGCAGTATACCGGAAACGTCTCACGTTTCCCGAAATGTTCGACGGCGCGTTTTTCAGCCACCCAGGAGAACCGCCGCAAAGCGATGGATCATTCAGCTCCGCCTCTATCTGCGCTCCCGTACATGCTCTTCCGCACAGGAACGCCTCCATCCCCTGTTCACGCTCCACCGACAGGAACAAAATGGATGCACAAACCAGAAACGAAGGCAGCACAAATCGGATCAGCGCCTCTCTGGTTCCGAAGAGGAACCATGCCGCCAGAACCCCGGGAACCATTGCGGGAAACAGCGAAGAAACCGGAGCTTCCGCATTCAGAAGCCAGAGTAACGACGCATTCAGGATTCCGGCGGACGCCACAAAGCAGGGATACCCGGAAGCATACTGCCGAAGCGGAGGAATCCTCATTTAGCCGGAAAATATGTTTGCAGCGCGGCTTCAATTGCAACCCCCGTCACGCAGAGCGACGGGGAACAGGCGGAATACGCACGTGCGAGCTGCCCGCAGACATCCCGGTACTCCGGCTCGTATTGATCTCCGCGAAGTTTCAGCACACTGAATACAGATGCCACCAGACGCGACAAATCCACCATCATCAAACTCTGCGGAACGGATGATGGATAGATTCTCGCACCGTCCAGATCCCACACTCCGCAGGAACCATCCTTCCGGAAATAGATGTTTGCCAGTTTGAAATCCCGGTGGATCACATGCTGAAGGTGAATCAATGCCAGCAGCCGGCCAGCCTTGTCCATGATCTCGGACACACAAGACTCTGGATCAGGAGAATTCAGAAGAACATGATATGCTTCCGTCACATCCTGTTTCCTCTCATTGACCAGATATCCTCCCAGGAGAAGGCGGCAGAAACGACGTTCCCCGACTGCAAGAACTGCCGGCGTTTCGATTCCCGCGTGGAAGAGTCGATCGGCGGCTCGTGCCGCACGGAACGCCCGTGCCGGACGGAACAGATACCGAAGCGAGAAGCGCAACCCCTTGTTGTTTGTCCGTTTGACAAAGACAGTCCCGCATCCGGGAAGCTCGCAGATGGCGGCTGTGGTCGATTTGGAATCCTTCAGTTTTTTTCCGCTTCCGATCAGGCGGTCGAGCTGAGGAAGCGCCTTCCGGAACGCATTCCCGTCGACAGACGAGGAAATCAGGAAGAAAAATCCTTTCTCCCTGATTTTTCCGGCAACGTATCCAGGCTGTTCGTGCTCTGATCCCATGCAACACCTCTCATTTCAAATTGCGCATGACAAAACGGTCCAGCGCTGTGCGGACGCATTCAAGAGATTCGTGTCCCATCTGATAATGCAGAGAGAGTTCTTTCTGTTCCGAAGGACAACTGTTGAACACTGCCATCACGCCATCAGCCTTGCATACATTATCGATCAGTCCGGCCACAATCATCACCGGAATCCGCAGGCGTGATGCAAAACTGCAATTGTCAAAATAGGGCAGAGTCTTCTCATACGCAGCCCTCTTTTCCGAGCGGCAAGGCATCGCGCTCTGACAGGGCCAGCCTCCGTTGAACATGTCTGATCCTGCTGGAATCCATGATGCCAGAACACTTACTCGACGATCCAGATACGCACCGGCAAATGACTGCCATGCCCCCTGGCTTCCCCCGTAAACAATCAGATTGCGACCGTCCCATTCCGGTTGCGACGCAATCGCGTCAATCGCCCGTTTCATCCGCAGAAACATTCCCAGAGCATATGCTTTCTCCGGATTTCCCGAATCGAACCCGCGAGCTGGATAATTCAGCAGCACCCCCTCTGAAAGAGTCCGGTAATAAGAAGAATCGCGTCCGTTTTCGATTCCGTGGGCATTGATGTCGAGTGCAAGAAATCCGCGTGGAGCCCAGTACTGGGCGGTTCCGACTCCGGCAGACCGCACTCCAGCTCCCTGCGGCACAATAATCGCAGGCAGTTTCCCCGATCTGTGCACCGGACGCAGCAATTCCCCGCGGACAGGCGCTCCTACGCAATCGGCAGTAAGATCAAATGCCTCAATCTCCGGCCCGGAAGACGGAAGCGGTTGAAGTTTCAAGTTCAGGGGAAGAGCCGAAAGCAACTCTTTCTGACGATTCCAGAACGCATCAAAATCTGCCGGTGCCGGCAGAGAAGCCTTCAACCCTTCCGGAGCCACCAGAACGCCGATCTCCTGATTGTACGCATCCCCTTCTTCCGAAACAAAACGGAATGCACATTTCAGATAAGCCGGTACAGGTGAAGAGCAGACCATGTACGGAACCCGGTTCTCTAGATGAATCACGCCTTCTTCCACCGGCTCCGTCAGATTCCGGAAAAGAGTCCAGTGAATTTCACCACGGTACAAAGGGGTTTCATTACAGTAAACGGTCGGGAAAAAGAAAACTTTTTCATTGACCGCAGCCACTCCCTCCTGACGGGAACCGGTTACGGTCATTCGATAGGTGTTCGGCATTTGAACTTCTCCGTTTTTTCTGTAAAATAAAGAATGGAAACAATGTATTCGAAAAGTTGTGAAAATGCAAATGAAAACAATAAAAAAGGCGCCTTGCGGCGCCTTTTTTTCCGGTCTGCGTCTCGAATCAGAAGGAACTGAGAAGCACGATCGCGAATGCCATCACGAAGATTGCAACGGTTTCCACGATACCGAGAACCATCAGCTGATTGGTGAAGCCTTTTCCCGTTTCCGCAAACGCATCCGCGGCGGCGGCTGCGGAAAGTCCCTGCCAGAGAGCAGAAACACCCATCGCGATACCGGAAAGGATACCGACCATCATGTAGACATACCAGCTTCCGGCCTTCGAAAGATCGGCGCCCATGATAATGAACATGATGATCATACCGTAAATCGTCTGGGAAAGCGGAGCTCCGGCAAAGATGAGGAGCTGGAACGGAGCGGGCTTGTTCTGCGCATAGCATTTCTTCCACGCGCCGATCGCCGAGCATCCGGCGGCTCCGCAACCGTAGGCGGACCCGATCGCGGCAAATCCGATTGACGAGAAAGCGGCTGCGAAAACAAGCGCCTTCTGAATGTAGTCAGCAACAACGGGGGCGGCCTGCTGTGCTGCGGCTGCGGCGTCTGCCGCCTGTGCGAGAACCATACTCATTTTTTACATCTCCTGTGTTTGTTTTATTTTGGTGATTGATCTGTTGTATTTTTCTTGGTTTTAGCAAACGGTTTGTAACGGATTCCACCCCACTGCATTTCCATGTGGTTTGAGAATTCCAGAGTATTCAGTCGGATCGCATGCACAAGCACGCCGAGGAAGCCGAGCGCAATGTTCAGGATATGCCCGAACACGGCAATCAGGATCAGCCCGAGAAGTCCGATGACATACAGGCTGGACGGCAGCGCTCCGAGCACCATTCCGCCCATCTTGTTGAAGTTTTCCGCAATGTACGTTCCCGAAAGACCGACCGCGAACAGGCGGATGTACGAAAGCACATCCACAAAACTGCCAATCAGCGCAAACGGGAGATTCAGCGCGGCTTCCGCGGAAATGGTTCCGACAATCAGCACAACGCCGATTCCATAGAACCAGAACGCAAACTGCGGAAAGGTTCCGGGAAACACAATCAGATTCACTGCCGTGAAGAAGTTTCCCCAGATCAGCAGCGCCCAGCCGAGATTCCCCAGCGCGCGCCAGCTCTTCCTCAGATCGGAAATCGTCTTGAACAGACGCGCCGCCGAAAGCTGAAGCGCCGCAAGAAGGAAGCAGAGCCATTGAATAAACTTGTCCTTGATCCCGCTCATGCTCTTAAGGTGCAGTTTCTCCGCCAGTTCGCAGGCTAGCGGACTGTTTGCCGGATCCGCCAGGAAATTCATCCCGCGCATCCATTCCGGCAGGACGCTCCGCGGCACACCGAACCAGGAACCATTCAGCCAGCCCCAGATCAGAGACGTGCACGACAACATCAGGAAAAGACTCAGCGGCAGACGCGCCGCCTCTTTTCCTCTGCACACCGTATACTTGCAGGCAAGTGCAACGGCAATGAACACAACACCATAACCGGCATCACCTATGAGCATTCCGAAGAAAATCGGAAAGAAAATCAGGAAAAACAGATTCACATCGCTTTCCCGATAGCCGGGAGTCACACCGATGAAATCAAACAGCGGATCCATGATATCGAGCCACTTCGGTTTCCGAATGCAGGTCGGAACATTGGGATCATCAAGCTCCGGATCGGAAATCAGCAGAGCCCAGCCTTCCTTTCGTGCCGCATCCCGCAGACGATCCACACAGTCTGCAGGAACATAGCCGGAAAGATACGAAATCGCACCACTGACCTCCATGCCGTCACGGTTTTCCGCGAATTCGAGTTTCTCTTCCACGTCAGTCTTATACTGGCGAACTGCCGGAAGCGATGCGGCAAGGGAATTCAACTCCTCATCCAGTTGCGCAAGATGATCATTCTGGGATTGAATTTCATTCTCCAGTCTGCTGAGCGGCATTTCCGGAAGGGATACGACCGTGAAGTTTTTCAGATCGATTTTTTCCCGGGAGACCAGTACGAAATAGGCAAGCGTCGCATCCTCGGAGATCACGGTCAACGACGCCCCCTCCGGAGCCTCCGGAATATTTTTCACAGAAGAAGTACAGAGCGATACGTACACTCCTTCCGACTCCAGGCGACGAATCTGCTTCGGAGAGAAATTTCCCCACGGCCGAACCCGTTCCAGTTCCTTGTTCAGCGCATCCCGGGATTTCTCGGTGGCCGAAATATCATCCAGAATCGCATTGACCCGGTCGACAACCTGTTCGGCATTCTGTCCGCCCGCATTCTTCTCCGGCTTGCGCTCCAGAAGAGCAAGACCGGCACGATTGATCGCGGCAAGACGCCCCGAAAGAGCACCGACATCTTCCGTATCGGCATTTTTCAGCACGGAAACATGCATGATCGAAAGATCACGGAGCGCTTCCAGAGTCCGGACTTTCTGGGAATCCAGGCAGAGAAGCGTAACTTTTTTCATTTCCACTATCATGCTACGGTCTCCTGCAATTTTTTCTTGGCGATCTTGGAGCGTGCCACAGCGGCAGTGTCCATATCGCCGAGATAAATCTGAATGGCACGGATATTCTCCTTGCATTCAGGGATTTTGACCTTTTCAAAGAGGTTCACGCGCTGGGTTGTGACCCGCAGTTCATCCGCGATCAGTTCATACTGTCTGCGGATGATCTCCCGCTCCTCCTGGATGGAAACGATCTTTTTCACGGATTCCACGGCATCATCCAGCCACGGTTCATCGGCGAAAAGATCAAACGGTTTGAACTCGAAAATAACCTCTTTGAAAACCGGCACGTCAACACCGGCGATGTTCTGTTCGCCGGTCACGACCTCCTTGACGGAGAGATTCTGTTCGATTCGTCCGACCGCGGCAGAATCCCCGAAGAGTGCAGTCCACGACCGCAAAGCATCCTTTGTGGCGTGTTCAAACTCCCGGTTTTTCTCAATGCGTTCGAGACAAGTCCGCATTTCCAGCTGGAGCTGCTGCTTCTTCAACTGAAGAGTCGGCAGGAAGCGCTGGAACTGTTTCAGCGAATCCCTCTCCTGCTTCAATGCTGTTTTTGTCAGTTTGACTTTCGGCATTCTATCCCCCGCTCAGGTCATTTCGGCCAGAATTTTTCGACAAGCTCGGTTTTAATACCCGTTTCAGTTTTGTCAAAGCAGTCGGCGAGGATTTTCCAGCCCTCGTCCAACGCTTTTTCCAGCGGGATGTTGACGGAAAGATCCATCATCTGCTTCTCGAACTTGACACCGTATTCCAGAAGTTTCTTATCCCAGTTGCTCATCTGGAATCCCATCGACTGCTTTTCGAGCGTTTCCTTGTAATCGGAATAGAAGCGGATCATGGTATCCATAATGGCGCGGTGGTCCTCGCGAGTCCTGCCATTGACCTGCTGTTTCAGACGGCTCAGGGAACCGAACGGCTCAATGCGTCCATTCTTGAGATAGAACTGCCCTTCGGTGATATAACCGGTGTTGTCGGGGATCGGGTGAGTGACGTCGTCGCCGGGCATGGTTGTTACAGTGAGGATCGTGATGGAGCCTGCTCCGTCGAAGTCGACTGCCTTTTCGTAACGGGATGCCAGCTGAGAATAGAGGTCGCCGGGATAACCGCGGTTTGATGGAATCTGTTCCATCGTGATTGCAATTTCCTTAAGGGCATCGGCAAAGTTCGTCATATCGGTGAGCAGCACAAGCACGCGCTTCTTTTCCAGAGCATACTTTTCCGCAACCGCCAGACACATATCCGGAACCAGCAGGCATTCCACCACCGGGTCGGACGCCGTATGAATGAACAGCACCGAGCGCGAGAGTGCACCGTGCTCGTCCAGCACATTCTTGAAATAGAGATAATCGTCGTATTTGAGTCCCATTCCGCCGAGGATGATCACATCGACTTCCGCCTGCATCGCGATCCGCGCGAGGAGCTCATTATACGGCTCGCCGGCGACCGAGAAAATCGGAAGTTTCTGGGATTCGACCAGCGTGTTGAACAAGTCGATCATCGGGATACCGGTCCGGATCATCTTCCGGGGAATGATACGCTTTGCCGGATTCACGGAAGGTCCGCCGATGTCAATCTGATCGGTCGTGATCGCCGGACGGGAGTCACGCGGATTTCCGGCTCCGTTGAAGACGCGTCCGAGCAGATCCTCGGAGGAGGAAACCTTCATCGGATGCCCGAGAAAACGGACCTCGTCTCCCGTGCTGATTCCGCGGGAACCTGCGAACACCTGCAGAAACACTTTGTTGTCCTGAAGACGAATCACCTGCGCCAGAGAAATGCCGCGGGAGCTCGTTACTTCGGCAAGATCGTTGTAAGCAACGTTATCCGCTTCGACGGTAATCACGTTACCGGCGATCTGAATGATTTTGTGGTAAACCTTACGCATTGACACATCTCTCCTTGATTTTCGCAGCGATTGCCTCTTCGCCCTTTTTGAATTTATCCGAGTTGTACGGAGAATAATTCCAGTCCGTGAAGAGCTGGCGGAGCTCAAGGAAGAAGCGTCTTGCCTGGTCCTTGTCGTCGAACTTGAACTCATCCTTCAGAACGTCGACAACATGTTTGAACACATACTGCTGACGATCCGCGCTCGTGGCGGCATCCACTTCATCAAACGTGTTCTGCTGCAGATAGACAAAGTCAAGGAACTCGCTCTTCAGGTAGATCACAAAGTCTCCGATGTGAGTTCCCTCCTCACCGACCACCTTCATCATCTGGTTGATCTCGTTGCCTCGCCGGAGAATTCCGCGGGCATACGCAACCTCTTTCGGATCGACAACGCTCTTGTAATGGCTCCAGCTTTCAAGCGGATGAATCGCCGGATAACGCCGCGCGGATGAACGTTCGCGGGAAAGTCCGAGAAATGCTCCCACGACTTTCAAGGTTGCCTGCGTCACAGGCTCTTCGAAGTTGCCGCCCGCGGGACTGACCGCACCGCCGATCGTGACCGAACCTTTCGAACCGTCATTCAGCACAACGAGTCCGGCACGTTCATAAAATTCAGCGATACGGGATTCGAGATATGCCGGGAAGGCCTCTTCACCGGGAATTTCCTCCAAGCGGCCGGACATTTCGCGGAGCGCCTGCGCCCAGCGGGAAGTGGAGTCTGCCAGCAGCAGGGAATTCAATCCCATCTGCCGGTAATACTCCGCAAGGGTCACTGCGGTATAGACGGATGCCTCACGCGCTGCAACCGGCATCGAACTGGTGTTGCAGATGATGATGGAACGGTCGATCAGCGGTTTGCCCGTCCGCGGGTCTTCGAGATGGGGAAATTCCCGGAGGATTTCCACCACTTCACCTGCGCGCTCGCCGCAAGCCGCAATCACGACGACATCCGCCTCAGCATACCGGCTGATCGAATGCTGAAGAACCGTCTTGCCGGCGCCGAAGGGCCCCGGGGTACAGAAAGTGCCACCTTTCGCAACCGGGAAGAAGGTGTCGATGGTACGCATCTGGGTGATCATCGGCTCCACCGGCATCAGTTTTTCTTTATAACAGGAGATTGGAATCTTGACCGGCCACTCCTGAACCATTGTCACAATGCGTTCCTCGCCTTTGGAGTTTTTGACTTTTGCCATCGTGTCGGTCAGCTTGTAAACGCCTTTCGGAGCAATCTCCGTAACTTCCCAGGTTCCCTGGAAGGCAAAGGGAAGCATGATGTAATGTTTGAAGATTCCTTCAGGAACGTATCCGAGACGATCGGATGCCGCGACTTTGTCGCCTACCTTCGCCATCGGAGTGAACTCCCAGGTGGAGTTGTAGTCAAGCGGGTCCATGTAGAGTCCGCGCTGGAGGAAGAACCCGGCTTTTTCCGCAAGTTTCGGAAGCGGATTCTGGAGACCATCGTAGACCTGGGTGAGAAGGCCGGGGCCGAGCTTGACGCTGAGCAGGGTGTCGGTAAATTCCACGGCGTCGCCGACCTTGAGTCCGGCGGAGCTTTCGAAGATCTGGAGGTCAGCTCTGGAACCTCTGACCCGGATGACTTCGCATTTAAGCCTGACGTCGCCGATGATGGCGAACGCGACTTCGTTCTGTGTGACGTGGGAATCGAATTCGACGGTCAGCAGATTGCCGTTGACGCCGACGATCCGTCCCATTTTCTTGTTTTCGAGCATATTCTATGAATCTCCCGTTTTAATTCTTGATTCCGGTTCAGAGAACGCACAGCTCCCCGCTCAGACAGCCTCTTTTTCCTTCCGCACTCCGGCGGCGGCATGATCGAGGTTTCCAGCCGCCTGATCCGCGGACCTTGCCTTCCATTTCAACAGTATCTCAAGCTTCAGTTTGTATGCGCACAGCACATCGAAATCGAAGCGGTGACCGAGTTCCAGCTCCTCCAGTTTCGTCCATCTGCCGAAATCCAGCAGTTTTTCCCGTTCCAGCGGATTCTCTGCGGCAAAGGCGTCGCGGACAAAACGGTCCGCCTCTGTGTCATAAGCAAAATCCCGCAGATAGGGAGCGGGATCAACGCCGAGACGCGCAGCCCGCTGCTTCGCAATCGAATTTCTGAAGGAGACTTCCCATTTCACATAGTTCGCAGCAAGCGATTTTGCCGGGAAAACGGATCCGTCCTGCGCGGACAGGCTCAGAGCTTTGAACAATTCCGCTTTTTTCGCAGACAGAAACGACTCAGCGGAAGAAAGCAGTTCCTCCATGCTCAAAAGCGGAGTCTCCTCCCGCTTCAGCATCGGCAGGGACGCCAGCAATGCAAACAGTACCATCGTTCAGCTCCGGTTAACAGGTTCAGCCCTTGATCGCCGCGGCAAGTTTCGGTCCGACGAAGGCACAAATCACATCGGCAAGCGCATCATCACTGAAATCCAGAAACACATCCGTTCCCTTGAACCCGATCTGAAGCCCGGAGGCAAAATCGTTTCCGACGGTGATCTCCGGATTCACACGAAGCCCCGCCAGAAGCGAACCTTTCAAAAGTGAAGCAAGACGGTCCGCATCCTTCGGCGCAAGCAGAAGCTCCACCGTGGCATCGCCAACGGGATTCTTCTCGCGATATGCCTTGACCATTTCCAATACAATCTGACTCATCAGCTCGGGAGTCATCGCATCGCCGATGCAGTCGGCGGTCAGTTTTCTCAAGCGAGCTTCAATGTCGGAACGGAGAGCGATGATCACATCGCGGGCGGCCTGACGGATCGCGGCGGCACCTTTCGCCTCGCTGACCTCGGCCTCCTCTCCGGCCTTCTTCACAATGGCTTCCGCCTGTTTTTTCGCTTCTTCGACAATCCGGGCGGCTTCCGCTTTGGCGTCGGCGATAATTCTGCTCTTTTCCGATTCGGCCTTTTCGATCCCTTCCGTCTGGATCTTGTCCAAAAGACCCTGCAATTCTTCAGCCATCTGCATGACCTCCTATGTTATTTTTTGTACCGATCATCATAGTATCCTTGTAAAATACACCTTAAAAGTGAAAAAACAAGACTGTCATGTTACTTTTTCACAGCACCTTTTCTCATTTTTCCGTTTCTTTGTTTTCCTGCCTCAACAAATAGAAAAGATAGCACAGAAAACTGACCGGATCATGACCCGGGAATGACTTTTCGATCATTCTTTTTTCTTGCATTCCGCTTCACAGTCTTTTATATTATTCAGAAAATGCGGGGAGTCGCACCATGCGAATCAAATGCGGAAACTGCGGAGAGATTTACGACCTGTACTCCGATCTCGGAGGGACGCTATTCAAATGCCAGACGTGCGGAGCTCTCCTTCAGCTTCCCCCCTCGGACGGAAAAGATCTGAACTCCCTGAAACTCTGTCCGCACTGCGGAAAACTGACGGATTCCGATCTTGTCTGTTCCCATTGCGGAGAGGTCCTGCTCGACCTCGGAAACGGCATTGCGCGGCAGTCTGGAAGAAAACGCTGCATCTATCGCCTGCTGGCACTCTTTCTCGGCGGCTGGGGAATTCACAACTTCTACGCCGGACGTCGAACCGCCGCCGGCATTCAGCTGGCACTGGGACTGATTCTAATCACGCTTCCCCTGGTTTTTCTGTGGGCCTGGTATGAACTCTTCACCGTCACTGAGGACGGAAACGGAAGAAAAATGACGTGACCTTCCACTCCTGCCGATCGCTAAAAACCGCAATAAAAATAAATCCAGGCGGAAAAAAACGATTGTAAAAATTGCATTTCCGGTGTATGTTATGTGGTTAGACTGAAAACAACTAAAAATATGGAGCTTTTATGGCAGCGGAACTTGAAGAACTGATAGTCGGCGCATTATCAGGCGATGACGATGCAATCGGTAAACTTACGGAAAAAATAAAATCATCGGAAATTCAGGAGCTGCGCGACAACGCCGGGCATTTCGACTCCCTGTTCGACACACTAGACGAAATCATTTCCAAATCAGAAATCGTTTCCCGTCTCTGCATTGACCTTGCGGAAAAGGATGCGCTGGACAGCCAAATCTTCCGGAATGCTCTCAACAGCGCAGTGAAATGCCTGCTGCCGCCATACATCTCCAGTCAGACGGTTCTCAAGGCGATCGGGGCTAGAGATTCGGAAGTTCAGGCATCTGAAGTTTCCGCCCGCCTCAAGAAATTGCAGAAGATCAAATCGGGATGCCTGGTCTATCAGTCGGATTCCAAAATCTGGGGAAAAGTGACCTCCATCGACAAGGGAACCGCAACTCTCGGAATCAACTCGCTCGCAGCGGGCAATCTGCTCTCCCTGCCCATCAGCTCTGCACTTGGGAACGCCTCGTTCTTCGATGCGAATCCGGAAATGTTCAATATTCTCGTTCCCGACCGTCACCATCTCCCTTCCGCACAGAAGTTCAAGGAGATTTTCACGCATAACGCCTTGACGGAACTTTCCGAAACCCGTCTGAAAGAAATCATCACACGTCTTCTCGTCCCCGAATTCATGGCGATCGACGCCTTCCAGACCTGGTGGAGCGAAGCACCGAAGCAGGCATTCCCCGGCGGGAAACGGGCTCCATGGGATGCCAGAAGCGTCCTGGAACTCAACACGCTTCTCACTCCGCTGGAAGCCTCCGGCGGGGTCAAACTCGGGGAAGAGGAAGCCGCAAAACTGGCAAAACTCTTCGGCCACCTCCGCCTGCCGATGTCTCCGAAGGACGTCACCATGCTGGGCGACTCGGTGGCGATGCTTGCAGCAGCGAATCCGGACCCGGTCCTCATGGATCTGTTCCGTCCTCTTCGCGGCAAGGCGCCCTTCTGGCCAGCCGATGTGAAAACTGCAGAAATCGGCAAGGAACTCGAAGTCTGGGGGCATATCTCCATGAAACTCCTGCCCTCTTTCATCAAGGCGTCCAGAGTCCTTTACACGGATGAGGAGCTGGCTGAACTCGGCTGTGTCCTCCCGCTCCGCTGTCTGACTCTTCTTTTTGAATCCATTGAACAGAAAGCTGTTGCAGCGGCGATCTTTGAAAAACGCCTCCTCACGTCGGATATTCTTCTTTACCTCTGGAAAAACAGGACCAAGCTCTCCCGCAACCTGACCTCCATCGTCGATATGGGACGCATTGCGGAAGCGATCTCCATGGAGAATCTTCCGAAAGAGTGGACTTCCGCTCAGCGTGAACTCAAACGAGCCTTGTTTGAAAAAGCGGAATTCCAGAAATTCGTCATTGAAAATGCCGACGGCGACATTCCCTCCATCATTGATGCCCTTCAGCGCGTCAGGACCTTCCAGATGGGCGAATGCCAGAGTATCATGGTCAAACTCTCCCGTCATTCCGAGGAACTCCGCAACCGCATTGAAAGCGGCGAAGGAAAGCGCCTCATGGGTGATACAGAGGGCGAAACCGCCGCTCAGACGGATATCACTTCCGTAGCCTCCCTCTCGCGGGTGGCAAAAGAGCTTGAGGACATCATCACCGTGCAGATTCCGGAAAACGTCGTTGCCATCGCCCACGCCAGAAGTTTCGGAGACTTCCGCGAAAATGCGGAATATGACGCCGCCAAGGAGCGCCGCCGTTTCCTTCACAGACGCCGCGCGGAACTCGAAAACATCGTCAACACGATCCATACAACGGACTTCAAAAATGTCAAGATTGCAGATCATATCGTTATCGGTTCCACGGCAACCCTTGCGGATGCCGCCGGCAAAACCACCGACTACTATGTCCTCGGCGCTCTCGACGGCGATCCCGATAACAACTGCATTTCCTACAAAACCAAAATGGGCGAAATCCTGACCGCGGCTAAAGTCGGCGACCGGATCAAACTGCCGGGTGTCGGAGAGCGAATCGTCAAAGCGGTCTCCCCATTGCCGGAGGAACTGAGAAAACGCCTCGCAGAAGAGGCGTAATCTGGAGAACAGAATGCCGGATTACAGGAAAAAACAGTCCGTTTCCTTCCGTTTTTTCCGTCCGGCGCTCTTTAATTCCACCTTTTCACGAAAGGATTTGTTCCTCGCATCCGGCATTGCCGTAAAAGAGTATTCATTGACTGTTCCCGCCCTGGCGGGACAGTCTTTTCTTTTTTTTACCGATACTCATATTCAGGGCGGAACAATTCGGAACATTGCGTCGCCCGTGAAGCGTCCCCGCTGCTGGAGCGGAACCGGATGGCCGACGGAGGCTCTTCTGGAAGCCATTGCCCTCTTTTCGCCGGACTACCTGCTCTTCGGCGGCGATCTGATCACCTATTCCAGCTTCTTGCCGGATGCCATGCGCATGATGGCGCAGCTCAAAGGAAAACGTGGACAGTTTGCCGTTTACGGAAACTGGGATAAACGTCGCCGTTTCTGGCTGCCATTCCGTGTAATCGAACAGTTCTACGAACAGGCAGGCTGGAAACTGCTCTCCAATGAATCCTTCTCCGCCGGAGCATTTGAACTTTACGGTCTTGATGACTATAAAATCGGGATTCCCCGTGTATATCCGTCAGACGGGGGACATAATACATACAGCATTCTTCTTGCGCACAATCCCGATGCTGTCGCGGATCTGCCTGAAGATGAACTTGCCCGCTTTGATCTTGCACTTTGCGGACACACTCACGGCGGACAGTTCCGCCTTCCCGGTTTCGGAGCCCTGAAGGCCTCTTCCAAACACTGGAAACGCTTTGAATACGGAGCCTATGAAAACAGGCAGACCAATCAGAAACTGATTGTCTCTTCCGGAATCGGAACAACGTTTCTGCCCTATCGGATCAACTGTCCACCTGAGCTTGTTCTTCTGAAATTTGTCTGAAAACAAAAAGCCCCGGAAGGAGCGGAAAATCCGTCCGGGGCCGAAAGCACTCTGTCAAACAGTTATTTGCCGAGGACCTTCATGGTGGAAAGAGCAATCATAAGCTCTTCGTTGGTAGGCATGACAATTGCCTTCCACGCGCTGTCATCCGTGGAAATGATGCCTTTTTTGCCGAAGCAGGATTCATTCCGTTCGGAATCAAGCCGGATGTTCAGCGCGGAGATTCCTTCCATGACCCGCTTGCGGATCGGTACGGAATATTCACCGATGCCGCCGGTGAACACAAGTGCCTCGGCTCCGCCGAGAAGGACATAGTAGGCTCCAATGTATTTGACCACTCTGCGAACGAACATCTTGAGTGCAAGCTCAGCCTGGGCATTGCCGTCGGCTGCGGCGTTGATCATATCCCGCATATCGCCGCTGTTGATGCCGCCGATTCCGAAAAGACCGGATTTCTTGTTCAACGTCGTATCGAGTTCCTTGGGGGAAAGCCCGAGCTCGGCAAGGCGAATCACGGCGGCAGGATCCATATCACCACAGCGGGTTCCCATCATAAGCCCTTCCAGCGGAGTGAGTCCCATGGAGGTGTCGATAACTTTGCCGTTTTTGACCGCCGCCATGCTGCATCCGTTGCCGAGATGACATGTGATAATTGTGGTATCCTCCAGTTTTTTCCCGAGGAATTCCGCCGTCGAAAGCGTCACATAGTGATGGCTGGTTCCATGGAAACCATACTTGCGGATGCCGTATTTCTTGTAGTATTCATACGGAATTGCGTAGAGATAAGCCTCCGGGGGCATGGTCTGATGGAACTGGGTGTCGAACACACCCACATTCGGAACACCGGGAAACTCTTTTTCGCATGCTTCAATTCCGGTCAGATTCGCCGGATTGTGGAGTGGCCCGAGCGGGAAACACTCGCGAATAATGTCTTTGACTTTCTGATCGACAAGAACCGGTTCCGTGATCTTCTCGCCGCCGTGGAGAACGCGATGACCGATCGCAGAGACTTCGGAAAGTTCTTTCAGCACACCGACAGAGGGATCAATCAGCTTCTTGCAGATTTCTGCAAGAGCACCGGCGTGATCGGCAATCCGGATTCCGCCTTCGCTTTTGAATCCATCAGGACGTTTGTAGATCATGTTCGGGGAGTCGGTTCCCACGCGTTCCACCTGTCCGCTTGCAAGAACTTTGTGCGCTCCGTGCTCCATGTCAAACAGAGTGAATTTGAGCGAGGAACTGCCGGCATTCAATACCAGAATTTTCATTTTTCCATTTTTCCTTGAACCGTTAAAATTGTAATACAATAAAACAATATTTAATATAGCATTCTTTTTTCACAGGAACAAGCTGCGATCCGGAAAAAAGAGAAAAAGAAAAAAAAATCTCTGAATTTTGAGACAATCCGCTGATCGGGGGTTGACTTTTTTCAGATTTTCATTTATAATATCATATAGAATCAAATAGTAAAAAGAAATAATATCAAATGCCTGTTGAATATAAAAAAGATTTGCTGTATCGTAAACTGAAAGCTGCGATTCTGTCCGGAGAATATCCGCCGGGGAGCAAATTTCCCCGTGAAGTGGAATTTGCCGCGAATCTGGGGGTTGCCTTCGTTACGCTGCGGAGCGCGCTCAAGAAACTGGAGGAGGACGGACTCATCACACGCCTGAGAAGCCGCGGGACATTTGTCAACGATCCGGTTTCTCCGCACTCTGCCGGAGAGAAAAATAAGAGGAAGATCCTGCTTGTGGTGCGGGGGGAGAATCGTCTGGAAAACATCACGGTCAACGTGTTCAACCGCCAGCTGGCATTCGGAGTGTTCTCTCAGGCGGCATACCACGGAATGACAGCGGATCTCAAAATATTTTCACCGGAATCCACGTGGGAGGATGAGGCATCTTATGCTAGAAACAATGGATATTCCGCAATCATTCTGGACCGGCACAGTCAGAGAATGCTGGATACCATCCCGTTCGGAAAGATTGAATTTCCGGTAGTTCTTGTGAACCGTGAAATGGAAGGAGTTCCTTCTGTCGTCTGCAACTATGTCACGGCGATCCGGATGGCGATTCAGCGTTTGCGGGAACTCGGACACCGGAACATACTCCTGCTCGATCACGGAAACGATGTTGCAATTATCCAGGAACGCCAGGCGGCATTTCTGGATGAACTGGAGCGCGGCGGAATCCGTTCCCCAGCTTCCTGTCTGATCACCATGAAAAATGTGGAATGGAAGGATTATCTGGCAAAAATTACCTGCTCCATGCGAAAACACCCGGAAGCAACGGCACTCATTGTCCAGTCCTTTTACATGCAGCATTTCTCGGAATATCTGACAAATTCCGGAATCTCCGTTCCCGAAGATCTCTCCGTCATCCAATGGGGAGAACGGGCAGGATGCGAACGGACCAGTCCGACTCCCTATTCCCTGCTGACCGAACCACGGACAGAGTGCGGGCAGGCCGCCGTCGATCTGATCCAGCGTATGCTGGAAGGCGAGGACTGTTCCAGCTATCACTTTAAAATCAACGCCGAACTGATTATGCGCAACGGATGTGCTCTTCCACGCACTCTGCGCCGCAGCCTGGTGGAAAGTTTTGTCTTATGAATACAACAAAAACAAGGGGAAACGTAGCATGAACAACAGAAAAATTTTCACATTGATAGAACTATTGGTCGTCATAGCGATTATTGCCATCCTGGTATCGATTCTTCTTCCTGCTCTCGGGAAAGCCCGGCAGAAGGCATTTGACATCTCCTGCCGCAACAATCTGAAAACAAACGGATCAGCCCAGGCGCTTTATTCCAGTGACTATGATGACTGGATTGTTCCGGGACAGGATATGGATTACCGTTCCTGGGTAGTCCTGCTTTCCGGAGTCAATCACTGGGGCGGAAGCCCGTTTCTGCCGAGCCATGGACTCCGCTATTATGGACGCACGCTGACGAAAGGAACTCAGGTCTGCCCTTCCGAACCACTTCCCTTTGCCGCCAACCAGTTTGACGCAGGCCATTATGGAATGAACATGTGTACCGGAGGAGATCTGATTCGAACCGGAGATTTCCGCTATGTCGGGAAAAAACTCTCCTCCATCCGCTCAGCAACAAAGACAGTTTTTGCCGCTGATTCCATCAAAAAAACGACACCGAACCTGTTCGCGAACATCACATTTCTTGGCTTCCGCCACAACACCTCTATCGTGGATTCCTCCCGTGACCCGAACACGCAAAATTATCCGAGTGATCTGAATGCTACTGCCAATCTGGTCTATTTCGATGGCCACGCAGGGAATATCAGCTATTGGAGAACAAAGACAATTCCCGCCTGGATGGATCTGGCCAATGACCTCACCATGAATCTCTTCTATCAGGGAATTCAATTCTGAACTCACGGGAAGCAGGGATGCTGGAAACACGTTCCGATGGAAAACCGATTCTTTTGAGCCAGTTTTTCAATCGTGATATCACAAATAAAGAAAAAGGAGTTCGTTATTTATGTTTGAAAAAATCTCAATGCTTTTCTGCGTCCTGCTTCTGGGAACAGAAATGTTCGCAGCATCTCCGCCTGAAGTCCGAACACTGCCTGTCGGAGAAACTCTCTGGACTCATCCCGGAATCATCAAGCTGAAAAATGAACCTCAATCCGTCCGGCGGAATCTACCCAGAAAGAAGATTACGTTCCCCCTTCCGGAAATTCCGAACGGGAAAACTCCGCTTCTTCGTTTCCGTGCGATCCGGCTGACCGAAGATCGCAAACGAGGAGGACACCGCTATGCGCCGGCAGTTCTCCTCAACGGGAAAGAACTCGGACTGCTGACCGACACCGGAAAAGCCCGTCTTGTCAACCGTCCTCTTTATTTGCCGAATTCCTGGAGCCGCGGCTACAAAAAACGCATGTACTATTTTGATACCCAGCATTATACCGCTCTGCTTACTCCGTTTGAATTCGACAATGGGAAAAACGTTCCATGGGAATATGTTCTTGATATCTCGGATGCGGTGAGTCCCGGAACCAACACGCTGGAACTCATTCATGCAGGAAGTCTCGGAGATGGTCTCTCAACCGTTCCTTTTTCTGGAGTTGCCGTCTTGACAGTCGATTCCGTTGCTCTGGAAAAGGTGCGTACGAAACCGCCCCGCGTCCTTTCCGCGGCGGAAAAGGCTGATTTTCTGCTTGCCAGAGTCAAGCCGGGCCATCCGCTGAAAACTGTGCAGAAGGAGACAGATCCGCAAAAAAGAGTCGCCCTGACCGCACATTATTTCAAAAACCGCACTCCGCGCGTTCTGACGGTTGACGGAATCATCACCAAACGCGGAACCCCTCTTTCTCCCGCCCGGAAAAAACGCGTGGATGATGCCGTTCAAAACCGGATTGCCTCCTATCTGAGCGGCTATCCGGTTGAACAATACGGCGATCAGGTGGATTACCTCACGAACCGCGCTCATGACCGCAACGCGGACTGGCTTGCCCAGCATAACCGGCTCGGAATTATCCGTGAACTCGCCGAAGCATGGCGCATGACCGGAAACAAGACTTATGCGAAAGCCGCTGCCCGTCATCTCGACAACTGGTGCAATGTCGCTGAACGAAACTATCAACCAGGTTCCAGTCCGATCTGGAATCTTCTGAACAGCGGAGTCCGGGGACGGAATCTCAGCGGGATCATTGACCTCATGCTGGATGATCCCGATCTGAAAGCCGAATCACTTGTTTCCTGGCTCTATGTTCTGTATCTGCACGGGGATTTTCTTCAGAACAGCGGCAGGACACCTGCAAACTGGGGAATTACCGAGGCGGAAGGACTCGTCTGCTGCGGACTTTATCTTCCGGAACTTGCCGAGGCCGATCGATGGAGCCGGACCGGACTTCAGCAGCAGAAACAGAGTTTCGCCAGTCATCTTCTCCCTGACGGCATGGACAAAGAACTCAACTGGGGGTATTTCTATTATGTCACAATCCTCGGACACTGGAATGCCTCCTGGCTGATCCGACTCAACAATCGGACCGATCTGAATGAGTTCATGATTCCGCCCGAAAAATTTGAACGTCTTTTCATGGTCATCGCCGAATTTCTCCATCCGGATTTCCGAAATGCGGCCTGGGGTGACGCATGGGATGAGCCATCTGTCGGGAAAATGAAACTCGCTTCCACCCGCTTCCCCGCGAATGAATTTTTCCGTTACATCGCAACCGAACGAAAAGAGGGAAAAGCTCTGAAAGAATTGTATCATCATTTGCCTGATGCCGGATTCTATTCCGTCCGCAGCGGATGGGATGCCGATGCCGTCCATCTGCTCGTCAAAAACGGGCCCGACGGCGGATGGCACAATCACAACGACAACCTGACTTTTGAACTCTTCGCCTATGGGCGCAACCTGACCCCCGATACCGGAAACTTTACCTACAATTTTCTCCGCGGGCGTGCCTGGTATCTGCAAACTGCACAGCATCAGACCCTCACTCTCGACGGAAAAAATTCCGCATTCGCTCCGAAGCATCTCGCTGCGGAACATACGCCGCAATTCACTGCGATTCAACTGGAAAATCAGAGTTATCCGAACCTGAAGCATCGTCGTGCGTTCGCCTTTCTGGATGGCAAATATCTGATCGTGTTCGATGACGCCATCGGCTCCGCCACAGGAGAAGTCGCTCTTCATTTCCAGACTGCGCCGGGAGCGGATGTGAAACTTCAGCCGGAAAAACTCTCCTGTCACACGCTGTTCCCGGAAGGAGCGAATCTGCTGATCCAAATGCTTCCGCGAGAGGGGGTGTCGCTCACGAAATCCGTCGGGAAAAAAGCGAATAACGGAATTCAGACCGACCGTCCCGCGCTCCGGTATGCAAAACGGAAAAACAGCACATCCTCTCTTTCCTTTGTCACCGCTCTGGTGCCATACAGAGGGGCACAGGTTCCGGAAACCAGTCTGAAACGCCTCTCCGACGGACGCATTGAATTCCGTATCGACGGAAAAACCTATCGTCTCCGCCATGCGCCGGAAAAGAACCAGCTGAAACTGGAACCCTGAGCATCACCTCCGGAAAGAAGCATTTCATCATGCCCTCCTTCAGAAAATCGGACAGAAATCAAACCTGGACAGTCGGAACCCTGACCTACACCTTCAGCGGAATTGTGACGTTGTTCAGTCTGCTTCTGCTTGGAGACTTTGCCAGTTCGATCAAAGGCCGCTCGGTCTTCCAGTTAGTTCAGCTGATGTTCAAGACCTATGGAGCCAGCGATTTCCTGAATACGCTGATGATCGTCTCCCTGCCATGTGTTCTCGGTCTGATTCTGGGACCGTTCATCAGTGTCCATTCGGACCGGTGCAGGAGCCGCTGGGGCCGCCGCATTCCGTATCTGGCGCTGACGACTCCCGTCGCAGCGCTTGCGATTGCCGGTTTTGCATACAGTCCGCCCATCGGACGGGCGCTTGCAGAACTACTCGGCACGGCGGAAAATCCGGCAATTCTCTGGACGCTCGGAATCTTCTGGGGAATCTTTGAAGTGGCAACCGTAATCTCGGGAGCGATTTTCGGAGCGCTGGTCAATGATGTGGTTCCGCAACAGCTTCTCGGCCGCTTCTACGGACTTTTCCGCATTGTTTCCCTTCTCTGCGGCATCCTATTCAATTTCTGGTTTCTCGGATTTGCCGCGACCCATTCGCATGTTCTCTTTCTTTCTGTGGCAATTGTCTATGGGGTTGGTTTTTTCTACATGTGCCTGACCGTCAAAGAGGGGGAGTATCCGCCGCCGGAAAAACTGGAACGCAGAGGACTGTTCGCCGCCATTGCTGAGTACTGCCGGGAGTGTTATTCAAAACCCTACTATCTGCTGATCTATTTCTTCGGAACGGCAATGGCGCTTGCGATTTCCCCGGTCAACTCCTTTTCCATGTTCTACGCGCAGGAGTTGAAGATCGATATGGATATTTACGGTAAATTTCTGGCCGTGACCTACATGATCTCATTTGCTCTCTCCTATTTTCTCGGAGTGCTTGCGGATAAGATTCATCCGCTGCGCGCCTCGATTCTGTTCATGGGGTTCTATGCGATAATGGGAATTGCCTCCACCTTTTTCATCCGGGATACAGCCAGCTACGGAATCGCTTTTATTGCTCACGGGGTGCTGGCAGGCGGATATCTGACGGTCAGCGCCTCGCTGTTCCAGCGGCTTCTGCCGAGAGCGCAGTATGCTCAGTTCAGTTCCGCAGGAGGGCTGATCAACAGCATCGTCATGATTCTGCTGGTTCCGGTCATCGGTAAATTTCTGGACTGGACCGGGCATCAATATCAGTATACGTATCTTCTCGGAGGACTGATCGCGCTTCTCAGCGTTGTTCTCGGACTCATTCTCTACAAAGAGTTCCGAAAACGGAACGCGGGAGCCGAGGAACAGTAATCCCGGTCTGATATCTTGCCGCATTTTGACAGCGCAAACAATCCATTTTCCCCTGAATCAGCAAATCGGAGTCCCCGTTATCCGTACAGGAAGGAGCGGATGAGGAAAAACTCACACTCTGGACTGGAACGAGATGCGGGGATCGACGAATACATAAAGGATATCCGCCAGCAACATTCCCGCGAGCGTCAGAGCTCCGCCGAACGCAAAAAGAGTCATAAGTAAAGGGATGTCGCGGCTGCTGAGTGCCATCATGGAGAGCGATCCCATCCCCGGAATGTTAAAGACATATTCTACCAGAATGCTGCCTGACACCAGCGCGGGAAGAAGTCCGGCAAACAGAGTAACCATAATCACCAGTGTATTCCGGAATGCGTGGGATAGAATGACGTCAACCGGCGGCATTCCTTTTGCCACAGCGGTGCGGATGTAATCCTGTTTCATTACATCCATCATGGCGGAACGGGTGAAACGCGAGAGTCCGGCAAACCCTCCGTAAGTCAGACAAAGGACCGGCAGGACATAATGCATCAAAGTCTCCCCTATAATTCGCCAGGTGGAGAGCCCTGCCGTCAGTTCCGGTTCCAGTCCTTTCAAAGGAAAGAGCGGCAGAAAACCGCCTTTGCATAGAGTAGCCTGAAGAATCAGCGCAACCCAGAGGGTTGGCAGAGAATAGAGGAAAAAAAGCAGAAGCGTGGTTATTTTATCATAGCGGCTGTCCGGAAAAACACCTGCAAGGATTCCCATTGGAATGGCCAGCAGATAGGTCAGAAGAATCGCCATAATGTTCAAACGGAGAGTTACCGGCAGACGCTCCAGAATGAGTTCAGTCACAGGCCTGCCCTTGTCGACTGAAACCGAAGTTCCGAAATCGCCGTGCAGAAGAATCTGTTTCATCCAGAGATAGAAACCAACGTAGGGAGGCTTGTCCAGATGCAGTTTTTCGCGGAGGGAATCATTTTTGACCAGTTCCCCTTTTTCCGAAGAAAGGCTCCCTGCGCCCTGAGAACTGAGCATGGAACTTCTGGTCGGATCGCCGGGAGCCAGACGCAACAACAGATAGCTGACAAACAGGATAATAAAGAGTGTCAGCAGTGCCAGCGCGACTCGTTTCAATAAATAAAAAGACAAACCGTGCATAATTTTGGAAAAACCATTTGCTTTTTCCGATATCATAGTGCATATTTATGGAGTTTGCAAGCCGGATTATCAAAATATCGGCAGCAAATGTGCTCTCGTAGCTCAGTTGGATAGAGCGACTCTCTCCTAAAGAGTAGGTCGCGCGTTCGATTCGCGCCGAGGGCACCATTTTGAGAATCCCCGGATACATACCCCTCCCGTCTTTTTTCGTTATTCAGACCGTCAGCGGGCTCCAATAGAAAGCATTTCGGTTTTACTGAGAAACAGATTCCTAAAACTCTGTAACAACAGAACGCATCTGAACAACTGAGAAGAAGTGGCAAAATCGGAATTTTTTCCAGGAATCGTTCCGAAACTCCCAGATTGTAAAGCCGGAAATTTCCAC
The DNA here is from genome assembly GCA_949292215.1 of uncultured bacterium. Lineage (GTDB taxonomy): Bacteria > Verrucomicrobiota > Lentisphaeria > Victivallales > UBA1829 > UBA1829. The sequence continues at coordinate 29,643 of CASEYW010000124.1, forward strand.
AGCAAAACTCACTGAGCGATTTTATTACGTTTTTCAGGAAAAGTTTCTCTTTCACCTCTTGACAAATTCAGAAAATTTGTTATAATATATACATATCAACATAACTTGAGGATTTATTGATATGGTTGTCGACGAAATAGAAGCCTATCTGCACAGGCGGCTGAGGGAGAAAACGCTGATCCCGGGAGACAAACTTCCAAGCTATGCCGAACTGGAAGCAATGTTCAATACCTCGTATATGACAATTCAACGATGTTTGAAGAAGCTGGAACAAAAGGGGCTGGTAAAGATTGTCCATGGAGTCGGTTCATTTCTGAACGGAGGAGAGACTCTGGATGTGGACCTTTATCTGACAGCAACGACGTTCGATTTTGAAGCACTGCAAAAGATTGTGGATCGAATTTCCCGTGAAAACAATCTTTTCCTGAACATTCACCTGAAACCCCGGAGCAACGATACAGCACATTTGTGCGTAACAGAGCACAAGGTCGTGATTACAGAAGCGGATCCCTGGCTGAAATCATCCGGCTTTCTGCTGGATTATTCCATGTTTCCCGACTATGGCGATGTGATGGCATCCGTTCATACCTATTCGATGGAATTCAACAATCTGCAGCTTCCGTTTTATTTCACCACTTCGCAGGGAATGGTGAATCTTGAGATCCTGCACAAAATCGGATTCCGGAAAGAGATTCAGGAATTTTCCGATCTTGCGTGGTGGGAGGAACTGAACCGGAAGTGCAGGGCATGCGGAGAATTCCCTGCGGTTGCCAACTTCTCTCAGACAGATTTATGGCATTTTCCCGCATTCGTGACAACTGTTTTGCTGATGATGCAGGAACGGCGGGATGTCAGAACTATTTTTCGAAATCCCGTCTTCTCCGGAGAAACCGGAAAACGGGTTTTTCAGATTCTTGATACGTATGGAGACAGAAGGGATGCTCCGGATTTCCCACTGGCAGGAGCAGTCAATCTGGATATCGGTTCCTGGTTTCCCCTGCAAGCCGGTCCGAAATTTCACATTTCCGGCGATTCCTACCGGATTGTCCCGCTGATGTGCGGCGGACATAAAATCCTCAAATACACGGCGATCGCCCTTCAAACCTATATCAATGCTTCTATCTCAGACAACGAGAAGAAACGAGTCTGGGAATTTCTGAAGCATCTTCTTTCCAGAAAAGTACAGAAGGAGATCACCGCAATGAGCGGGGCTATTTCGTTCTGCTCTGCAATGACTCCCGAGGATCATTCCTGGGTTGACCGGGAAGATTTCTTCCATTTTTTCCCGCGAAAGGGAGATTATCTGGTCAGCACCTTTCTGCTTCCTCTGGAACGGGTTGCGGTGCTGAGCGCTCTGTATGAACAGTATCGGCATTTCGGGGCTGATTCCGAAATGATCCGGCGAGTCATGGATGCTAAGCTTCAGAATCTTTCAAATCATACAAAGCAGATGCACTGATGGTCTTCTCCATCTGGTGTATCTTTGAAAACAAGGAGAGCAGGTGTGAACAGAAAAAAAGGTGAGTCCGGCACTTCTTTCGAATCCGGATTCCTGTCTGCGGAACAGGTGGTGGCGGTTCCCGGATTGTTTTATCAGGAATGTCTGCCGGAAAAGCGACAGGAAGCGTCTGCTTTGCCCGTGCGTCATGGAAAAAACGACAGAAAGATCCGATTTCGCCGTTTCTCTGAACAGCAAACTTCAACTTATGGAGAATAAAAAATGAGAAAAAACTTTACATTAATAGAATTGCTGGTCGTAATAGCTGTCATAGCGATTCTTGTATCTCTTCTGCTTCCGGCTCTGAACAAAGCGCAGATGAAGGCGCGGGCGATCAGCTGCGCATCCAATCTGAAACAGGGAGGTATGGCCTATGCACAGTATCTGGGGGATTTTGACGATTATTATCCTCCGGCATATTATCAGAGATATTATACCTGGTATGTCAGCCGGTATGTGGGACCGGAAAGCAATTACCCCGTCTTTTCCAGATGTCCGGGCTGGAAGTCGGATTACGGAACCATCGGCTGGATCACCTATTCGGTTGCATGGCTGAATGGGGACTGGCAGTACAATATTTTTTATAAATGGAGTATCTTTTCAAAATACAAAACGTCCACAAGCCGGGTCATTCTGCTGTATGACGGGATCGCTCAGGCGACGGATAAAAATCACTGCACCGCCGCTGAACGATTCCGGAATGCCGCCTGGGGACGCCACTCGGCCCACGCTGCCAACGCGCTTTACTATGACGGCAGCGTTCGTCTGACGGACCGAAGTTATGCAAACGTCGATACCAATGTTGTCGCTAAATAGGAAAAACGTAATCACAGGAGATGAAATGAAACACCCTTTTTTTGCGGCCCTCTTATCCGCGCTGACGTTTACCGCCTACGGAGCAAAGGTGGAATATGAATCGCCGAACGTGATCCCCCCTGTGGAATCTCCCGCCCGGAGACTCAACTGGGATCTGGATAAGGCATATTCCGAAAAATCCGGAGAACGCCTGCGGATCTCTCTGAATACATACTGGCACTTTCTGCCGTGTGACAGCAAGGACAAAGCAATCCCTTCCGAAGATGCCGGCTGGGGATACTTTATCGTCCCGGGGTACTGGCGCAGTTCCGGGCTTGGGGAAGCGATGCGTTCCGCAGACGGACGCGCCATCCGAAAATTCAACGGACGTCTTGTAACCGATTATCCGGCAGCATGGTACAAGAGGACCTTCCATCCGCCGGAATCCATGAAAGGAAAAAAGGTTCAACTCTATTTTGAACTGTGTTATTCCAATCCGGAAGTTTACATCAATGGGAAAAAAGTCCCGGTCCCGTTCTCTTTCACGCCACGCTACCAGGTTCCGGTGGAATCCTATCTGAAATACGGAGAAACGAATACGATTCACGTCCGTGCTGAAATCCTCGGGAGCAAATATGTCAAACGCGGCGGAATCCGAGGCAATCTCTGGCTGGAGGCCCGGCCGGAACAGAATTTCGGCGAACCCGTTCTCAAGACCTCTCTCCGGAAAAGAAAAATCACAGTCGATTTTCTCCGCTCCGGCCTGAACGCCGGCTGCGGTACGCTTTCCGGCGTCATCCGGGATGCAGCAGATGGGAAAACGGTGCATACCTTTTCCATGCCGTTTGCTTCGCGGGTTGAAATTCCGTATGTGACGCCGAAACTCTGGAGTCCGGAATCTCCCGCGCTCTACTATCTGGACCTGAGTGTCAAGGACTCCAAGGGCAGCGTTCTGGACGCGAAAAGCATCCGGTTCGGGTTCCGGGAATTCCGTGTGGAGGGTGGAACGTATCTGCTGAATGATAAGCCGATTGCCCTGCATACAGATACGTCGTGGCCCTCCTTCTGGACCCCCGAGTGGAATCTGGAGCCGGATTTCGTTCGGAAGGCATTCCGAACCTTGAAGAGAATGAACCTCAACTCTCTTTACGGCAAATTCATCATGCTGTCCGACGCATTTTTTGATCTGGCAGATGAAGAAGGCATCCTGATCATCTATGCACTTGACTGCATTGCCAGCAGCATCCATCGGGTTCCGATCGACCGGTATATCAACGAGTTCCGGAAGATTGCGGAGGAAAACCGTACAGCACGCTGCTTTATCAATCATCCCTGCAACATCGGAATCCTGCTGGATGTCTGGTACAATTATCACAAGGGCACTACCCATCCGGCATATACCGGTATGCGCGCGGATACGGCATCTCATCTGGAGCCAGACGCCGACGGAACTTTCCGTCCGATCGCAGGCGGCGACCCGAATCTACGGCTCGAACAGCCCGCAAAACGCAAAAAAGAGATGGATCAGCTGACAGCCATCTGCCGGGAATATTTTCCGTCACAGGAACCTTTCACCGGTGCGGATGGTCATAACGGCAACATTTACGGAACCCATATTTATCATACCTGGAAAGCTCCTCTGGCAGAACTTTCCGCCCTGTTTTCCCGCTATGCACTGACTCGGGACATTCCGATTTTTGCCGGAGAAATGAACATTCCCTTTGCAGCCGCATTTTCAGATATCCGGAGTTATCCGAACAAACAGCCTCTGTTCAAGGAGAACGCGGCACGTCTTCTGGGCAATCAGGCCTATGATCTCAAGGGGATCTACACCACTTATGCGTACAGTAGTTTTGAAAATGATTTTCTGGCAGGAGCACGCAACAGAGAAGCGCTGGACAACAGGACCTATTATTTCCTGGGCGATTTGTACGGGCTTCCGCTCCGGGAGTATGTGGAACAGACTCTCTTCCCCTGGCGTTATGACGGAATGAATGGAATCGGCTTTTTCGAATATGTCATGACCTCCCGCATGGTCCTTGCGGCAAGAAGCTACCCGACAGTGAATTTTCAGAAAGGGGATCTGACCCGCCCAGGCAGCAAAGTCGAATTCCAGCAGGGAACCCATCACCGGCCGGTTTTTGAAGTTCTGGGCGAGCGCCTAGATCTGCGCCCGAACCTGGTCACGATTCCCTTCCTCCGGGGAACGGCAAAGAGCGGGATGAATTTCGCCGGAGCAGGCAAAGACCGTTACGAAATTGACCACGCTTATTTTGAAGGAGAAACTCTCCGCAAACAGATCGCCGTCATCAACCAGACGGATGAAGCGCTGGACGGCAATGCGGAGATCCGCCTTCTTGACGAGCGCCGGGCCTGCGTCGCTTCCGCCAAAGTAAACGTTCATGTTCCACCTTTCACTAACCGATCGTTTCCCTTCGAGATCCGGGTGCCGGCTGTGCCATGCCGCGGGGAATTTTCACTGCGGGCGGTTCTGGTCTGCAATGGAAAAAAACAACAGAAGTTCAACTGCTCCATGAACGTGGAAGTGTTTCCGCTTGTCAACACGGCAGCCAACCGGCAGCGGAAAGTCTGGTTGCAGGGATGTTCCAATGACTTTGCCGAAGCCATTCGCAATCTGGGATTTCAGACGGAAAATGTGACGAATCCCTCTGCCGTTCCTTCCGGATCAGTGCTGATTTTCGGAGCTCATGCGCTGGAAAAAGCGGTCAACCGGCAGCTGTTTGAAACACTGTTCGCCCGCGGTGTGAAAATTCTCTGCATGGAACAGACATCGGCGGCTTCCTCGGAACTGATGAAAACCCGTTCCCGGAAAGCGTTTTCCAACAGTGCCGGTCATCCGGTTCTCTACGGGTTCAAGGATGCCGACTTCGCCAACTGGCGCGGCAGTAAGGCATCCATTCCCGGATACGAAAAGCCACACGCAAATACGCAGTGGCAGGACTGGGGAGCACGAAACATGGTGGCGGCGCATGTGTTCCGCCGTCCGGCCCATGGAAATTTCATTCCGCTTCTGGTTTCCGGATTCGATCTTTTTCAGTCGCCTCTCCTGGAATACCGGACTGGAAAAAATGTATGGATTGCAAATCAACTGGAAATTTCCTCCCGTCTCGGAATTGATCCCGTTGCGACGCATCTTTTCAACCGTCTGCTGATTTACCTGGACTCCTGGAAACCGACAGAACAGAAAACCGCGTTTTACGGTGGCAGGGAAGGAAAGAAACTGCTGGACAAAATGCAGATCCGCTTCACAGAGCTGAATCCGGGAAAAACGATCGACTGGAATTCCTTCTCCACCTTGATCATATCCGATCCCGACTGGAAGACTCTCCGGCAGTACGCATTCGAAATTGCGGATTTCGTCTATGCAGGGGGGCACGTGCTCTATCTGCACACTGGAAAAGAGTTTTCTGCAACATGGCTGCCGTTTGTGATTGATCTGGGAGAGTGCCGGAACAAACGTCAGGCGCATGTTTCCGGAACACCGGATGCCGTATGGCGTCACGGGTGGGACCGCGGAGATCTCTACTGGCACAATGCACGGACTCTCCCGACTTTCCGCAATGTTCCCGAGATTGCGGACGCAACCGATCCGGCAGTTCTTGTGCGATATCCCTACGGGACCGGAAATTTTGTCCTGGTTTCCATTCATCCCGACCGTTTCGGAAACACCCCTGCCTGCGGCAAGACAGCCCGTCTGCTCTCCGCTCTGGCAACCTCTCTGGGAATCGAAGTGGGAAATCAGAGTGTTTCTCCTTTCCAGGCAAACAAGTCGTTCCGTCTTGACCTGACCAACCGGCACTGGAAGTTTGCCAAAGATCCGCAGGATATCGGTCTCCGGGAACGCTGGTTTGAAGGCAAGGGGAATCCCCCCTGGAAAACCGGACAGATGACAGTTGCCGGAGAATATATCCATACAGGAATCACATGGAAAAAATTTCTGGAAGAGGACTACCGCGGCATCGGCTGGTACAGCATTGATTTCGAACTGACAGCGGAAGAGGCTGCCTTGAATGATATCTCCATATCCTGTTATGATGTCTGGTCCGAAGATACCATGTGGATCAACGGACGGGGAATCGGCAGCTACGGAAAAGCCGGTGCAGATCGGGGATACCGCATCCATCCAAAATTTCTGAAAGCTGGTAAAAACACGCTCGTTATCCGACTCAAGGATACCAGTGGCAGAGGCGGTCTCTGCGGAGCTTCCATGATCCGATCCGATGGATCGAAGCGGCGTTTCTGGAAAACACCCTGGCCGCAAGGCTCAGTCCGTGATTACGAGTATCCGGCCGATATGCTCCGGATGTATTGACCGGTCTGTTCTGAAACAGGAAAGACCTTTGAGAGAGGACCTTCTGTTCCACTCTCAAAGGTCTTTTTCTATCCGCAAGGCCTTCTCCAGCTCTTCCAGCTTCACAATGATGATTCCCGATTCCCTCTGAAAGCGATCTGCATCATATCCAGAGAGTTTGGCCCCGCCGGAGATCATATCGCCGCGGAGCAGACCTTCTCCCGACAGAAAGAAAAACAGGTTTTCACACCGGAAATCTCCGCTTCTTCCGCGTCTCTTTCAATCGCCAGTTCTCCCGACAGTTCCTTCGGATATAAACTTCTTTCAAGCTCAATGAGATCAAGCTGTTTCAATCCGCTATCAGAACCGCCATACCCGGGACAGTGTAATGCACCCCTTTTTTCAAGGTCAGCATTACGCAGAAGCAGTCAAAAAATGCAGATTTCATTTTTAGATAGTTCTTTATACCGCCCGCTCTTCTTTTATGCAGCAGACGCCAGGAACCATCTTTCGTATTCGTAAGGCGTCATGTAGCCTAGTGATGAGTGAGGATAATCCTCATTATATTCTTTTTGCCATACGTTCAGAGCCTTCTCAAAATCGGTGACAGAATCACCCCCCCTCGGTCAAACCAGATCTTCTTTGAGCGTTCGAATAACCCGTTCTGTATCGGCATTGCCTTTAGGATTGCTGCAACTGGCGAATATCTGTTGAATTCCAAGTTCGGAACAGGCTTTAAAGAAGGCTGTTGAAGTGGGTTGGCAACCATGATCACTGACCAATTCCGGAATAACGATGGCTTCTCGAATCCCATTCGGAAATTGCAGATTGACAGC
>CASEYW010000125.1 GCA_949292215.1 uncultured bacterium
GTCGAGAATGCATTCATGATATTAAAACGTTGGCGCGGAGTCGCAACCAGATATGCTAAAAACACTGCTTCGTTTCTTGCTGCAGTACAAATCAGGTGTATTGCAGCTTGGGTCTTTTAACTATTGACGACACGATCTAGTCTGCTGGGCAACGCTGTACCGTCAGAAAGTCGTGAGCGCCCCCGTCAACACGCCCGCATGGAAGGGGCAGAAACCGGGAGTCTCTCTGCTCTGGAACGGACTGCCTGCGACCCGGCCGCCCTCCCCTCTTCCGGTCCGCTTTCATGTGGGAAGCGATGAAGTCGAGATCGTCGACATCATGGGAAACCGCAAAAAAGTTAAAACGGAAAACGGCTTCCTGACTCTTGCACTGGATGATATGCCGCGTTATGTGCTTGGAGCCTCGCCGGAACTTCTGAAGGAAGCAGAACGCTTCCGCTTGCAGCTCTTCCCGAAAACATTTCAGCCCAACCGCTCCTGGAAACCGCTGATCCAGCTCATACTTCCTGCGGAAAAGCGGCATCCGAAAAGAAAGTCCGTCTTTGACAAACTCAATCTTTCTGCGGAACTGAAGGCGGGGGTCCCCTATCCGGTATATGTCCGGCTGACGAATCTGGATTCCCGAAAGACGAAAGGGCGAATCCGCCTGATCTGTCCGGACGGCTGGAAATGCACCCCTGCGGAACTTCCCTTTGAAATCAATGGAAAAACAGAGAAAAAAATCGCAGCGGTCTTCAGGCTCATCCCGGATCGTCCAGTCGAAAAAGCAAAAATCATCAGTATCACGGATTCCGATCGCTTCGGCAGAATTGAAAATTCCGTCATGAATGTCCGCGTCCGATAGACTGTGATCCCAGGGCGCTGGACACTCTCCCGCAGAGAGCAGGAAAAGAGAGTGATCCCCGACCACTATACGCCCCCGGAGACGGAAAAAACAGAAGAACCGGAACAGACAGCCAGCAAGGAATGGTGGATAAGCCGTTATTCGCCGTCCTTTTGGATGGAGGAGGAAAGGATGGTTTCCGCAGGCAGAGCATCGCGACTGTCGAATTCATCAAGAGCACCGTTCCAGAGATAGGAACGGGTCTCCTTCACAATCACTTTCGTGAGCGCAATCAGGCAGATCAGGTTCGGAAGAGCCATCAGCGCATTAGCAGCATCGGAAAAATCCCAGACGATCTTCAGGGAGATTACGGACCCCGTCAAAATCAGGAAAACGAACAGCAGGCGGTACAGTGTGATGCCGCGTCCGCCGAATACATATTCAAATGCCTTCTCCCCATAGTAGGACCAGCCGAGAATCGTGGTATAGGCAAAAGAGACGATTCCGAACGTCAGAATCAGACTTCCCACAACGGGAATGCGTTCAAAAGCCTTGTGGGTCAGCGTTGCGCCGTCCTGCACATCGATATTCAAAGCCAGACAGTTGGAAACAAGGACAAGTCCCGTAACGGCACAGATGACGACCGTATCCCAGAACGTTCCCGTCGAAGAGATCAGCGCCTGACGGACCGGATTCCTCGTTTTCGCCGCGGCGGCAACGATCGGAGCGGACCCGAGTCCGGATTCATTGGAGAACAGTCCTCGTGCAACTCCGTAACGCATTGCCGTCAGCACGGAAACGCCGACAAATCCGCCGCCCGCCGCTTTCGAAGTAAACGCACTCTCCAGAATCAAACGCAAAGAAGGAAGAATGTATTCCGCATTGAGACACAGGATCGTAAAACAGCCGAGAAGATAGCAGGCAGCCATCAGCGGAACAATCTTTTCACAAACCCGGGCAATGGATTTGAGTCCGCCGAGCACAACAGCCGCCACAAGCCCCGTCATAAGAAGTCCCGTAATCAGCGGCGGAACGTGAAAACTCTCCCGGATCGTAACCGCGACCGCGTTGCTCTGCGCCAGATTGCCGACACCAAACGAGGCGAGCATCGTCATCAGGGCAAAAAATACCGCCAGCCATTTGCAGTTCATCCCGTAACGGATGGCATACATCGGGCCGCCGCGCACTTCACCATCCGGAGTCGTAACCCGGTATCGGACTGCGAGAACCCCTTCCGCATATTTCGTCGCAATGCCGAAGATTCCGACAATCCAGCACCAGAACACGGCACCGGGACCGCCAAGAGCAATCGCCGTAGCAACTCCGATGATGTTGCCCGTCCCGATCGTTGCGGCAAGTGCCACGGAAAGCGCCCCGAACGGCGAAATGTCACCGACCGCGTGTTCATCCTTTGTAATCGAAAGACGGATGGCCTTCGGAATGTATTTCTGAATGAAGCGGAGGCGGAATGTCAGATAAAGGTGCGTTCCAACCAGCAGAATCAGGAGCGGAGCCCCCCAGAGAAACGCACTGGTATCTGCAACGAAATCGGCAAGAGTCTGCGGCACAGCCTGGTTGAAAGCCGTCTGAAGCTCAAGAGAAATGCGATTGATTGCCAAAATGAGTTCCTGAATCATTGTTCCGAATCCGTCCTGTTCATTCCGCAGGAGATTCCCCGCAGAAGAGTTCCTTGTTCCGAGAAAAGAGTACTATACACGCTTTCCAGCAAACTGACAAGAAAAAAAACAAGAAAATCGCAACGCTTTCCGCACTTTCTTGAAAGAAAACAGAAGCAGGGTTATATTTTATTTTTTAATCATGAAACTGCAAGGGACGGACTTTTTCCATGAAAATCTTGATTTTGATGTTCACCATTCTGTTTTTCGTCGCGGGGGAGTGCGCACTTCGTGCGGAAGAAAACAAATTCAAGCCGAATTATGAGGAGGCGAAAGCGGGAAACCTGCCATGGCCGTCGCCTCTGATGCGACCGGACGGGAGCAGAATTGCAACCGCAACAGAATGGAACAATCGGCGCAGGGCGGAAATCCGGAAACTGTTTGCCGATCTTCTGTACGGAGAATTGCCACCGCATCCGGAAACGATCCGCTGTGAACTGAGGAGAGAAATCAGCAATGCTCTTGACGGAACCGCTATCCGCAGGGAAATCCGAATCCATCTGATCCACGGAGACAAATCACATTTCATGGATGTTCTCTGGTATCTGCCGAAACGGAAAACCGAACCGGTTCCCGCAGTGATCGGACTCAATTTTCTCGGGAACCACACCTGCACCGACGAATCGGATGTTTTTCAGACTGATCCCTGGTGGGGCGCTCGGAACTTCCGCCGGGGCGCACATACCTACCGCTGGCAAATCCGCAAACTGATCAACAACGGATTCAGTGTCGCCACGGCCACGCGCGGGGATCTGTTTCCCGATCGTGCGGACGGCCGCGCAAAAAGTGTATTCCGCCTTTTCCATCCGCCGGAAGCACTCACACCGGAACACAGAGAATACACCGCAATCAGTGCATGGGCATACGGGTATTCGCTTCTGGTTGATCTGCTGAGGACAGACCCAAGAATCGACTCAGCCCGGATCTGGGCTCATGGGCACTCCCGGCTGGGTAAAACGGTTCTCTGGGCAATGGCAAACGATTCCCGCATCGCAGGAGGCATAAGCAACAATTCCGGCTGCTGCGGAGCGGCCCCTTCCCGACGGAATTTCGGAGAAACTCTCGGGAGAATCATTCAGGTATTTCCCTGGTGGTTCACAAGCCGGGCGGATGCCTTCATCGGAAAGGAGGCGAATCTTCCCTTTGAACAGTATTGGCTTCTGGCGCTTGCCGCTCCGCGTCCACTTCTGATTGCAAGTGCATCCGAGGATCTCTGGGCGGATCCCCGCGGGGAATTTCTTTCCACGAAGCAGGCGGGAGAGGTCTACGAGCTCTTCGGCAGCAGCGGAATCAGGGATCAGAAATCCATGCCGAAGATCAATCACCCGGTCTTCGGAGACTCTCTGGGTTATTATCTCCGGGCTGGAAAACATGATGTAACGGAACAAGACTGGAATTTTGTACTGGCATTCATTCGGCACTGTACCCGGAGCCGCTGAAGACTTCCGTCTCCGTTTGCTTTTCCATGTTCCGGGATTATAGTATCCTCAACTTCAATTTCAAAGAAAGGAGAAATCATCATGAGTCGTCATTTTGCAAAATCGGCTGCAACGAACCGTCCCTGCCAAGGCAGGTTCCTGCGACTGCTCTCGCTTCCGGTACTGCTTCTTCTGTTCGCCGTTACAACCGGATGCCTCAGGATCTCCCTCTCTGATGATGAACCGGAGCTCAAAGTGGACACCCAAGCCGCACAGATTCCCATTCGGACAAGTATGACCGTCACAAAGACAGACGAAGCCCCGGACAGTTATCTGGTATTCCTGAAGTACAGTGAAAACGATCGAACGCTCGCAACCCCGAAACTTCTTGTCGGCGAAGGACGTGCCGGCTCGGTCATTCTGTCGGACAAAGATAAGAAAGTCTCACAGAAAGTCACCACAAGGAATTTCGGAAAACTCTCCCTTACGGGAACCGGTTCCTGGGCCTATGTGAAATGCGATAAGCAGACAGAGAAAAAAGCGGATGTGAAGGCAGTGGTCCTCTTCCGGACCGCAAAGGATGGGAAAATCGCCCCCCTGCGTTTCGTGGAAGTGGAATTTCCTGGACTGGAACTGAATACCACAGTCGAATTCACAACACCTGTCCCTTCGGCACGCTAAGGAAACGAATGTCATCCGGCCGGACGGAACCTCCGCCTCCGATTCACAGTTCTCCGGTCGGAAAGACTTTGGGTGGAGATGGTGTCATTCGCACAATCGGGATTTTCTAAAAAAAAAAAGAAGGATGCTATTGCCGGGAAAGGATACCTTGCATATAATTTCAGAAACTCTGAAACAAAAAGGAATCCTGATGCGCATCTGTTTTTTTCTCATTTTTCCGATGATTTTTCTTACCGGATGCCGCTCCGCAGACCGGGAACTTGCAGACAGCTTCAACGACAAACTCTATTTCGGCGGCAAAAATACTCCCGCAGAATTCGCAACCGATAAAGTACGGCATCCATGGACCCTCAATGCAGTTGATGTGCTGAACGGCAGAAAAAGCGGGTCCCGGCAGAAAGCACGGCACTGGCTCCGCATCCTCTCCGGTCTGATTGCAGAAGGGAAAAAATGGAACCAACCAACTGTACAAATCACGATTCCGAGAACAGATCGCCCTGTTTTCATTGATGGAGATCTTTCCGACCCTGCCTGGAAGCAGGCCCATGTCTGGCATGGAGATTACCGGAGTCTGGTCAACGAACCCGTTCCATTCCGGAACCGGCACAGAAATACGGGGTCCCGCTGGCTGATCATGCGTGACCGCACTCATCTCTATTTCGCAGGCAGCTTCCGGGATCAAACCATCGTCATTCATCCCCAAAAGCTGTACCGAGGCGACGGATTCGAACTTTTTCTTCTTCCGGAACCAGCTTTGCGAAGTTACTGGGAACTGATCGTCGCACCCGATGGTTCCTCCTATTCCGGATGGAATATGAAAAACCATACCGGCGATCCGGTAACAGCAAAGGGACTCCTTCCCAGAGATACCCGTTTTGCAGCAAAACAAACCTCTGAAGGGTTCTGCGTAGAAATCGCCTTTCCGCTTGCCGGCCTCCCCTCCCTCTCCGGAAAAACCGAACGGATCCAATTCATGCTTTTCCGGACTAACGATGTCCCCGAAACGCAAACCGCTCTCTGTTACGATACCCCCGTCCCCTTTCTTTATGACGGACATAATCTGAACGGTTACATCACCGGTCTTCTCATTCCCTGAAAAAAAAATGGGAAAAAGGAAGAAATGCTCTTGTCACTTCAGGATACCTAACATATAATCATAATAGACCAAAACAAAATTGGAATCATGTGATGCAGAGGAAAGCACAGAAGCGCGATCATCTTTATGAGACCTTGAAGGCAGCAATCATGGGAGGGGACTATTCTCCTGGAAGCCGACTGCCGAAAGAGGTGGAATTTGCGGAGAAACTCGGAGTTTCCCGTAAAACGCTCCGTCACGCCTTGGAACGGCTTGAAAACGATCGTCTGATCGAACGACTCAGAAGCAAGGGCACATTCGTGCATTTCCGCCGCTATCTTGTTCTTGCGGACAACAATCAGGACCTCTGCTTACCGTACAACTACATTATACCGGGAATCATCCGGACTGCCGAACGAATGGGAACCGCAGTTTCCATCTGTGCTTTTTCCGAGTTTGAAAATCTGACGGAAGAACAAGTTGCCGCAGGGATCGCGGCACAGCAGAATGCGGGATGTATTGTCATCACCAACAACATTGATGAAAACACACGCATTTATCAGCAGTTGAAGCATCTGTCATTGCCGGTGGTGCTGGCGCACGGACATCCGTCGGATCACTGTTTCACAGGCTGGCCGACCGTCGCTTTTGATGAACAGGCAGCATGGCGTGCAGCCTTTGTCCATTTAAAAGAAATGGGACACCGCAGGGTTGCCGCCGGTTCCAACAGACCCGATCTGAAACTGATCCGCGGCTGGAGCCGGGAAGCATTCCTTGCGATGCTTGCGGAAATCGGGCTGGAAGCGGATCCGGCTCTGCTGTTTTCCATGAACGTAAACGGAGATGACGCAGACGATGCCATGCACCGTCTGTTCCGGCAACAGGAACCGCCCACCGCAATCGTTTGTTACAGTGACTTCTGGGCACCTCATCTCTTTCGCAGCGTGAAAAAGATGAATCTGCGTATTCCGGAGGATGTTTCCGTCATGGGGTTCTGCGGAGCACCGATGGGACGCTATCTTTCCCCGACGCTTTCAACAATTGATCTGCAATACGAAAAAACCGGGGAACTGGCTTTGCAGATGCTGTTGGAACGCACGCATCCGCCGCTGGAAATTGTCGATTTCAAACTGGAGGTCCGGGAAAGCACAGCTCCCCCCCGAAAACGATTCCCGATTTCCACCTCTATGTTCTCCAGTGCGCCTGATACCAAACAACCAGAAGGAAAGGATTTGAGATGAAACAGCACAACCGACATGACAGCTGCATATTCCATGCAATCTTCTCCGGCGGCGGCCGGAGGAACAAAAATTTTACTCTGATAGAACTTCTTATCGTAATTGCAATTCTTGCAATTCTTGCCGGTCTGCTTCTCCCGGCGTTGAACAATGCAAGGGAAACTGCACGCAGAAGCGGCTGCCTTTCCAATCAAAAACAGATTGGCGTCGCAGCACATTCCTATATCAACGACAACGAGGATTACCTGCCGATGATGGGAGATCTTGCCGACAACACATTCTCCGGATTCGCCACACCGAACTGTTTTGCATGGTACTGTAAAATCGGACCATATGTGGGATACAAGGTATTCAACTTCTGGAGACTCTCGGGGTCCGGTAACGGAGTGTATACGGATCCTCCGCAGAACGGGGTCCTGCGTTGTCCGGCAGTATTGAAAGTGGAAACACCATCTGTTCCTGTCGATTTCGGATGCAACCGGAATCTCATTCTCTGTTATTTTCAGGAGAATGGAACCCTGAAAACGGGACGTGTCAATCTTCTGAAACAGCCGTCGCGGCAGAATTATGTCATGGATTCCAATTCCGGGCAGTCATTCTACGCATGGGATTACCGGAACCGCCTGTTCGACATCAATCTGGTTCTCCGACATAAGAGCAGTGCAAATCTGCTCTTTTTCGACGGTCATTGCGGCACCAAAAGTGCCGGGGCTCTGGAGGTGGAAATGGCTCAGCTCTCATGGCACGGGGTCTTCGGCGACGGCTCTTATCAATAACCCTTATGGAAATGGTAATTCACGAAAAGGAGTTTTTCATGCTTCAATCTCTCATGTTTTTTCTCTCGGCAGCACTTATCTGCGCTTCAGCCCAGGATCGAACCATTCCGGAAATCCGCGCGCTGGGCCCCGGTGTAGGCGGCTGCTGCATGGCGCTGGCGATTCATCCGGAGAATCCGGACATCATGCTCACCGGAGTCGACATGGGAGCAATGTTCCGTACAGAAGACGGCGGCAAATCCTGGAAAATTCTCGGCAGCAATGGTGTCAATCCCGGATATCGCGGAGCCTTCAATGCGGCCTTCTGCCCGCTGCATCCGAGTACGGCGTGGGCAGTCAGCGAACACGGGGCATACAAATCTCCGGATGCCGGAAAAACGTGGAAGCGGATGACCGCGTCCATCGCCGGAACTCCGCTCCACTGGTACGGAATTGCATTTGATCCGGCAGACAATGAAATTGTCTACCTGTTTCAAGGCAGAAAATCAAGCCGTGCCGTCAGGCAATGGAGCCGTGGAATGATCTACCGATCCGGAGACGGCGGTAAATCCTGGAAGAAACTGACCTCCCCGGCCGGTGAAAAACCGGGAACCGGATTCTGTGAACTGCTTGTCGATCCGGCATCCCCCCGGACCTCCCGGACCCTGCTCATTGCCGGACATTCTGGTCTCTACCGATCCGACGATGACGGAAAATCCTGGAAATCCATTTCCCATACTCTCCCTCTGCCCTCCGATGCAGTCCCGAAATTCGGAACTCTGGATCTTCACATCCAAAACGGGAAAGCAGAACGAATCTTCGTTACCGTGATTCCGGAAATCACTCCGTCAGGCAGGGTTTTCGGCGGAATTTTCCGTTCCGACGACTTCGGGAAAAGCTGGAAAGAATCCAATCGGGGATTGGAACACATGATTGCCAATCAGGCAAAGGACAACCACCGGACAAAGCGGGTACATTCCATCGTTGTCCGCTCCAATGCCTCATCCGGCGGAATGCGCTGTTACGCAGGCAGCATGTACGGAGTCTGGCGCTCGGACGACGGCGGTGCAAACTGGAAACAAACCACGTTTCCCGGTTCCTGCCGGAAAGTCATCCGCAATGAAGACGGATCCGAACAGTACCTCCTGCTGAATAACGGCAAAGGCAATTTCCGCAACTCCTACTGCTGGCAGACCGACAGCTTCACCGATCTTGCTGTATCCCCCTCCAATCCCGACATCGCCGTCTACAATGACAACGAGGGGTTCACAGCAACCTTCAACGGTGGAAAAACCTGGAGTGATCTTGCATTCGATTACACAGAACCCTTCGAGCCAGGACTTTTCGGAACTATTTTTCCAGTGCGATACACGCACAGAATCCGCACCCGGGGAGCGCATCTTCTGGTCTGCAACGCCATGAGACGGGACCCGTTCGATCCAAACACCTTCTATGCAGCCTATATGGATCTCGGCCTCCGAGTCTCCCGCGATGGCGGTACCTCATGGGAAGCTCCCCTCAAAGGACTGAAAACCAAATTCGAAACCGGAGGATGGGGCTGGTGCCGTTCCGTTACGGTCGATCCGCAAGTAAAAGGACGCGTCTATGCAACCTTCGGAAGCGACCGCATGCACATCTCGGAGGATTCCGGACGCACCTGGCGCGAATTCGGACCGAAGCAGGCCATCCGGCAGAACAGCGACCGTTCCGCACACTCAGGCATTGTCATTGATTTCGACACCCCTCCAGCTCGCCGCACCCTGTATGCCTGCGCAAATAACGGGATCTACAAAACAACAGACGGGGGCATCTCTTGGCAGCGCCGGACCAATGGATTGGATGGCGGAGAAAATATCACAATTCTTCTGAAAATCGGAAAAACTCTCTGGGCAGCATCCAATCCGAACGATTCCTCTCTGAAAAATCCCGGTCTCTTCCGCTCCGATGACGGCGCAGCAAGCTGGACTAGAGTCAAACCCGGACAATTCCGTTATGTCACCTCTCTCGACTGGTGCAGAACAAAACCGGATCACCTTTACGCGATCACCAAATCCGGCCCCGGATACTGGGGCAACGGAACCATTCTCCGAAGTAAAGACGGGGGAAACTCCTGGACAGAAGCAAGCGGAGGATTCGAATACCGTATGATTGCCGTCCATCCCTTCGACCCGGAGCGGATCTATTCCGCCTTCACGGCCCAGGACCTGAATCGGACTACTCCGGCATGGGTTGTCAGCAGAAACGGAGGAGAATCGTGGCAGACTCTCTCCGGCAGCCACGCTATGACCGGACGTATGATGGCCATCCTTATTGATCCGCAGGACCCGCGAAAAATCTACTTTCATGAACCGTTCACGGTCTATGAACTGATCGACCGGAATGCACCGATCCGACCGGCAACAGCAAAATGACGGATCGCATAGCCGTGCATCAAAATCGCCGATGCACGGCATCAAACCATTATTTCAGAGTGTTGAGCGTTGCGGAGAATTCATTGCCCGCACTCCCGGCATGAACCTTGAGCAGCAGTTCATTCTCCCCTTTTTTCAATACGACAGGAATCATCATCGGCTCCCGGACTCCGCCGTGCATCGAATCATAGACCTTCAGGAGCCGTCCATTCAACCAGACTTTGCCGAAATAATCAAGCGTCACCCCGAGAAAAACACGCCGCTCCGTTTCGCAGCGGATCATGGCCCGGACATAATTCACGCCGCGGTTCTTCAATCCCGTCCGCTTGCACAGATCAACGAACTCCTCTTCGCCCGAGAGTTTTTTCCAGACGACTTCCGTTTTCCCGCTTCCGGGCTCCGGCGGATAAACCGTATTCAACGCCGGAGTCGGACCATCGACACAGAGATGCTCCGTTCCATAAGGCCCCGAAATCTCCCAGGCCTTTGCCGGCAGCACTTCCGTGACAAGAGTCGACGTAAATTTTTTTCCGGGGACCGGGTTGCCGCCCGGTTCCGAACCGCCCGCCGTCAGAAGATATGCCAGATGCACCTCATTCTCCCCTTCCGGCACCTGAATGGTCAGCATGTGTTCTCCCGGAGCCAGATGATCGGCAAGAATCATGGCGGAATAGCCGTGACGCGTATTGGTCCGAATCACCTTCGGGAACACGTCATCCACAGAGGCAAGGAATTTCCCGTACTTCGGACTCATGGCAAACATCACGCCGACCACGGTTCCACGGAACGGCAAATACATCACCGCCCCTTTCCGGGACGAACGAACCGTTCCCTGCAAAAACATATCCCACCAATACCCGACGGAAAATGCCTTTGTCCATCCTTTCATCAACGGAAAGACCTGCATATCGGCATCCAGAAGGAGCGGCTTTGTGCTCAGCGGTTTCGGGAGTTTCACTGGAGCCGAAGCGCGGAGATCCGGAGACTTCCGCGCACGTTCCGCATACGGTGCCAGCTTTCCGGCGATCACCTCCCCGTAAAACGCATGTCCTTTTCTGTTCGGATGAACGGCATCCCCCATCAGACTCTCCCATGGAATGCGATTCTTCGAGAGATGGGAATCCAGAGCGACCTGCAAATCAATTTCCAGCAGATCGTAGTGCTTTGCAACGGCATGATGACGCGCACGATTGGATTTGTTTTTCGCCGCAGTTTCCAGAAAAACAACCGCGGGCGGATTCCGCAGGGACTTCAAACGGACAACAATCGACTCCAGAAAACGGATCGTGGATTCATCGCTCATTCCGCCGTCATTGACGGCAAATTCAAGGAACACAATATCGGGCTGGTGAGCAATCACGTCGCGCTGAAGGCGGAAAACCCCCAGCGAGCTGCCCGTGGCACTCATCCCGACGTTATGCACAACAACCGGACTCTCCGGGAAAGTTTTTTCCAGCCAGTCACCGATCCATCCTTTTCCATCCTGCGTAATCGACCCCCCGATGAACACGGCACGCAGAGGTGCACCTGCCGCCGCACGACGGAACGCGGCTTCAACATCCTCTCCGGTCCGCGCAAACAGGATACTGCACACAAAACTCAACAAAATGATTGCCAGTACACGTTTCATTTTTTCTTTTTCCCCCGGAACAGCTTCAAAATGCCGTCCACATTTCTGATGGTGTTTTCAATATTATCCGGATCGAGAAGATTCTCGACATTTTCTTCCGCGAACTGTACAAGGAACTCCCTGTAATCCGGTTTCGGTTTGGCAAACGTCCCTCCAATCTTCATCGGAATCACCAGGACTCCCAGGTTCAATGATACAGCAAGTTCCAACTCGCCGGTCAGAAGATGAATCTTTCCGGCAACAGATTCGCTTTTCAACGTTCCTCCTTCAAACAGAAACTTGTTCAGGGAAACAACTCCATCCGATACGGAAACATCCATGGTTCCCTGATCAAACTCCACATTTTTTGAACCGTCCAGAATGCCGGATACATTGTCGCTCAGGGTTTTGAGATCGCCAGTCAGAGCGTCGAGGTTCAACGCATCGGTCAGATCCGGAACCGCGTTCAAAGGAATCAACAACAGATTCAAGGCATCGATCGCTTCTGCGGAAGGCGCCGGAAAGGAAAGATTCTCTATGGATGCTTTCGTGCGTCCCTTCAGATTCTTCCTGAAATTCAGAGGAGTCACGCCCTTGCCTTCGAGCTTCAGATCCACGGATGTTACGGCTCCGGTCACCCCGCAATCTTCTCCTTTTTTTGCGAGCTTGACCAGCGGAGACAGATGGAGATTCCGCATGGAAAGAGCAAGATCGTAAACATAGCCGTCGGCAAAACCGGTGTCAACGGAAAATCGGAGAGTGATCGGGGAGCCATTCGCGGAAAGATTCAACGTCTCCGCCGCAATTCTGCCGTCTTCAATCTCCAGGGGACCATGCAGACTCAATGCAAGTTCATCCGTATACTGAATCTTTTCGAAAGCGAAGTCGAAGGTCCCGCTGTATGCAGAGAGTTCCAACGGCGGCGGCTCCTCCGGCGGTTTCTCCGAAGAAGAAAACGTCTCTTTGGCAGACGCAGAAGACAACCGTCTTTTCCCCGCGGATGTGGACTCCGGCAGAGTTTTCCGGGAGTTCAGCAGAAGGGCAATCTCCTGCAGTTTTTTCGCATCCGCGAATCTGGAAGAAAGTCGAAACCTGTTTCTTCCGGCACCGGAATCCGCATAAAGCCTGTGGCTGCCGGAAAGATTGAAGTCCAGAAAATCCCGGTGCTGTTCAGAAGCGGTCAGGGAAAGAGCATCAACCCGGAGAGAGTCCTCGTCCAGAGCTAGACGGGAGCCGAAGGAAAGTTCCAACGGCTGTTTTGCTCCGGCAAGAGACAATCCATCCACGGTTCCGGAAATGGAAATGGTCTGGGTTCCGTTTTCTGCCCGTCGCCATCCGGCAGTCATCTCCGTTTTGAAGCGTTTGATCGTTCCGTTCTTCCGGAGGATCTTGAATGGGACGACGGAAAAGACTTGTTCATTCAAGTCCGAAAGCACGGCCTCTGCCGTCATCGGGAATCCTGCTTTCAGGTCCGGAGCGGAAAACTTCCAATCGGCTGCAAGGAATTTTCGATGACCGGCCTCCCCCGTCAGACGGCAGGAATCCAGCACAATCCCCAGCGGGTCCATCACAACTCTCAAGGAAAAAACAGAGGAAAGATCCAGCGGAACCGCCGGAACATCCCCCAGCGAGGAAGTGAACTGGTTCAGGGATGCACTTCCGTTGAGATTGAATCCATTTCCGGCGGGAGTCGCCTTCAGCGCAAGAGAGAACAAACCGGATTTCACCGGCAACAGATCCGACGCATCCAGCAGTCCGGCAATCTGCGGCAAATTCAGATGATGGGTTTGGAGGTCCAGGGAACCGGAACCGGTCATTGTCTTTTTCCGGGCATCGTACCTCCAGTTGAAGTCGGAGGATGTTCGGGCGGAAAGATTCAGTTTTCCGCTGCCGTCCCACAGATGGAAACGGAGGTTCTGCAACTGAACGCCATCCTCCAGCTTCAAGGCGTTGAACGAGAACTGAGAACCGAGAGATTGAATTTCATCGAACAGGCGGTCTGCACTCAAATGCGCGCTTCCTTCCGCAACGACAGCCTCTCCGGAATCCGCAATGGACGCGGTTACTTTCGCGGTAAACGCCACATGTTTCCACGGTTTTCCTGACAAGGCACGGATCAGCTCATCCTGCAGTTGTGAGCGGCGGGTTGTCAGGGAAGCGGATACTCTGCCAGTGTAGGACTTCGGATCGAACCCTCCATCGATTTCCGCGTTCAGCAGTTCCGCACCGGAACCGTCCTTCAAATTCAGAGAAGAGGAACGCACGACAATCCGTCCGCTGTTCCATCCGGCGTTCAGGCGCATGAAGAGAGAGGCATCCAGCGGCGGCATTCCCTTTCCGGAAACGGTTGCCTTTCCCGAGGAAAAAACAGCTTCCATGCCGGATGGAATCAGGGAATCCGTCTGCAACTCGAGCCTGGCATTTCCCGAAACGGAAGTCCGGGAAATCTCCACTTTTTCAGAGACCATACGGAACAGCGACTCAAAATGAACCGATGCTCTTCCGGAAGGGACCACATCCGAACAGAAAAGATCAAGTTCCGAAAATTCATATCGGGTTCCCTGCGCACCCGAAAAACACACTGAGGCATCCGTGAGGACAGCCTTCCGGAGAATGATGTTCCGGATTTTTTTTGTTTTTTTCGGAACACTTCTCCGTGGAACGGTTCCGCGGGAGGAATCGGAAGGACGGACGGCTTTCCTGCGAATCTCCTCCAGCTTGATCCCGCTGATCCGGAGTTCGGAAACGACAAGTTCCCCGGAAAAGAAAAAACCGAGCGGATTTGCGGAAAGAAAGAGTTGCGGAACGACCGCTTTCCATCCCGGCAGTTTCACGGTCACATTTTCTGCGACAAGCGTCTGCGGGGAAAACAGCGAAACGGAACACTTCTCCGCGCGGATCTCGATCCCCGTGTGCTTCTTCGCCATCGGCAGCCAGATCCAATCCATTGCGATCGAGGAGAGCAGGAAAAGGTAGAGAATCACCGCCAGCAGGAGCAGGGCCGCGGGAATCCCGATCCGGAACCCGAATTTTCTCGGAGCCCTCATTTTCTCTTCCATTTACTGCGGTTTGACGAAGAGAGGAAATTCAACGGCTTCCACACTTCCGCCGCAAAGGGGACAGACTTTCGGCAGTTCCGTAACAGCGCGTCCCAGTTTGGGCGCGGCAGGATCATCGGGAATTTCCCCGTCAAACAGCGTAACGAACTCGTGCCATGCACATGCGGTGCATTTCACGTTGAAAACGCGAACCGTTTTGCTTTGCTTCAACTGCTCCGTGGGAGACGGACGATTTGTTTTGATAGCCATTCTGAACCTCTCTTTCCTGCTTCATTTTCCAATCATAAGATAAACAGGAAACCGATTATTTCAACAAAAAAAAGATTTTTTTTCCAAGATTGCTTGTATTTGAAAAATCGCAGTGTATTATAGTCAATGTTGTTGAATTCCGGACAATGATTGTTTATTGGGATTGTTGCCGGTTTTTCGGCGGTTTCATTTTTCGGGGAGAACCGGAAAAATGAATGTGCAGACCGGTTGTGTCTATGAAATGAAAATCGTTGATTGTTGTTTGTTGATGTCTGTTGATCCGCATTGAGTTTTCCTATACGGTTGATTTCCCATCCAGTACGTTCGAAATCTGAAACACGATCCGCAGAGAACTTTCACACTGTTTTCATTCAGAGAACCTGGACTGCGCCCGCGGAATGTATCACAGTCGGCTCGGATTTGCGGTATGATCCTCCCGCGCCGGAGACGGTGTGACGCAAACAGCAACGGCAGAGAAGTCGAGGATAAAAAAAGGGCCGAGGGGTCCGGAAAAGGTTACAAATGAAAATTTATGTCGGAAACATGCCGTATGCCATGACGGAAGATGAACTCAGAAGTCTGTTTGAGCAGTACGGAACAGTTGCAAGCGCGAGTCTCGCCATCGACCGCGAAACACGCAGAGTCAGAGGGTTCGGATTCGTGGAAATGCCCGATGCCGGCGAAGCCAACGCAGCAATCAGCGGACTCAATGGACAGGAACAGGGCGGCCGCAAACTTGTCGTCAACGAAGCCCGTCCCCGTGAGGACCGTCCCCGTGGCGCACGTCCCTTCAACCGCGCTCCCCGAGCCTGACCGGTACATCCGCGTCGAATATTTCACAACGGCACCGTTTTTGGAACGGCGCCGTTTTTTTTATTTGTTCTCCCGGGCCGGCGGCAGAAAGTTTACAAAAACACAATGAATCCGTCATTGAAAAAAAACAATCCGATTTTATATTTCCATCAAAGTCATCTGATTCGGAAACAAGGAGAATGACCCATGATATTCAAATTCGCAATATGGCGGACCGCCACGGCAATCCTTCTGTTCACAGTGTTTCCTTCTCTTCATGCGGCGAACGCACCGTGGAAGATCAATGGAACGTATCCGGTTCCGCAGCCGGTTGATGCTGCCAGGCTTGCGGCAATTCCGGGAACCGGTACTCCGCGCAACATCATTTTCATCATCGGCGATGGCATGGGACATGGCGCGCTGACTCTGGCATCCCTCTACGCATACGGTTCTCCGGGGAAACTCACGCTGGATCAGTTTCCCGTCTGCGGCCTGGCGCGGACAGCATCAGCGAACAACAAGGTCACAGACTCCGCCGCCAGCGGAACCGCCCTCGCCGGAGGATACAAGACAAACAACGGAATGATCGGCAAGACCCCCGACAAAGTTTCCCGGAAAAGTTTTGCTGTTCTCGCCCGGGAATCCGGCAGAAGCATCGGTATCATGACGACGGATGCTCTTACCGGAGCAACTCCCGCAGCGTTTCTCGCTCATGCGGACCATCGAAGTCAGGCGGAAAAAATTGCAGCTGATCTCTCTGCTGCAAAAAGCATGATCCTTATCGGTTCCGATCCGAAACCCTTTCTCCCGAAACAGGAGGGAGGCAAAAGGACCGACAACCGCAATCTTCTTGCGGAACTCAAAAATGCTGGTTACCGGGAAGTCGGCACACCCGAAGCGCTGAAGCAGACTCCGGCGGACACTCCCGTTTACGGTTTCATCTCCAACTGGAACAATACCACTCTTCTCTCCCGTTTCGCCTCCGCAGCATTCGAAAAACTCAATGCAAATCCCAAAGGGTTCTTCCTCATGATCGAAGGTCATTTCCCGGACAAGGGCGGACATGGAAATGATCCGGATTTGAGTGTCAATGGCGTTCTCATGAACAATTTTCTTGCAAAAGCGGCCCTTGATTTTGCCCTGAAACATCCGGATACTCTGGTCCTTGTCACAGCAGACCATGAGACCGGAGGCATCAGCGTTGCGCCGAACAAAGCAAATCCGCGCAAACCGCACATTCACTACATGACAAACAATCATACAGGAGCGCCTGTCGGAGTTTTTGCATTCGGACCAGGAGCCGACCGATTCAACGCGGTCATTGAAAATACGGATATTCCGAAAACCTTTGCGGATTTCTGGCGTATCAAACTTGATCTCCCGGAAAAGGAAATCCCGGCTAAACGGTAGTCTTTCTGCCGAAGAAACAAAAACGGCGTTCGCGGCAAACTCCGGAACGCCGTTTTTTTATTTGGATCAAAAGAAATCAGACAAGAGAAATGATCGTTTTCAAGATCTGCTTCTCCCCGGCCTTCAAAATACGGAAGTCATTGCCGACATTCGCCGATTCAATACAGACCATTCCGTTGTACTCGCGATCACCGAAATCAGGCAGACGGCGGGATTTGGCAACCCAGGGATTCCAGACAACGGTTGACATGGACCCCTCTTTTGCCACATGAATCTTCTTTTTGTACGCAGGATCGTCAATCACGCACTCTGCTGCGGAATGATCATAAATGCGGTCGGTTTCCGCGCGGAAATCAATGGGGCCATCCTGCCGGTGACGGGTCGAAGTCAGCGTATCGATGTATTCCGCTCCATCAAGTCCAAGAACTTTGATTGAACTGATGTTGGAAATCCCGAAATAGGAGTGAAGCGCCTGCGTCAGCCGGAACTCCTCCGGACCGAGATTCGTGGTAGTCAGTTCCACGGTCAGTTTATCCGCCACCGTGACGGTCACATCCGCGATCAGATTCTCATACGCGAACGCCTCGAACTTCACCACCGTGCACGCCGGATCGGAACTGCTCTCCTTGAGCGCCCACTCGTTGATGCGCGCCACTCCATGAGCCGGCTCCTGCGCAGGACCGAACCAGGGCCAGCAGACAGGGATTCCTCCGCGGATCGGTTTTCCCGGTTCCGCCCAGCTCTCCTCGGAGAGCCAGAGCACTTCACGCTCTCCAGCGGGTCGATAGGAAAGCACATGGGCACCATGCAGTGCGATTTTCGCCTCGGCGGCGTCATTCCGGATCTGCAGAATTGGAAGGTTCTTCCACGTCTCAAGTTTCAACGATGATGTTTCTGTCATAATTTTCCCCTTCTTTCCGATTGAAAATTTCTCTTGACAGAATATAGTAGTTCGTTCGTATTATTCAACGGAAAAGGCGACCGAATATGATAAAAAATCGTAAAAATATCCGAGACCTCCTCACAAAACGCATTCTTGTGCTTGACGGTGCGATGGGAACCATGCTCCAGGCACAGGGCTTGACCGACTCCGATTTCAACTGCGGCATCTTTGCAAACCATCCGACGCCGCTCAAGGGAGACAACGATGTTCTCTGCATCACCCGTCCCGACGCAGTCAAAGCCGTTCATAAAGCCTATCTTGACGCGGGAGCGGACATCATCGAAACCAACACCTTCAACTCCAATGCAATCTCCCAGGCGGACTACGGGCTTCAGGACCGTGTCTATGAACTGGCATACGCCGGAGCAAAAATAGCACGTGAAGCCGCGGATGAAGCCGAAGCAGCTTTCCCGGAGAAACCGCGTTTTGTCGCAGGCAGCATGGGCCCGACCGGACGCACAGCCTCGATGTCGCCCTCCGTCGACGATCCCGCCGCACGGAACGTCACTTTTGATGAACTCGCAGAGACCTATCAGCTTCAGGCGGAAGCCCTGATCGACGGCGGAGCGGATCTGCTTCTCATCGAAACCATCTTCGACACCCTGAACGCCAAAGCCGCCGTCTATGGAATCCAAAAGGCAATGGCTGCGCGGAACACCCGCATTCCGGTCATGCTCTCTGCAACCCTCAGCGACGCCAGTGGACGCATGCTCGCCGGGCAAAGCGCCGAAGCGTTTCTGATTTCCGTTCTTCATACGGAGGAGCTGCTGTCGGTCGGCTTCAACTGTGCGCTTGGTGCGGAGGAAATGCGACCTCATCTGGCAGAACTGGCGGCAAAAGCACCATGTTTTGTCAGCGCACATCCGAACGCCGGTCTGCCAGACGTTTTCGGGAAATATGGTCAGACGCCGGAACGGATGGGAAGCATCATCCGGGAATTCGCGGAAAGCGGACTGCTTAATATCGTCGGCGGATGCTGCGGAACAACACCTGCGCACATTGCGAAAATCGCTGAAGCGGTTGCGGGAATCACTCCACGCGTGCCGCCTGTTCCGGAACCATGTCTGCGTCTTGCCGGTCTTGATCCCTTCCGAGCGGGCAGAGAGATGAACTTTATCAATATCGGAGAACGCACCAATGTAGCGGGCTCACGAAAATTTCTGAATCTGATCAAGGCGGAAAACATGCCGGACGCGATGGCTGTGGCGCGGCACCAGATCGAAAACGGAGCTTCCATCATCGACATCAACATGGACGACGCCATGCTCGACTCCCCCGCTGCAATGAAACGTTTTCTTCTCTATCTCGCCTCGGAACCGGAAATCGCGCGCGTACCGGTAATGGTGGATTCCTCCAACTGGGAGGTCGTAAAAACAGCGCTGCGCTGTCTTCAGGGAAAAAGCATCGTCAACTCCATCAGCCTGAAGGAGGGCGAGGAAGCGTTTCTCGAAAAGGCAAAGGAAATTCATCGTCTCGGAGCAGCGATCCTGGTCATGGCGTTCGACGAAAACGGACAGGCGGATACGCTCCCCCGCCGAATCGAAGTCTGCAAACGCTCCTACGAACTGCTCACCCGGAAAGCCGGAATTGCACCGGAGGACATTGTTTTCGATCCAAACATCTTCGCCATCGCCACCGGAATGAAGGAACACGACAACTACGCCGTTGATTTTATCGAAGCGGTCCGGTTTATTCATACGCACATGCCGCTCTGCGGAATCAGCGGAGGAGTCAGCAATGTGTCCTTCTCGTTCCGGGGGAATGACGTGGTCCGCGGCGCAATCCATACAGTCTTCCTGAAACATGCCGTTGAAGCGGGCATGACGATGGGAATTGTCAACGCCGCCCAGCTTGGCGTCTACGAAGATCTGGATCCGGAACTCCGGGCAGCTGCGGAAGCGGTCGTTCTGAACACGGACCCGGCGGCAGCGGAAAAACTCATCGAAATCGCCTCGGGATTGAAAACGGAGGCAAAACAGAGTGTATCCGTCGAAGAATGGCGGAACAAGCCCCTGCCCGAACGCATCGCCGATTCACTCGTCAAGGGAGATGATTCCCATGTGCAGGAGGATATGGCGGAAGCGCTCAAAGCCTATCCTTCTCCAATGAAAATCGTTGAAGGGCCGCTCATGGACGGCATGGCGAAAGTCGGTGAGCTCTTCTCCTCCGGACGCATGTTCCTGCCCCAGGTGGTCAAAAGCGCCCGCGTGATGAAGCGCTCCGTGGCAGAGCTGATGCCCGCGATCGAAACAGCAAAAGGAGCAGGCGGAGCAACCTGTTCTCCCGTGGTCGTTCTGGCAACCGTCAAAGGCGATGTCCACGACATCGGAAAGAATATTGTCTCCGTCGTTCTCCAGTGCAACAGCTGCAATGTGATTGATCTCGGTGTTATGGTTCCCTGCCGGACAATCGTGGAAGCGGCGGTGGAGCATCATGCTGATTTCATCGGACTGAGCGGACTCATCACGCCCTCTCTGGAAGAGATGATCCATGTGGTTACGGAACTGGAGCGGCGCGGACTCCGGATTCCGGTTCTGGTCGGAGGAGCCGCCACCTCGAAACTGCATACAGCGCTGAAAATCCAGCCGTCATACTCGGGACCGGTCATTTACACGCGCGACGCCTCCGCGCTGGTTCCGGTGGTCGGGGCTCTGATGAATCCGATAAAGCGGGAACCGTTTCTCGACAACCTGCGCACGGAATATGCGGAACTCACCCATGCCGTTGAACATCGCGGAGAAGAGCTTGTTCCGATCAAGGAAGCCCGGAAAAGAGCCGTTCAACATTCGTGGAAAAATGAACCGCCCGTCAAACCGGGCATCCACGCATTCCGCCTCCCGGTTGAGGAAATGGCACCCTGGCTCGACTGGGATGGGTTCGCAAAAGCGTGGAATATGCCGCCGCGCGACAGCCGCACACACGATCTCATCCGCGAAGCAAACGAGATTCTCGCGGCTAGCCGAATGTACGCGAACTGTGTCTGCGGCATCTTTCCGGCGCGCTCAGCCGGCGATGTGATCCGAGTCTTCGCACAGGATGGATCTTTACTGAAAACCCTCCCGACCCTTCGTCAGCAGGGAGCAGAAAGTGATTTTGCCGCACTTGCCGATTTTGTTTCCGATGAACGCTCGGAAACGCCCGACTGGATCGGGGCCCTTGCCGTCTCGGTGCATGGTGCGGAAGAAGAAGCCGGAGCCTTCGCAAACGCTGACGATGATTATTCCGCCCTGATGGTGAAATCGCTGGCAAACAGGCTGGCGGAAGCGGCAGCTGAAATCGTCCATGCCAGAATCCGGGAAACGTTCTGGGGATATGAAACGGCACCGCATCCCTCCATTGCCGAGATGCTGAAAAACCAGTATCGCGGAATCCGTCCGGCGCCAGGCTATCCAACCCTGCCGGACCATACGCTGAAACGGGAAATTCTTGATCTGCTGGATGCCCGGACCGCATGCGCCATGACTCTGACGGAAAACTTCATGATGGTTCCGCAGTCGTCGGTCTGCGCTCTTGTGCTGGCAAATCCGGAAGCTCACTATTTCGCAGTCGGGAAAATCGCGGAGGATCAGCTGGAGGAATATGCAGCTCTCCGGGACATTCCGGCGGATAAACTCAAACAATGGATCAGTTGAATTCTCTGGAGCGGCCATGCGGCAAAGAAATAAAAAACAGACTCTGACGGAACAGCTGATCCGCCAGATTACCGGATACATCCGGAAAAACAGGCTCAAAAGCGGAGATCCGCTTCCAACGGAATCGGAGATGGTGAAACGATTCAAGGTTTCCCGCGTCGCACTGCGGGAAGCGTTCTGTTATCTGAAGGGACTGGGACTGATTGTCTCCCGTCGCGGAAGCTGTCTCCGGGTCGCAAATCCGGGCGTAGCGGAGGTCATCGAAGGGGTAATCTCCAGAATCTGCCTGCCGGAAGCGAATATTGTCAACGAGCTTTTTGAGCTCCGCCGGACCTTGGAACTCGGCTGTATTGCCGACGCCGTTGAAAATGCCTCGGACGACGATCTACGCGCTATCGAAGCGGCCCGTCTGGAGTTCGAACGTCTGGCATCCGAAGAAGAGCTCAATCCGCGTCTGCTTGACGAAGCCGAGGTCACGTTCCACCATGCACTTTTCCTCCCTGCCGACTGCCGAATCCTCGGAGTCGTCATTGCGGCGCTGCGCGAATTCTTCAATCTGAAGGTCACCCAGCCGCAGGACGCCCTCTGGTACAGCCGGGATAAGCTGAAGCAGCTCTGCGAAGAGCACAGGAAGATTGCCGAAGCGTTTCTGGCACATTCACCGGAAGCGGCGTTTTCCGCGGTCCGAAAACACCTCAACCGCAAAACCTATTCCCAGCCGGCGGCATTACAGACGGAAGCAGGAGGAAACTCTTGAACAGGAAACGGAACACAATGATCGCAGTCATACTTTCCCTTCTCTGCGTAATTGCAGGACTCTCCGTTCTGACGGCGTGTTCCCTGCATTCCGAATTCGGCAATCTCCCGGATGAAGCTGCAACCCAGCGGTTCCAAACCCTGCCGAACTATTCGAATGGACAATTCCACAATCTGGAGTCCGTCCGGATGAATATGAAAAAACTGGCCCGGAAGCCGGGCTTTTTCCGATTCCTTCTGGATTCCTCAAATGCACCGGAGGCTGAACTGCCATCCGTTCCCCTGACCCGGAATTCCTTTTCCACTCCTCCAGGAGAGTTCAACGTGATCTGGCTCGGTCACTCCTCCCTGATTTTCGAACTTGGCGGAGTCCGTTTCCTGACTGATCCGGTCTTCGGCAATGCCGCTCCGCTTCCCTTTGTCGTCCGGCGATACTGCGACTCCCCTCTTCCGCGCAAAGAACTTCCTCCACTGGATTTTATTCTCATTTCGCATGATCATTACGATCATCTGGAATATCCGACCATTCGTTTTCTCCGGGATTCGGAAGTTCCGTTTATCGTACCGCTTGGAGTCGGCGCAATCCTCCAGGGATGGGGCATCGCACCAAACCGCATCCATGAACTGA
This sequence comes from uncultured bacterium, assembly GCA_949292215.1. Classification (GTDB taxonomy): domain Bacteria; phylum Verrucomicrobiota; class Lentisphaeria; order Victivallales; family UBA1829; genus UBA1829. Next base: position 23,156 of record CASEYW010000125.1, read on the forward strand.
ACTGGAATGATTCTGTCACGCTCAAAGGAATCCGCATCACCGCGCTGACCGGACGCCACTTCTCCGGCAGAACGTTCGGGAACCGCAACAAAACCCTCTGGGCCTCTTTCCTGTTCGAGGGTGGAGGAAAGAAAATCTATTTCGGGGCCGATGGCGGCTATGGAAAACATTTCAAGGAAATCGGGAAGAAATACGGACCCTTCGATCTGACTTGTCTCGAAATCGACGCATGGAACGAACGCTGGCCGCAGAATCACCTGTTTCCGAAAGAGGTCATCCAGGCGCAGAAAGACCTGAAAGGGAAACGTCTCCTGCCGATCCACTGGGGAGTCTTTGATCTTGCCATGCACCCGTGGAACGAATCCATTGAAACGGTCCGAACACTTGCGGAACAGGAGAACATCCCTCTGCTGACCCCGAAAATGGGAGAACGGATCCAGCCGGAAACAGCACATACTCCGGTATGGTGGAGCCCGAAAACGGAACACTGAATCTCACGATATCTCAAACAAAGGAGGATTGAAGATGATCCGTTATGCTGTATCCATGTCATCCATCGGCCCGGATTTGAAGGAGGAATGGATTTCCGCCTTTCAGAATGCCAGGCTCAAAAATGTAGAGGTCATCGTCCGGAGTTTTCTGGACACTGCCGAACATGCACAGGCCAATCTGGAACTCTTCCGGCGGATGCTGAATGAAAAGGTGATCCGGATTGAAAGCACACATCTTCCCTTCGCGCCCTCCGAAGAGTGGGAAATCTCTCTGCCGGAGGAAAACCGCCGCAAAGCAGTAATCGACCACATCCGGCGGATTGCGGAACAGAATCCGTTCCTCTTCCACAAAAACCTGACGGTCCACGCAAGCCTGGAACCGATCCGCGACGACGAACGGAAACTCCGCATCCGGCAGGCCTGCCGCAGCATCGAAGAACTGCTTCCGCTTGCAGCGGAACTCGGAGTATCCATCAATGTCGAGTATCTCCCCCGTACCTGCATCGGCAACCGGGAAGAAGATTTGCTGGAAATCACTTCCGAATTCAAACAGGAAGAGGTCGGAATCTGTATGGATGTCAACCATGCAATGACACGCCACGCGGAGCTGCCGCAAATCATCGAAAAGCTCTCCCCGCGCATCAAAACGTTCCATCTCTCGGATTACGACGGAGTCGATGAACGGCACTGGTACATCGGTCAGGGACTTATCAACTGGCGGGCCGTCATGCAGAAAATCCGGGCCATCGACCATGATCTCGTTCTGATTTTCGAAACCCGCTGCACCCTTCAGGGCGGGGAGTGGGGACGACCACCTTCCGATCCTGCATTCGCTATTCGGCAGGCGGAACGGGATGCCTTCTTCCTGGAAAACTGCGACGCGCTCTGTTCGGCGTTTGAAACATTCCGCATCCCCGGAAACTGAGTCTGCAATCAGAAAAAAAAACCGCCGGTGACCCCGGCGGTTTACCCTCGTTCCGGGAGGAATCGTCCCTTCCGGACGGCTTCAGAAAACCATTTACATCGCGAATTTTTCGCCGAGATAGACCGCCCGGGCTTCCGGATTGTTCACCAGATAATCCCGGTCGCCTTCGCAGAGAATCTTCCCTTCCGCCATCAGGTAGGCGCGGTCCACACAGGAGAGAGTTTCCCGCACGTTATGGTCGGTAATCAGAATACCGAGATTTTTCTGTTTCAGCTGTTCAATGATCTTCTGCACCTCATAAACGGAAATCGGATCGACTCCGCTGAAGGGTTCATCCAACAGAATGAAAGAGGGATTCGTTACAAGGGCACGCGTAATTTCCAGACGCCTGCGTTCACCGCCGCTCAGCGTCATAGCCTTCTGTTTAGCAAGATGGGAAAGCTCCAGTTCATTCAGCAGTTTGACCAGCCGTTCCTTGCGTTCCCGTCGAGAAATCGCCAGTGTTTCCAGAATCGCCATGATGTTTTCTTCGACCGTGAGTTTGCGGAAAATGGAGGGATCCTGCGCCAGATATCCCATTCCCATGCGGGCACGGACATACATCGGCTCCTGGGATATATCAATTCCCTTGAAGATAATCGTCCCTTCATCAGGTTTGATCAGCCCCATAATCATATAAAAACTGGTCGTTTTTCCCGCACCGTTCGGGCCGAGCAGTCCGACGACTTCCCCGCTCCGGACATTGATGTTGACGTTGGAAACAACCGTTCTCCCCTTGTAGGATTTCTTCAGCCCGCGGGCATCCATCAGAAGTTCATCATTTTCAGGCATGGTCTGTTCCTGCATTATTTTTGTAAGGACTTGGAGTCGAAGTCGGTGGTAGTGGCCGTTGCATTGACAATCGTAATGCGTTCCGATTCCGTGTACAACGTGATTTTCTCTCCCTGAATCCGCGATTTGCCTTTGATTACAATCGGTTTATCCATGAGCTCAATCGTACCTTCGGCAAAATTATACACAGCTTTTCCGGCAAGAGCCTTCTGCTCCTCCCCGTTTGAAAGAAGCGCCTTGCGGGTGATGACAACATCTTCCACGCATTCAATCCGGGAAAGTTTTTTTCCGGCGACGGGATCCTCTTCCGAAGCGGCAGACTTTTTCGCTTTGGTCTCCGTTTGAACGGCAGGCTTTTTCGCTTGGGGTCCAGTTTCTGTTTTTGCCGCGGAATTTCCGGAGGTCTTTTTCTCCATCTTTTTTTCATCCACGAGGAAAATGGTCATTTTCCGACAGGTGATCGTCATTTCCGGATCATCCACCACCACATTTCCCATGAGAGTGGCTCTGTCATTTGCGATGTCAATATCCATGGCATCGGCATTGATCACAGTTGGAGTATCCTTGCGATCGGCACGATTCGACCTTGTCGTACTGAACAGGGAAAGCTGGGCGGAAACAGGAATCTGCGCCAGCAGGAACAGTACGGATGCGATTAGAATGGTTTTTTTCATTTTGCCTCTTGTGGTTTGGTTGTTTTTTTCGACGGATTCTGCTCAGCCCGTCTCCGGACCTCCGGACGGATAATCACTTTCACCTTGCTGCGGATATGAACAAACTTCTTCTCATACTCCGCGTCAAAACCGACTCCCTGAATATCCATTTCACGGGAACGGAGTTCCGTAAGGGAATCTCCGCGCAGCATTTTTGTATTTTTATCATAGACAGCGCTTTCAGATGTAATGAATGCCTGCGAGTGCGGATACTTCTTCCAGAAATTCATCACCTCTCCGGTGTCTGCGCCGAAGCGGTACATCGGCTGGTTCAAAATCGGTTTGACGGTTGTGATGTCCCGGACATTGTTCTTCACCATGTCGAGAATCGGTTTCTGAAGATGAATGAACGCACCGAGATTCTCCGCTTTTTTCCCGTAAAGAATAAACTGAAGCCGACCGCCTTTGCGGTATTCCGGCAGGGCAAAATCCTCCATTGCGGCGGAAGTGCCCGTTCCCTGCGCACAAACCACCGAGGAGGAAAGGAGAAACAGACCGAACATCAGAGATCGAAATATTTTTTCATCAATGTATCCCATTTGCCCTGCTCTTTCAGTAATAGTTCAATTGCCTCCCGGACAGCTCCACTGCCGCCGGCATGTTTTGTCCGGTAATCCGCGACACGGTCAAGCTCGGGGACTCCATCCCCTACGACAACGGAAAAACCGCAAAGTTCCATCGGACGTGCATCGACAACATCATCACCGATGTACATGCACTCCTCCGGTTTCAGATTCTGCTCCCGGAAAATCTGCTGAATACCCTCGTATTTGTCGAGGATTCCGGAGTAGATGAAATCCATCTGCAGATCACGCATCCGGGTGTTATTTGCATCGCATGCGCGCCCGGAAAGAACGCCCGTCCGAATTCCGGCGCGCTGCGCCAGACGGATGGCATGACCATCGCGCACATGAAAGAATTTGATCTCCTGATCGGAACCGCAGCCGTATCCGATCCGCCCGTCCGTCAAAACGCCGTCAATATCGAAAATAAGTGTGGTAACACGAAGGATTTTCTCATGCAATGTCATGGATCTGTTTCACTTTCGCCAAAAGTTGTTCGACATCCTCCAGAGGGAGCGAGTTTGCTCCGTCGGAAAGTGCCTTGTCTGGATTCGGATGCACCTCCATGAAAATCGCGTCGATCCCCACGGCCGCCGCGGCACGAGCCAGCGCCGGGATAAACTGACGCTGTCCGCCGGAACAGGCCCCCAGTCCGCCAGGCAGCTGCACGGAGTGCGTTGCATCAAAAACGACCGGCACCCCGAATTCACGCATGGTTTGAAGCCCTCGGAAATCGACCGCAAGATTGTGATACCCGAATGTTGTTCCGCGTTCTGTGAGGAGAATTCCGCGGCATCCGGCGGACTGCAGTTTGCCGACAACTCCTTTCATATCTTCCGGCGCGAGGAACTGACCTTTTTTGACATTAACCGGAAGACCGGTCGCCGCAGAAGCAAGGAGCAGGTCCGTCTGACGACAGAGAAACGCCGGAATCTGCAGCAGGTCAACCACCTTTGCGGCAACTTCCGCCTGCCATGATTCATGAATGTCAGTAACAACCGGTACGCCGAAACGTTTTTTCACTTCAGCAAGAATTTCAAGTCCCTTCTCAATACCGGGCCCGCGGAAAGAAGCTCCGGACGAACGGTTCGCCTTGTCGAACGATGCCTTGAACACATAGCCGAGAGAAAGTTTCCGGCAGAGAGATGACATCTTTTCCGCGACTTCCAGGCAGAGCTCCAGAGACTCCGCCACACAGGGACCTGCAAGTACGGCAAGATTTCCCGTCCCGATTTCCACATTTCCAACAGTTGCGATCCGCATAAACTCCTCCATAAAACTTCAACGTGTAATATAAAACACAAACCCCGGAAACGCAACCTGTTTTTCGTGTTTTCGGTCTTGAATCTTACACCGGAAGACGTTATTGTAATAAAAAACATGAAGGATATTTGATTATGAGTCTTGTCAGTTCGGAAATCAACGGGTACATGGCGAATTCCTCCTGGATCAGAAAAATGTTCGAGGCAGGAATTGAGTTGAAGAAAAAATACGGTGCGGACGCTGTCTGCGACTTCAGTCTGGGCAATCCGGATCTGCCGCCTCCGCCGACCGTCAAACAGGCGCTGTTTGAAATTGCGGAACGTGCCGATCAACCCTTTTCTCTCGGATACATGCCGAATGCGGGGTTCACAGATGTCCGGGAAATCGTTGCGGCAAAAGTCGCGGAAGAGCAGAACACGGCCATTTCCGGTTCACATATCATCATGTCCTGCGGCGCTGCGGGCGGACTCAACTCCCTGTTCCGCGCGATTCTCCAGCCGGGCGATGAAGTGATCTGTCCCTCACCGTATTTTGTCGAATATGCCTTCTATGCGGGGAATTTCGGTGCAAAACTGATTCCCGTTGCCTCACGCGATTTCATATTCGAACTGGATGTGGATGGATTGATCGCCGCAGTTTCCCCGAAAACACGTGCCGTCATTCTGAATTCACCGCACAATCCGACCGGGCAGATCTACTCCCGAAAGGAGCTGGAAGAGTTTGGTGCGCGCCTCATGGATGCTGCAAAGAAAAACGGTCGGGAGATCTGTCTCATTGCCGACGAACCCTACCGGTTCCTCAATTTCGATTCGGTGGAAATTCCCTCGCTTTTTTCGGTTTATCCGAACAGTGTTGTGATCGGTTCCTATTCCAAAAATCTTTCCCTTGCCGGGGAACGAATCGGATATGTCGCGGTCAATCCGGCGATGGAATGCGCGGACCAGCTGCTGAAAGCGGTCACTCTGACGACTCGGATCCTCGGATTCGTCAATGCACCGAACATTGCCCAGCAGATACTGAAACAGTGCGTTGACAGTCAGGTCGATCTGGAAATCTATCGGGAACGCCGTCAAGCCATGGCAAATGTTCTCACGAACGCCGGTCTTGAATACACCATGCCGCGCGGAGCGTTTTATTTCTTCCCGCGTTCTCCGCTGGCGGACGAGGGGAAATTCATCGAAAAACTCGTCGAAGAACGGATTCTCGCCGTTCCCGGACGCGGATTCGGATGTCCCGGATATTTCCGTCTTGCCTTCTGTGTCGGAAAAGAGATCATCGAACGTTCCGCAGAAGGATTCAAGCGCGCCGTCCGGGCTTGCCGCTAAACAGAACCGGGGAAGCCGTTCCGGTTTTCCCGGACCGCGGTTTCGCCTGCGATCATCCTCTGTCGCTCTTTCGCTCCGGGAATGCCGGAGCGATTTCATTTTTGATTTCATTCGCAGAATCCGGAAAATCGGCAGAAAGAGTTTCCATATTGCCCTGAGTGTTGCCCTTTCATCGAAAAAAGAGAGGCGTTTTTCCGATTCCGGCTTGCATCAAACGCAAAAAAATGATATAGTATAGTTTGTCAAGATTCCAGAACAATCACTAACATGGGACAACGAATCATGAACGCGGTCAATTACAGCAATTTGTCAAAGGAACAATTGCAGGCATGCCGGGCGAAACTCGAAAAAGAATATGCCGGGTATGTAAACCAGAATCTGAAACTCGACATGTCGCGCGGGAAACCCGCCGGAACACAGCTCGACCTCACAAACGGAGTCCTTGACGCTCTTGACAATTATAAGACAGCCGATGGCACCGATGCCCGGAATTACGGTCTTCTGGACGGCATTCCCGAAGCCAAGGCCCTCTTCTCCGAACTGCTCGGCATCCCCCAGGAAAAACTCATCATCGGCGGAAACTCCAGTTTGAACATGATGTACGATTCCGTGGTCCGCCTTTACATTTTCGGAACTCACGGGCATACGCCCTGGGGGAAACTCCCGAAAATCAAATTTCTCTGCCCGAGTCCGGGATACGACCGGCATTTCGGAATCTGCGAGGACCTCGGCATTGAGATGATCACCATCCCGATGAACGAGGATGGACCCGACATGGATCTCGTGGAAAAGCTCGCCGCAGAAGACGATCTCGTCAAAGGAATCTGGTGCGTTCCCCTCTATTCCAACCCGCAGGGAATCTGTTACAGCGACAAGGTTGTGGAACGTCTCGCCTCCATGAAAGCGGCGCCCGATTTCCGAATTTTCTGGGATAACGCTTACGGAGTCCACCACATCTACTCGGAAGAAAAAGTCGCCGACATTTTCGCCGCATGTGAAAAAGCCGGAAATCCGGATCGCCCGTTCTACTTCTTCTCGACCTCCAAAATCACGTTCCCCGGTGCAGGTGTCGCTCTTCAGGCATCCAGCGTTTCGAACATCGCGGAGATCAAGAAGCACATGAGCATTCAGACCATCGGACCGGACAAGCTGAATCAGCTTCGCACAATCCGTTACCTGAAGAATGCGGAAGGAGTCCGGGCGCATATGAAAAAGCTCGCCGCGGAACTCCGTCCCAAATTCGATATTGTTCTGGAAACACTTGAACGCGAACTCGGCGGAACGGGTCTTGCAACCTGGACAAAACCGAAAGGCGGTTATTTCATCGCAATCGACACCCTTGACAACTGTGCAAAAGAGACGGTTGCCCTCGCAAAAAAGGCTGGTGTCGTTCTCACCGGAGCCGGTGCAACATTCCCCTACAGAAATGATCCACGGGACAGAAACATCCGCATTGCACCCACCTATCCCACCGTCGATGAGCTCCGGAAGGCAATCGAGCTCTTCTGCGTCTGCGTAAAACTCGCAGGAGTCAACAAGCTGCTTGAAAACAAATAAGCCGCAGATTCCCGTTTTTCAGAGACCGCCGATTAAAGCGGTCTCTTTTTTTATTCAAAAAAATGCGAGGAAAGAAAACCGCATTGAAAAGCGTTTTTCTTTCCTCGCGCTAAACTTTTGACGTCTTTGCAAAGACGCAAAGGCTCACAGCGGAAATACCGGATTATTCTTTTTTATCCAGCTTGCGAATCCATTCTTCCAGTTTCTTTGCTGCGAGCTCGCGTCCGCCAAGTCCGAACGCAAGAGCGACGGCAACACAGACCGCGCCAAGCAGAAGCATGAATGCCATTTCCACAATCGCGCCGCCGATATTCATGTTGTTGATCGCAATCGCACCGGTGAAGACCAGCACGGCGATCCGGACGATCATGGAAAGCGCATCACTGCCCTTCCCCTTAACAGCATCCGCCGCAAGGTTGGAAAGGTAGATGCCGACAAGCAGAACAATGATCCCGATGATGATGTTGCCGCCGAAGACCAGGAATGTGCGGAGCAGAGCGGAAAACGCATTGAAATCCAGAATGTCGGATGCCATGATCAGAGCGAAGAAGATGATTGCGACAAAGGAAATCTTGCCAACCACAACCGACGGCAGAGAGGATTTATCCTCGCTTTTCGGAGCAAATCCCAGAGTTGCCATCAGTTTGTTGAACCCGAAGTTCTCCAGAATCTGCGCCACGATCCCGGAAACAAAACCTCCCACCAGAAACGCAAGAAAGATCAGCAGAGCCGCGCCGAGAATATCGCCGGCGGCATTCAGAAGTTTGCTGAAAAAACCTGCAACAGAATCCGAAAGGGACTGGATTCTCAAAGCGGTCAGCGAGGAAATGATCACTGGAATCGCAACCAGTACATAGGCAACGATGCCGACCATTGAGGAAATTCCTTTGTCACCGAACACCTTGGAGACACCGACCTTCTTGCCAAGCTCGTCCAGACGGGAAACCTGAATCAGGCCAGTGACAGCTTTCCGCACAATTTTTGCCGCCAGCAGACCGATGAACAGAATCGCTGCCGCCGCAATCAGATTCGGAATATATTCCAGAATCTTGGTGAACATCTGCTGAATCGGGTCCGTAATCCCATAGATCTTCAAAGCGCGAAGAATGGAGGGGAGGAAAAACAGAAGCACAACCCAGTAAACAACTCCGGCGACAATCTCACTGACGGGTTTTCCATCTTTGGTCTCCAGATGAGCAGCGAACTTCTTATCGAATTCCATAACGCGCATCGCGGTTGTCGCACCATATTTGAGAAGCGTTGCGACAAGCCAGGCAATGAAGGCCAGAACCGCCGCGCCGATGATATTGGCAGCATATCCGGTCAGGGTCCCGACAAATTCCTTGATCGGCTCAGCAGCCTGCGTCAGATTCATCGCGGTAAGACAGCCGAGAATCGCGAGCAGCAGAATCAGGTAGTAGACAATCCTCCCGATCACTTTACTGAGATTTGATTGCGGCAGTTCCGCACCTTCCGGCAGACACTCTTCAATTTTTTTACTGAGGGCGAAGCGGTCAACCAGTTTCACGACCTGTCCGGCAGCAAACACGGCGACGAGCCAACCGACCAGAAGCACCAGCAGACCCCAGATGATGTTGAGAACATTGCTCTCGACGATCATTTTCCAGATGTTTTGGAAGAATTCTTCCATTTCCTCTTACTCCTTCACTCTGTTTGTTTTTATACCGCAACTCGTATCCGCTCTCTGCGTCGGAAGCGAGTTGTTCCGATTTAATCCTCGGAAGGCACACCGAGCACTTTCCCCGTCTTGGCAAGAATCTCCGGAGAACCGAGAATCATCAACGCATCGTTGACCATGATTTCCGTATTCCCGTGAGGCACAATGAATCCACCACCCCTGCGGATGAGCAGAACCAGCGCCCCCGCGGGAAGACCAAGCGTGGCAAGAGTTCTGCCGATAAACGGAGCACCGGGCAGGACTTCAAACTCTCTGGTGTCGCCATCCAGATTTCCCGTATTTTCAAACTCCAGCGGAACCCGCGGATGAATCCGCAGCGGCAGATCCAGATGCAGCGCCTTCGCCACCGGCATGATCGTCATTCCCTGCAGAACGACCGAGGTCAGAACAATAAAGAATACGATATGGAACATCAGCATGTGCTGTTCGAGTCCCGCCACCCAGGGAAAAGTCGCCAGCATGACGGGAGCACCACCGCGAAGTCCCACCCAGGAGACAAGCAGCCGTTCATTATAAGAAAATTTACTGCCGAACATACAGAGGAATACCGCAAGCGGACGTGCAATAATCATCAGGAACGCGGCCACGACAAGTCCGATGTAACGGGCATCCCAGACCAGACTGGGAGTTGCCAGCAGCCCAAGCATGGTAAACAGCACCACCTGCATCAGCCATGCCATACCGTCGTGGAAACGACCGAGTCCGTTGTGATAGATGAACTTGCTGTTGCCCATGACCAGTCCGGTCACATAAATTGCCATGAACCCGTTTCCCTGGCACAATTCCGTACAGCCGAAGGAAAGAAACACGGTTGCCACACCAAGCACATAATAAAGGCCGTCGTATTCAAAGTTGATCTTGTTGAACAGCCAGACTGCAAGTTTTCCCCAGAGGATTCCGAGAACAAGACCGAGCGTCATGCGCAGCAGAAAACTCGGAAGAATCTGCCAGTAAACGGAAAATCCAGTTGATGTCCCGCTTTTTGTTTCCGCGATCGCAATCGGAATCAGGAAAATTGTCAGAAATGCCGCCATAGGATCGTTGCTGCCGGACTCGAACTCCAGCAGAGGCTGCAGCTTTCCGCGAAGGCTCACACTTTTTGAGCGCAGAATGGAAAATACCGCCGCCGCATCCGTTGAAGAAACAATCGAACCGAGCAGAAGACACCATGACAGCGGTATGGTTCTCCCCGGCAGCTGCCAGCGGAAAAAGAACCAGGTGAACAATCCGACAAACAACGCCGTCAGAAGGACTCCGATACTCGAAAGAATCCCTCCATATCCCACGACGCTTTTCACGGAGGACCACTTCGTATCGAATCCTCCGGAAAACAGAATGAATGCCATGGCAATGCTGCCGATGATGTTCGCAATGTGCGGATCTTCAAAAGGAATCTGACCGATTCCCTCCGAACCGGCAAGCATGCCGACCCCCAGGAAAACCACAAGAACCGGCATGTTGATCCACGAAGACAATTTGCTCGCGCACGCACACGCAAGAATCAAAATTGCAAGAACGGTAAGGCCCTGATAAAGTTCCATTTTTATCCCTTGAATACCCCCTTTGCCGATTTGCACCGGGCTGAGAAAAAACTTCCGAAACGAGAAAGCAAACAGCGGAAATCCAATTCCATGCGGACCGGAAAACGACTCCATGCACTTCCACGGCTGCTGTGACGTATTTTATCATTTTTTTCCTGAAAATCAAGATTCATCCAGGAAATATTGCAAAGAAATTACAGTCAATTTACAAAAAAACTCTGCGGGAAAAACTGTCATTTTCCTGCAATATGAGTCGATCCCGGTAAATATCCGCTTGAAATATTCTTTTCCCGGATTACATTAAATCGGCTTGAGTCGGGCCCAAAACAGGAATCTAACGCTTTCGGACAACCGCACATGAAGAAAATCAATATCATTTTCAAAACTCATCTGGACATCGGATTCACGGATACCGCCGCCAAAGTCAAGAAAAAATACTTCAACAAGTTCATCAAACGGGCGATCAAGACTTCCACATATTTCAGAAACACTCCCGGAGGATTCCGTTACGTCTGGACGGTCGGTTCCTGGCTGATCTATGAATATCTCGAACGGGCAGACGAGGAAAAACGCAGGCTCCTGGAGGAAGCGATCGAACGCGGAGACATCGTATGGCATGCCCTTCCGTTTACCATGCACAGTGAACTTGCAGACGACTCCCTCTTCCGCTACGGTCTCTCCCTTTCCAAAGAGCTCGACAAACGATTCCACAAAAAAACAATCGCAGCAAAACTGACCGATGTACCGGGACATACCCGCGCCATCATTGCCCCCCTTGCCGACGCAGGAATCAAACTTCTCCACATCGGAATCAATCCCGCCTCCGCAATGCCAGACGTTCCCCCGATCTTCCGCTGGAGAGATACCGCCGGGAAAGAAATTCTCGTGGTCTATCAGGCACAGTACGGCGACGCCATTGATCTCGGTGATACGGAATATGTCATCGAAATGACAGGCGACAACATCGGTCCTCACCTTCCCGCAGCGGTCAAGCGGATTCTGAAGCGTTATCCGGATGCAAAAGTGCAAAGCGGAACATTGAACGATCTTGCAAAAAAACTTCTGAAAAACATCGACAGCTATCCGGTCGTCACCGCCGAAATCGGCGACACCTGGATTCACGGAGTCGGGACCGATCCGAAAAAGGTTGCAGATTTCAAGGAACTCCTGCGTCTCCGCAACTCCTGGAAAGAGGAGTTCCCCGGAAAAGGTCGCTTCTCCCGTCTCCTCCTGGAAGCGGCGGAACATACATGGGGACTTGATGAAAAGACCCATTACACCGCTCCGCGTGCATGGAGTCCGAAAAAACTCAAAACATCCGCCGCACGGAAGTTTGCCTCCTCCTGGAGAGAAAAACGGAAACTGCTCAAAAAAGCCATTGACGCACTCCCCGCGGACAAACGGGCGGAGGCTTGCCGGGCAGTCAAAAAAATCCGTCCATTTGAATCCATCTATCTGGATCGCTGCGTCACGGAAAATACCGTTTTTGAAAATAAATTCTTCCGCATTGAAATTGATCCCGACCGCGCATGCGCCGAATCCATCTACCTGAAAGCAAACAAGTTCGAATTCAAGAATTCCGCTCTTTTCCACTATGAAAATTTCACGCATGAGGATTACGAGCGCTTCCGCGAACAGTATCTCCGCCTGCCGGATGTCTCATGGGCAATCCATGATTTCACAAAGCCGGATATGCCGAAAGATCTGGAAAAATTTTCCTGCAAAGGCTTCTCCTCCAATGTTTATGAAACGGTCTGGGGACACGGATCGCGAGTCACCCTGTGCACAAACAACTTTCCCGGGTTCCGCAGAATTGAAATCGAATATGTGCTGCTGGACTATTCCAACGAACTCGAAATCCGGGTCCGCTGGTTTGCAAAACAACCGGAACGACTCCCCCATGCCGTGTGGTGTTCTTTTGCTTCCTCAAAATCCAGAAGCAGATATGCGTTCCGGAAAATGAACGAGTTCATTGATCCGGCGGATGTCGTCAGCCGCGGTGCACGGACCCTTCATGCGGTGGAAGAGGTCATCATCGACGACAAGGCGCTCCTGACCAATCTGGATTCCCCGCTTGTCGCACCAGGCAGGCCCTCTCTCCTGAACTTCCACAACAAGAAACCGGATCTGAAGGGAGGAGTTCATTTCAACCTTTATAACAATGTATGGGGAACCAATTTTCCGATGTGGTTCGGAGACAACATGCTTTTCCGCTTCCGGATCAAAGCGCTTTAAACGGAAAATACAAAAATGCAACGGGACACGCAAAGTCCCATTTCCCGGAGTAACATCATGCGGGGAACGGCTGAAAAATCTTTTCTCAGGACCGTTCCGCAGCCCCCTTTTTTCCGGCGGACAATGCACGGTTCGCAATTCGATATCGTCCCGGAGAGCACCCGGCAATTTCCCGGAACCGACGAATGAAATACACCTCTCCGCTGAAACCACACTCCTCTGCGATCTGTTTGACGGGAGCATCCGTTCCGGAAAGCAGATCTTTCGCCCGAGCGATCCGGCAGGCGGCAATGTAATCCTGAAGCGAACGGTTGGCATACTGCCGGAACAACTGTGAAACATAGGATGGATGCAGATTGAAATATCCGGCAACATCTTCCCGTCCAAGAGGTTCCGCAAAATGGAATTCCACAAAATTGCGGAGCTTCTCAAACGTCATGGCAGCCTTTCCGGAATACGGGAGTTCTTTCCGCACCTCCAGCTCCGCCAGTCTGGCGATCATCCGGACCAGAGGGGCGGTCAGGAGCGAATCATCCGGATTTTCCAGAGATTTCAGGAGAGAGAACGCCGTCTCCACAGATTCCGGCAGCGTAGTGTGAATCCAGTCGTTATCCGGCCACGGCTGGTGTCCCTGATTGCCCTTGATGTGATAGTGGACCAGGCGCAGATAGCCGCCGCGCGGAATAATGCAGAAAAATTCGTGCCGGTCACGAAACGAGGCATGCTCCCAGATATGCTTCCGTATCAGATAGTAGTCTCCCGGCTCCAGACGAACCGTCCGCAGTTCTCCGTGGAGAGACATCGGCTCGTTCTTGACGCCGGACAGCACAATCAGCAGACGATCATAGGGCTGAAGATTCAAACTCCGGTCGATATTTGCAGAACCGTCCGGCAAATAAAAGCGCCTCAGAAGCAGTCTGTTCTGAATAAAATCCAGAGATTGCAGAATTTTGTCCCGCATTTCCATAAAAACGATAATCCGTATGGTAATCCTACTATTTTTCTATTGCGCCGGATTCTTTCTTTTGCTATAATATAAGACAAAAGTTATATTCTTCAACAATGAAGGAGGAAGAAACATGAGTTTTACCTATCAGAGTCTGGATCCCGTACCGGTCACGAAGCCGACGAAACGCAATCTGAGGGAAAGCAGAACCTTTCAGGGAATTCCTGGAATCGCCGTTCTGCCATCCGGGAGGATTTTTGCCGTCTGGTATGCCGGGGGACATACGGAATTCACGGAAAACTTTGTCATGATGGTGATCAGCGACGACAACGGCGCCACCTGGAGCGACGCCGTCGCCGTGGTGGACCCGCCGTCACCGGATGTCCGGGCGTTCGACTCCACCTTCTGGATCGCCCCTGACGGACGCTTCTACTGGTTCTGGTCACAGTCCAGCGACTGGTTCGACGGCATCGCCGGAGTCTGGTATTCCATTCTTGAGAATCCGGAAGCATCTCCGGCAGACTTCCGATTCACAGAGCCCGTCCGCATCGCAAACGGAATCATGATGGACAAACCGACCGTTCTTTCCGACGGCACCTGGGCTCTGCCTGTCAGCGTGTGGACCGGCAATTACAAAAAGCATGATTCCCTTGGAGTCGTGCAGGGCTGTTACATGGTTGTTTCCGAAGACAACGGCAAGACCTTCCATCCCCGCGGACGCATCGATCTCACCCGTGTGGAAGGCGGACCCCGTTTCGACGAACACTGTTTTGTGGAACACAATGACGGTTCCATCGAATGCTACATCCGTGTGACCAGAGGCGTCGCGACAAGCATTTCCATGGACAAGGGAGCCACATGGACCGCTCCCGATCTCTCGAAAACGATTCTCGGTCCGAACTCCCGCATGTATGCAGTCCGTCTTCGTTCCGGACGCATTCTGATGATCAACAACGACGCATCCGGAATCGTACCAGGGGAAAAGGAATGGCCCGTCCGGGAACGCATGACCGCGTATCTCTCCGAAGACGACGGCAAGACCTGGCCCCACACTCTTCTGCTCGACGAACGAACCGGGGTCTCCTATCCGGATGCACAGGAAACCGCCGACGGCACCCTCTATATCATCTATGACCACGAACGCACCAAAAATGGAGACATCCTCATGGCGCGGATCACGGAGGCGGATATTCTGGCAGGCAAGCTCGTCTCACCGGATTCCCAGCTGAAAATCCCGATTGACCACACCAAAGGCGTCCCGGAAAAATAACCGGATTTCCAACCGCCCCGGAAACACGTTCCGGGGCTTTTTCTTTTGATCTCCTTCCCGCCCCGTGAAATTGCACCGGCAAATCCCGCTTTTTTCTCCATCCTGTCGCATTTTCACTTGATAATGACTGCTATCCCTGTATATTAGCCGGAACAGAAAACCTTTTTTGCGGAAGAAGAAAAGCAACAACAAAATAAGGAATGACTATGAGACACGATTGGGAAGACCGGAATCTCACGAATATCAATCGTCTGGAAGCAAGAACTCTCCTTGTTCCGTATCTTGACCGGCAGGACGCGGTATCGGGAGATAAAACGCAATCTTCTCTTTACAAAACGCTGAACGGAGTCTGGAAATTCGGCTTCTTCCCGAATCCGCAGTCCGCAACGGAAGGGTTCCAGGAGGAAGATGCGAATCTGAACGACTGGGATGACATTGTGGTTCCTTCCAACTGGCAGATGGAAAGTTATGGTCATCCTCATTATACAAATGTGCAGTATCCCTTTCCCCTGAATCCCCCGTTCGTGCCGACTGAGAACCCAACAGGCTGCTACGTCCGTGATTTTGAAATTCCCGAGGAATGGGACAACCGCCGGATCATTCTCACATTCCGCGGCGTGGATTCCTTCTTCTATGTCTGGATCAACGGATCGCTTGCAGGCATGAGCAAGGGAAGCCGCATCGTTTCCGAATTCGACATCTCCGAATATGTTGGCGTGGGAACAAACCGGATCGCCGTGCAGGTGATTCAGTGGTCCGATGCCAGTTATCTGGAAGATCAGGACATGTGGTGGCTGAGCGGAATTTTCCGTGAAGTCTCCCTGACAGCCCTTCCTCTAACCTGCATCTACGATGTCTTCGCGCACGCATCCCTCGACAAAAATTACACCAGCGGACTCCTTGACCTTGACATTACACTGCGGAATTTTTCCGTCAAAGCAGCGAAAGGAGTCGTGGAAGCGGAACTTCTCGACGGGAACGGGCTCCCCGTCGCGCTTTCTTCCGGCGAAGCGAATCTTTTCGACACCCCTATGGCAGCCCGTTTCCAACTGAAACCGGATACCACAGGAACCGTAAACCTCTCGGCAACCGTGAAAAATGTACTCAAATGGAGCGCGGAAACGCCGAATCTCTATACACTCATTCTCTCCATCCGGGATGCAAAAGACAATACCACTCAGGTCTCTGCGCTGAAAATCGGATTCCGGAAAGTGGAACTGAAGAAAGGCAATTTCCTGATCAACGGCAAAGCGATAATGATCCGCGGAGTAAACCGCCATGAGTTCCAGACGGAACTGGGCCGCGCTGTTTCCACCGATGCCGTGCTCGAAGACATTCTTCTCATGAAACGCCATAACATCAACGCAATCCGGACCTCCCACTATACCAACGATCCGCGGTTCTACTCCATCTGCGACGAATACGGACTCTACGTTCTCGCGGAAGCCGATTATGAAACACACGGATTCGGGTATGGAAAGGAAAATCCCTCCCATCTTCCCGAATGGGAAAAAGCAATTGTGGAGCGCGGAACCCGGATGGTACAGTCGTTCAAGAACCACGCCTGTATTTTCTGCTGGTCTCTCGGCAACGAAGCCTCCTTCGGCAGAAACAACGAGAAAATGGCAGAGGAAATCCGCAAGATCGACTCCTCCCGCATCATTCATTACGAACCGGATGCAGAACTCAAAACCGCCGACGTCATCAGCCGCATGTATCCGGATCCGAAGGCCTGGGACGAGCATGTCAGAAAATTCAAGGGAAAACATCCCGCGCTCATGTGCGAGTATGCTCACGCGATGGGCAACGGTCCCGGCGGACTCGAAGCATACTGGCAGACCTTCTACAACAATAAAAATATGCAGGGCGGATTCGTCTGGGAATGGTGCGATCACGGCATCAAAACCTATACGGAGGACGGCATCCCCTTCTACGCCTACGGGGGCGATTTCGGAGAGACCCCACACGACGGAAACTTCATCGCCGACGGTCTCGTCTTCCCCGACAAAACCCCGACTCCGGGTCTGATCGAATATAAAAAGGTCATCGCTCCCGTCCGGATGCAGGCTGGAAATCTGAACAAAGGTGAAATCAAAGTCACGAATCATTATGATTTCCTCACACTGGAACATCTATCCATCTCCTGGAATGTCACGGAAAATGGAAAGACGATCCAGGCGGGAATGCTTCCTCCTCTGAAAACAAAACCGCAGGCAACGGAATCCGTCAAAGTCCCCTTCTCGCTTCCGGCGACACCGAAACCGGGTGCGGAGTATTTCCTGAACGTCACCTTTTTCCTCGGCTGTTCCACCCTCTGGGCGGATGCCGGTCATGAGATTGCATGGGGACAGTTCGAACTTCCGGTCCGAACCAAAGCAAGAATTCCGAATATGCCAGCCCGCCCGATCATCACGGATGAGGACGGAGAACTGATTCAGATCGAAGCCAACGGAAGTCTCTTCCAGTTCAGCAAACTCGACGGTCTCCTCTGCGCATGGGAAAAAGACGGCGTTCCTCTGATTATGGAAGGACCGAAACTCAACATCTGGCGCGCTCCGACGGACAACGACGGCGGACAAAACTGGGGCTTCATGAAAGAGTGGATGGATGCCGGATACCACTGGATGCAGCATCGTCTGGAAGACATCTCTCTGATTACGGGACGCAAAGGCGACGTGCGAGTCAAAGTCACAGCACGCCTTGCTCCGCCGGTCCACCGCCACGGAATTCTCTGCGATTACCTCTACACCTTCCAGCCGGACGGATCGTTCCGACTGGATTTCACCGGAAAATTCCAGAAGGGAGAAAAGGACCTTCCCTGCCTGCCGCGTCTCGGTTTTGAAATGACCCTTCCGGAAACGGTAAGCCGCGCAGCATGGTTCGGACGCGGTCCCGGCGAAGCATATCTGGATTCCAGAGAAGCACAGAAAGTCGGTTATTACAAAATGTCGATTGACGATCTCGAAACGGTCTACACCCGCCCGCAGGAAAACGGAAACCGTCACGAGGTCCGACGCGCAGCCTTCTACGATGTGAAAATGTGCGGGTTCCTGACCGCCGGAAATCCGCTCTTTGATTTTTCCGCACACCACTATACGCCAGCAATGCTGGCGAAAGCAAAGCATCCGCATGAACTGGAGGAAATTGACGAAGTTGTACTCCATCTCGACTGGAAAAATGCTCCGCTCGGCAGCAACTCCTGCGGGCCGAAACCGGAGGAAGCTCTGCAAATAAAACCGGAAGACTTCAAGTTCTCCCTCTCCTTCAAGGGATTCGTCTCCGGCGAACTCGACGACAATACATTCTTTACAATGATCTGACAACAGGAAAGGTTTTCAAGATCAAAAATGAAACTGGAAAAGAAAATGATGCTCTGGAGCGAAGCGAAAATCGCTCCGAACGGCTCCGCCGATGATTTTCAACCCTACCTGGAACCCTATCTGCTTCCCGGAGATAAAGTCCGCGGATGTGTGATCGTTCTTCCCGGCGGAGGATACGGCGGCAGAGCTCCGCATGAAGGAGCGCCGGTTGCAGAACGCTTCAACTCTCTCGGATTTCACGCATTTGTTCTTCAATACCGGGTGGCGCCATACCGGTACCCGGCTCCGCAGGAGGATGCGTTGAGAGCAATCAAAATCATCCGTGCTCACGCATCCGAATGGGGAATCAAGCCGGACAAGATTGCAATCCTCGGATTCTCCGCAGGCGGGCACCTTGCATGCAGCGCGGGCATCGTTTTTGATGAAGTCAAGGCGGAGAACGGCGATGAATGCGATGCCGTTTCCGCACGTCCCGATGCAGAAATTCTCTGCTATCCGGTCATTACAGGAGTTCCGGGCAAAGGACATCTGGGATCGTTTGAAAACCTGCTCGGGAAAGAGGTCCCGAGAGAAGAGTATCTGAAGTATTCCTGGGAGCGTCGCGTCAAGCCGGATACCCCTCCGGCATTTCTCTGGCATACCGCGGAGGACGGCGGAGTCCCTGTTGAAAACTCCCTGGAATATGCGCTGGCTCTGAGACAGCAGAAAATTCCGTTTGCCGTTCATATCTTCCCCGACGGTCCCCACGGAGTGGGTCTTGCAGACAATCGTCCGGGGCTTGAAGATGTCACCATCTGGCCGGAGCTTGCCGCAGCCTGGCTGAAAAAAATGGAGTTCTGATCGATGAAACCGCAGGAAAAAATCATGTTGTGGAGCGACGTCAAAAAGACACCCGATGGCGCCGCCGGAGAGTTTCAACCCTATCTGGAACCCTATCTGCTTCCCGGAGACAAGGTACGCGGATGCGTGATTGTCTGTCCCGGAGGCGGCTACTCGGGTCGGGCATCGCATGAAGGAGTTCCCGTTGCGGAAAAGTTCAATTCCATGGAATTCCACGCATTCGTGCTGCAGTACAGAGTGATGCCCTATGTCTACCCGGCTCCGCAGAAAGATGCGCTGAGAGCGATTAAAATCATCCGCGCCCATGCCGCCGAATGGGGCATCAAGCCGGATAAGATTGCAATTCTCGGATTCTCCGCAGGCGGGCACCTTGCATGCTCCACCGGGGTGCTGTATGATAAAGTCGCTGCGGACAATGGTGATGAATGCGATACTGTTTCCGCACGTCCCGACGCAGAAATTCTCTGTTATGCGGTAATCTCGGCGGGGACACCATTTGCCAATGTCGGATCGTTCCAGAATCTATTCGGAACGCAGACGCCCTCCGAAGCGGATCTGGAAACGGTTGCATGCGAAAAACATGTCTGCGAACAAACTCCGCCAGCGTTTCTCTGGCACACTGCCGAGGATGGTGCCGTCCCTGTTGAAAACTCTCTGAACTATGCGCTTGCGCTGCGCCGGCATAAAGTCCCGTTTGCAGTCCATATCTTCCCCGACGGCCCCCATGGGATCGGGCTCGCCGATGGTCGCCCGGGACTCGAAGACGTAACAGCCTGGTCGGATCTGGCCGGAGTCTGGTTGAAAAAAATGGAATACTGAACAGGAATAAATCATGTCTCGAACAGTGAAATGGATTGACTTCCGGACCATCGGCCTGGAAGGACAAGCATGGCAGGGGAAAAAATTCGAATCGCCTTACGACCGAATCCCGCTTTCTGCAAAAAAAATCCTTCCCGAATCCGTCTGGAGAAACTCCCTTTCACCAACGGGCATGAGCATCTCTTTTGTCACAGATTCCCCGACCATTTTCATCCGCCGAAAGTTCGAATCCACGCAAATGGAGGAGCGCAATTTCAACAACTGCTCTTTCAGCGGATTCGATCTTTACGCGGAACACAGAGGCTCTCTCCGCTGGGTCTGCACAACATACCACAAATACGGCGATGCGGAAGAATACCCTCTGAATCAGGACCCCATCGACGGACGCTATACCTATCGGCTTTATCTGCCCTGCCGGAACCGTCTCCTCAACGCGGAACTGGGAATCGAAGCAGGGGCATTCTTCGAACCGGTCGCGCCCCGGCCGGAAAAAGACGCGATCGTCTACTATGGTTCCTCCATTGTTCACGGAGCATACTCGTCCCATGCCGGACTCTGCCATCCTGCATGGCTCGGCAGAAAACTGGACCGTCCAACCTATAATTTCGGATTCTCCGGCGCGGCAAGAATGGAACTCGAAGTCGCAAACCTGCTGGGGACCCTGGATCCCGCCGTATTTGTTATCGATCCTATGCCGAATATGGGACTGGACGAAATCAATGAACGCGCAAAGGCATTTCTGAAACAATTGAGATCCCTGCGCCCGCGAACCCCCTTCCTGCTCATAGAAGACGCCCCGAAAACAAATGAATGGATCTTCCGCACAAAACGGGAAGACAACCGGAAACGCTGGAATGCCATGCGTAAAATCTGGAAAGAACTCCGGAACGAAGGGGAAAACAATATCGCATACCTCAAAGGCAATTATCTCTTCGGAACAGACGGCGAAGCCAGCGTCGACAGCGTCCACCCCGGCGATCTCGGCTATCTGCGAATGACGGAACAGATTTATCCCGTTCTGAAAAAGCTCTTCCGATGAAAAGTTCTTGTTTATGAAACTCCGCGCGATCCAGCAGGCGTATTTCTATCCCATTGCGGATGCAACTGTCAATTTAGCCGTTGAAGCTCTGAATTAATCCGATAAGAGTTGCGCTCTTCCGCTTTTCACGGGTGTTAGAAGAAAGAATCGGAGCTGGCGGCTTCTCGCCGCCAACTCCATCCTCGAAAAAAAGGCAGAAACAGAACTCAATCTCTGTGAAGAGCCTGTTTAACAGCTTCGACAGTCGGAGGAATCAGCATCGGCTTGTTTCCAAAAGTACCGATAATATGTTTCTCTCTCAGCTGATCCTGATGATAGCCGATAACGGCATCCGGATCCTTGAGAAGATTTCCGGTGAGAATGCCAACGACCTTTTCATCGGGTTGAATAATCCCTTTCTCTGCGAGTTTTTTCGCTCCTGCCAGGGAACAGCAGGATGCGGGTTCCGCACCGATTCCGGCGGCATCGAGTTTTGCCTTGGCATCCATAATCTCCTGCTCCGTGACCTCTTCCACCGTTCCGCCGCTCCATTTGACAGCGCGGAGAGATTTTTCCCAGGAGACAGGGTTTCCGATCTTAATGGCGGTTGCAATTGTTTCGGGATTTTTAACGGCTTCAAACGGAGTATGCTGAGTCCACATTTTATAAAGCGGATTTGCTCCGGACGCCTGAATGACGGCAATTTTCGGAATTTTAGAGATAATTCCGAGTTCATGAAGCTCCATCAGAGCTTTTCCGAGAGCACTGCTGTTTCCGAGGTTTCCGCCGGGAATGACGAACCAGTCTGGCACTTCCCAATCCATCTGCTGGAGCGTTTCAAAGCAGATCGCCTTCTGACCTTCGATCCGGAACGGGTTGATGGAATTCAGGAGGTAAATTCCAAGTTCGCGGCAGACATCCTGAACAAGTTTCATGGCGTCATCGAAATTGCCTTCGATCTGGAGCGTGATTCCTCCGTAAGCGAGAGCCTGTGCGAGTTTCCCGTAAGCGATCTTCCCGGATGGGATGAAAATGACCGCCTTCATTCCGGAAACAGCCGCATAAGACGCCATGCTTGCACTGGTATTGCCCGTACTGGCGCAGGCAACATATTTTGCACCGAAAACTTTAGCTGCACTGGTTCCGCAGGTCATGCCGCGATCCTTGAAACTTCCAGTGGGATTTTCACCTTCATGCTTGAAATAAAGATTTTTCAATCCGGCCCACGTCCCGGCGGTCCCGGCGGGGTAAAGACGGGTGTTGCCTTCCTGACGTGTCACGATCTTGTCATCCGGGGCATCAAAAATCAATTCGCGGTAGCGCCAGACACCGGAAGATTCAATTCCACGTTTGAGTCCCCAGCGGGAATCCCAGAGTTTGCGCAGAGCGGCCCCGTCGAATTTGGAAAGATCCCGCTTGACATCGAGAATTCCACCGCAGTCGCAGGTATAGCGGAGTTCGTCAACGGAGTAGGTTCTGGAGCATCTTACGCACTCAAGATAACTTTCATGTTTCATTTTCTGGCAGTTTTCCTTTTCTTGTTTTTATTGTTGAATGTCATTGAAATTCAAATTGTGGAGAAAAACGGGAAAGGCTCCTTTTGCCGCGCTGAGCATCCTCTCCCATTTTCGAAGTCACACCTGAACTATCTTCGGGCGATGCGGAAAATGTAGATTGCCCCGAAGATCTGATAGAGCGCCGGAGGAATCCAGACAATATACTGCGGAAACATCCACGGTGTGGATTTCAGCGAGTCGGAAACAAGCACCGCTCCGAAATAGAGCCCGGCGAGCAGCACACTCATAAACAATCCAATGGAAGTCTCACGCCGTGAGGTCCGGATTGCCATCGGCAAACCAAGCAGCAGAAATGCCATCGGCGCAAGAGCAAGAGCGACCCGCTGATTCAGTTCCGTTTCAATTTCACAGATGCGTTCTGTTGCATTGCGTTTCCGCTCAATGATGGAACGGGCATAAAGGCCTTCATATCCGAGGTGCTTGTCACGCAAAGCAATGCGTTTCCGGTTGAATTCCTTGCCGTATTCCAGAGTGAATTTCATTTCCTTGCCGAACGTTCTGCGGGGATGTTCATCGTTGTTGCTTTCATAGGCAATGATTGTGGCGTTCTCAAGAATGATGTCCATTTTCTGCGCGACTTTGTCAACGACGATTTTACCGGAGGAAGCGGTCACATCCTGTTCAATGCGTTTGGCATTTTTACTTAAGTTGTAGACCTGAATGCCTTTGATCTCACCGGTTTCAGCGTTTTTCTGGTCGATGTACATACTGAGGTTGTCAAACTCTATCGGGATTCCCGGTTCGAAGAGGGCCAGTGGATGGTCCACCGCCACGCTTTTCACCACGACCTGCGCTTTGCCAAGGTAACGCGGCCCGACATCCAGCTGGAGATAAAGGCAGAGACAGGTCAGCGCAAAGGTCAGCATAATAATCGGCGCCACGATCTGAAGAATGGAAACTCCGCAGGCACGCATTGCCGTGATTTCATTGTCGGCGGAAAGCCTGCCGAACACAAGCATGATGGAAACAAGAGCAGCCCAGGGAATTGTAAAGGCAAGCGCAATTGGCAGCACGTACATCATGAACAGCATGGCGGTGGAAATATTGACACCGTTTGAAATATATTCAAAAACCTTTACGAGACGCGCACCCGTCATTCCGAACGTCAGAACACACATTGCCATAAGGAATGTGAAGAGAAAATTTTTGGCAACGTAAAAATTCAATGTTTTGAGCATCTTGCAATCCCGTAAAAAATTTCAGTGATATCCCAGTTCTATAATTTAGCACGCATTCCGCTGCTTTGAAAGTCAAAAAAATGAGAAAAAACGATGAATCTTCAAGGGAAAGTAAAAGTTGCTCTGGTAAAATTGAAAAAATGCGCTATCTTATAGCTTCAGTGTTTCTATTTTGGTCATTAAAATATGGAGACTCACAATGAGAGTAGTAAACTTCAGTGCTGGGCCGGCAATGCTGCCGACGGTCGTAATGGA
>CASEYW010000126.1 GCA_949292215.1 uncultured bacterium
AGGAAAAAAGCTATAAACGCGTTCTTTCCGCCCTCACCAACGCGAAAGGAGAAACCGACTGCTACAACAAGCCTCATCTCTGGCCGGCCCTTCTGCTTTGGAAATAACTCCATGGCAGTCAACCAATAACAGAAACAGGAGAAAAACAATATGAAAAAAATGCTCTTATGTGCGGCAGCCCTCTGTGCCGCAGGACTCCTTCCCGCCGCCGACTTCCGTATCGACATCAGCGGAGAACGCTCCAAAGTGGAACTGGAAATCAAGGAATGCTCGGAGAAAATCCGTGCCTCCACCGCCGGATGGCTGAACGATCGGAAAAACCTGCGACTTGTTTTCACAGGCGCGGCTTCCGATCAGTGGGAAATAAAAAGCATCTCCTTTGTTCCGAAAACGAACGGGAATGTCAATCTCTGCCTGATGGGAACCATCAATAAACCCGGCGCGCCTCACCTTGCCTACGACAACATCAAAGTCAATGGAAAACTCGTGAAGAACGGCAGTTTTGAAGAGGGCTCCGGAGACAAAATCGCTAACTGGAGCGGATGGGGAAAGGCTCAGCGCGTTGCCGGCGGCGCCGCGGACGGCAATCAGTATGTTCTCGCCAACCACGTCGATGCGCTCATTCAGTCAATTCCTGTCAAAGCCGGAGAAAAAGTCACGGTCACTTTCCAGGTCAAAAACGGGAAATGAATCCTGCGGGAAAAGCGGATATTACATCCCTTTTCCGCTGAAAAAGCAGGGAGGGAGAAACAACGGTATTTCCGGGAATCACCGACTTCCGGAAATGCCGGACCTGCGCACTTCATGCCGGAATGCCGGATGGTTTTCCTTTCGATCCTGAAGAATGACATCATCCGCATGGACAGGCGGTGCATAGAGATAACCGCAATGATCCGGAGTCAGAGGTTCATCCAGCGGAACGGGGGTGCGGGTTCCGTCTCCGGGACAGAGCAGAAGAAACGGATCGGTAAGAAGACCGGTATTCCGGAGCAGATCCAGTCCCTTCTCCCCCGGAAACGGCGGCATGGTTCCGTAGCGCTGCTCATACGCGGTCAAGGCAGTCATGATCTGCGCAAGATTTGCCGCACAGGAGGAACGTCTGGCTCGCTCCGTAACCTGTCCCATCGGAGGCATCAACGCTCCCATGACGGCAATATCCAGAAGGATCAGAAGTAGCGAGATTCCAAAACCGTTCGATTCCTTTCCATGCGTCCGGACAAGTTTGGAGAGCCACAAATAGAAACAAGCGGCAAAGCAGAGAAGAGTCAGGGGAATCAGATACGGCATGATGTCGTAATTCTGCGGCAGTCCCGCATTTTCCAAAGTTGCTTCCGGAATCCAGGACCAGGCGGAAAACAGAATCATCATTCCCGTCTGAAAAAGCGCCGGGATCAGACAGGCGGAATGCTGGAATTTCATGAGAGAATCTCCTGTTTTCCGATAGTATAGCGCCTGTTTTCCGGAAAACAAACCGCTGTCCTCTTTTTCGTCGGAGAAACCGGAGGGGAAGCGCAGTTCTTCCCGTCCGGTTTTCGCCCGCACCTACTTCTGCAGGACGAGATCAACAAACTCTCCCGGCAGTTTCGGAGCCTCACCGATTCCCGGCGTCAGCTGCAGATAGCCTGCCCGGCCCTTGGCATTTCCGATATTGAGGAGCACATCCGCCCGCATCGCTTCGCCCGCCTTCAATCGGAACGGACTGACACTCTGACGCGGAAACGCCAGCTCATACACCGTCTTTCCGGGCAGAACCCGAATGGCGCAGGCAACGTCATCCACGACTCCTTTGGTTTTATCCAGACTGTCGTAAGTGGCAACAGATGCTGCGGAACGATAAACAACAGGCTTGTTCCGGAGCAGAGCGGCGGCATATTCAAAATCGTCGTCCTGATAGCCTTTTACGGCTTTTGTTGCATTCCGGATCGGATCAAACGCGAACTGAATGCCATCCGCGAGCCAGAGTCCGCTGACTCCGACCTCCGACTCCACATACTCTTTCTTGAACGCCGTCACTGCCAGATAGAAGAAGGTATCATCCCAGGCGAAGCGGACACTCCCTCGAATTCCGTTCTCTGCATCGGACCATGCCTTTAACCGGGTCAGTTTTGAAAGAGGAAGTTCCTCCGCCTCCGCAGGCCAGTCGGAGAGATCGCCGTCGATTGTCAAAGCCTTGACTGTACGGGGAACCATCACAGCCTTCAGGTTCAAATCCAGCGTTTTTTTCTGGCCGGAGGTTTCCTCGCGGATCTCCGCTCTGACCGGATAATCGTTCATGGAAATCGGGCGTTCCGTCGGAAAGGCCAGATTCACCGATTCCTCCGGCGGAATGTTCCGGAATGGAACGCTTCTGCCGTTCACGGATGCTGTTCCGCGAATCGCGCGGGGTGATAAATTCCGGATCCGGAGCTCGAATTCCCGTTTCTCCGTGATCAGGGGGGAGACATCGAAGAGCTCCTTCTCCTGCGAGGAAAACCCGGAATTCAGAACGGCCTGTTTCAGTCCGGCGGCGGAGAGAGAACTTTCCAGATAGAACGGCCAGGGGCCCAGTTCGATGTTCTCCGTGCCGAGCTTTGTTCCCATGACGTCGTAGACTCTGGAACTGCGTCTCAATTCCGGGGAGAGTTTCATGGTGTCCGGTTTGCCGTTCCATTTCCAGATGGTCGCGACACGGACGTCACCCCGGTCAAAAAGATAGCATCTGTAATTGGACCCGATCCGGATACGTTCCAGCGGTTTTGCGTCTTCCAGCCGGTCGATCGCGTTCCGGCATGCGAACATCACGGGAGAGGGAATCGGATGATGGCGATTCTCCAGATTGCCCTGAAGAATGAAATTCCAGCCGGTCCCCTCCGCGTCAAGACCGAATGAGAAATGATAATACTGCTGAAGGCCGTTCGCCAGGCCGATCAGCATCATCCGGGTATTGTAGGCGACCTGCCTGCGTGCATAGTCGGGGATCAGATTGTCCTGGAACTGAACGGAGGAACATTTTCCCGCTTCGCTGGCGGTCAGCGGATACTCTTTCCGGTACCGGTCTGTAACCTTCCGCAGCGATTGAATGTCCGTTTCGTAATCCGGCAGCTCCGGAATCTGGCGGTACGGGTGTTCCGTGATGACATCCAGATATTTTGCTCCGCCCCCCGCAAGGATTCCGCTGGTCCAGAGCACATCCGTATGGCAGGAGGCGGGACCCGCGATCTGAACCTGCGGATCGGCGCTCCGGAGCGCCTTCGCCAGCGCCTCAATCGTCCGGATGTTCGTCTCCACATTCATTTCCAGGTATTTGGAGGGATCCGGATTCTTTGCCCGGCCGCCCCAGATGTTCGATTCATTCAGAATCTCATAAATCTGCACCTTTCCCCGGTACCGACGCGCAAACGAGGCAACTTCACTGCTCCATGCGGAAAAGTCGGACGGCACGAAATAGGAAGGTGCATGTCCGAGCGGCCCGCTGATGCACATCATGAGATAAAATCCATTTTTATGAAACACATCCACTGAACGGAATCCCGCATTCGGAGTGCTCCGGAAATGCGACCACAGACGAAGCGCTCCGATCCGGAAATCCTTCAGGAGAGGAATCGCTTCCATGTCATTCCCCCGTCCCGGATCATAGTTGACCCCGACCCGGTGGCTCAGCGGTTTCGGGGGGTCCAGAATGCCGAAATAAAGCCCGGTCGTCTCTCCGTTGACATCGAACACAAGATTCAAAGCTCCGCGCAGATCGGGAGGAGGATTGAACCGGAACTCCTTTCGCAGAGTGCCTCCGGCGGGAACCGGAAGCGTTTCCGCCCGGTTCGAGGAAAGCACCGTCTTTCCGAAGAAATCCCGGATGCTCCAGCGGATTTCCGCCTTCTCTGCTTTTGCGGAAAGACTGGAGAGAGTCAAAGTCGCCGTGACCGCTTTCCCCGGCAGATAGTACTGCCTGTCGGAATCCAGTTTCGCCGATGCCGTAATTCCGGTTCCCGGCTTGAATGCACTGTGCCCGCCGATACTGTACGCGACATCGTCGACCCAGATGGTTCCGTCGCCTGAAATGATCGGAACGGCAACCCCGTTCACCGCGGCATATCCATTTGCCGTATCGTTGATTTTGGTCACTCCGGGAGCTTTTTTTCCCCAGTCCGGAATGAAAAGCTCGTATTTTTTCCATTCCGGAGAAACCGTGAACCGTTTTTCGTATGCGATTCCGTTGCCGAGGAACAGAGACATTCCCGCTCTCTGGTTCGGTCTCTCCCCCTTGATCCAGCAGCTCAGCGATGCGCTCTTCCCCGGAAGAAACGGAACCGGGTTCCAGTTGAAGCGACCGGCGGCATCCTTCGGTTTCGAGAGCCGGAAGGAGTGACGGCCGGAGTGGCGAACCTTCTCGTCCAGCGCAACGGTAAGGATTTTGTCCCAGCTTTTTCCACGACCGTCGCTGATGAGATTGTCATCCGCCGTTTTCAGATATTGGAAGCCGTGCATTCCGGTTCCGTACCATCCGCGTTCGGCTCCGCCGTTCCGAATGTGATTGACGGAGGAATCCACGCGGATCTCTTCGGCGGCCCCCAGTTCCGCCTCGTAAAACCGGTAGACACCGGGAGCGGTCAAATCGACCCGCACCCAGAGATTCTTCAAATCCTCCGGCAGATTTTTTGTCAGCCGGAATGTCTCTTTCTCCTCCGTCACGGGGAATTCCATTGCGCTCCAGTAGTGCTTGTTTTGAGGGCCCCGGCTGCCTTCAAGAAACAGAGTCAAAGAACCCTCCCGGTCGCATGCGGCGTTCAGGGAAGCCGTTGCATTTTTCCCCGCCAGAACGGGATTGAAACGAGGACGGAAGCGGAGCAGAATCCGACGGGCGCTCTTCTGCCGGAAAAACGGTGCGGCATCCACTTCGACCACCCCGTCCTTCAGAGTGACCTTGACCTCCTTCAGAAGATTTTTCGGTTCCGTGGAGACTCCTCCCAGATCTTTTGTCGGCCCCTTCAGCCAGACAACGTTCTGTTTGACATCCGTTTCCATCCGCGTATAGTCAAAGGCACAGAGACAGACCGACGACAGGACAAAAAAGACCCCGAGTGAAAATTTCATTGTCATCCTCCTTCTTTCGATTTCCATTAATAATCCATCGCACCGCAGTAAGTTCCGACATTATTCTGTTCATTGAGCAGATAATCTTTGTACATGCGGGCAGAAGTGTTGTTCCGTCCCTTCCAGTGCTGCCGGGATGCCACATGACCATCCAGATATGAAATACCGGCACGCCCCATATGAACCGGACCAATTTCATACAAATTCGGTGTAATGCACTCGCCAGTTGAGGCGCTGGTCCCGACATTCGTAGTTTTGAAATGTTCTGCCGTTGTAACTCCCTTGGCAACCGCAGTGTGGTTGTAATCGGCATCCATGATAAGATAGGCGCGGGAGGGCATTTTGACCTGTGCAGCCTTCAGAGGCGCAGCAGTTCCCCTGGGATCCACCCAGGTTCTGGCGGCAACATAACTGAGACGCAAATTGTTTTTATGGCTGTCCGTCGGACATCGGAATACATTCCAGTTGTTTCCTTTGACCGGATCCGCCGCTCCCGTTTTCTTATACGGGGCGCCCAGATAGAACACTCCGTAGAAATAGGGCCACCAGTAACGGGCGGCATATTGATGACCCGGATCACCGGAAGAGGTTCCGGAAATCATCGGAGGCATCACGAAATCGGAAAAATCGTTCCGATAGGAGATTGAAGCGGATACAAGCTGCTTCAGATTCCCGGTACATTGAATTGCCTCCGCTTTCTGTTTCGCGGAGTTCAACGCAGGAAGAAGAAGAGCCGCCAGAATGGCAATCACCGCAATTACAACGAGGAGTTCTATCAATGTGAAACCAGATCTTTTCATAGTTCTTTCCTTTCGTTATTTCAGTTGCAGTTTTCGAATCATATCAATGTACAGAGTCGCACTCCAGCCGTAATCGTGAAACGACTGGTGATACGGTTCCGAGGGAGAACACCTGCCTTTGCGCATCAGTTCCGGCGGATCGCATTCTTTCCGATCGTCATAAAACTCAAAAAACGTTCCATATTTCAAATAAAACTTCTCCACCTCCCGGACGGTTTCCTCCAGCAGTGCCCGAGCGTCGTCCTTCCAGCCGTACCGTTCGAGTCCAAATGCGATCAGCCAGTTGATGTTGACCCAGACCGGGCCGCGCCACATGTCCTTCTGATAAAATCCGGAACATTTCCGGCTGATCGAAGGAATCCGGAACGGTGTTGCAAAGGTCTCCGGATCATTCAGATTTGCCAGCATCTTCTCCGCCTGCACACGCGACGGAGCTCCGCAGATCAGCGGCAGAAAACCAGAAGAGGCGGCAATCCCGGTCTGCTTTCCGGTATGAATGTCACGGTCCATATAGATGCGTTCCGGCTCGTTCCAGAGAAGTTCATTCATCCGGGTGTTCAGTTCTCCGTGCCGCCGCTTCCACATTGCGGCATCCTCTTTGAAATGGAGCTGTTCCGCGAACTGCTCCATACACTCGCACTCAAGGGAAAGATAGGCATTGAAATCGGGCGCATCCAGATTTGTTGCGGAATCGAAACGGGGAGAATTATCCATACCGCTTTCTCCGCTGCGACAGAGAGGGTCTCCTTCGACAGCCCATTCGACGAGTCCTGCACCATCCGTATCCCGGTGCGCCATGATCCACTCCAGATACCGTTTCAGATGGGGATAGGAACGGCCGAGGAACGCATCGTCCATCTGATCTTCCGTCAGAAGACGAATCCCGAATGCCAGAATCGGCGGCTGGGTAATGTTTGAATGCTGAAGCGGAGATGTCATGTGCGGGATCAAACCGTCATCAAGCTGGGATTCCAGAACGGCGGAAAGCGTCTCCTTCGCCAGTTCCAGGTCAATATGCCGCAGACCGATCGCATGGAAAACGGAATCCCAGAGCCACATTGCCCGGTGGGGCCACCGGTCTGGCGTCGTCCAGCGATAAGAAGCTGCCCGGTATGGAGAACAGACCTGTCCCTTCAGCTGCGAACAGGCTTTGGCAAGAGTCCTCAACGAAGAATCATTCTGAATGTTGAAATCAGGAAGCCGGGAGAAATAGTCAAGACGGCGCTTGAACTCCGTCGCAGGGGCAAGGTCGATCAATCCCGGACGGAAATACCTCTTCACCCCAAGCAGACTTTTCTTCCCATTCCGGAGAACGGCAAACACCCCCGGCAGTTCCCTGAACTCAACCTCTCCCTCCAGAAGAAGATGATGCGCGTCTGCCAGAAAACCGACAGTCTCATTGATCCGGAAACAGTCGGACGAAAGGAAACAGGACTCCGGGACACCGGATGCAAAAAAAAGTTCTCCGTCCGGTCCCGGCTGTTTAATCCGCAGGGAAGCTGTCTCCTCCGTCCGGAGAATCAATCCGTTTTCAAAATCCGTCTCCCCGTCAATGCCGGAAAATGCAAGCAGCTGCCCTTTGCCCCACCGATCCAGAATATTCGTTGTTCTCATACAGAAATTCCTATTCAACTTTATTGCCTTTATATAGATTATAGTCTATTTCAACAATGATGGCAACTGTATAAAAAAGAAAAAATATCAGGAATCCTGACAAAATTATGGGAAATCCTGACATAAGAAAGAATCAGGGAAAATCTGTGGAAAAGAATCCGGATTCCTCTGCGGGAGAGCCGTTCTTTTCGAAAAATTTCGCAGGGGACTCTTGCATTCCCCGTTTTCGCACCATAAAGTAGAGAGAAACTGAAACAGGACAGGAATTCCGGCGACAGGAAAGACCGCACGATGGAAGCCATAACGGGAAAAATCACGAATGTTCGATTCAAAAGCAGAAACGGCAGCAGATTGTATGGACAAAATGTGGGAAATTTTCCAAAGCACCACTTTTCTTATCTGATTTCACAGGTTCCACCGGAAAACTGGGCGCTGCAGGTGAGTTTTGCCGGACCCGATGAGACCGTCCGCGGCTTCTGGCGCGCCCGTGATAACTCGGATATCTTTGCCTTGGAGTTCATTCAAAGCGGCACCTATGAATTTACCCAGAATGAAAAAAAATATGACTGCGCTCCGGGAGATCTTTTCCTCGTTCAGCTGGGAGGAAATTCCTGCATGAGAACCACCAGCGGTTATTCCATCAAAAAAACCATTTCCATTGCAGGGACCTCCCTGTCTGCCATTCTGAATTCTCTGAATCTCGCCCAGGTGGATGTGATCCGGAGTGTTCCGAAAAGAATTGATGACATTTTTAATACAATTTTTCAACTGATGGAAGAACGGCCGGAACATTATCTGCACCAATTGTCAGTCCAGGCATTCCATCTGCTTCTTGAGCTTTCCGAAAGCAGCGGAAAACAGGAGTATCCGGAACTTCTCAACCGGATGCTTTCCTATATCGAAGGTCGTTTTGATTCGGCGATCTCGATAGATCTTCTCAGCCGGCGTTTCGGGGTCAGCTCCGGAACAGTGTTCCGTCTTTTCCGGGAGTACCTCAAGACTTCACCGATCGACTATATCATCCGGCTGCGAATGAAACATGCCCGCTGTCTGCTTCTGGAACAGAAGTGTTCCATCAAAGATATTGCGGACCGCGTCGGTTATCGGAACCAGCTGTATTTTTCAAGCGAATTTCATCGTATCTACGGAATGTCTCCCCGGGATTTTCGGAAAAAAAACATAACTTATTAAGTGCCATTTTCTTTCATATTCAGATTCAATGCCTCTTCCTTCGAAAAATGTTTTACCGTTCATAAATTTTCTTTGATTTTTGATCTCCGAATATTCAAAATTCACTTAAAAACAGGCATTTGCAAGGATATGTTTACAAATCATCATTATCTGAAACAGAAACTCCTGGACGCGGAACGACTTCGTCTTACGCTCAAAAATGAAAACCGCCATCTGGAAAAAGAAGCGCTCCGTCTTGCAAAGGAGATTCGCGATCAGGAGACTCAGATCCAGCGGAAGCAAACGGAACTCGAAACCAATCAGAAGGAACTGGAAAAACAAAAGAAAGAACTGGAAAAACGAAAAAAACTGATCTCATACAGCGTGGATAGCGACTTCCCGAAAAAACTGCTGATTGTGGAGTGCAGTCCTGCGGGCATCCGCGTCAAGAACTCTGTAACCGGAGAGGTCTATAACTTCATTGATTCAGCAGATCTGACCTATGCCACCTCCATTACAAAATTCCTGAAATGGGCAAAAACACGCGACCCGCAGACCGAATATTTCAGTCTGGTCATCACGCCCGGAGCCTTCGGATACGCAAATAATCTCGATCAGGAACTCATTTCCGCCGGTTTCAGCCGGGGAAGGGAAATTCTGCCTTCGAATGATTCCAGAATTTTTGAGGAGGAACCGTAACATGGCAAAAACGAACTCCGGCGACAACAGCAGCCTGGAACTGCTTCTTGATACAATGTGCAATACATTCGGCGCAGTCATGTTCATCGCCATTTCCCTGCTGGTCGTTGTCTCCATGCTCGGAAAGGTCACCGCTGTTGCTGAACGCCTGCCGGAAACCGAAGCCCTGCACAACATGCAGGAACAACTTGCCCGACTCGAAGCAGAATACGCACAGTCCCAAAAAATGCTGAATCTCATCAAACCGTTCGCTGAACGTTTGAAAGACGATCCACGACGCGAAATTCTGGAACGTTATCTCATTATCAAAGGTGAGAATTCCAAACTGGAAAACAAACTGAAAATCCAACTGCTTCAGCTGGAAACAGAAAAAACGCTCAATCAAGTTCTTCAGAAGAAAAAAGAAACTCTGGATCATGAGACAGGACAGAAAAAAGAACTTCGTGAAACTCTGGAAGAAAAAGTGAAACTGCTGAAGAAATCAATCCTTTTTGTCACACAATCCATCTCTACGCTGAAGCCGGAATCCAAGCTGGTCTTCCGTCATTTGCAAAGCAGCAATGACATTCCTTATTTTATTCTGCTGCGGCAGGGACGCCTCTGGAGAATAGGTCCTGATACCGACTCTGCTGGCAGAATTCTGATCCATCCGGATGTCAACTGTAACCAGCAGAACAACTCCTACAGCTGTACTCCTGCGGCTATCGGTACCATCGTTCTGGATGAAAAGACCGGAAAATTAACAACGGAAACCCTCAATCTGCTCAGCCAGATTCCTGCCGGGCGTTTTCCTTCGTTCCAGGTCTATTCCGACTCTTCCCGTGAAATGTTTCTGATCCGCGAGACACTGAAACAGAAAAATATCGGACATTCTTTCTCCACCTATACGGATGCCCAGCCCCCGGGATTCGTTCTTCTGACAGACAGCAATATCAAATATGAAACCAATTAAATGATCCCGGAACATCATGTTCCGATCGGAAAAGGAAACTCATGAACCCGAACAGCATCTACAATCCTGACGACAAATTCAACCGGATTCGACCCTATTGTATTTTTGTCCTGCTGATTCTGCTCTTTCTGCTGCTGATTCTTCTGGCACCACCAAAATCCGTTGGAAAAAACAGAACAAAATCCCCCCATCCGACTGAAACAGCAGAAGGAGGCTCCGGTTCAGGCCGAGGCGGAGGCATTGGAAATGCAGTCGGAAAAGGTTCCGGAAACGCAGCCGACCAGGGAAATTCCACAGGCTCCAGTGCTTCCAGTACAGCAGCTGGTTCCGGAAACAGCGACAACAAAAGCAACCGGAAAAACAATCCGCCCCCGGCCTCTCCTCAACAGCCGCCTTCTGAAACTGCAACCCCCTCCAAAGGAACCGGAAAGCAGGAAAACAAAAAAGAAGTTTCCGCCCCGGATCTTCCGGTCAAGCAATGGAAATCGACAGAGAAACCGACCCGTTCCGAGGCCGAGATCTGGCACTATGCCAAACTTCACATCAGGAACATCGCAAAAGACAAACGGGATACCTTCGAATTTCCCGAATACGGAGTTCCAGACACCAGCATGAAAAAAATCTCCGGAAACATCTACGAAGTCAATGGCTTTTTCAA
Source organism: uncultured bacterium (assembly GCA_949292215.1). Classification (GTDB taxonomy): domain Bacteria; phylum Verrucomicrobiota; class Lentisphaeria; order Victivallales; family UBA1829; genus UBA1829. The sequence continues at coordinate 10,964 of CASEYW010000126.1, forward strand.
GCTGAAAACTCATAACGGTCAGGAAAAGATGTATCGCTTTTCCCTGAAAATGAACCTTGCCAACTACCTCTGTCACGACATGGAAATCAAAACCATGTAGCAGCCCCCTTACATCCGGACCCGGTAAATTCCTCCGTTATCCTTCGCAAGCTGATGAAGGAGATTGGATTCCCTGCCGATGGCAATGCAATTGATTTTGATCTTCCGCTTTGAATTCCAGGCGTTTACCATTTGCAGGACATCCGCTTCCGTGCAGTCTGTCGGTTCTCCGTCGGTCAGGAAAAAAATGGTATTGATTTCGTTAACATCCGTCAGTTTGAAAACAGCATTCCATGCAGCCCCCATCGCAGTTCCACCGTTGGCGCTCAATTTTTGAATGTGTTTTACCGCTGTCTCAACATGAAGAATACTGTTAAACGGGTAAAGCGATTTTTCCGGCGGAAAATATTTGACATTGCTTTCATATTCCAGAATGAAAAAAGAACCGCGCACCATCTTCTCCGCATCGTCCCGCGGACGCAGCGTAAGCATGGAAATCAGCTCTTTTTTCATTGCCTCCAGCCGGGAGAGTCCTTCCGGGGTCCGGGACCCCATCGATCCGGAAAGATCAATGATAAAGATGATTTTTTCATTCTTGTTGACAGGGATTCCGTAAAAGGAACTCTTTCCTCCCCCGGAACTTGTCTTCCCGATCTCATAAGAAATCGGTGTCTCCTGTTTTTTCCGCGGAATCGAAAAGGTATCCACTCCGAAAACATTGAAACTGAAAAAAACGAACAGCAAAAAACGCTACTCCCGTTCTCATACACTCTCTCCTGTTTGAAAAGATTCTGTTTTCAATCCTATTGATTTCCATTGGACTTCCCGATCCTTTCTGTTTTTTTTGATCCGGAATCCAAAATTCGAATAAAACCGCCAATATAATATAAAACTGTTTTTCTGAAAGTCCAATTCAGCAGCAAACCGCACTTTGCTGCCTGAACTGACGTATGCTCTGAAGCGAAACCGAAAGCACCAACAGAAACAGGCATCCATAAAATGCCGCTGTAAACTCCTGATGTTCATGAAAAATCAGCATCGCCAGCAGAATGCTGTAAACCGGTTCCAGATTATAGCTCAAATTCACTGTAAATGCGGAAATCATGCTCAACGCTCGGATCTGAAGCCAGTAAAGCCCGACGGTGCAGACGAGAGCAAAAATCAGCAGTTCTCCTGTCTCCGGCAGAGTCGGCAGAACCCTCGCTGCGGGAAACACAAGCAGATACAGGGGAAGAAGCATTGAAAACGCCAGGAATCCACCGCACATTTCGTAATGCAGAATCGTCCATGCGGAATTGCTTCTCCCCAGGAATTTGGAGGCAATCGTGTACAGAGATGCGAGCAGAGTCGAGAGAATTCCCAGCAGAATTCCTGTCCGGAAACGGATATCTACCGTAAACACCAGCAGAATACCGGCAATCGCCAGCAGACTGAACAACAGTTCCAGCCATTGGAACTTCCGCTTCAACAGAAGCGGTTCCAGGATCGCGGAGAAAAAACCGATCATCGCAAAACAAGCGACCCCGATTGATACATTCGCGGTTTTGATACTGCCGAAAAAAAAGATCCAATGCAGAGCAAGGAGGAATCCGGCGCCGGAAATTTTCAACCGCTCTCTCCATGAAATTTTCTTCGTTCCACGCAGAAAGCAATTCATCAGAAGCAGAGCAAGAACCGTGAACAACAGTCGCCACCATGTCATGACTCCACTCGACAATGCAATCAGCTTTCCAAAAATTCCCGTAAACCCGGCAAACAGGATGGAAAGATGAAGACAGCAGAAAGCCTTTTTCATCTCTCCAAAACGTATCTTTTGATTCATGTGCTCCGCCTCTTTTCCGATCATTCCGAAATATAATTGGAAAAAACGTTTTTGCAAGAAGGCGCAAATTTACAGAAAACGGCTTGACTCTTTCCGGATTCCGCTCTATTATTGTTTGGAAATCAGGGAACTCAGGATATGGAAGACTTCATTTCGTTTCAAACCTACTCGAAATTTCCGCTGCTGTATGAAAACTCTGTTTCCGAAGCCGCGGAGACACGGATCCGCATTCTCCGCTTTTCCATTGTGGATGTCAGCGACAGCTACAACTATGCACCGCACCGTCATACAGGCCCGGAACTGATGTTTGCTGTACGGGGAAATTATGACTGTACTCTGAATGACCGGGAATTCAACGTTCCGCCGGGACACGGAATCTTCATTCAGCCGGACGACATTCACAGTGACCACTGCGGTGCGGACTGCCGTTTTGTTGCTCTGGTCTTCCAGGTGCTGGACCCCATCGGCAATCTCTGTTCCGACTTTTTCCGTCCGGGAATGCCTCTGGAAAAACGTCTGTTCCGCTTTGACGGAGATCCGGAAATCAGCGGAATCTTCGATCTGGCGGTCCGAAGACGATCCGACAGCAACGCATTTCTCCGGCAGACCGCCGCCTCGCTTGCAGCCGCCCTGATCTGGAATATCTTTTCCCTGCAGAAGGAGCTGCTTTCGGATTCCATCGTCGGAGCGCTGAACGATAACTATTTCCGCAGCCGGATCTATGAACTTTTTTTTGCGCATATCAACCGTTCCCTTTCCATCCGGGAAGCTGCGGAAACTCTCGGCATGAGCCGCCGGAGTCTGGAATACAAATTCAAGGCGTTGTTCGGAAAATCGCCTTCCAGAGTCTTCATGGCATGGAAGATCAGGCAGGCAATCCGTCTGCTTCAAGCGGGAATGTCCTCAAAATCCGTCGCTGAGGAACTTGGATTTGCCAATCCGTTCCACTTCTCCCGGGTCTTCAAGGAATACACGGGGACAAACGCCACCATTTTTTGCGCAAAAAGATAAATCTTTGCGTTTCCGGATATTCCATTCTCTGCGGTTCCGGTGTATACTTTCTCCAGAAAAAAACATCAGGAGAATCGTTATGGAACCTTTCAAATTCATCCACAACCGCGTGCTCCGTCTTTATTCGGGGGGCAGCGGAATCGACCGGCTCTGCGGAGAAGCGGAACCGAAGGATACCCGTTTCCCGGAAGACTGGATTGCCTCCTGCATCGAAGGCAACGGCAGAGCGTACCATTCGCCCGGACACGGCATCAGCAAAATCGTTTATCAGGGAGAAATCCGCTCCTTTCCGGAGTTTCTGAAAGAACATGCGCTTGAAATTCTCGGACCGGAACATCTGAAGCACTTCGGACCGGAACCCGCTGTTCTGACCAAACTTCTTGATTCGGCGGAACGTCTTCCACTCCAGGTACATCCTACCCGTGCTGATGCAGAAAGGCTCTTTCATGTCCATTACGGAAAAACGGAAGCGTGGATCGTCCTCGCCACCCGGAAGATCAACGGAGAGGAACCATATCTGCTGGTCGGGTTCAATGAGACATTCAACCGTGAAATCTTCTACCGGGAATCCGTCGAAGGCGAATATAAAACGGGGCTTTCCATGCTTCATAAGCTCAAAGTCAAACCGGGAGATGTTGTCATCATCCGGGGCGGACTTCCCCATGCCATCGGCCCCGGCGTCACCATGGTCGAAGTCATGGAACCGAGCGATCTGGTCATTGTTCCGGAAATCAATTGCTGCGGGGTCCTGCTGGATGAGGAAAAACGATTCAACGGACTCGGAATCGAACAGGGAATGTCTCTTTTCGATTTTCAATCCCGCACGGAACAGGAGCTTCTCGACTATGTCTCACCAAAACCGGAAACGCTGGAACAAAACGGGAACGGAACTCTGAATGTTCTGATTCCTCGCTCCGCCTGCGGCTATTTCGAAGCGCAGAAACTGACATTCCACGGCAAATGGAACCTCGATCTTTCCCGACAACTCTTCCGGATCGGCATTCTGACGGAAGGCTCCGCCAAGATCAATGCTCTGGAAGTCAAACCGGGAGAGAGTTTCATGATCCCATACAACTCCCCGGAAATTACAATCACAGGAAATGGAACGATTATTTTCGTTCTTCCACCGAAAGAGAAAACAAACCATGCTTGAATCCGGAACAATGACTCTTGGAGTCAACTACTGGGCATCGCATGCGGCAACGGAAATGTGGTCAAGGTGGGATGCGGGCGCCGTTGATCGCGATTTTCAATCCCTTGCGGAATATGGAACGACTCTGGTTCGCGTATTTCCTCTCTGGCCGGACTTCCAGCCGATCACCCTGCTGAAAGACGCAGGGCACCCCGGCGGAAGACCTCACGAAATGCGAATGCTGGAAAACGGTTTTGAAATTCCTCTGCCTGATACGCCTGCCGGACGGTGCGGCGTCAGCGAGCTTATGATGCTGAGATTTGAAACCCTGGCGGATCTGGCGGAAAAACACGGGTTGAAGCTGATTGTCGCCATTATGACCGGCCACATGACATTCCGCCAGTTTGTTCCACCCGCGCTCGATGGAAGAGACATCTTCCGTGATCCGATCGCTCTCAAATGGGAGGCGCTTTTCCTGAAATATTTCGTCTCGCGGATGAAGAAGCATCCGGCGATCTTCGCCTGGGAATCGGGAAATGAATCCAATCTTCTGTCACACGCGTATCATCCCGAGGAGGCATGGGTGTGGATCCGGTACATTCATGGAATCATCCGGGAAAATGACAGCAGCCGACCGGTGATCGGCGTCAGCGGACTGACCGTATCGCCGGAAAACGGGCGAAGCTGGCTGATCGCCGATCAGGCAGAACTTTCCGACTATCTGACCGTTCATCCCTATCCAATGTGGAAAAAGGCGGGAACGGAAGAATTCAACGAGATCCGGAATCTGTTGTTCACGACGGCGGAATCGCGTCTGGTGGAGGAAGTCGGTGGGAAGCCCTGCTTTGTGGAAGAGACCGGAACCTGGCGACCGATCTCCGCCGATCTGGACGGCATGGGCGCAGCCGTCCGCGGAATGCTCTGGAATCTCTGGGCAAATGACTGCCGCGGACTCCTCTGGTGGTGCGCCTTCGATCAGGATTCGTTCGACATTGCCCCATATGACTGGGTTCAACCGGGACTCGAACACGGGATTCTTACTGCGGATCGGAAAGCGCATCCCGCAGCGGAGAGTATGAAACTTTTCCGGGACTTTCTGGATACTCTCCCCTTCCGGAAACTGCCGCGGAGCAAACCGGATGCGATCTGTCTGCTGGAGGATTCGGAAATTGCCAATGCCGTCTGCATTCTCGCGCATCAGGCGGGACTCTCCCTGGAATTTCAAGCTCCTGCAGCTCCGTTGAAAGAGGCTCCTGTTTACTTCCTGCCTTCCGCAAAAGGACGCGCCGGACTTTCGACGCGCCGCTGGGAAGCTCTGCTGGAAAAAGTCCGAAACGGAGCGACCCTTTATCTTGCTCTGGACGACACGGTCCTGACGCATCTCGCAGAGGTTTGCGGAGCCGTTCTGACCAGCCGTTTCGAAAGCAATGACCGGATGGAATACGTTTTTGACGGATTCCGTCTCCACCTTCCCCGCAACGTCTCTTCGCGAATGAAACCCCTTGCGGCCAAAATCCTTGCAGAAGACGCCGATGGCAATCCGGTGTTTTTTGAACACACCTATGGGAAAGGCAAAGTCTATACGCTTGCACTCCCGCTGGAACGAATTGTACTGAACACGCCGCATGGATTCAATACGGATGCATGGAAGGTTTATGCGTCGATCCTCCCGAAAAAACATCCGATCGGTTCCTCAAATCCAAAACTGATCGTAACGGAACATCCCTTCGACGACCGGAAAACCGCCTGTGTACTCGTCAACTGTTCCATGGAGACGATGAACGAGAAACTGACGCTTGACTCCGACTGGGAGATCGAATCATTCCACAGCGACCGTTCCGATGTCCGTCTGACCGGCTTATCCATTCACATGCCGATGAACAGCGGCGCACTGCTGATGCTGAAAAGAAGATAAACCACCATTTCACTGAAGCAGCAGATTACGGATTTCCAGTTCCGCTCCCTCCGACTCCTTGCGCAAAGACTGAATCAGGATCTCCCCGCGCAGAAGGCAATCGGGACGATATGTGTTCTTTCGGGTTCTCAGCAGGAAACGGTACTGCCGGAAACGCTTTCCCGCCGGCAGAGAGAACCGGATCTGTTCCGCATGTTTCCAGTCGGCACAAGGGATGACGATCTTGAGTTCCAGCGTTTTGGAGGAGCTTGCCTCGAACGAAAGGGTATGGAACTCCTCCGGCGCCGCTCCTTTCCGGAAAAAGCAGATAAAACCGGGTTCCGGAGAACCTCCTTTCTTTTCGAAACGGGGAAACCGGAAGCGAATCCGCTTGTCATCGAACTGGAGTTTCCCCTTATCCGGCAGAGGATAGGAACCGATCGGAGAAACTCTCGCATTCTTTTCCGGAATCCGGACCGGAAACGCGGAACACTCCTCTCCGGTAATTGCAAGAAGGATCGGAACAGATTCCTTCGCGGGCAGATAGTTGATGTTCTCCTTATGGTAAGCACGCGCAGACAGGAAGTCGATGGAGATGATTTTCTTCTCCGGATACGGATTCACCCATTCCGCAACAAACGTGGTCCCGGAACGACTGGAATTGCCGCCCTGAATTCCGAGACGGGCTTTCGGAAGCCCCCAGACAAACCACCAGTCGGCAACGTTCTGCTGCCCCGCCATGGGATAGTCGATCTTCGAACCGTCTGCGTAACGAATCCGGTAATAGGCGCATATCCCGTTGTTTCCCCACGCCGATGTATGCAGAAAAAAGAGACGGGAGTAGTTCCCTTCCGCGCGAATTCCCCGGACCGCCTCCGGGAAATACGGTCGAGCCGAACCGCAGAGAACAATACAGGACTTTCCGTTGTTCTTTTCCGGATCAATAATTCGGAACGGAACTCCGGCGGCAGTAATCGTCCCAGTCCGAACGGAGCGGAAATCGTTTTCCCCCTGATCGGTCCATCCGCCTCTGCGGTCGCCGTCTTTCTCATCCCGGAAGGAAGTCGTGACATAAGGCGCAAGATCAATGATGCGGCATCTGTTCTTCGCGGTTTTGTAACCATCGCTCCGATTCATGGAAAACGGATGAGCCGGTGTCCGGAACTCCCGGTTTTCCAACACATAACGGAGCAGATTGACGAAATATGCCGCAGCGGAACTGTCGCAATCATGCAACCCTGCCGCATTCAGCTGAGAGGCGAGAATCCGTCCTTTTCCGAGCGAAGCCTCCATTACAGCGCTCCTCAGATCCCGCAAGCCAAGTCCGGAAACTCCTTTCGCCGCGATCGTGTTCGAATTGAAATGCAGCATCGAATGAGTCAACAGGAAACCATTTTCCCTTTCATTGTTCCAGGTATCGAAATTGCGCTGATCGAGCCCGGCGAAAAGCGGATGATCCGGTGCGACCAGATCCACAAAACACATCTTGCCGACAACCAGACCGGTCCCGTCCGGAAAGCGAGTGTTCAAATTCTTCTGTTCCAGAATCAGAAGAACGCCGCCGGCCTTGAGAAAACGCTCCATCGGACTGGTCATGGTCAGATCCAGCGACTCTCCCGGAGAAAGTTCCGCCGGAACAATCAGGACATCACCACCCTTGAGAGAGTCTGCTGAAGAGACCGTCTCCGCTTTAACCCCGTGTCGTTCCAGAAGAACACGGGCTGCTGCCAGATTCCCCGCATGTTTTGTATCCAGCAGGAACGCTTTGCGCACAGCCTTGATTTTCTGATTCCGAAGGGAGCGATCCGCCAGATAGATATTGTAGTAATTTCTTGCCAGTTCCGCGCCCGACGTGTCGTGCAGAATCAGGCGGAGCTGACGATGTTCCCTGATTCCGCCTGGCAAAGTCAGTTGAACGTTCTGTTCATATTTGGAAAAAGGATCCGCCTTCGGAATTCGATAAGAACCGATGGGAATGGTCTGCCCCTCCAGATCCGCTAGTTGAATTTCCAAAGTTAAATTTGAGACAGAATGACTGGAAACATTGACAAGCGCAAGAGTCCATTCAGAAGGTTCCCCGCCAAAGAGGTTTCCCGGGAAAAGTCCTGTTTTCCCGACCAGTGCGGGAAAAAGTTTCTGTGACATCTGGGTAATGAAATCCATATCGGGATCGGGATTCCACGGAGCATATCCGTTCATGCGCCCGTCGAGCAGAATCGTACTGAAAATTCGCGGCATGAATTTGCGCATGCCGTATGCGCCGCCACGTTCGGGATCCAGAGCAGCCGCAAGCCCGATGGATCCGCTGAATCCGATTCCGCGCGGACTGCCCCAGGTAGAAGCGGAAAGCTTGTCCGCATATTTTCCATACGCGGCACGATCTCCCGGACGGAATGTCTTATCCGCCTGAATCCCCCATGAAAAACCGATGAATTCCCACCCGATCCACGGAATCGGAAGCTCTCCGCGCCCCGGCGCATAAATTTCCGAAAGCTTGCGATAATAAACGTCCAGTTCTCCTCTCATATTTGTCCATTGCCCGGCGACTCCGGTATAACTGTGCGTATCCACCAGATCGGTATCAAGCTTCCGCTCGCCGTAACTGAACACAGTTGCCGATCCTGAATATGCACTGACGGGACGTCCGGAACGGTCGATTCGCCGCACCAGCCGGACCAGTTCACCGAAGCGGTCCGCAATCGCCGGGTCCTGAATATGCGGCACCTCATTCCCCATGCTCCACAGCACAACAGACGGATGATTGTACGAATTCTCCACAAACTCCGTCACTTCCCGCTCCATAAATGGTTTCCATTTTTCATGGTTGATCTGAGGAGTGAACGTCCAGCCCCATTCGGCGGCGATCATGGTTCCGCATTCATCCGCCAGTTCCAGAACGCGGTCGCGGATCGGCATATGTGCTGTCCGGAGAATAAAGTATCCCCGGTTCAGAAAACCGAGCAGGAACTTTTCCGCAAGCCGGTCCATCTTCTCCGTCCATGCGGCATTTTCAAAATGATGCGAGGCAAGATTGGCGGCAAACAGAAAAAGCGGTTCTCCATTGAACTCAAATCTACGGTTGCGAATCCGAAAATCCCGGAACCCGAAGCGGAAAGACTCCGCATCCGTGATTTTCCCCTCTTTTTTCAGCGTAAGAGTCGTGAAATAGAGGTACGGATTCCCGATCTGCCACGGAACCGGATTTTTCAGAGGAACTTCCATGCTTCCGGTATTCCTTCCGGGGGAGAGCGAAAGCTCTTTTGCCGCTTCGCCGATCTTTTTCCCCGCAGACTGCTTCATAGCGGAAGTGACAACATTCCCGAGACGGACCACTGCCTGTTTTCCCGTCTGATTTTCGATGGTGTAATCGACACGGATTTTCCGGTTTTTCCAGTCGGGAGTCACAAGGGCTTTCACAATCCGCAGTTCCGGTTCCAGGGAAAGAGTCACATCGCCCGTGATTCCCCCGGCAATCAGTCCCATCCACCACTGCGAGCCATAGGTGTGATACGCAAGTCCCGTACCGAAACGCGGACCGTTATCCGTCAGGACGCGCAGAGCAAGGACATTGCGTCCCGGTTGCGCCGCCTCCGTGGCATCCAGTTCAAAGGAGGTGTACTGCCCGTGGTGAGAACCGATTTTTTTCCCGTTCAACCAGACTTCCGTCTCATACGCGACACGCTCGAACTGGAGAATCAGCCGACTGTTTTTCAAGTCATTTGCTGAAAGCGGAAACTCCTTTCTGTACCATGCACGTGCATACGGTTTTTTTGAACTCTGAACTTTGAATTTCCTGAAAAAATTTCCCGGGACTTCCATCGGAAAAAATGCGGCATCATCAAAATTGCCTGCGGCCATCCGCAACTCTTCTGCCGTCGGAGCGGGAATCGGTTCCGTGAAGGTCTGAACTCCGGAAATTTTCCAGGTTCCGTTCAGGGAACGCATCCTTCGGAAATCCGCAGGACGCAGTACTCCGATTTGAACCTCCGAAGCGGGAATCACCTCCGCCCGCCGGATCTGTTTCGGAGCGGGAACAAACGGTTTGAATTCTCCAGACGCCGGAACGATATCTGCCACAGCCAGCCATCCAAAGAGCAGCAGAATCAGCATCATCAGATAGTTTGAACTCATCATTTGTTTCCCTTTCCTGATTATTTGGTCAGAATATCCTGCGAATAGGCAAGGCCGGTGGCATTCCAGACAGAATTGCTATATCCTGTATTCATGAAAGGTTGTGACTTCATGTAGAAAAGGTTCGCTCCTTCATATCCGAATGCCAGAGCCCGGTATCCGGCAACATGCCCGTCGGAGAAAAGCGCGTTGGCACTTCTCTCGCCTGCATGCCAGGGATAAACGGATGAGACCGTATCCGAACTAGACGCCCAGCCGTTCATGTTAATATGCGGATAAGAACCGTATGCTCCATTCTTGTTGAGAATCCGCGAATCCGCGAACAAAAGATAATGCGACGGTTTCTTCACCACACCCAGCCGCCTTGGGTTGGACTGCCCGAATACAGCATTGAATCCATAGGAGTTCCATTGAAGACAATCATTGGAAACATTCAGGCTCTTCTTTTTATATTCATTTCGCATGTAAGGGGACATTGAGACAGAAGGGCAGATCATCACATCCCAGGAAATCCATTTGCTGACCAGAAAATAGCCGACATTGTACCTGGTATGCTTGATAATTGCTTTGTCGGAACCGGAACCGCCCGAACCAATCAGCATCGGAGGCAGATAACGGCTTTCCGTCTCATCGGTATAGAATGCGACGGCTTTTCCGTAAGTGCTCAAATTGCCGACACAGGTGATGTTCCTTGCAGCATCCCTTGCCTTTGTCAGCGCAGGAAGCAGAAGACCGGCAAGAATTGCTATGATCGCAATTACAACCAGAAGTTCTATCAATGTAAATTTTTTCTTCATTCTTTCCCTCCTTCAGACTTGTTTTACGGTTATGTTCAGACAGCTCTGCCGAGGAGCGGAAGAGCTGTTCAGACGCTCCGCCATTTGTTCCGCCATCCGCAATCCCAGTTCCCGAAAAGGGAATTCCAGAAGAATTCCGTGAAACTCCTCTTCATGTACTGTATGGGACTCGGCTATCAGGCGGATCCGGGAAACATTTCCCTGCTTTTCAAGAATGTTCCGGACCGTTGCCAGATGTTCGCCGTGGACATAAAGTGCATCCGGAGGACTTTTCTTCAGTTCCGCTTCCACTTCTCCAAAAACACCCGGCTGATCCCAGAAAAAGCATTTGCACTCCAGCGGGATACCTTCGTTCCGGTACACCTCATGAATCCCGTCAAGAAATTCTTTCGTCATTGCGTTTTCAAAAAGGAAAAAGAGGGAACGGCGTTTTTCCCGCAGCAAAATGCGCCCGGTTTCCACTCCGGCGGAATAGAGATCGAATCGGCAACTGTCGATCCCGGCCTCCGCATTTCTTCCTCCGGAAGCGATCTGAGCTGTCACCGGAATGCCGTTTGCTTCCAGAGAACGGATCATGGGAAATCTTGCTGAATTCACATCGAACCAGACAAGTCCTCCGAGATACATGCTCTCAAGTTCCTCTTTCAAATCCTCGTTATTCACGCCGAACAGATTCAGAGGGCGGATGTTGATTCCCCGTTCCGTCAGAGCCATTCCGCAGGTTGCCAGAACCGACCAGACCTGATGCGGATAATAAAAATATTTTCCGTCTCCGGCAAGCAGTCCGATCAGCGGCGGCATTTTTCCACGGGAAGGCACAAAATTCAGGTGGCGCGTAAACGTTCCAATTCCGCGCCGTCCCTCGAGATAACGTTCCGCAACCAGAGCTTTCAGCTCCAGCGTAACGGTACTCCGTGCCACGCCGAACATCTTCGCCAGCTCGTTCGAAGAAGGAATCATCACCGACTCCTCTGGATGACGGTATATCAGATTCATAATGTAATGGCGGATCTTCAAACCTTCCTTCTGCGGAATCTTTTTGCTTTCCTTCCTCATGGCATCTCTCAAACCGCTATGTTTCGGACATTTATCGGACATCTTGAGAGATTATACCATATTTTTGAAAAAAGTCAAGAGGCTGAGAGAAAAAAACAGGAGCCTTCCTGAAATGAAATCTTTTCTGCAAAGAAAAATTTTCCCGGTGGTCAAGCACTTCTCCGGAACAAAGAGAAGGAAGGGGATCTTCCTTTGTTTTTCGTTTTTCAACTTGAATCGGACCCGTTTTTGCGCTATTGTACAGTCTGAAATCAACAGGAGATTTTTTATCATGGCCGGATATGAAGCAGTCATCGGTTTGGAAGTGCATGTACAGATAAAAACGGCTTCCAAAATGTTTTGCAAATGCCCGAATCAATATGGGGCGGAACCCAATACAAATGTCTGTCCTGTCTGCATGGGACATCCCGGAGTGCTGCCGAATCCCAATCGGGAGGCCATCCGTAAAACAGTCGCCGCCGGCCTGATGACCGCCTGCCGCATCCCGAACCGGAGCAAATTCGACAGGAAAAGCTATTTTTATCCGGATATGCCGAAAAATTATCAGCTGACCCAATACGACATGCCCTTCTGTCTCGCCGGTAAAATTCATATCTGCGGCAAAGGGTTTTCCGGAGAAGAGATGGCGGATAAATACATTGGACTGACCCGAATCCATCTGGAGGAGGATGTGGCAAAGTCCGTCCATTTCGGCGATTGCACCGGAGTCGATTTCAACCGGGCGGGCGTACCCCTCATGGAAATCGTCAGCGAACCCGATATGAGAAGCGCCGACGAAGCCTACGCCTATCTCACAGCCCTGAAACAGATCATGCAGTATGGTGACATCGGTGACTGCGATATGGAAAAAGGTCAGATGCGATGCGATGTCAATATTTCTCTCCGTCACAAAGGCGATGAAGCATTCGGAACCAAAGTCGAACTCAAAAACCTGAACAGCTTCAGCGCAGTTCACCGGGCAATCAATTATGAGATCAAGCGTCAGATCGTCACCCTGGAATCCGGCGAGAAAATTGAACAGGAAACCCGCGGCTGGAACGACGACACCCGGGAATCCTATCTCATGCGCGGCAAGGAAAATGCCAACGACTACCGCTATTTCCCCGAACCCGATCTAATGCCTGTCGTTCTCTCCGATGAGGAAATTGAAGCGATCCGCAACTCGCTTCCCGAACTCCCCGAACAGAAACGGGAACGTTATGTCAGAGACTACTCCCTCACACCATATGATGCCCATGTCCTGACACTGGACAAAGCGTTTGCCGATTACTTTGAAGCAGCGGCAAAACATTCAAAGGCCCCGAAGCTGGTCGCCAACTGGATCATCGGGGATTTCATGCGGCTTCTCGGAGAATCAAAAACCGAACTCGCGGATTGTAAAATCCGTCCGGAATCCCTCGCTGCAATGGTCGATCTGATCCAGTCCGGCGCAATCAACGGAAAAATTGCAAAAACCGTCTTCGAGGAAATGTTCCAGACCGGAAAGGAACCGGCCGCCATTGTCAAGGAAAAGGGGCTGGTGCAAGTTTCCGACGAATCCGCAATTACGGGATTTGTTGACCAGGTCATCGCGGCAAACCCGAATCAGGTCCAGCAATATAAAGACGGCAAAACCGCAGTGATTCAGTATCTCGTGGGACAGGTCATGAAGGCCAGCCGTGGAAAAGCAAACCCGCAGATGGTTCTGAAACTGCTCACTGAAAAACTTTCCTGACACGTTTCCCGACTCATTTCCCTGCGGCGGTACTCTCAAAACGGAAAGTACCGCCGCTTTTTGTATTTCCCTATCGCCGGGGAAATTCCGTGTCAATTGCGATCTCCGGAAAACAGAAAAAACATCCCGGAGATTCCCGCCGACGTCATCCAGATTGGCAAACGTTCAGAAAGAACTCCCGAAACCTTCCGCCGCCAAACAGTCTTAGTTTAAAATCCGTGATTATTCAAGAAAAAAAAGAAAAAAATCAAAGGTTTTCCAGCAAAGAAGCGCTAGATTAATTTCAAACGACCGGAAAGACGGAACAATCAAATCAGGAGGATTTCTCATGGATTACTATGTTGAACCGGAACGGAAAATTGAAATCGTAGAACAGGCGGATGTACTGGTTGTGGGCAGCGGTCCGGCAGGATTTGCGGCAGCTCTCGGAGCAGCGCGAAATGGGATGAAAACCGTGCTTGTCGAACAATTCAACTGCATCGGCGGAATGGCCACAAGCGGAATGATGTCGCACTTCACCGGCGCAACGGACTGTCCTGTCTTCGAAGAAGCCATGGAGCGCTGCCATCGGGAGCAAGCCGGAATCTTCATCGAAGGACAAGGCGCGGGAAAACATCAGATCAATCACGAAATCCTGAAAAAAGTCATGCTCGACATGATCGTTGAAGCAGGAATCATTCTGAAACTCTACACCTTTGCCTGCGATGCAATCATGGAAGGAAACCGGATCAAGGGAATTGTCACGGAAAGCAAGTCCGGCAGACAGGCCATCATGGCAAAGGTCGTCATTGACGCCTCAGGCGACGGCGATATTGCTGCCAGGGCCGGTGCGGAATTCCAGCTCGGACGCGAAGGCGATTCCAAGTGCCAGCCGGTCACTCTGATGTTCCGCATCGGCGGAGTCGATTACTCCCGCGCGATCCTGCCTCCCAGTTTCGAGACCACCGTGGAGGTTCCCCAAGGCGAGATTCAAGCACTTGCCAGAAAGCATCTCAAGGCTCCCGCCGGACATGTTCTGCTGTACCCGACCTGGATCCCCGGCGAGGTCTGCGTCAACATGACGAACGTTACCGACATCAACGGCGCGAATGCGGATGATATGACGAAAGCGGAAATCATCACCCGTCAGCAGATGTGCGACATCGTCCTCTTCCTGCGTGAATTCGCTCCAGGATATGAGCATTGCTACCTCGTCACTTCCGCCCAGAACGTGGGAGTGCGCGAGACACGCCATTTCAAAGGAGTTTACACTATGACGCCGGAAGACATCGTCGAAGCGCGCGTCTTCGACGACTGGATCGCCACCCGGAACCGCTTCAACTTCGACATCCACAACGTTGAAGGTTCCGGTCTCGACAAAAACGGCGCGCAGAAATATTTCCGTGACAAGGGACAGTACACCATTCCCTATCGAGCCTGCGTTCCGGAAAAAATCGACGGTCTCCTCCTCTCCGGTCGAAATATTTCAGGGACTCACAAAGCCCATTCCAATTTCCGTGTCATGCCGATCTGCATGAATGTCGGGCTCGGAGTCGGAACCGCTGCTGCAGTCGCCGTGAAGGAAAACGTCCTGCCCAGAAATGTCGATGTGAAAACGGTTCAGGCGCTTCTCGAAAAACAGGGGGTCCGCCTCTGAACAAAAGAATCCGTGTTGTTTTTTCTTTCCTGCCGCATCCGGAATCCTTCCGGATGCGGTTTCTCTTTTTCCGCGGGTGATCTCTTTTTCCCGGAAGGCCCCGCGGAACAGGGTTGCTTTCCTTGAAAAAAAGACTATATTAGCCGGTGGTTCCAAAAGAAAACCATGCAGAAAAAGGAAAAATCATGCAGAAACATTCAAAATGGTTCAATGAAGCCCGCTACGGACTTTTTATCCACTGGGGAGCCTATTCGCAGGCTGCACGCGGAGAATGGGTGATGAACAGGGAGCGCATCCCGCTGGAAGAATACCGGGATTGTTATGTAAAACAGTTCAAGGCGGAACACTACGATCCTGCGGACTGGATGAAAAAAGCAGTCCGCTGGGGCATGAAATATACGGTTCTCACCACACGTCATCACGACGGATTTGCGCTGTGGGATTCGAACGTCAATCCCTACAATGCTGCAAAGCTGGGCCCCGGACGCGATCTTGTCGCTCCGTATGTCAAAGCAGTCCGTGAAGCCGGGCTCAAGGTCGGCCTCTACTACTCGCCTGCGTCCTGGGCGCACCCGGACTATCCCGGCGCCTGTTTCCGCGACTGGCCCGGCGAAAAAGACTGGAAAAGCGAAGCTCACCGCAAACGCTTCATTGAATATTACCGCGCGGAGTTGAAAGAACTCATGACCGGATATGGCAAAATCGACTATCTCTGGTTCGACGGCTGCATCCCGGAAAACATCGAAGGCGAGGAAACCATCGCCATGCTCCGGGAACTTCAACCGGAGATGCTGATCAACAATCGGCTGGGAATCCCCTTCGACATCAAAGTCAGTGAACAAACCATCAATCCTGCCGCACCCGGACAGGACTGGGAAGCCTGCATGACGCTCAATGAAAACTGGGGCTACCACTCCGGTGACCATTCGTGGAAAACTCCCGCCGCTGTCGTTTCCATGCTCATGACCTGCGCCAAAAGCTCCGGCAATCTTCTTCTGAACATCGGCCCGAAAGCCGATGGTACCATTCCGGAAGAATCCGTAAAAATTCTGGATGCCGCCGGGGAATGGCTGAAACACAACCGGGAAGCGATCACCGATACCGAACGCAGTCCATTCACTTGGAACAATACGGCACGCCTCATCACCGTGAAAGGAAACCGGATCTATATCACATTCGAACATGAACCTGGTGGACAATTCTGCTGGAGCGAACTGAAAAACCGTCTCCGCCGCGCATGGTGGCTGGATGACGGCTCCCCGATCCAGTTCCGTCAGGAAACGGATCGGCTGTTTCTGCTGAACCTGCCGCCGAATCTTCCGCTCCGGACTGCGGTTCTGGAGGTCGAAGGCAAGCCCGAAGCTCTGACAACACAAACCACATTCTGGATTCCGGAATGACCTGACAAAACCTTTCCGTCCGGCTGTTCTCTCTCCGCCGGACGGACCCGTACAATATGTTTCAGGGAATAATCAGAAAACGCAGTGTGTATGGCTCGATGGAAAGGTTCAGGATTCTGCGTGAAGGATATGCCAGTTTTTTCACAGAAAAGTTCTCATCGTCTTTTCCAATTGCATACTCTGTCACCGGAGATTCAAAAGGAGAAGATGGTTTGATTGGCAGATTCGCAATGCACAGCTGAAACGACTGTCTTTTTGCCGATTTATTGACGAGCACGATCACACGGGAGTCCTTTTTTTCGGCCGCCAGCAGTTCCACCTCGGGATGATTGGTTTCCGCCTGAACCAGCTCCGCACCGGACAAATACCGATTCAGAAGATAAAACAGCATTCCCGACGGGCGGATTTCCCCATCTCCGCCAACTGAGCCGTAAGTTCCCCCGCCCCAGTAATGCCAGAACATGGCGAAATCACAAGCTCCGTCATACAAAAGATTCCGTAGAACCGAAAAGGTCCAGATGCTCCCGATCCCCTTCACCAGACGCCGATCTACGGGTTTCCACGCAGCATAGTTCATATTGTACTCTGTAATCGCCTGTTCTATTTTTCTGCCGGGACAATACTGATCTGCGATCTCCTTCAAACGGATGGACGACTTCGCAAACGCATCCGTTTTGGAAAAAAGGTGATTCAGAGGAGTTGTACTTTTTCCCGTTGCATACATATGCCATGTCAGGACATCGACATTCTTTCCACAGCTTTGCAGGAAACGTTCATAGATTCGGAGATCAGGCCAGCATTCCGTCGTTCCCCCCACTTTAATGCGGGGATACTTTTCCTTGATTTTTACCGCCAGATAATTGTAGAGCCGGAATTTGAGCTGAACTTCCTGCTCCGGATGACCGATCAGTTCCTCATTGAAGAGTTCAATCACTTCGACAGGCCATCCTTTTCGGCTTAATCCGTATTCCAGGACCTTTCGATACCAGTCAGAAAGAAATTCGAATGACTGATCCGGATTTTTCTCCTCCAGCAGCCATTTCGGGCAGCCTCCCAGATTCAAAAGAATTCGAGTTGGACCATTTTTTGTCAAGCGGAGAATTTTTTCGGACTGTTCCTCCAGCATTTTCTCATCCAGAATATCATTCTTTTTCTTCGGATGACAGCGATTCCAGATACGGACCACCGAATAATGAATCTCATGGAAATCCGTAAAATACGCATCCTTGTTTTTATTCAGAAGATAAGGCACATTCGTACCGAACAGACAGCTCCGGACGGGACGAATCCTTTTCCCGAAATCAATCAGGCCAACAATTTTCCGGACGGGGGTTTCCATCTCTTCCGGGCAATTTTCCAATCCCCGGATGCCGAGAAGAATCGGAATGATTTTCTTTTTGATTCCACGCAGGGTAATGGATTCCATTTCAATCTCCGGACGCGGGTTTTTCCAGACAGTCCGGAATCCGGTTACAGTCCTGTTCTCCACAATGGAAGAAAAAACGGGTGAGGCCAGTGAGACATCGGCGGATTTGAGCTGCCCCCCAATCCTTTCTCCTTCCCTTACAGGTATTGTCACTGTTTTTCCGTCAAAATAGCGAATCTGGTAGTCAAACAGCATTTCCCCCGGCTCTCCGGCACCCTTGACGGTATGGAATAGTTCGAGTGCAGCAAATTTTTTTCCGATCGGAATCTCTCGGCTGTTCGGAAGCGAAATCGCTCTTTTCACATTCTGCGCATCCTGAGCAACAGAAACATTCTGATGTTTCAATTCCTTTTCCGAGGCGGCAACCCATACACCGACAAATACTGGGCTTTCCGATTTTGTGGAAATACTGAAATCTTCGAACTGAATTTCTTTTTCTTTCAAGCGTTCTTTTGCAAAGACCCGCAGCAAATCCTCCGGCGGATCCAAAGGAATATTTGCGGAATTTCCTATGGCAATTTCTCTTTTTCCCCCGTTCTCGTGCATGGCTGATCTCCCTTGTTTCTTTTTAAGCTCTTTTCGAATCTGTCTTTCCTCCCACAGATCCTGAATGGAAACCGGGTTGAACGCGATGTTCTTCGTCAGGACAGCGCAGTCGATCGCCCCGATCAGATTCCCGGATTCATTCTGGCATCGCGGATAAATTAGCACTATTTTTTTCAAACTCCCCGGTTTAACGGTTGCCACTTTTGCCCAGGAAAATCGGTTGGGAGAATTCAACTTGAACCATCGTCGTTGAAAACTCTGCCCGGATACATATTCATGAACTTCGAATCCCCAGCCGAAAGCCCGTACCCAGACATATTGTACTTCCTTCTGCTCTTCCGGCAAGGAAATTTCCACGGAACGGGAACAGATCCCGTCCATCGCGCCCTGATTCCGGAAGGTTTCCTGCTCGGAGGAACTCTTTTTGCAGATGGAAACAGCGGACTCTGTTGTCATCCCGGCGGCAACACCCAATACAAGAAGAATGGGAAATGCACGTATAATATGATTGAAAAGCATTGTTTCACTCCTGCAATTGCATTTAATTCAATTCAAGGAACATTTGATTGTCGGAATTCCAGTCTCCGATGATCACTTGTGTAAAATTGTACCAGTATCCACCCCAATCATTGTAAAAATACTGATGCAGCTTTCCCTGACTTGCATTACCGGTTCCGTTTCTTCGGATGTCGGAAGGAGAAAGCGCCTCAGCATGGCCGTCGAAAAATGCGAAATGAATCCTGCCGAGATGCCAGGCTACAGGAACCGCCATATTCGGATCCTGGCCTGACGATGTCATCCGCATCCAGGAACTCTTTCCCTTGAGTCCGTCTCCGAACAGGAAAAGTTTTGAAGCCGGAATGCAGCGGGTATCCACTTTTCCATTGACACCATACGTGAACGCGGTCTGAGAAGTTGCTGCAAATGTTTTATATTCATTCCGGTTCCAGCTGGACAGGGTTGGAAATTTGGGACACTCCGCATTCTTAATGTTTTTCAGATATTTTCCGTTGATCAGAAGCGGCACCCAGAGATCCTGCGAGTTGCCGCCGCTCCCCTTGTCCGGATAAAAACTCATCCATCCGGCGTTGTCATCCAGATACATTTTGCAGGCAAGAAGAGTCTGCTTCTGATTGGAAAGACAGGAAACCGCGTGTGCTCGTTCGTAGGCTTTGTGAAGAGCAGGAAGAAGCATTCCTGCAAGAATAGCTATAATAGCAATGACCACAAATACATATATCCCATGGTATACTTTTTGGGAAATACACCAATAGTAATGATCCTTGAATTTAAAGACCATTACTGTATATTAGGAGAAAAGAGGTTTACAAGATGAAAGCCATTATATATTGCAGACAATCTTCTGGAGATGAGACATTATC
>CASEYW010000127.1 GCA_949292215.1 uncultured bacterium
GGCTACATGACTCCTTATGAATAAGAAAGTTGGTTCTATGCTACAGCTGCGTAAGAGCGAGTCGGCCGGCATAAAGGACTCTCAGAAAATGAAAAATACAATTTTTGACGGCATCTACGAAATGCCGCCCTTGAAAAATGGGGGGGCATTACACTTTTGAATTTGGAGTCATACGACTTTTTCATAAAACGCCCTCCTTTTTCCAAGTTACTTTACGGGCATTTTACACCAAGTCAAGTTGTCCAGTTTTCGGGGCCAACCGCAGAATCACGTCCGCACAGCGGGAAATATTGCTATGGGAAAACGCCGATGCAGACATTCCAGGATTCCCTGCCACTTGCAAAAGAGAAAATGTTGCAGTGTAGTAGCAACATTCCAAACCAAAAGAAAATATGACGGATCGTCAGATGATGTCGTAACTTCTACACATTCATATGCCAATTCCCCCACCTTTCCGCTGATAAGCTTAGAGCTTAAAATCATGACCGCAACTAGGGCAATGGTATTCGCGGACAACATCCTCATCGATCATTCCTCCCAGTTTGTTGCCTGCGGCAGCTCCGGTTGCAGCACCTGTCAGCGCACCTAATAGAGAGCCAACGGTTACTCCTGCTGCCGTGCCAACCGGACCGAAAAATGAACCAACAAGGCCTCCGACTTTTGCTCCTCCGGCAGCCCCTGCCGTCCAGCCGACATAGCCACCAGCTCCTCCGCCAATTAGTGTTCCGGCAGCACGGCCACGATGCTTCAGGTAAGCATTCTTTTCACACTTCACACATTTCACATCCATGATTACATTCTCCTCTATTGTGTTGGTGGAGCTGGCGGGAAACGATCCCGCGTCCGGACGTCTGCGCATAACAGACTTCCGTCGAACCATCTCAGCCCCTTTACTCTTCATTATGAATTACAGAATCTTATTTTTTCCGGAAGATTTCAGAAATTTCATAATTATTTTTTATCTTTTGATTATTTTAGGCGAGCTTTAAATAACATATTTTTCCTAAAGCAGAGGATGGAAATATTCCATGAGATTCGTCAGAAACAATTCAAAGCTATCCATCTCACCACAAATTCGAACGAAAACATCTTTCAAAACATTTATTCTCAAAGTCCGCTGTTTTTCCGATATCAACTAAAAAATCTTAACTCAAAGGATATGATTCATGACGATCAAAAGTAAAAGTATCTCTCCCTCCAATTTTCCGGGAGCTCCTCTTGAAGTGGAACTCCCGGATTATCTTATATCAAAACTTGTTCCTGGATTTTTCCATTCCTCATTTCTAACGTTGGGATCGTTCCTTCTTGCGAGACTGTCTGTTAGGACTTTGATTTTCGAACCTTGCTCCCTGGTAGGGTTTTGAGGGCGGTTCAAATTTAGAATATTTTATTTTATTTGAATTCCCCCTATTGTTTTCAGAGAATCCCATTACGTCATAGCCATAAAGGAGATCAGACTCTGGATGAAAGGGATCGAAAAGAGGCAGTGCTTGAGCCTTGATTTGATCTTTTCCTCCTGCTCTCTCTTTCAGCTGGCCGTCTGTTTCGATCGTTTCCAGTCCTTTCTGCGGGATCCCCTTCGCCGGTTCAGAACTTTTATTACTCTGGTTATCTCCCTTGTTCTGGGAACTTTTCTTCGGAGCCGCAAAATATCCGAACCAACACATACCGCCACGCTGATACCCTTTCACCGCACGGGGATACCGCAACATGGAAACAGGAATTTGCGTCTTGCAATACAGAACTGCACGTTCCAAATACCTTTTTGAAAGCCCCTCTTTGAATTGTTCCGGAACTTTTGCACGTTCCACATCCCATTCCAAAAAGCGTTCTCCGAATTCATTGTAAGCCTTGATTTCCGTTACCAGACAATGTCCCAGTCCAAATGGTTTCCCTCCACCGATTCGCAAATCGCAGGAAAGCAACAGAAGAAGCAAAGAAAATTCCTTTTGAGTCAAGGCCCGATACGCAATCTTCAATGTTCCTTCGGAATCCGTTTTAAGAAGCTCGTTTTTGGTTGTATTGTCCGCAACGTTCTGAAAAGATCGCTCCGTCCCGCCTTGAAAAATCGGCTGATTGTGATAAATCCATGGCGCATCTTTTTCATCCTGATGGAGGCTGGTTCGATAGACTTTATAGCCCCGCGGCAGGTCGGATGAAGAAATCTCATCATAATTATCATTCCAGGAATAAAAAGCCCGGCATCCAGGATGTGGACTGGAACGGACGGGCATCGGATTCTCGAAATATTTTGGATGCCTGAAAATCAGATTTTCCGTACGAATTCGAGCGGCAAATGCGGGATGAATCTTCGTCCCGTCTTTGGAAATCGGGACATAGCCAAAGAGATCGGAAGTAATATCGACCAATCCGTCATTGCGAATGGAGTCCGGACACATGTGCTTGCATCGATTCTCCAGCACCTTGATAAAACTAGTTCCTTCGCGTCCCCAGCGAGCCCATTGAATACTCTCGACATCTGCTCCTGTCTGAATTCCTTTCTCCGGTTCTTTTGCTTCAAGCCAGACAAGGTCCCCGTTTTGCAGTTCTTTTTTTTCCGCATTGCGATAACGCCCGGTAAACGTCTGCCAAAGCTCTTTTTGAAGAGTAATTTCCTTAGCGGTATCCGGTCGGAACGCTCCTTCATGTTGAATACCGTTCTGATTTACCTTCCGTCCACTGACCTTTACTCGAAACGGATGTTTCTCATCTTGCCGATTACTGATATTCGGATGTTGGCTGCGGGGATTGTCGATCCATAACTGTTTTCCATTTTTTTTCATATACTCAGGACGTATCTTGTCTTCGATAGCCAGAGAATTCGTTTTAACTAATACAGCCTCTCCAACTCTCACTTTGCCATCATGGAAACGATCCCCTTTTTCCATAATTTCCGCAAGGAAATATTTCCCGGATTTATTTTTCAGAGACAGGTCTCTTCCCTGGCAAAGCCAGAGTTCATCATCAACGTAATCGAGAGCACTTTCTGTGATGATGGCACACAAAGACCGGAGAACTCCGCGGATGGATGACGCGGGAACTACCACATCCTCCCCAACTCTTTGCAACGGAATTTCCGCAGGTTCTTTCGATGAGGGTTGTCTTTTGCGGCTTGGATCAGGAATGAGAAGGGGAGAGAGTGTTTTGAGTTTCAGAGAAATGACTCCAGTCATACGGTCTTTTTCCACTTCATCAATCGTCAGCGGAGTCGGTTTTTTCCGTTCCGGAGAATTCTTTGGAAACGGAATAAATGTATAAGGATTATGGAATGGATATCCGATAACGGATGCCGGAGCAGCATCGCTGTTGCGGATCGGAGTCTGAGGATTCTCCCGATTGTTCAACCCTCTCGCGCCACCTTTATACTGTGGGGGAGTCCGATAGCCGGAATCTGCATATCCGTCTTTCCTCAGTTGCTCAGCCTTTTTCAGCAGGGTTTCGGCTTCCTCGCGAAGTTCCTCCGGAAATTTTGAACCCTCCATCCAGCGTTTAAAATCCCGGATTTTTTGAGCAGTAACCTGAAAATTTCGGATTGCCGATTCCATTTGATTTATTTGCGCATGGGTTGTCATAACATCAAATTCCCTTCATTATAGTATTGAATTGAAGTCCGGCGGGATTGGAAAGAAGGTCGACAGAAACGACTTCCAGCCGTCCGGCCGCCTTGGAGGAACCGATTCTTACAAGGCCAAGATGAATTGCCTGCAATGTGGAA
>CASEYW010000128.1 GCA_949292215.1 uncultured bacterium
CAATGTCGTAAAACTTTTTTCGACTTTCTTAACTCAATTCTTATCTACGATCATCACCTTTTTCAGGCGCAGACTCATATTCTAGCACACTTCTGCGTTTTGTCAAATCATTTTCCCGAAAAAAATCAAAAATACTTCCCCGCCCTCTTCAACATACACTCAACTCATCGAACAAAATGCCCACTCTACCGGGATTTCCTCTTCCTTGTGCTTGCGCGCCATGACTCCCGCGGCCAGCTTTTTCAGCGGAACCGAACCAGGTCAACAACCTCCACCGTGATGTGATCTCGTTGAAAAGAGCTTCTTTCAAGGTTATTTCAGGAAAAAAATTTTATCAAGCAACTTAAACTTTTGCTTCAAGTTTTCCTGCTCTTGCGGATTCAGACGCTTTATCAGGGGAACTAATGAAGAATACGATGCGTTTTGCATTGAAATGGTTC
The DNA here is from genome assembly GCA_949292215.1 of uncultured bacterium. GTDB lineage: Bacteria > Verrucomicrobiota > Lentisphaeria > Victivallales > UBA1829 > UBA1829. Next base: position 441 of record CASEYW010000128.1, read on the forward strand.
GAACCTGAAAATCTGCAAAAAGCACATTAATACATCCTCGATGATTGTTGATACGGTCAAAAATCACGGGCATCTCCGGGGATACCGTCTTTGTGTTCAGCCTCTCTCCGATATACACATAATGAAATTGTTTGGATGGACATAATAATACAAGATTGTCATTCAACAGTCCTTTTCGCAACAGATCTTCAAGCTCTCCAGGAAATGCTCCGGCATTTTGTTCCGTATATGTTTTCAAGGAAGAACCGAGTATACTGAGTTTTTCGCTGCACTCCTGCAGGAGAATACGCCCCTCGCTATCGTCCTCATTTTCCTGTCCCAGCAGAAAAAAAGCAATTGCGGCAACGAGAATCAGTCCCCATGCACCGCAAGTCGTAAGCAGTATCGAAAATCGTTTATTCATGTTACACCATTTCTGGAGGTTATGATCGGAAACGTGTCAATCCGTTCAATTCCATTCCGGGAAAGAACGATGCGGTAACGCGCATAAGTATCCTCCCTCCCCTCCATGCCGTATTTGATAATGATATTGATATGATAGACTCGCTTCCCGGGAACTGTCCGAATCCCGCCTTTCTCATCCGGAAGAAACACTTCACGAAACGGATTATCCATTTTCCAGAGGAATTTTCCGACATTCAGACGCATAATATCAACAATGCCGTCCACGTTGAAATCCGCAAACAGATTCCGGCAGATTCCTGACGAGAGCGCAACATGTTTTCTGGCAAGAATGACGGATTCTCCGAAACCGCCGTTGACCATCTCCGCCATAAATTCACGATGGCGGACTCTTAAAATCCCTGGATCGACCCGCAACTCGTTGACAAATGCAACACTCTCCTTGCAGACACCGACTTTTTTCCCTAATCCACTGCGGATATCCGTCTTGAAATCGTAAATGAAACGTCTGACTCGAGCCTGAAGAAAAACTTTCAGGCAATCCTTGATCCGATCCTTTCCCACGTAAGAGACAACAACGATCAGGAAAAAAAGAATGGAAAGTTCACTGAACAGAAGGCGCTGCGTTAAAAATGTAATCACAGTGGCAAAGGCCATCGCGATTCCAGCGGCAATCCCGAATACCAGATTCTCCAGAAACACTCCGTTGCGACGGGTTGTCGTTTTCAGGAAAAGAACACTTGCCATCACCTTCTTCAGAGAACTTTCACGGTAAATCAGTTCCTCGTTGTCACCTTCCGGATCGGGAATGGATGGATAGCCGCGGGCTTTCCGATAGGCAATCTCTTCGCGAAGCATCGTCACGAGACACTCTTTGATATCACCGAGACACGCCTCAGCGCATTCTGTATTCAGGAATTGCCATGATTTATAGCGATATTTATCTGCCGTTATACTGAGAAATTCATCCACACGATTGAAAAATTCCAGCGCTGCAGCTGATGTCTCCGGAGTCTCCACGATGATCCGGAGAGCACGGAATTTTTCCAGGACCATTTCTGATGAAGCAAGATAATTTTCAATCAGAGTCCTGAAATTGAGGCTGGCAACAGAGCGTTCCAGAAAAAGTTCCTCATCCCGGAGGGCACTGCGCATAATGGAACAGAACATCTTCAGTCGTTCTGTATACGAGTTGCATCCTTTCTTTTCTTCCGGATGCTCCGCAAGACGGCGCATGGCAAGTTCCAGTTTATACAGCGGAGATTCTTCTCCGATAGCCATCTCTCGCAGGAGAACCACCGGAGTCTTGAACCGGATATACTCCTGCATGTCCGCATAAAAATCCGCCTTTGTGTACGATGCTGGCGAAAGCCCCAGGCTCCCCGGAAAAAAAAGATAGGTATCTACATGATACGCATTCACGCCCCGCTCTCTGTCAAGCGGATAGGTGAATTTCATTTCCAGCTGGTACTTGTCGTGAAGTTTAAACGTTTCCGAGAGAGTTTCCATGAATTTCCGGCATCCAGATTCCAGTTTCGCCCGGTTTTAACAATACAGCAGAAAACAGGACTTTCAAGCAGGATGCCGGGAAATCAGGGAATTATCAAGTCACTCCGAGCTGTGAAACAGCCATTACTCCGCATTTCGAAGAGGAATCCGGTAAACATGCCGTTCCAGGGAGCCGAAAGAATCTGTTATGCTGCCACTCCGGGAAATCACGCTTCTGTTTTCAAAGAGAACGGAAGCCGGATGACTCCCCTTTTCCTTTCCGGCAGTAATGGTAATCTCTTTCAGCGGAGAATAGGAAAGATTTTGTGCAATCAGATAGACCGCATCCCGGAACCGATATGCCGAACAGATGACCTGCGTATGATTGGTGGCAACAGGAAGCTTTTCTCCGTAATAAAGGACGTCGGTCAGTCTCCGGACTTCCGAAATAATACCTGCTGTGCCGAACCAGAGGACATTGGAATTCGGACGATCCTGAAAAAACTGAAACATACGCAATCCATGAATCAATCCCCCATAGATCATGGCGGAAAGTTCCCGGACCGTGGGCTCTCTGGAGCCGCCCTCCCCCGAACCATTGTAATACTGAATCCAGGCGCCGCCGACCGCGGGACTCCTCTTCCCGCGAATATGGTCCATGATGGATTTTGCTCCGTTGCAGAACGCCGAAACCCCTTTCGTATCGCGAATTGTATACAGTGAAGCGCTGACAATATCAAAATTTTCCACGCCCCCATATACATGACCACCATGGAAGACATTGCCGAATACAGGACGCCCGTCCCCGTTCCGGAGCAATCCGCAGACCTTTCGGATATCCTCCTCTTTTTTCGGAAATTTTCCTTTTTCCCAGCTCCCGTAGATTTCATCCAAAGACGCCCATGCCAGAATACAGGGAAGATCCCTGAGTGCGTTTTGCGCCTCCGCGTGAGTCCCCAGAATCTCTTCCAACGGGAACTCCCGCGAACTCCAGATGTTTCTGCTGCTCTTCCCGTACAACAGTTGCGGAATGACAAAAAGACCTTTTTTTCCGATCGCCTCAATGTCGTTTCTCTGCTTGTCAAATGTGTAGGCATGCTGTTCCGAAGGTCGCTTGCCGATGTTCCACAAGTAAACCGTATCAAAACCGATCGCTTTCACTTCGTCGATCGTTCCCGGAAAACGGGGATAGAGAGTATAGGACAACACAAAGGGAATCCACGGTTTTCCGTCAACGGCTAGCATGTGTTTTTCTCCGTTGAGTAACACACGTCCATTCTCTTTCCGGGAAGCCGGAGAAAGAAGTTTTTCAGGCTTCCGGAGTTCCGGAATTCTATTCTCCGTCCGGTTGGGCCCGATCCGCAGCCGGGCCAGATCATTGATATCCGTCCCGTTCAGGTAAACGATCTCTTTTTCCCGTTCCGAGGTTCCCCGGCTGATCCGCATCAGATTAAAGCCCCATACTTCGGCAGCTTTGCGGTCTCCGGCCGCGCTCTGGAGAGGGATTTCAAGGGCAGCATCCCACTCGCCTGCGTTCCGGATGTTTTTTACAGAAAACGGAAATTTCGATTCGGTTTTTCCATCTGCGAACACCTTGAAATCGGAATAATTGGTATTCTCTTTTTCCGGGACCCCTAGAAAACGCAGTGTAATGGAATCACCGGGCGAAACAGCAGAGACTCCTGTACAGCGGATCCGGACCGCCAGACATTCATCCCGGCGGGAAATCGTCAGCGTCGCAGGAATTCGTCCCGGAATCCGGATCGGGCTGCCGTCAGACTCCAGCATCGGCACACCCGAAGGGAAAAACGGTTCCCGCTGAACATTCCAGGAGAACTCATTGCAAACTTCCCGGTCGCTTTTCGCATAAGGGAACGCTTTTTCTCCGGGAGTCAGCATCACCGCGTCAAGGGCGACACCCGTTCCTCCTTGATCCGAGAAGCCCATTACCGATCGTTTGCCGGGAGAATCAAAAGTTGCTGTAAATGTCTTCCATTGATTTGTAAGCGGGAACGTCTGCTGAAATCCGCCCCAGAAGACCCGGAGCGTTCCGCTTTCCTGATGACTTTTCGCATGAAAGGAGAGCGAGACTTTCCGTGTTCCGGAAGAGAACTCGGGATAGATCAGATAGGTATGGTTGCTCAGGAACAGATGCCGGATGCCGTGCGGACTGTTTTTTTTTTCGATTTTCAGCTGATTTCCCCACGGACGAGGATCCTTTTTCCACCAGGGTTCCCCGATCCCGTTGTAAATTCCGTCCGGGAGATCGGGATTCGTCGTGATTTCAAAGGAGCCGTTGTAAATCAAATTCTCCCCCGGCGACGGGGTATAGGAAAAGAGGTTCTTTCCCTGCCGATACTCTTCCGGAGAACACTCCACCAGTTCCAGATGATCGAACCAGGCACTCCCGCTGGTGCCGAGAACATAGAGTCCAATCCAGAATTTCAGGTTTCTGCTGTCCGTTTTGAAATATCTGGTCTGGCGTGTCCAGTTCTGCCTTCCGCCGCGCAGAATGGCGGTGGCGGCACGTTTGCGCCAGTCGTTGTTTTCCGGGAAGACAATCGCCATCACGCCTTCGGAATAGGGTCCGTAGGCGGTTGCTTTGGGAACCAGACTGTCTGTATCGCATTTCAGGGATGCACTGAAACGATAGCAGGTATTGGGTCGTAATTCAATTCCACGCTGGAAAACATAGGTTCCATGAGCACCGGAACCGTCAAAGCGGGCGCTGTAATTGCCGTGGACGGAATCCTCCGAACGAATAATTCCGGGAGAAAATTCAGCAATGGCGCCCGTTTTGTCCACCTCTTCAAACGAAGGATTCCGAATCAGATTCACCTGATTTTTTTGTCCTTTCAAGGAACGGATCCGCTTTTCAGCCTCCTGACGGAACCACGCCGGAGCCTGCGGGAGATTCAAAATCAATTCATAGGATTTCAGAGCCTCTTTCACGTCTCCGGTTTTCTGATGGCAGCGTCCGAGCCCGAAATAAGCCTGGACTTTCTCCGACACACCGGTTCCTTTCGGATCGGAAATAACGGATCGGTACAATGCAACAGCTTCCGCCGTGTTTCGTTCCAGAAGCAGATTGGCAAGAACGAGTTTTGTCTGAATTTCGCTCCAATCTCCTGCCTTTTGGGCAATTCCTTTCCGATAGTACTCAATGGCTTTCTCATAAGCGCCCCGTTTCTGAAACAGGAAACCAAGGGACTTGAAACCGATCGTCCGAATGCGCGGAGACGCATTTTCCAGCAGAAGAATTGATTGGAGTTTCTGCTCGCACTCCCCGATTTTTTTCTCTTTCTCAAGAACCTCCGCGGATTTCAGGATGGCACAAGTTTTCTCCCATGGATTTTTTGCCAGTTTTTCCGCTTCAGCGAAACAGGCTTCCGCGTCGGAATAATTCGATTTCAACAGTGCTTTGTTTCCTGCATCAAGGGCCTCCTTGCTGGAGTTGAATCCGGACAGAAGCGCTGGAAGCATCCAGAGAGCGGAGAGCAGCAGAGGTGTAAGTTTCATTGTTCATCCTTGTTTGTTTTTATGGTTGCCAGTATTTTGCATCCCGGTAAATACGCGGATCCACCGAAGCAGCATGCATATCAAGAAAGACCGTATTATTGTAAAATCCCCCATGGAAACATCGCTGCTCAATGGAAGGCCACGAAAAATCGCCGGTTGCCGCATACTGCAGTTCAAACAAACGATTGTGATACGTGCTTGAACCGCTCCGGTACTGGTAAAATTCGGAAAACAGAATCATGGACGCGTGACGTTTCAACTGATGCAGTTTGTACTTCGGAAGTCCTGAATACTCCCCATCCCCGGTGGTCACAATCGTCAGCTTCTGATTCAGCGTGTAAGATCGGCGATAGGTGTTCCGGATATCGGAAGGACAGCAGAAAATGGATTTCCTGTACATCATCTGATCGGCAAAGCGAGCCACGGGAATCCGGGACAGATATCCCCACAGGAGCACATCCCATCCATGGTTTTTCTCCGGCTCCCAGATCGGGGATTTCGCCACGCCGGGAACGATCCACTCTTGATTGTCCCCGATGTATTGGGCATGCGCAAGCGCAATCTGCTTCTCCTGCGAGATACACGTAATTCTGGAGGAGCTCTCCCGTGCCCGATTCAACGCCGGAAGAAGCAGTGATGCAAGTATTGAAATAATTGCAACAACGACTAGAAGTTCAATTATTGTAAAATAAAGTCGGCATTTCATTTGATCAGTTCCTTTCCTGTTCGCGAGCGACACTCGCTGAGTTTCTTTCAATCAGCCGGACAGGAAGAATCCGGTGTTCCGGTTGTCGGCTTCTCCCGTAAATCTTATCCAGAAGGAGTTCCGCTGCGGCTTTTCCGACCTCGAAACCATCCTGCCGGATTGTAGTCAGCTCCGGTTCGAGCAGTCCGGCAAGAGCAAGATCGGCATAGCCGACCACGCTGATCTCATCCGGAATCTTCCGTCCTGCGGCACGAATGAGTTTATAGAGATGTGCCGCCAGAACATCGTTGTGAGGGAAGACTGCCGTCGGAGCATCGGGGGACTGGAAGCGGCGGATCAGATCGTCGTCGGTAACGGTATTCCAGTTCCACAGTTCACAGACGGCGCCTCGCATCTCCACGGCATTGCGGAACGAGACCATCCGCAATCCGGGATTGGAGGGGAGCCAGTAGAGGGAAAATCGGCGATGTCCGAGAGCTAGCAGATGTTCCGCAAGGAGGCGTCCGCCGTTTTCGTCGTCGGTCTCCACGGAATCGATCTCCGGAGGAAACCCCAGCGGCCTGTCGATGACGACGACCGGCAGTTTCATCCGGGCGATCTCGAACTTCTCGTTCCGGTTCAGATCACGCGGCAGATCAATCATAATCATGCCATCCACACGATGATCAATCAGCATTTGAAGCGTCTGCAGATTGGATGTTTCCGTGAGAACCTCCTGATAGATAGCCAGATACGAATGTTTCAGCATTTCATTCTGGATCCCCCGGAAAATCGCGGCGAAATAGTCGATGTTGAGCGAATGAATCATCACACCGACGCTCTGCGTCCGGTTGCCGAAACTCGCCGCGGAAGCACGGTTCGGGCGATAGTTGTATTTCTCCGCAAGCCGCAGAATCTCTTCCGCAGTCTTTCCGTTCACCCGCGACCGGTTGGAAAACGCCCGCGAAATCGAAGCCGGAGAAAAGCCAGTAATCCGGGCAAACTCCTTGATATTCATGATTTCTGACATTCCAAACGGTTCTCCCTGATTTTTGGAAACTAATTTCCATTTTTTTCATTATACTCTATTTTATATTTTTTGTCAATAGGGAAAGTAAAAAAAACAGGAAAATAAAATGCCCGGAAGAAGGGAAAAATTGCAAAAGAAAAATCCGGGATTATATTGTGCGTGAATACCGGAGTGTTTCATGAAACTGTCATCCGTTCTTCGATACATTGAAAAAGAGACGGGAGCCGTAGCCAGCGTCCACATTCTGCATCCAGCATTTCTGGACTGCTCCGCTCTCCGTCTGGAACCGGATCAATCTCTCCACCACGGTGAATTCTGCCGATTCAACAAGATGCACGGAGAGATCAAGGCATGTATCAAAAACAAAGCAAAGAGCCTGGAGATTGCCTCCAGAGGAAGAAGTTTCTCCGGAGTATGTCCGTTTGGAATCTGGGATTACGTCCGTCCCGTTCTGATTGAGGGAAAACTGATTGCAGTTCTCTATCTCGGTGGATTCCGAAAAGAAGTTCCTGCAAGGGAATCCGGAAAAGCCCCTCTCATGGAAAGTGTTGCGGGAACGAAAGAAAAAGAGCTGCGTCAGTATGCCGATTTTCTGGAACGTTTCATCCGGATTGAAATCGGAATCTGGAGCCGGACAGGGGGAGCTAAGGGAAAACAGCGGACGCCGGAATATTATGTCCGGAACAGTCTCTTTTTCATCGATTGCAATTTTTCCAAAGACATTTCCGTGGAAGATGCCGCGGAAACGCTCCGGGTCACACCGAATTATCTGGGAGAACAGATCAAGAAACACACCGGAAAAAGTTTCCGACTGATTCTGAACGAACGGCGCATCCGGGAAGCCGAAGTATATCTGAGACTCCATAAGGAGCTTTCTGTGTCCCGCATTGCAAATCTCTGCGGATTCAATGACAGCAACTACTTTGCCACAGTATTCCGCAAATACAAGGGGACCACGCCGCGCGGATACCGGAACGCCGGAGATGCTCCAGAACTGCCGCATCCGCCAACCGCTTGAAAGGAACCAGAGCTTCCGTTCGGAAAAAATTCAGGAAACTTTACAGAATCATCCCTGCGATCCAGCCTGCAATCAGAAGCGGAATATTGTAATGGATAAACGTCGGAATGGTTGAATCGTAGATATGATCATGCTGACCGTCCGCATTCAGTCCGGCAGTCGGTCCGAGGACCGATTCGGAAACAGGAGACCCCGCGTCACCGAGCGCTCCGGCAACACCGACAATTGAAATCGTCGCCAGCGGAGAAATTCCAAGCTGTACACAGAGAGGAACATAAATGGCGGCAATCAGAGGTACGGTGGAAAAAGAGGAACCGATTCCCATCGTGATGATGAGACCGATCAGAAGCATCAGAAAGACCGCCAGACCGCGCTGATCCCCGATCCCTACCGAAACCACATCCACAAGTGCCTTCACGCTTCCAGTCGCCTTCATGACCTCGGCAAAGCCGCTGGCGGCGATCATCACGATACCGATTCCGCCCATCAGATAGACCCCCTGCGTGAAAACATCCGAAGTATCGCGCAGAGAGATTACACGGGCGATCACAAAAACAAGAATCCCGGCAAGCGCGGCAATCACCAGCGAATCCAGCCAGATCTGTCCGGCAAGACCGATGAGAATTGCGACGATTCCCGCCCCCACGTTCCAAGGACGGATCTCGGCCGGTTCCATCACCTTTGTCTCCGTCTCAGCACGATCGTAATCACGCGGGCGGCGATAGGATATGAATACAGCGATCAGCAACCCGGCAACCATCCCCAGCGCGGGGATCAGCATCGCCTTCGGAGCGAGGGAAGCACTCACCGCAAGGCCATTGCTGTTGAGATTGCCGATCAGCACCTCATTCAAATAGATTCGACCGAATCCGAACGGCAGAAACATATAGGGCGTGATCAGCCCGAATGTGAGGATACACGCCACGGCACGCCGATCAAGACGGATCTTTTCGAATACCTGCAGCAGCGGCGGGATCAGAACCGGAATGAACGCAATATGAACAGGAATCAAATTCTGCGACGAAACCGCCGCAAGAGTCAGAATCAGCAGGAGAGTGTATTTGAAAACAAAGAGTTTTTTCGGTGTCACTTCACCGCCAATCCGTTTGAACAGTTCGCGAGCCAGCAGCTCTGTCACTCCGGAACGGGAAATTGCAATGGAGAACGCCCCCAGCATCGCATAGTTGAAGGCGATTTTTGCACCGCTGGCAAGGCCGGTTCCGAATGCGTTCATTGTCTCGACGCCCCCCTTCCCGGCAAGCAGTCCGCCGGATAGAGCCGCGATGATCAGAGAAAACACAACATTCAGCCGCAAAGCCGACAGCACCAGCAGGATCACAACAGAAATCAGGACCGGATTTTTCAAGACCTCCCACAGCATGGCAATCACCCCCGGGTTATGTTTGCAATCGGAAACGGAATCCGTGGAATATAGCACGGAGGAGAGGAAAAGACAATCTGTTTTCCGGAAAAATACAGACACTTCTTTTTCCAGATTTCCCGTATCCTCTTCTGCGCATCACCCCTTCCCTGTGATTTCAGGCGGATTCTGAGATTGATAGTAATGCTGGAAATGAAGCGGAGAAAGACCAGTCTGTTTTTTGAAGAAGCGTGAAAAATAATACTCGTTGGCAAACCCAAGTTCAAATGCAACCTCCCGGACAAGACGGTTGCCGCGCAAAAGCAGATCACAGGCTCGGTTCACCAGACAGCGGGTCAGGAATTGTTTCGGGGAAATCCCGACCGACAACGTGAAATTCCGGGAAAACACCTCCCGGCGGATTCCCCGCAGGGCGGCAAGCTCTTCGACCGTAGTCGTCGCAAGACAATGACTTTGAATGTAGTCCAGTTCCTTCTGAAACTCTCCGAAAGCGGTCGCAAATGCGATCTGCTCCGCCGTCATGGTACCCAGCAGATGGGCGGAGAAATCCTCCGTAAGAGCACAAATCTTTGCAGCCGAAATAAAATTGTCCGGCTCCGCGAACGCCGCTTCACCACGGGCAAGCCAGGAGGCTCCGGGAATGACTCGAATGGATGGAATCCGCGAAAACAAATCCACTCCTCCGTACAATTCCAGCGTAAACTGAATGGAAAGGAACTCCAGCTCCGCATCCAGGCGGACCCGGGCGGAGTGAAACAGCGGTATAAAATAGGCATAACCGGGACGGAGCGTTTCATGGACCAGCTCATCTTCCATGTAGCATGCTTCTCCGTTCGGATTCCGCACAGGCATAAAAAAACGATTGACCGGCAGCGCACCAGGACTTCCATCCGCATCCGGATAGGTACCCCGGGCAAAATGACGGATCCGCAGCACCATCCGATCGGCAACGGTCATTGCATCGTTCCTGTTGACCACTGGCATGAGAGGCATCTCCTTTTTTTGGGAATCTATCAGGAAGATCTCTTTTTTCAATCACAAAAGTATATTTTTTCCTGATTTTTATGTATTCTTTTTATCGGAAATTCATGATATACTGTAAAAGAAACAGAAGGAAACACGCTCATGCCATATGCCGCATTTGAAAAAGACAAAGAGTACCTGTTCGGGAAATTCCGCAATCCGGTCTTCGATCCTTCGACCGGACTGGACAATGAAACGGTCCGGAACCATATTCTGCCGCTGGCGGAAACCATGAAGGGACTTCCGCATCCGGTTATCAAGGGACGGCTCTTCGAATATATCTGCCGGAACATTCGAATCGACGTCAATCCGCACGACTGGTTCCCCGGATTCGCCTGTTTCGACCGGAACAGACGTCCCATTACGCCGATCATCGAACAATGGGACCATGAAGTCAATGAAATGTATCTCAGGGAAAGCAATGAGATTCAAAACGCGCGGAACGACGCCGGACTCCACAGCATGTGGAAGGATTTCGATCACTCCGTTCCCGACTGGGATTCCATCCTGACCCTCGGCTTTCCAGGGCTTCTCCGACGTTTGGAGCAGTACCGCACCAGACGGGAACGCCGCGGAGGAATGACCGAAGACGCAAAAGCCTATTTCGACGGCATTGCCATCACGCTCAACGCCGTTCTGGAAATGCTCGACCGGTTCATCCGCTATGCGGAAGAACACGCGAACGGGAATCCCCGCATGCTCGCCGAAGCGGAATGTCTCAAACAGCTCCGCACCGGCGAACCGCGCAACACCTACGAAGTCCTTCAGATCATCTATCTGCATTTCATGTTCTGTGAGCATATCGACCGGATGCAGGTCCGTTCTCTCGGCAATCTCGACCGTATGATTTATTCTTATTATCAACGCGATCTGGAAGAGGGACGCTTTACGGAAGAGCAGATCCGTGAATTCTTCGCCTGTTTCCTTATGCAGTGGGCATCCATCAACAACTACTGGGGTCATCCGTTCTATCTCGGCGGAACCAAAGCGGACGGTTCGACGGAAATCAATGATCTCTCCTTTCTGATTCTCGACGTCTTCGACAAACTCGCCATCCCGAGTCCGAAAATCCAGATCAAAGTCGCCCGGAACACGCCAAAGGAGTTTCTCGACAAAGCGCTGGATATGATCCGGCGAGGTCACAACAGCATTGTCTTTGTCTCGGAGGAGTCGATTCGGCGTGCCATGATGTCGATCGGCTATTCCGAGGAGCTCGCGCGCACCTGCGATATCCGCGGCTGCTATGAATTCGTCCCGCGCGTTCTGGGCAACACCACCGGAATCGGGCACATCAACATGCTGAAGCCCTTTGAACTCATCTTCAACAATGGCAAAGATCCGAAAACCGGACGCGTTTTCCAATCCAAAGCTCCGAAACTTGAAGAAATCAGAACGTTCGACGACTTCTACAACGCCTATCTTCTCTGGCTCGACAACATCATTGAAGGGATCATCTCCTGCTCACGCGCGTTTGAACGTCATCTCCACCGGATCAATCCGGCACAGATGTATTCCGCCACGATTCCCAGCAGTCTGGAGACGGCGCGCGACGCGTTTTCCAACGGATGCGTCTACAATAACTCCAGTATCCTGAATGCCGGATTCGGAAGTGCCGTCGATGCGCTGATGGCGGTGAAGGAATTCGTCTTTGAAAAGAAGGAACTCTCATTGAAGGAATTCCGGGATATCCTCAACAGGAACTGGAAAGGGCATGAAAAGCTCCGCCTCCGCATTCGGCGTTCTGAACTCAAATACGGAAACGGCATCGACAAAGTTGATTTTTATGCGGAAATGATTGCCCGCTTTCTCGGGAACAAAATCAATCTGCGTCCGAACTCACGCGGCGGTGTCTACGAAGCGTCGGGACACTCCGCGCGGACCTTTATCACACTCGGGGAACGCACCGGTGCAACTCCCGACGGACGCTTCGCCGGAGATGAAATGTCCAAAAATCTCTCTCCTGCAATGGGGATGGATACCAATGGGGTCACCGCATTGATCCGCTCCGTAACCCGTCTAGACGCAGCCACCTTCCCCGGAGACTTCCCTCTCGATGTAATGATGCACCCTGCCACCGTCCAGGGCAAGGAAGGACTCGACGCGATGCGGGGACTCCTCTTCACGTATCTGCTGAATCATGGTGTTGCCATCCATTTCAATATTTTCGATGCGGCCGTTCTGGAGGATGCCCAGAAACATCCGGATCGCTACACCGGATTGCAGATCCGCGTCTGCGGCTGGAACGTCCGCTTCACAGAACTCGCAAAAAAAGAACAGGACGCCTACATCGAACGCGCCCGGAATATCGCGGAATGAATTGGAAGGAAACAATATGAACATCACGGGAATCGTTCTGGAACCCAAGCGCTTTGCCGTTCATGACGGGCCCGGAATCCGAACCACTTTTTTTCTGAAAGGATGTCCGCTCCATTGTCTCTGGTGCCACAATCCGGAGAGCCTTTCCCCACAGCCGGAACTTGCATACTATGCTCATAAATGTCTCCACTGCGGAGAATGCAGCGCAGTCTGTCCATCCGGATCGCATTCAATGCAGGGAGACGAACACCACTTCAAGCGGAGCACCTGTACCGTATGCGGGCTCTGTGAAGCGGCATGTCTCGGCAGAGCACTCAGGCTCTATGGAAAACGGATCACACCGGAAGAAGCTGTCGCAGTGGCGCTGGAGGACCGGATTTTTTACGAACAATCCGGCGGGGGTGTGACACTTTCGGGAGGAGAACCGCTCTTTCAGGCGGAGTTCTGTCTGGAACTGCTGAAACAGTTCAAAGCTGTCGGATTGCATACAGCCCTGGATACCTGCTGCTTCGTTCCTCGTCCGGCACTCGAAGCAGTCCTGCCTGTCACTGACCGATTCCTTGTCGATTTCAAACACGCGGACTCCTCCGAACACCGGAAACTGACCGGTCAGGGCAATGAGCGCATTCTGGACAATCTCCGCTTTCTTTCTGAACGGGGAGCGGAAATCGAGATCCGGATTCCATTTGTCCCCGGCTGCAACGATTCGGATGAAAATATGGAACGAACCGGGGAACTCCTCGGCGAACTCAAGATCGAATCCGTAAAACTTCTTCCGTACCATGCCCTCGCGCGGAGCAAATATACCGCAGTTGAAAGGAAAGACACCATGCCGGAAACCGAAGCGCCTTCGCCGGAACAGATTGCCCACGCCGCGGCGATTCTCCGAAACCATCATCTCAACGCATGTTCCGGAACGGAATCCGTGTAGAGCAGCCGGATTCCTCACGCTGCCGCATTTCTTTTTTCTCTTTTATTCCGGATAAAGAACAAAGGCATGTTGACATTTTCACTCCGGACAAGTAAAATACAGGGAACAGTATTTTTAAGGAATTTAAGGAGTTCAAAGAATGCAGCATATCATTACGATTTCGTCGTTCCTGTTTTTCACGGCTCTGGTAGCGTTCATCACATGGCTGATGACGCGAAAAGAAGATGTCAAATCCAAAGAAGGATACTTTCTCGCGGGGCGCTCTCTGACCTACCCGTTCATCGCAGGTTCCCTGCTTCTGACGAATCTCTCCACGGAACAGATGGTGGGACTCAACGGTTCCGCTTTCAAGTACGGTCTCTGTGTCATGGCGTGGGAAGTGGTCGCTGTACTGGCACTGGTCGCCATGGCCATGTTCTTTCTGCCGCGTTTTCTCAAAAGCGGCATTGCAACCCTGCCGGAATATCTGCACATCCGGTTCGACCGGACAACGGCAATCATCACCAATATCATCTTTCTGATTGCCTACATGCTGATTCTTCTGCCGATCATTCTCTACACGGGCGCAACGGGACTGAGCGGAATCATGGATGTCCCTTCCCTGACGGGATTGTCCAGTGAATCCGCAAATCTCTGGCTGATGGTCTGGTTTGTCGGAATCGTTGGAATGGTCTATGCACTGTTCGGCGGACTGCGGTCCGTGGCGGTTTCCGATACGCTGAATGGAGTCGGACTTCTGGTCGGCGGATTCATGATTCTCTATTTCGGGCTTCATTACATCGGCGGAACCCAGGGACAGGGATGGATGGAAGGATTCTCCATCCTCCGAAATACAATTCCCGACAAATTCAACTCCATTGGCGGACCGGACACGGAAGTTCCGTTTGCCACACTCTTCACCGGCATTCTGATCATCAACATGTTCTACTGGTGCACCAATCAGCAGATCATTCAGAGAACATTCGCTGCAAGCTCTCTTGCGGAAGGACAGAAAGGGGTTCTGCTCTGCGGATTCCTGAAACTGATCGGACCGCTGTATCTGGTGATCCCCGGTATCATTGCATTCTACATTTTCACAACGATCGGCGGCGAGACCGGAATCAAATCCGATGACGCTTACGGGAAACTTGTCTCCCTTGTCCTTCCCGCACCGCTGACAGGCTTTTTTGCCGCAGTCATGACCGGCGCCATCCTGAGCTCCTTCAATTCCGGCCTCAACGCCACCTGCACGCTCTTCAGCCTCGGAATCTACAAAGAGGTCATCAACAAGGAGGCAACCGAAGCGCAGATGGTCCGATCAGGCAAAATTTTCGGATTCATCATCGCAATTGCTTCCATGATCATCGCACCGCTGCTGGCAAATACGGGAAGCATTTTCGATTATCTTCAGAAGATGAACGGGATCTATTTCATTCCAATCTTCTCCATTGTCCTGGTCGGGATGCTCTCGAAATACACACCGGCAATTGCGGCAAAAACCGCACTGGTCGCCGGATGCGTCATCATTGCGGTCGGATATTTTATTCCGCCGTTCAACCACTGGATCAAAGGAATTGAATACCACTTCCTCGGCGCGGTCTTTCTGCTGCTGATCGCTTATATGCTGCTCTGGGCAAAATTCGCAGGACTCAAAACGCCATTCATCCAGCAGGATGTGAAAGCGGTCGATATGACCACATGGAAACATGCGAAATATGTCGGTGCCGCTCTGATTCTTGTGGTGATTCTGATCTACGTCTCCTTTGCAAAGTTCTAAGGAGCAGATTCAGTAGACAGAATATTTCCGGTATCTTGCCGGAGGAATTCCTGCGTACTTCTTGAAAATGCGGTGAAAGAAAAATTCGTCGCGATAGCCGCAGCGCAGCGCAATCTCCTTGATCGGCAGCGCAGTCTCCATGAGAAGGTGCTTGGCATGAAACAGTCTCCGAATGGAAATATACTGTTTGGGCGGAACGCCGAATACTTTCCGGAAAGAGGCGGAAAAGTCCGCACGGGACATCCCGAGCAGGGCGCTGAGTTCGGCAACCTCAATGTTGCGGTTCAACTGAAGATCAATGTAATCCACCACTTTCATAAAGTCGGAAACCGGAAGCGCATCCGGCAGATGCCCGGACATCATTTCCAAAAACGGAACCAGGAGTTCCGTCACCGTGTTTTTTATCTTCACGGCATCGGCAAACGTGGAACAATCCTTAACAAGCTCGAAAACGGAATGGAATTTTGCCTGCAACGGAGCAGGGTCATCCAGGGGGACTTCCAGCGGATAACTCAGCATCGGGATCGTCTGAAGCTGTTTCGAAACAAAATGAATCCAGTAATGGGAACAGGGTTCAATCCCCTCATACTTCAGCGGCGTGGCGCAGGGAATCAGGTAAATTCCTCCCGGATGAATCAGGACAGCTCCATCCGGATGGACAATCCGGAATTTCCCGCTGAACGGCAGATAAAGACGATAGTAGATCTCTCCTGAATAATTCACAAGCGTGGACCAGGTGGAAATCTCATATGCCAGTCCGCTTTTGATGACTTTCACATCAAGCTCCGCAAGGAATTGATTCCAGAAAAAATCGTTGTTGTACTTCAACCCCCGGTTTTCCGTCATGTCCGCCACCTCCTGTCTTTACAATAAGTGAATTTTCAAAAAATGCAAATTCCCGGGAATGTTATTCATTCTTTCCACAGCAAGAATGGCCTTATTTACAAAAAGTCCAAAAAAAAACAACAAGAAATACATTTACAGAATCCGGGGAATGTGCTATAATTACAAAAAACAACTGCAAGGAAAGGAAAACGAAATCATGCCGGACAGAACTTTACGGAGCGCATTCAAAATCCACGAAGGGCGCCTTTCCGGAAAACAGAGAATTTGTATTTTTACGCTGATAGAGCTTCTCGTCGTAATAGCCATCATTGCGATCCTGGCGAGTCTTCTTCTGCCCGCGCTGAACCAGGCACGCGGAAAGGCGCAGTCGACAGCCTGCCTCAACAATCTGAAATCGCTCGGCATGGCCAGCATCCAGTACTCAGGCGATTTCGACGACTGGCTGGTCCCGAACTGGAACGGTGACGGAACCGAATACTCCATTGACCTCAAACACCGCATCTGGATCGGGATGCTCTGCGGATTTCATGAAAACACACCACGGACGGCAGCCGCCTGGGCAAAACCGGGCCCCTATGGAGTTGCCTGGGGATGCCATTCCACACAGAGGATCGGTCAATTTTCCTGTCCGGCGAATCCGGATCTCCTCTTCTGGGCCTCCAATGTGACCAATTACCACATCAATCCGTTTCTGCATGGGGGCGCGGTCAACAGTAATGACGACCGTCCGGGAAGAACCCGTAAAATCACGCAGGTGGCCTCGCCCGCGCAGGCTGTCAGCATGGGGGAAGGCATCAAGCCGACATCTATTTTCCTGTTCGCAACGATTATACCGGAAGCGGATCGAAAAACACCATCAACTACACCCGCCACAACGGCACCGCCGGAATTCTTTTTTCCGACGGACACACCGAACAGGTAACCGAAGGAAAAGCTCTTTCAACACACGGATACGACGGAGCCGCAGACAGATTCCTGAAAGCCGGATTCTGTCCATAAGGCGAAAGAAATCTCATGGTCCCTCAACCGGAAGGAAAACATGAAACAAAGAGAAAAAAAGAGAAATTCAAATCGGAAAAACAGTCATTCCATCTCAAAATTCCAGACAAAATTTACTCTTGTAGAGCTTCTCATCGTAATTACGGTGATTGCGATTCTGGCGAGTCTTCTTCTGCCCGCGCTGAACAGAGCACGCGGGAAAGCGCAGACTGCAGGATGTCTCAACAACATGAAACAGCTCGGAATCGCCAGCACCCAGTACTCCGGAGACTTTGAAGACTGGCTGGTTCCGAACTGGAACGGCGACGGAACCGAATATTCCATCGACATCCGTTACCGCATCTGGATCGGAATGCTCTGCGGATTCAACGAAAATTCCCCGACCTCCGCAGCTGCATGGGCTGCATGGGCAAGAACCGGTCCCTACGGCGTTGCATGGGGCTATCATTATCCCCGGAGAATCGGATCGTTTTCCTGTCCTGCTGATCCGAATCTGCTTTACGGAAGCAACATCACGAACTACCACATCAATCCGTTTCTGCATGGAGGCGCGGTCAACAACCACAACGATCAGCCGGGCCGAACCAGAAAAAACACGCAGATTGCTTCTCCCGCACAGGCCGTCAGCATGGCGGAAGGTGTCCAGCCGGGAAGCATTTTCCTGTTCGGGGCAGACTACACCGGAAGCGGATCGAAAAAAACTGTCAACTACCTCCGGCACCACGGTACAGCCGGTTATCTTTTCGCCGACGGACACGCGGAACATCTGACAGAAGCCAGAGTACTCGCCACCCGAGCCTACAGCGGCACCGCCGACCGGATTCTAAAAGCCGGATTCAAACCGTAACCATCTCCCCCCGTTCCAGATGAAACAAAGAAAAAACAGGAAAATCAGATCCCATATTCCCAAGGAAAAACGTTTTATGAAAAAAGCTCCGATTACTCTGCTGCTTTCAGCCATCTCTCTTTTCGCAACTGCGAAAACCATCAACAACAACTCCTCTGCGGAACTCGGAACCGAAAACGGTCCCGCCCCCGGATTCAAATTTGAAAATATTCAAATCAGCAGGAAAGAGGTAAAGGCCAATCCGGACCGGATCTATTATCCGGTCACAGTTTCCGGAGGAAATCCCGGCAAATGTGTGATGCTTCCCGGTTACAAAGGACTTCGATCCTATCGCTTCTCTCTGGAGGATTTCTACATTCACGATGCCTGCGAAGTGGAAATCTCCTTCGATGCCAAAGCAGGACCGAACGAAAACGGGAACTATACCCCGAATCAGCTCTTCCGCATCGACTTCCGCGCAAACACAGATTACGACAAAGACCGCTATTATCCCATGATCAACGGTTTCGGATTCCGTCCAACCGATCAGTGGCAGAGATTCTCCAAGCGCTTCAAAATCAAAGGCTATACGAATTTTTACAGCATCTGGGTCCTGACAGGCACACGCGATGAAATCAACACACTTTACCTGGATAACTTCCGGTTTACCCGCATCGACGCTCCAGCAAAACCACAGGACGAATATGCGGTGACATTCGATAAGGTTACTTCGCTTTACCGGACCGGAGAACCTGTGAAAATGACCTTTCGCGCCATTCTTGATTCGCGGGAAAAAACGATTTCCGGAAAAGCGGAAATCCGTATCTTCCACGACCAGAAACAGGCGGCGGTCCTTCCAGTCACATTGACACGGCAGGCGGATG
The DNA here is from genome assembly GCA_949292215.1 of uncultured bacterium. Classification (GTDB taxonomy): domain Bacteria; phylum Verrucomicrobiota; class Lentisphaeria; order Victivallales; family UBA1829; genus UBA1829. Next base: position 19,545 of record CASEYW010000128.1, read on the forward strand.
GAGTTTACGAGGGAAGCGTTCGCTGGAAACCGGAACAGTACGGGGCATTTGCCGCGCATCTGAATCTGAACGGTTTTGCACCGGAACGAATCGGCGGAGATTTCGCAATCATTCATGATCCTGTCGATCACCCGCGCTTCTCTCCCGGCTGGGCGCTGGGATCCAATACGGACAATGGAATCCATTTCTACACAGGAGATCCGCTGGAAACGACGTTCATCTGTCTTGCGGGAGGATTCGAAAAACTCTTCCGCGACATGCGCCTCAGCGGACAGGCTCTCGGTCGTGTCTGGGGATACTGGCGAGCCGTGGAACCGGAACAGGGAAAATTCCGGAAGGAACCCCTTGACAATGCCATCCAAATGATGAAAAAATATCGGATCGAACCCGTCTTCTGCCTCGTCGGAAGTTTCAATACCCGCACAAACATTCAGGAGGTTCTCAAACGAGGACGCCAGGGCTTTCCACCTTATCTGGCAAAATGGCACAAGGTCACAAAGGACAACCGCGACGGTGTCCTGATGGTACCGGTCAAGGATGTTTACGACCGTTATCTGGAGTTCGTTCTGAACTCATGGAAGGATGATGTCAAAATCTGGGAAATGAGCAACGAACCCGGCCTGCTCATCCATCCGCCGGAGGGACATGCAAAATGGTTCATCGATCTTTGCAAGTACACCTATGAAACGATCAAAAAGGTTCAGCCGGACTCCATTGTTCTCGGCAACGGCGTAACCGGTGATTTTGGAATGAATATCGTCGGATGGTGTCAGCAGCTCAATCGAGCGAATCCAGATTACGTCAACTGGCTCGATGGAATTGCATTTCATCCCTACAACTGCGGACTCGATTACATGAATGGAATGTATTTCCGTTACCGCGATGTTGTCCGCGACATCTCCAACACTCTGAAAGTCAAAAAACCGCTCTGGAACACGGAAAACTATTACCTCCAGACTGCCTATTCCAAACAGATCAACTACTATCTGAACAAGGAACGCTTCGGAGCCAACGAAATCGCGCGTCAGTTTCTCGACGGCTTTCTGAACGGTGTCAAAGCGACCGTCGCCAACACGCCAACGGCATTCTATCGACAGGTCAATGTCAATGGGCTTGCCGCGCCGAACGATGTCTTTGCAGCAACCAATGCACTCTCCGTCCTTCTGAAAGACATGGATTCTGTTCGGGAACTCCCCCTCTCCCGCTGGGTCCGCGCCGGACTTTTCCAGAGCAAAGACGGCAAAAAAGCGCTCGGATTCCTCTATGACATGCGTCCTTCCGGCAGCATCTGGATTCCCGGAAACGCTTCGGCTCAAGTCCTGGATATTTACGGAAATCCGGTTAAAGAAACGAAATACAAACTCAAATTCGAGCCGTACTATGTCGCCGGGACTCCTGTTGAGGTGGAAAAATTATTGAACGGATCGAAGTTTCAACTTCAGAATCCGGTGGAAATCCGAGCCAGACGATTCGGAAAAACAATCTTTTTCGAAGGAAAAAACCTGACCGGTCTTCCCATTGAAATCGAATCGGCAATCGGTTCTCTTCCTGTGGAATTTTCCTTCCGGCAGAATCCGAACCGGAGCATCATTGCAGTCGAAGACTTCAACGAGCCGCTGACCGGGATTCCGCAGATTCCGGAAACTCCGGCATATTCACTTCCCGCAAGAATAGACCTGGAAAACGGAAGTTCGGCGGAACTCTCCTTTGATGGGAAACACCTGATCGTAAAAGCCGACGTCAAGGACTCGACCCCCAGACCCGGCAAAGTCTTTCACGAAGGCAGCTGCATCGAACTTTTTCTGGATAAACAGCCATTCTCCAATCTGGATCTGAATGCAACATATCCGCTCCAGTTCTACGGGACTCCAACAGGCGGAAAAGGAGCCTTGAAACGTGGGAAAAAACAGAACAATCCGTTTGAATTCCGTACGGAAAAGACATCATCCGGATATCAAACCGAGTTCCGTATTCCAATTCAGGAAGAGTACATTGGAATAGATCTGATCGTCACGCGGAGCGATGGAGCTAAAGAACGAATCAGAGGAATCCGCGGCATGTCCTTCAAGGAACGCTTCCATTATCCGCTGTTCCTTACCGGGAAAAAAGAATTTCTGAAAAACGGATCTTTTGAACAGGAACGCTTCGGTGAGCCGGACTTCTGGTTCCATGACGTCCGTTTCAGCACGAAATTTCTCTGTGCGGGAAAGACGGGGTATACGGGAAAAGGAATGTGTGTGGAAGTCTTCCGGGAACAGACGGTTCCGGCAGTCATCCATCAGAGGGTGGAACTTCCAGCGGGAAAGTACAGCCGGGCGCGCCTCACGTTCCTTGCGAAAATGGAAAATGTGAAAACCGGTTCAGAAGGAAAAGGAAAACACGGGCTTTTCATCCGTGCGCTCATGAATCGCGGCGGACAGAACTATGCGGAAGCATTCCTGAAAAAAGATATTGTAAACAACGGTGATTGGAAACTGTATCAGATTCCAATCGAGCTGAAGAACAATACGGATTTCCTGACCGTGGAGCTCGGTCTCGGAAGCGCCACAACTGGAAAAGTCACTTTTGACAACGTAAAACTCGAATTCAAATAACCATTTTCAACATGGAAGGAGCAAACATGAAAAAAATACTTTTTGCACTGGCGCTCACCATTTCCGCAGCCGGATTTGCCGCGGAAGACATCCGGATTGATCTCGCGGCGACAACCGGCCTGATCTGCAATTCCGTTTCCAAAGGAGTAACCGCCTCCCCCGCAATCTGGATGAAGGAGAAGCAGGATCAGCGTCTTCTCATTCGCGCAAACGCAACACCAGACTGGAAGCAATACTCCTTTCAAATCACCCCCAAAGCGGATGGGACAATTGATTTCAATATCATGAGCAATCAGAAAAACAAAAACATCTGTTATGATAAATTCACAGTCAAAGGGGCTGTTTTGAAAAACGGGGATTTCGAAACGATGAATGCAAAAGGGCTTCCCGATGGCTGGAATCTCCACCAGGGAGTCCTTTGTACAGAGGGAGCCGCATCCGGAAAATATTGTGTCCGAGCCAATCATGACAAACGTGCCATGCAGAAGATCAGCGTCAAGGCCGGACAGATGGTGGAAGTAACGTTCATGGCAAAAAGCGCCAAATAAAATTTTATCGTTGATTCCGGGCAAGTGCCACAACCCGCACCTGCCCGGAAGATGGTGTCCGGACAAAATTTTTGCCACGGACCCGTTCAAGTATGAATCACGGTAACGCCATCCAGCCCCGGAGCACCGATGTCCTCGCCGAAAAAAAAGGTCCGGCACGGAAGACGTCCGCTTCGGAGCGCACCGCGAACATGCGAACGTAAAGTACCCGTTCCATTTCCATGAACGACAAGAATGCTTCGTCCGGGTTTCCGGTTTCTGTTGATGATCCCGGTCAGAAGAGTCATCGCCTCTTCCACGCACATACCGTGCAGATCAACGGTCAGATCGTACAATTTACGGGAATTGGATTGTTTCATCGCAAAAAAAGAACCGGATGCGCTCAAAAAGAACGGAGACGCATCCGGTATGTCAATTCGGATTACCAGGCAATTGCCAGCGGACGCTTGTGTGTGAGGACATGTCCATCCGGAGTAAGCTTTCCTGTAGCAGCGTCGTAATCGAAAAAGAAGACCGTATCGGAAAATTCATTCGCCGAAGCGAACTTCTTGAGTCCGGGAAGGAAATTGATATCGCGCGGGCTGCTTCCCCCGCAGAGAAGCAGATCGTGCATTTTCATTCTGCCTTTTCCATCAAGCTCAAACACAGCAATGGAATCATAACCGCGGTTGGAAGCGAACAGGAAACGCTCATCTTCGGAGAGACGGACTGCGGAAGCTTTTGTCACGCCCTCAAAATCCTTCGGCAGAGTGGAAGCGATCTGAAGGGTCTGAAACGTTCCATCCTGATACGAAAGGGAGTGGATCGTATTGCCGAGCTCATCGAGGAGATAGGCGATCTTTCCGGAACGGTCGAAAATCAGATGCCGCGGACCCGATCCTGCAGGCTCCACATGGAACGTGGAAACGTTATCCTCGTCAATGCCCTTGACCGGATCGAAGGGATAGAGCTTCACAGCATCAATTCCGAGGTCAATCACGATCAGATACTTGCCGTCAGGGGTAATGTTTGTGAAGTGTGTATGAGGACCGTCCTGACGAGGCTGCTTCGGTCCTTTTCCCGTGTGCTGAATGTTGCGGAGACGCGCCCGGATGCTGCCGTCCGCATTAAGAGAAAAAACAGAAACACTGCCGGAAAGATAATTCGCGCAGAACAGGAATTTCCCGCTGGGATCAGTAATCACGTAACACCCGGCTTTTCCCTCTGCGGACATCCGGTTCAGCTCGGTCAGAGAGAGATCCGCGTTCACCTTGTACGCCGCCACACCGGAGGAATCGCCGACCGTGCAGGTGGAGTAGAGATATTTGCGATCCGGCGAGAACGACACCCAGTTTGCATTGTCGATCGGATTGCTCCCGAGCAGTTCAGGGGCCCCTTTCTCATTCAGTTGATACCGGAAAATTCCTCCGCCTTCGATTGCCGCCGCGCAGGCGACGATATAAAAAATGTGATTCATCGCGATTTCCTTTGTTGGATTTGTCTGAAGTGTTCTGATATTATATCACGAAAGATCATTTTTTTAAGTCCCGAAAAAGAAAAAAAACGGAATATTTTATCCGTTTTCACGATGTGAACGCAAACAGTAGAGAAGGAAACTCTTTTTTCTGTTCTCTGAAAATGGGATGCCTAACACTTTATTCATTCCCATAAAAGATTTCGTCCATTCTGAAATTCAGGGCATTCCGCTTGGACCGAAGCAGGTTTCAAGTCTGCACCGGGTCTACGCTTCTGCCCTGAGCCATACGCCTGTTCCGGATTGTTTCAGCGTATGATTTCGATTTCGGAGGGGGCTTCAATTCGTACCTTGCCTGGTCCCTCAACGGTAACAGAGACGGGACCAAACGGAGTCGGATAGCGTCCCGAAACATACTCCAGCCCGCCGAGTTCCGGTCTGATGAGAATCTTCTTTCCGCCCGGTTCCAGAAATTTGACTCCAAGAACACGCTCGCTCAGGAACGGCATGGGCCCGCACGCCCAGCCATGGCACAGGCTGTGCCGGAGCCCTTTGTAGCAATAAGCACCGAAATCAGCATGGAGATCCAACTTCCCTTCGGGTGTAAACTCATCAATCCGACCGGAATTTTCCAACCAGTCGAGATTGAAATCCTCCCAGAAAGTTGTTGCGCCGCGCTCCAGCATTGCGCCCCAATAACAACGGATCAGCTCCAGAGCCGGACGCGTCGGCTGTGCCAGAAGCATGTAAAAGCCATAGAAAGTGCTGACTCCATGAAACGGATCGTTTAAAATGATATCGATGGGAGAGCTCAGCCCGCTGACTGTTTGAATTGCCGCAGCGGCTTTGCTTCCGGCACAATCGGGAATATGCCTTTTCAAACGCTTTTGCGCCTCAATTGCCGGAAAAGGATCGCATTCCAGCGCAGTCAGCAGGAGTTCACCGGCACGAAACATCCAGAAAAGCAATCCCTGGAGTCCGGCATGTTTCGCCGCGGGATTTCCATCGTTCGGCCAGTCAAGAAAACGCCGTTCCGGAATACACTCTCCACCATCGGGACCTATGTAGGAGCTGTAAAGTTCAAGCAGCTCAAGCAGATAGTCCTTCTGCCGGCGAAGATATTCGAGATCACCAGTGGCATGATAATAATCCGCAAGGCTGATCACCCACCAGCAGGAATAGGTTCTGATATTGTTCATCGCATTCGGCAGGGGCGTGGTTGCTGTCAGAAAATCCAGGGACTTCCGGATCAGGGAGGTATCCCGGAACGCCGCAAGGATTCCACGAATTTCCGGATGAAGATCCCCCATCCAGACCAGACGGTCCCTCTTTGCTCCATCATAAATATAATCCTGCATATTGAGCAGAAGCGTATAGGCGGCTGTTTTCCAAATCCGGTTGAGACGTTCATCGGAGGATTCAAAGGCTCCGACGTACTTCAGATCACGAAACAATGCCACAGCAATCACATTGAGCAAAGGAAGCGTTCCACCGAGATTGTCAATTTGAACAAACCGGAAAGCCGTATTGCCATATTCCACCATTCCGAACTGGGGAACCGCAAGTTCCGTATCATGGATTGCATGGCATTGATTCGGTGTTCCTGCCGCCTCTCCGACCGATTCTCCGAAACGAATCCGGATTCTCCCCTCCTCTCCGAGATTGATGATGCGGATTCCTCCGTGGAGTTCAATCCCGAAATCCAGCAGGAAGGAACCATTTTTCTCCAGTTTTCCACAGTCTACGGAATCGGAAATCAACGGCTGAATATTGCAATTCCCAATCCATTTTTCTGCGCCGACTGTATTTTTCTGTGCTAGAATCCGGCATACAGGAACGTATTCCCGTATGCGTTCATCACGAATTGCATTCTGATAAAACGTCATTTTTCATCCTTGTTTCGATATTCAGGCGAGGACATCTGGTCCATTCTCACCCATCCACAGTCCCGTTTTCGAACGATCCGGCAGATTCCTGCGATTTTCCTGTATTTTATGGGACGGAGCAGCAGAAAATCACAAATCTTCCGTTCTGCATTGTTCTTCAATATATCACAGCAGAAAAATAAAACCTTAAATATTGCATAATTTTTCTTGAATATCCGGCAAAAAATACTATTTTGGTTCTGTCTGAAAACATCAACTTGGAGATTCTGGACGACACGGAAACCTGTTTTTCTCTTGGACAGACTTCGACAATAGAAAATTGCACCGACAAACTTTAGAATCAAAATTATGGAAAAGGAAATCGAATATTTCATTCCGGACAGACATCTGGAACCGAACAGACTGACCACCTACTGTCATTTGATTGATTATCTGCGTCCGGCGGAAGTATGGCACAGACATGATTTTGACGAACTGGTCATCGTCCGTTCCGGCAAGGGGCATCATGTGACGGAAACCGGAAGCTATCCGATTTCCCGGGGTGACGCATTTCTGATTCCCCGCGGAAAATGCCATGGTTATGAAAAACTGGAAAATCTGAAGATTGCCAATCTTCTGTTTCATAAGGAAGTGCTGAAGGAGAAATGCGGAGATCTCACCGAGTCGCCCGGATTCAATCTGTTTTTCGAAAACAGCACAAAATTCAAAGAAGAATTCCGCTTCAGCAACCGTCTGACTCTTTCCGAACGGAAATTGCTGCAATGTGAACAGATTTTTGCAGAAATGCAGCAGGAACAATCCGGAGACCACCCCGGACGCTGTTTCATCAATGAGCTGCTGTTTCTGAATCTCTGCGTTCTCATCTGCCGGAGTTTTTCCAGCGAAGGAGAGAGTTATTCCACAGAAATCAGCGATCTCAGCCGCCTGCTTCAATTCATGGAGGAAAATCATGCCAAGCCGTTGAAACTGAACGATCTTGCACGCGCGATCAACCGCTCCGTCTCCTCACTGATGCAGCTTTTCCATTCGGCAATGGAAAAAAGTCCGATCGAATATCTGAACACAATCCGTATGGAACAGGCGGCAAAGGAGCTGCGTGAGACAGACCACACCGTCTCCGCAGTAGCTTTTGCTCATGGGTTCTCCGACAGCAACTACTTCTCAACCCGTTTCTCCCGTCATTTCGGCTGTTCTCCCCGCCAATACCGCTTCCGGCACAGGAATACTCCACAGGAGGGATAAGTTTCTCCGTTTTTGTTCAGATTCCATTTGAATTCCGTCAGTTCTCCTCCAGTCCCATTGCATTTTCCGCGGCAGACGCTACATTCCCGAAACCCCGAAACAACAGAAGGAACAAGGGTATGATCAACAAAAAACTCAAACGGCTCGCGGTCTACTGCTCTTCGAAAAACGGACTTGATCCCGCATTCGGGAAAGCGGCGGAAGAACTCGGGCGTCTCATGGCTCTGAGGGGGATCGGACTTGTCTATGGCGGGTCAAACGTCGGACTCATGAAAAAAATCGCGGACTCCGTCCTCCAAAACGGCGGAGAAGTGACCGGAGTCTATCCGGAAGGGCTCTTTCTGGAGGAACTCCAGACAAACCTGACCAACACCTATATTGTCCGGTCGATGGCGGAACGGAAAGCCATGATGCTCACCCTCTCCGACGCGTGGCTTGCAATGCCGGGCGGCTTCGGCACGCTGGACGAATTTTTTGACGCACTCTGTCTGCTTCAGATCCGGAATCACTCCAAGCCGTGCGGAATGCTCAACATCCGCGGATTCTACGATCCGCTTCTTGCATTCATCGAAAATGCACGAATCTGCGGAATGCTCAAAACAAGAGACCGCGAACTCATCCATGTCCACTCGACGCCGGAAGGAGTGCTGGATCTTCTGGAAGAAACCGTCGAACGGCGCGGAGTCCGTTTCCTCCAATCCGCATCATGGAGCGAGCCGGAGATGTATGCCGTCTGACAGGGCTCAATGACTCATGCCGAGCGCATCCATGATTCCTTTCAGGTACGATGCGCCGAGAAGACGTCCCAGTATCGCGTAGCCAGGAGAGGAGTTGTCTTCGCCCTCCATCGTCGGTGCGTGATCGGGACGGATCAGGCAGTCGATGCCGTTGTCCCGGTACAGGCGGAGGATTTCCGCCATGTCGGTCGGACCGTTGTCGTGGAACGTCTCCCGGAAACCGCCGTCAAAGGCTTCCACATCACGCATATGGGCAAAAATGATCTCTTCTTTGAATTCCGGGATCAGCTTTTCGATCTTCTCCCCCATGCAGCGGAAGGTCGCCTGGCAGAAGGTAATGCCCCACGCAGGACTTGACGCCAGACATTTTGCCTTCCGGTATGCTTCCGCCGAAGTAAAAATGCGAGGATATCCTTTCAGTTCCGAAACCGGTGGATCATCCGGATGCAGCCCCATCCGCACCCCTGCTTCCTCCGCGGCAGGCAGCACAGCCTGGATAAAATAACGATAATTCTTCCAGAGCTGTTCATGTGTAAGATGCAGAGGTTCTTTCGGTATGTCCTGCGGGAAATATCCGTTTGTCAAAGCGCCGCCGCGCGCCGGAATCGCAGACCGGCTTCGGAACCAGCCGACTCCCGCCATAAAGTTGTAGCACAGAACAGGAATTTCCAGTTTTCCCATGTTTGCAAGCATACGGCAATAGTGTTCGATATCCTCATCACGCCCTGGAAGTCCGAGTTTGATCCGTGTCATATCAAATTCATCGCCTTCGAGCGCCTGAAGCCGGAAGCCGGCATCGGTGAACCGGTCCCGGATCGTTTTCAGCGACTCGAACTCATATACGGGAGCCATTCCGGTCAGTTCCGGCGCAGCTTTCGTAATCGCATACTCAATTCCCGCCTGACGGGCAAGTTTCCATTTGATCTCCGGTTTCGCCGGAAGAAAGATCCCAAGTTTCATTTCTTTGCTCCAATGGATTTCAGGATTCGGAGTGTACCGATTTGTCTTCCGCACCTTCTCCGCACCAGCGTTTCATCACTTCCGCCGCTGGTTTTCCGTCCATGGTGAAGCCTTTGTTTCCGGCAGGATCATCGACAAACTGCGGACGGTAATTCTGTTCATCCCATTTCCACCAGAAAAGACCGCCCCACCACGGCTCAGGAGCAAATGCCCGAATGACCGCTTCGAGATAACGAGCCTGTTCCCATCCGTCATATCCGCCGCCATTGTTCCAGAAATAGGGCAGCTTGGAAGCTCCGGCTGTGGCACAGCAACCGCATTCGCCGAAATAGAATGTTTTCCCGTAAACCTCGGCGAACTCCCGGGTCCGCTTTACAACCGGAGCAAGAAATGCCGCCATCTCTTCCACAGTTCCGCCTCCGTGCTCGGAAGCTGGAGAGTACATGCTGCTCCCCAGAGAATCCAGCGCGAAAAACCAGTGATTCGGATTGCTCCGGATCAAAGGCAGGAACTGCTCCGCAGAGATCAGGGAACTGGTCAGATGGCCCCTGTAGCTCTTCCGGACAAGATCCACAATCCTGAGCCAGTGTTCAGAAAAATCAGCGAATTGATTCAGCTCGCTGTCAAGACAATATCCTTCACAGCCGCAGCGGTTCACAATACGCAGATAATGTCTGGTCAGCGCGGCGTAGTTCTCAAACCAGTCCTCACGATAGTGAATCGGCTTGCCGGGAATGATTTCACGGGAGGGAGGAAGATGAAGATGGCCTCGCTGGGTTCCGTCCCAGCATTCCAGCATCGGACGGAACATCACTTTGACCCCCAGCTTGTGGAAGAGATTCATTATGTCGCAAAGTTCATCATCGCCTGGCGTGATTGTGAAATCCCGGAACTGGCGCGTACTGCTGAAGCCCTCCTGCATCACCGTAGCCACCAGACATACCCACTCGCATCCAAGTTGCGCGATTTTTTCTGCCTCTCTTGCCGCATCCTTCGAAGAGAAATAGCCGTTCCTCGCATAGAATCCGAATGTCACTCCTTTGAATAAATCCCGTCTCATGTTGCCTTACATCCTTTCCTCGATCTTTTCCGGAAGAGCCGAAAGCAGATCCAGAATGGTTTGTTTGTGTCTCTTCCGGAATCGGTATTCCGGAATAAAACTGCCGACAGCCGCGACAACCCGTCCTTTGTGAAAAACAGGCACCGCAAGTGCTGTAATCTCCTTCCGTTTCTCTTCCAGAAGCGCCTGCTGCGCGATTCCGGCAAGAGTCCTCTTCAACTGACCTTCGGATTCCATCTCCTTCCATTCCTCTCCCGGAGGACCGTTCCGCAACAGGAACGCATTCTGTTTTTCCTGCGGGAGATGCGCCAGAAGAACGCGCCCCGATACACTCCGGTAAGGAGTCTCGCGCCGTGGAAACGCCCCGGTCATGACCTGGACCGGATGCGTTGACATGATATTGTGCAGAATCACACGGGAATCTCCTTCCAGCACGGAAAGGCAAATATATTCGCCCGTTTGTTCCGCAAACGCCTTCATTGCCGGAAGAGCGGCTTCAATCAGGGCGGGAGAATAAGCGGAGTTTTCTGTTAATTCATACGCTTTCCGCCCCAGCGTGTATCCCTGTTTGCGCCCTGCCTGTTCCAGATAACCGAGATTCGTCAGCGTTCTCACAATGCGCGACGCTGTCGGGATCTTGAGTCCGGACGCAGCGGCAAGCGCATGCAGCGGATGCGGCTCTCTCGGACGCTCTCCTACCAGTTCCAGAAGAGTCAATGCCCGTTCCACAACCTGAATATTGTTCATCGCATTATTCTTTCATAATATGAAATTTATTTTTCATTATAATTTAGTATAATACGAAAAGGAGAAAAAACAAGCGGGATTTTCATTTTCCGGCAATTTCTTCAGCCCCTTTTCAGTGACGGAACAAAAATCTCTCCTGGAATATTGAAAAACAGAGGAAACGGTTATACCTTATCGAAACACGAAAACAGGAGACGTTTCTTTATGGGACAGATCATTCAGAATAACAGAACGCTGTTCGGAGCACTCGTTCCGGAAGCGTGCATCAATCAGAAATGGCTTTCGGAAGCCCCCGGTTTCCGACTCACAATGACTCAGAAGGAAGAACAGGGAGGCACCGTCCTGCGTCTGGAATTCACAAATCTCTCCGGAGAGATGATCCGGCTTGACGGACTCCGCTTTATTCAGCGTGGACAGCATGACGATTTTCTGTCCACGCCGGGCCCCCGTCTGCGCCTTTACCGCGAAGGATGGACAATGGCAAGTGCAGCTGCGTCCGTGCGCTATGGAGAAAAGGATTTTGAAGTTGATCCGGGCTATAAACCGTTCGCGGTCTCAATGCCTGCCGAATACAGCAGTGAAGTAACGAACCGGTTTTCCGGTGAACACGTCGCAGTTCTGAATGACTGCGAGAGCGGATTTTCCGTTCTGACCGGATTTGTCACTTCGGCGGATCAGATGACACGCATTGTGGTTGAACTCTGCGAAAATGGTGTCAGGGAATATGCAATTCATGCGGATACGGACGGCATTGTCGTGGATCCCGGTGAAACGGTCCGCTCCGAGGAGCTCCTGATTCTCTCCGGTACGGATGCTTATTCGCTTCTGGAGCATTTCGGAACTGTCTGGGGAGAAAAAATGCACGCACGGACCTGGAATCACCTTCCGAACGGCTGGTGCAGCTGGTATTACTATTTCAGCAATGTCACGGAAAACGATATTCTCGAAAACGCAGTCTATCTGAATGCACACAGGGAGGAGTACCCGCTCGAATACCTCCAGCTTGACGACGGCTACCAGTCAGCACTCGGCGACTGGCTTGTCTGCAATGAAAAGTTTCCCCGCGGACTCGAATTTCTTGCCTCTGAAATCAAGAAAGCCGGACTCAAACCCGGTATCTGGCTTGCCCCGTTCCTGGTGGAAAAACGCTCCCGGCTCTTCGCCGAGCATCCAGACTGGATGGTTCGCGACCGGAACGGGGAGATCGCCTTCCCGATGAAATGGCGTACGGGGGAAGCAGCAATTCTCGATGGGACCCATCCTGACGCTCAGCGTTTCCTGACCGATCTTTTCCGCCGTCTGCGTGAAATGGGCTGGGTCTATACAAAACTCGACTTTCTGGTCTTTGAGTGCGGAGTTCCAGGCGCAGTCTATTACGACAAGAAAGCAACACGAGCCCAGGCGCTTCGCCGCGGTCTCGAAGCCATCCGCAAAGGATTTGGCGATGATCAGTTCATTCTAGGCTGCACGGTTCCCTTTGGTCCGGTGGTCGGAATTGTAAATGCGGAGCGGATCGGCACCGATATTACGCCATACTGGGCGCCCGACCGCAAAGTCTTCAAGGAAGCACCGACGGTCCCGAATGTCTGTCGCAACCTCATCAACCGCTGTTACATGAACCATCGTCTCTTCTTCAGCGATCCAGATACACATATTGCCCGGATCGACAACAACAACCTCACGGAAAACGAAGTCATTCTCTGGACCTATGCCATCTGGCTCACCGGCGGACTCCTTCTCCTGAGCGATCGATTCGAAACTCTTGCCCCGGAACGCACAAAATATCCGAAACTTCTGATCCGCGAACAGGATCAGTTCAAAACCCGGCCGCTGGATTTCTTCGAACGCGAATATCCCGCCGTCTGGTACGGGGTCCATAAGAAGACCGGACAGAAGGTCGTCGGACTGTTCAATTTTGAAAATGAGAAACGTTCTCTCGCGATCCCGCTGAATGAGATTTCCCGCGACACCGCCTTCCGGATTAACGATCTTTTCTCCGGTGAAGACGAAGGCTCTCACACCAATCGTTTCGAAGCAAACGTACCGGCACATTCCTGCCGGCTATTCGAACTGAAATAACCTGAAAGCAACAGCAGAACAAGGAGACGGATCTCATGCAGGAGGAGCTCAATTTTTCAGTCGGAGGAATGGGAAAGAAAACCATCTCTTCGCCGTTTGCGGGAAGCTGGTATCCGGGGAATCCGGAAGAGCTCCGGAAATTCTTCCGCGAAGTCTCCGCGGAAACGGAACCGGATGAAGAAACCATTGCGCTGATCATGCCTCATGCGGGTTATGTTTACTCGGGAACAGCCGCCGGACTTGCCGCGGCAAGAGTCAAAGGACTCGCATTTGAACGAGTCATACTGCTGGCACCGTCGCACCGAGCCTACCTGAACGATCAGTTCTGTCTGCCGGATGCGGAAACGTTTTCCACGCCAATGGGTGATGTGCAGGTTGACACAGACGCCGTGAACGCCCTGCTTCAGAATGAACACTTCCTCCGCGATGACCGGATTCACCGGAACGAACACAGCACTCAGCTGGAAATTCCGTTTCTGCAGTATATGCTCCAGCCGGGATTCCGACTTCTTCCGATCATTGTCGGCATCTGTTCTGAAGAAATTCTGACGGGTGCGGCACGTGCACTGAAACCGCTGATTGACAGCAAAACCCTCGTTGTTGCCAGTTCAGACTTCACTCACTATGGAAAAGAGTACGGGTATGTGCCATTTGTCCATGATGTCAAAGAGAGCCTGAAGGCGCTTGATCTGGGGGCATTTCATTTTATTGAGCGGAAGTCTCCCGGAGATTTCCGGACCTACCTTGAAAAAACGGAAGCAACGATCTGCGGTTCATACCCGATCGAACTGCTTCTGCGCCTCCTGCCGGACAATGCCGTATGCAGACTTGAATCCTATTATACCTCCGGTGAAATCACAGGGGATTTCAGCAGTTCCGTCAGTTACGTCGGAGCCTCGTTTACGGGGAAATGGAACGGAAATGGAGAAAAGCCGGAGGAGTCGGAGGGAGAACTTACGGAAACCGACAAACGGCTTTTGTTATCGCTGGCACGGACAACGATCGCCCGGAAATTCAATCCGGAGCGTCCATTGCCGGACCTCTCGGAACTCTCCCCGGCGGCAAAGAAGAAAATGGGGGCGTTCGTAACGCTGAACATTGACCGGAGACTTCGCGGATGTATCGGAGAAATTCTTCCGATGCGTCCGCTGGTGAAAGCAGTTGCGGGGCGTGCGCTGGATGCGGCATTCCGCGATCCGCGTTTTTATCCTCTGCGGGAAGAGGAATTCGGGAGAGTCACCATTGAGATTTCCGCTCTGACGCCGCCGCATCCTGTAAATTCCTGGAAAGACATTGAAATCGGGCGGCACGGCATTTTGCTCCAGAAAGGAAATGCAGGTGCAGTCTTTCTTCCGCAAGTTGCCCCGGAACAGGGATGGGGACTGGAGGAAACGCTGGTGCATCTCTCCATGAAAGCCGGACTGGATCCGGACGCATGGAAAAACGGAGCGGAATTCAACGTCTTTGAAGCGGTCGTCTTTCACGAATGACTTGCGGGAAACAACGGGCTCCGGAAACTCCATTTGACGGGAAACGGAAAAGAGATGCGGAAGATTATACACATCGACATGGATGCGTTTTACGCCTCCGTTGAAATCCGCGACAATCCGAGCCTGCGCGGAAAACCTGTCATCGTCGGGGGGATGCCGGGAACGCGCGGAGTTGTCTGTACGGCATCCTACGAGGCGAGAAAATTCGGAGTGCACTCTGCCATGTCCGCGGACGTTGCCGCGCGGCTGTGTCCGCAGGGGATCTTTCTCCGTCCGAGACGCGCCGCTTACATGGAGGCATCCGCTCTGATGCACGAGGTCTTTCATGAATATACGGACATCGTTGAACCCCTCTCGCTCGACGAAGCCTATCTGGACGTTACCGAAAACAAGCAGGGGCTCCCCTATGCAAGCACCATCGCGCGGGAAATCAAACAGAAGATTCTGAAACGAACCGGCGGATTAACCGCATCGGCAGGAGTTTCCTACAACAAGTTTCTGGCGAAAATCGCATCCGATCTGAAAAAACCGAACGGACTGACCGTCGTCCGCCCGGAGGACGCGATTCCACTGCTGGAGAAGCTGCCGATTGAAAAATTCCACGGAGTCGGCAGAGCAACGGCGGAACTCATGCACAAGATGGGCGTAAAAACGGGTGCGGATCTGATGAAGAAAAGCAAACTGGAACTGGCACTGACCTTCGGAGTCGTCGGCGAATTCTACTACAACATCGTCCGGGGGATCGACGAGAGAGAAGTCTGTACGGACCGGGAACGGAAATCTCTGGGAACCGAGGAAACCTTTGAAGAAGACCTCGATGATCTCACTTTTCTTGCGGATGTTCTCCGAAGACAATCCGCAGAAGTCGGAGAGGAGATCCGCAAACGCAACCTGTTTGCCAAAACAGTCACGCTGAAGATCAAATTTCACGATTTCCGCACAATCACCCGCAGCAAATCCCTGCCGGACTATTTCGATGATGACCGGACCATTGCCGATACCGCTCTGGATCTTCTGAAAAAGACAGAAGCCGGACGCGTCAAACTTCGTCTGCTCGGAGTCACAGTATCGGGGTTCTACGGAGAGAGAAATTCCGGAGAACTGATCCAAATGGAATTTGAATTCATGAAAAAACTGCCCGTCATGCGGAGCAATGTACAGTGGTAAAGTCAAAAAAACCATGACTTTCCCTCTTCCGACGTTGCACTTTCCATTTCAGACGGTATATTATCCATACATAAAGGAGTAGAGACAATCGTCCATCTGGTGATTTTGTTTTTCAGCTTGGAATTGCCTGTGGAAAATCGTATCTTCAACTGGGGAAGGATATTTCATGACGGATCGAATCGTTATTTCCGGCCGCGGCCTGATTACGCCTCTCGGAGAGGGACTGGCTCAAAACATCGAAGCATTGA
>CASEYW010000129.1 GCA_949292215.1 uncultured bacterium
CGCCGAACTATCCGTCCAAACCCCCCAATCGCGGGGCGGGTTTCTGACCTATCATGTGTTTTTAAATTTTTAAAAAACTGACGGGTCCTAATCCCCTAATCGCGGGGCGGGTTTCTGACATGACGGTATCATCCGAATAGAGGAGGAGAGTGTGTCCTAATCCCCTAATCGCGGGGCGGGTTTCTGACTTTATTGGTCAGGCCGTTCTCCGTGGGTTTACCCAGTCCTAATCCCCTAATCGCGGGGCGGGTTTCTGACTCGCTGGCTGGATTGCACCGGAGACTCCGACTGGGTCCTAATCCCCTAATCGCGGGGCGGGTTTCTGACTTGTTTGTTGATTGTGATGAAAATGGTTACAACATGTCCTAATCCCCTAATCGCGGGGCGGGTTTCTGACTCAAACCTGTTTCCAATTTTATGTAAATATAATAGGTCCTAATCCCCTAATCGCGGGGCGGGTTTCTGACTTTTTACGGAAGGTGTAATCGGCTCTACTGTAAGCGGTCCTAATCCCCTAATCGCGGGGCGGGTTTCTGACCGATAACCTCTGTTATACCTGGATGTGTTGTTACCGTCCTAATCCCCTAATCGCGGGGCGGGTTTCTGACGGAAAAGGACAGAAATATAAACGAAATGCTGAGAGTCCTAATCCCCTAATCGCGGGGCGGGTTTCTGACAGGCTTGCGGTGACGTACCGTTCAAAAGTTATGAAGTCCTAATCCCCTAATCGCGGGGCGGGTTTCTGACACAACAGCTGTAACAAGATATACTCATAGGAGTCTGTCCTAATCCCCTAATCGCGGGGCGGGTTTCTGACAATATGTATATCCTGAGAAAGGATATTCGGAGATTGTCCTAATCCCCTAATCGCGGGGCGGGTTTCTGACATGTAGTACGGTTAAACAGCGGGGAGGAATTCCGTCCTAATCCCCTAATCGCGGGGCGGGTTTCTGACTCTCGATCGTGGTATCATCGTCAGTCTCTTGACTGTCCTAATCCCCTAATCGCGGGGCGGGTTTCTGACCCTTAGCGAGACTGTCTTCGGTATCTTCGATGATGTCCTAATCCCCTAATCGCGGGGCGGGTTTCTGACCCGGATACGAAGGTTCCGTTGGCGTTGGATGCTTGTCCTAATCCCCTAATCGCGGGGCGGGTTTCTGACAGCCACTATGATAACCGCCTGAAACTAAACCTACTATATCCCCATTTTGCAGAAAAAACAAGCAGAGTTCAAAAAAAGATCTCTATTTCGGGAAAGTAAATAAACTTCCTTCATTTTCCTGTTAATGCCACTCCTTGATTAGAAATCTTTTACAGAAAATGCAGAAAAAATAACCTGTCCATCCGGAAAAAAGAAACAAGACTTCCTTATATGCATTAACAGAAAGAGGAAATTCCCAGATTCAAAAATAACAATTTTCCTGCAACAAAGCTCTCATGCTTCACAAAAATAAAAGAAGGAACCAGACAATGGAAACCGTTTCTCTGCAAAAATCGACCGATCGCCTGACCCTCAAAGACGGACAACTCATTCAGTGGGATGAAAACATCATCCGGGATCGTCACCCCATTCGCTGCATTGAAAGCGTGGAGGTCTACGGGAATGCTCAAATCACAACACAGGCCGTCAAAGAATGCCTGAAAGAAGGCATCCGAATCAATTACTTCAATATCTACGGAAAATTTCTCGGAAGAGCAGAACCCGGATACCCGAAAAATATCCGCCGGCGTCTGGAACAGTATCGTCTCTATTGGGAACCGGAACGACGTCTCCAGTGGTCCAAAGCCTTGATCGCTGCGAAAATTCAAGGGGAAATCGTGGAAATCCGTCGGCTGAAAGAACATTCCTTTCCCATTCCCGCACGATCCCTCCAGAAAGAATTGAAACGACATCTCGCCGCACTCTCCGGCGTTCCAACCTTGAATTCTCTGCTCGGAGTGGAAGGGCAGTGCGCTAAAATCTATTACAGAATCTTCCCGTATACCCTGCCAGCGAAAATAAAATGGACTGGAAGAAGTTATCATCCCCCACGGGACCGCATCAATACCCTCCTCTCCCTGATCTACGGAATCACCGCACAGGAAATCCGCCGCAGATTGGAACAACGTTCCCTGGACCCCCACTGCGGCTTTTTTCACGAACCCGGCTACGGAAGCGGAGGACTCGCCTGCGATCTGCTGGAAGCATTCCGGGCAACCTTCTGCGATCACCTTGCACTCCGACTGCTCCATCGGAATTTCATTGTCCGGGAGTTTTTCTCCTCCTCCGCCACCCCGGCACCTCTGCCGGAAACTCTTCTGAAAAACATCTGCCAGTACATCCATTCCGCCCTTCCGTTGCGCCATCGACTGCAGAAGCAAAGCCCGGAAGAGCAGGTCAATGAGCTCCTGAACCGCGTAATCGCCGGTCTGGACGACCCCTTCAGACTTCCCGAATTTATCCACATTCATCCGGAGCGGTAAAATGTATCTGATCCTCTACGACATCAGCAACCCGAAACGACTGAAACGTGTGGCAAAAATCCTGAACCGCTATGGAAGGAGAATCCAGAAATCCGCCTATGAATGCGAAATCGGAAAATACCAATTCGAAGAACTGGGGAAAATCCTTCAGCAGATCCGGAATAACAACGACGCTATCGCCGCGTACTATTTTCCGGGCAACTCTGGAGGTGATCGATTGCTTCAATCGACTCCGGAGAATAGTCCCACTTTTCCTTTCGACCATCCAAAGGATCAATACAAAAAAAAAGAAAAGATTATAAAAAACAGCAAAACAATTTGAAAAAAACATTATCCGTATTAAGCTAAACAATATAAAAAGGAGAAGAGAAAATGACAGAAGATCATTCCTGTAAAGTCGTTTACCATCTGGTTGGAGAACAGGCTATTCCTGTATTTCTGACGGCTATTCAGTTCCCGGAAAATACAAAACATATTCTTCTGACAACCTATGTCGGAAAAACAAAGCAGACTGTGGAAAACATTTCATCCACTTTGCAGGGGAAAGGCCGAATTGTCGAAATCCAGTATCTCGGAGGAGAGAAAATCGCCGTTTCTTTCCCCGATCTGATCCCCCGAATGAGAGAGATTCTTGCAAAGACAAATCCGGACCATCTTACCGCAGGTTTCGATATCACAGGGGGAACAAAACCAATGTCCATCTCCCTCATGCTCATGGCAAAAGAGCAAAACAATTCGAATCT
Source organism: uncultured bacterium (assembly GCA_949292215.1). Classification (GTDB taxonomy): domain Bacteria; phylum Verrucomicrobiota; class Lentisphaeria; order Victivallales; family UBA1829; genus UBA1829. The sequence goes on from CASEYW010000129.1 coordinate 3,207, forward strand.
TTTTTATCTGGATTCTCGCGGTAGAAAACTTCTCTGTCTGACCGATGACTCCCAGAGTCGTGAGCTTAACAACACCATGATTCTCGAAGACTTCATTCATCTCAGCGGCATGCAGTTGAAAAGTTCCTGCACCCAGTGTGTTTCCCCCGCTTTTCTGGACTATCTGTATAAAAATGTAAAACGGATTCAAAAATATCAGGCGGATTTTGCCAGCTGTCTCCCCAAACAGAAAACAGGGAACAAAGAACAGCTTTTCCAGACAACCTATTCAAAATTCCGACAGGAAATGGGCGAAACAGAGTGGGATCGGCGTGTACAGGAACTCAATGAGCCGAACGGCAAGACTCCCTCCTGGCAGAACCTGGCAAAATTCCTGGCAGGGGAATGGTTCGAACAGTATCTCTTTGCCGCATTGAAAAAGAGTGGAAAAGAGATCAAAGACATCCGCCGGAATGCGGTTCTCTCGTTTGCAGGAGAAAACAATAGACAAGCCGCGCAGGAATTCGATGTGGTCTACACAGACGGCTATTCTCTGATTCTCCTGGAATGCAAAGCAGGAAGAGTTCTTCAGGAACATTTCAACAAACTGGAAAATCTCCGGGGCAAATATTCCGGCGCGCTGGGCAAAAGCGCCATAGTAACCCTGAATCCCAGTAACACCAAAAACGGACAAAAAGAACTCTTCAATGAACGAATCAACACGAGTTCCGGCATAGCCGCATTCTGCGGAAAAAGCGGAATCCGGATGATCTCCGAGAATCCATTCGATTTTGAAACAGGAATTATTTACGAGTGCTGGAAAACAGAACACAGGAATCCTTCCCCGATATGAAACGAATTCTTACAGGCAATTCCTTCCCGCTGAGTCTGATCCGGCGTAAAGTCTCCATAGTGCCGGAAACACTCCAGCATTTTCAGGAAACGCTGGCTCAATCCTGCTGGGAATCATACTGGGGACACAAAAATACTCTGGCGGCGGTAAAACAGTTCTGCGGAACAGATTTGACCCCAAAAGTAGAACGCCCGGCCCTGGAACTCGACAGCAACGGCTATCCATGTCTTTATGGACAGACTTATCAGGAGTGCTGGGTGATTTCTCCCGACTACGAACCGGGCTTCCGTCCTGCGCTGAACACAGAAGTGGACGTCGATCAGATCCGCTCCTGGCAAGTCCTGCACATTCACTGGGAGTAACGATTCCAATGTTCCGTGTCAAAGCCCAGTATTATGAATTTGCCTCTCCGGAGAAGATGGGGCTGCATCACGACATCCCGACTATTACCTTCCGCGGCGCATTCGGCTATGCTCTGGCACAGGTGATTGCAAGAGATGGATGCATTCCAGGTCTGAAGTCACAGGTTCAGCTCTACCGCCGCATCTTCATGCCGGAAAACGACGGGACAAAAGAAAGCAGAAACCGTGATCTTGCCCGCCCATTCGTTCTGCGGGGCTTCTATTCCCGGCCGGACCGTAGGAGCTTTCTTTTGCAGATCCTCCTGTTCGGAATCGCGGCAGACTATGGAGCATTCTTCGACCGGGTCGTTGAAGTCATGTCCTACATGGGCATGGGAAACAAGCGGCGCATCTGCCATTTTGAAAAGCTGAACTCCGTGGAATACGATATCCCGGAACTGACCCCATCGGAAGATCTGGAGGTCTCTTTTCTGACTCCCTGCGCAAAATTGAAACAGAATAAGAAGCTCTATGAGGATCGTGTTCCGTTTCATGTGCTGATGCCCAGACTGATCGACCGCCTTCTGGAACTGGATAATCTGTATGGAGATGGATCGTTTCAGGAGAAATGGGATACCATCGGAATGAAACAGAAATCCCGTCAGGTGGAAAGTCGCGTGGAATGCGGCGGAGTCTTCCGCGCAAAACGAACCAGCGGCAGAACCGGACAGGAAATGTTTCTGAGCGGATTCGTCGGAAAGATGCATTATCAGGGCGACTTTCTTCCGTTTCTTGAGCCGCTGCGATATCTGCCTTTTGTGAACATCGGACGTTTCAACGTATTCGGCTGCGGCTGGTGCGTAATCCGGTTCCTTGACAATTCACTCCAACAGAAAGGAGAACTATGAGCTTTTATCTCTGCTATGATTTGAAAGGAATTCAACAGTACATCTTTCAAATCCCGAAACTAACCTGCTGTATCGGCGGCAGCCGCATGATTGATGAGTTTGATCGACAGAACGCCCGGGAAATCAACATTCCCTCCGTCAAACTGATCTACACCGGTGGGGGAAAAGGTGCTTTCCAATGTGAATCACGGGAAAGCATGGATCTTCTGAAAGAGAAACTGGTCAGCTCCGCCCGCTCAAAAGCGCTGACCATCCGCTTCGGCATGGATGAGGATTATACTCGCGCAGCCCGGGAAATTCGCGAAACATTCTGTTATCAGCCGGATTCGCTGGAAGGACATCCCTGTGAGCTGAGCGGCCTCTATCCAACCGAGGAATCTGACGGAATTCATCCGCTGATCGCAAAACGCGAACGGGCGGGGAGAGCCGATTGGAACGGACAGAGTCTCGCTTCCGGGCTGGAAAAAGAGTTCCTCTCTGCCCTGAATTCAAAATATTCGGGATGCTCTTTCCGCTTCTTCCACAACGTCAATGCCGCCGATCCTGATGGGATCGATGGTGCGGCCTCTCTGGGAAACCGGAATCGCTGGGCTGTTGTCTGTATGGACGGCAATGATATGGGTTTGCAGTTCCTCAAATTTAGAGAACAGAAGAAAAGCGAAGCCGAATGGCAGGAGTGGCTCAAAGAGATGAGTCAAAAACTCGATGAATGTACAAGAAAGGCCACTGCCGCTGGAATCGTTCAAGTGACTCAGGCACATCTGGATGAAATACCGGAATATCCGGAAGTTCTTCCGATTCGTCCCCTGATCGTTGGGGGAGACGATGTCACTGTACTCGTCTCCTGCCGTTACGCAATGCTCTTTGTCGAAACGGTTATGAAAGCCTTTGAACAGGAAAGCAGCAGGACCCCTGATCTGTGGATCGGAACAGGGGGACGACTGACCATCAGCGCGGGAATCCTCTTTTCCCCGGTAACTCTTCCCCTTCACAGCGCACTGAATTACACGGAAATGCTCCTGGCCAGCGCAAAAACACATGGAAGAGATTTAAAAAAGCAGAAGGGAACCAACGCTTCTCCAGCATGCCTTGACTGGGAATCCGTTACAGAAGGGTTGCTGGATTCTCCCGCAGCAAGACGTCAGCGTGAATTCCTGTTTGAAGATCATGAAACCGGTCATTCCGTTGAACTGACCATGCGTCCCTATTCCACAGAGGAACTCGATGCACTCGAAAATATGAAAGAAATGCTGGAAGAAATCCCTGCCAATATCCGATATCAGTTTCATCCGGCACTTTTTGCAAGCAAACCGGAGCGAATGGCTTTTTATGCTCGGATTGGGAAAAACTATCCGTTTGTAAAGAATCTTCTTATGGAGCCCCTGGAAGGAATTTATGAGAAATATGGCGCATGGTGGGAAAACACCGGTTCGAAACAGCGCACCCGGGTCCTGGATGCGCTTCTTCTGCTGCAGGAAGAAAACAGAATGACTCAAGAAACAATTCCCACGGAGGAGGAGTAATATGAATTCCTATCATTATGAAATTCTTCTGCGTTCCGATGCGGAACCGGCAAGCGGTCTGGGCGGGGAACTGCTGAACTCCATGCTGCCCCGCAACGCAGCAAATCAAATTGTCATACCGGCGGCTCATCTGAAGGGCTTGATGAGAGAACATCTCCACAATCTGCTGCGGCCGTTCCGACAAGATGCAGAGAAAGTATGCAGCCACCTGTTCGGATCTTCCGGAGAAGAGGATGCAGGTGCTTTCCCAGGAATTCTCCATTTGACAGATGCCGTTGCAGAGGAGAATGCTTCCGTGCTGACGATTACCAGGACAAAGCTTGAAAACGGCCGGGCCAAGGATCAGTCTTTGCGAACCTCGGAGGCTCTGGCGGTTGGAAGCGTCCTGAAGGGAACGATCCATTGTGATTCCTCGGATCCGACGGTTCTGAAATTTTGCAGATTGGCTCTTTTAAGTGTATTTTCCCTTGGAGGAGGAAGAAGTCGCGGAGCAGGAGCTTGCCGGATTACAATCAGCGAGCATCCGGAGGAAACTCCCGGAACCCTTTTACGAGACGTCGGGACGGCCGCATTGCCAGATCTCTCCTCTCCGATCCGCTATGTGGAAACAGGTCATGTGGGAAGTGGAGTCAAGGCATTGAAATTGCACCTGGAAATGGAAATGCCGCTCTGTCTTCCGGAACGTCCTGCCGGGAAGAATAATGTAATCAGCAGCGGTTTTGTTATCCAGGGAACGGCTCTCGCAGGAACCCTTCTGACTCTGCTTTCCAGAAAGGATCCGGAATTGTCCTCCGCTTGTTTTCGATCAGAATCGTTCCGATGTTTTCCGTTGCTTCCAGTGGTAAATTCGGAAACATGTCTGATGCCGGTCTTTGTGTCCAACACACACAAGACGAGCAAAGTGCCGCAAGAGGATCTGAAAACATATGTTTTCGGCGACTTGATGATTCCGGACTCTTGTTTGGAAGAAAATTATCGATGGGAACAGAAAGCTTCCCGTCTTTCTATGAAAGGCACCGATGGCGTCCTGTTGGTCCGGGATGGGCATGTGGAGCTTTTGAAAGCCGGCGAAATTCCCAGACTCTATACCGCCCATGGGGTTGTAAACGGCAGCGGAGAGAAAAAGGACAACCTCTTCACAATGGAATCCGTTTGCGTCAAGGAATTTTCGGGACTTGTGATCCTTCCGGAGAAAGGTGCAGATCAGCTTCTAGCAGAATTGAAGAATGGCCGAAAGGTCTTTTTCGGCAAAGCAAAAAGTACAATGGGAGCCGGGATCCTCCGTGCAGAGGAGTGGACTTTGTATTCCCGCATCGAAACAGATTTTCCGCAAGTTCCCTCTTTGAAGAACCGTCTGTTTATCGTTCAGACGCCGATTGTATATGAAAACGCACCGGAAAAGAATTCCAGAGAGATTCTGAATGAAATTCTGAAGGATGCCGGCTGGGGAGAGGTCGAGAAGGAATCCGTAATGACCGATGTGCTTTTCGGTTGGAACCGACTCGGTCTGAGCTCTCAGATTGGGAGTTCCGGACGAGTAAAGGCAAAACGAGTGATTCGTCCAGGTTCGGTTTTTCTCCTGAAAGATCCCGTGACCGGGCTTCCGGAAAAACTCGCAGCGGGACTTGGAACGGATCGCTATGCCGGATATGGCGCAGTACTGCCGCATCCCATGTTTGCAACAACTCTGTGCAGAATGCCTGGAGATGGTGTCAAAAAAGTTACTCCAAAACGGCGTTCCAATCTGCATCCGGTTTATTGCGGCTATCAGCTGGATAATCTTTGCAAAACGACACTCAGCGCCAGTCAGATCGCAAGACTGCTGCGATGTGTACAGGTTTCCTCTGAAAATGCAGAGACATTTTTGAATAACCAGAAGGTGTCACGTCCAAAACGGATCTGGACACAGTGGGAACCTGTATTTGGTTATCTTGACACTTGTCTGAAAGAATACTCTCAACCGGAGATGGTTGAAATGATCCGGGTTTGGCATGATCTTAGAATCGGAAGGAATGAACGATGATTACAGAAAAAGCTGGTGTTGTTTATGTCGTGAAGGCTTCGCTTTTCTTCCCGGAGGGATTCTCCATTGGGGGAAATGGGAAAAGCAATCGACTGGAGATTGAACGGGATGGCTACGGAAATCCTGTTATACGAGGCAGCAGCATTGCCGGTTTGCTTCGGGAGGAGGTGAGAAAAGATCCCCGTTTTGGAGAACTGTGTGAATGGTATTTTGGAAAACCGTTGGAACGGAATTCGGATCGGAGCGAGAGCCGTCTGATTTTTTTCGATACGCCACTGAAAAATTTGACGGACGAATCCATGCATAATCAGATCTGCCGTCATACTGGAAGTGTCTCTGAAATCAACAAAGGATTGTTCTCCATGGAGAAAGTTGCTCCAGGAGCAAAAGGGGAGCTTTTCTTTTGTTTAAACACATTTCCGGAAGATCAGGACGATGATGAAGCTCTTTTGGAGTTCCTTGCAGAATGTTTAAATGGAGGTGTTCTATTTGGAGGGAATACGAACCGTGGCGGAGGGCGCTGTTTTCTGGAAGAAAACCGGATCTTTTGTGAAAGATTTGATCTAGCCCGAATGGAGGAGTCTGCGGCATATCTGGATTTACTGTATGCAGAAGACAGAAAGTTGACACATTTCCGGACGGTGGCAAGGGGAAAACATAGAAATCGGTTCCTTGTCAAGGTTGTGTTCCGGATTCCGGAGGGACAGGATTTGCTCTGTTCGGAAGGCAATGATTTCTCGCCCGTATCCTGTCTGAATGCCGACGGACACGAATACTGGAAGATACCGGGATCGACCTTTCGGGGAATCTTCAAAGGCTGGATGTCGCGTCTGGCCGCACGGGAAGGAGTTTCACTAGCAGACAATACGGAGACATTTCTATCACAGGGGGATCGAAAGAGCGAGGAAATTTCTCAGATAACGGATCCTATTCAGAATCTATTCGGATCGCTGGGAAACAAAGGTCGAATTCACTTCAGTGATGCCTGTTCAAATCGTCCAGTAAACCGGCAGACCGATATTCAAACACGCTTTCATGTTGTCATCGACCGTTTTACCGGAGGAACCAATGATGGAAAACTTTTTCAGAATGATGTGCTGATCGCTGGAGAAAATCCGTTGTTGTTTGAGACGCATATTTCCATAACCGATGCTTCGGAAAAAGAGGTCGCCTGGCTTTCTTCCACATTGCAGGCAATTCATCTTGGCCTTGTAAGAATCGGTTCCTCCAAGGCGGCCGGACGGCTGGAAGTCGTTTCTGTCGACCTTCTTTCCAATCCTGCCAGACTTCAATTCAATACTATAATGAAGGGAATTTGATGTTATGACAACCCATGCACAAATAAATCAAATGGAATCGGCAATCCGAAATTTTCAGGTTAGTGCTCAAAGAATCCGGGAATTTAAACGCTGGATGGAGGGTTCAAAATTTCCGGAGGAACTTCGCGAGGAAGCCGAAACCCTGCTGAAAAAGGCTGAGCAACTGAGGAAAGACGGA
>CASEYW010000130.1 GCA_949292215.1 uncultured bacterium
GTAGTGATTGCAATTATTGCAATTCTTGTTGCAATCCTGCTTCCGGCTCTGAACAAGGCACGAGCGAAAGCGATCAACATCTCCTGTACATCGAATCTCAAGCAGTTCGGAACCTACTGGCACATGTATTTCAACGATTATAACGGCTATTTTGTTACACAGCTTGGTTACGGCATCAACGACAGCGCTCTTTCGACCTGTTTTTTTCCTCATTACATCAAAACGGTCAAAGCGCTTACCGCTCTGCTGAAATGCCCGGGAGACAAACTGAAAAACATCAATGAAGCTTCCTACAGTACGTTTTACAATGAAGAAACGAACGCCTGTCTGAACGGCTGGAGCTATTTCCAGCGGAGAAACATCTATAATACCGGCGTTACTTATGCTCACTATACCATCAAGCAGGAAAAATTAAAAAGAAGGGCTGTCGTCAGCGACCGGATGATCTACGGAGCGGAAAATCATGTGGACGGACGATTCTTCATTATGAACAACCTTCAGATCGACGGCAGCACCAGCACCTATCGCGATCCCTGTCTCTGGATGCCGTGCCCGAAAGGTTGGAGTGATGGCAACTGGAGAAACATCAACAACTTATGGGTCATGATGATGCGAACTCCCGATCTGACACTTCTCCGTTGAAACAACCGCATTCCGCTTTGCAAAGGATTTTTCATGAAACTTCTGTCATCAGCTCTTCTGCTCTCGTCCGTCCTCGTTCTCAACGCTGCGTCACCTGTGGAAAAAACAGTCTGGGCGACCTATGTCTCCTGGGGACCTCTCACCGGAATGTGGACCGGACACGCCCATCCCGATCCTGTCGAACTGAATGCGTCCGGGGACGCCGTCCGCGATTTCCGCACCGAGATTGACCACGCACGAAACGCCGGAATCAACGGATTCCTGTTCGATCTGACGCTTTCCCCGGGAACAAAAACCTTTCTTCGCTATTACGTTCTGGACTCAATGCTGAAAGCCGCGGAAGGAACGGACTTTTTCATCAATCCCATGTTTGATCTGATTTCCCCAAATCCCGAACTTGAGGCAAACGCCCTGATTGAATTTTATCGGAAATACGCATCGCATCCGAACATTCTGAAAAACGCCAGAAGCGTTCTCATCTTCGGCTATCACATGAACCGCGGAACTCCGGAGTATTGGAAGAAAGTGTTTGAACTCTGCCGGAAAAACGGCGCGGAATTCGAATCCTATTTTGAATTCCGGGACAACGATACGAATCCGCTCCATCCCAAAGCCTCCCCTGCACAGGTGGAACGGTATCTGAAAATGCCGGATTTCGCCGGCGGCTACAATTTCTATCAGATCAAACACATCGGCAGCTATCTGAAGGCAATGAAGCAGACTGCACAAAAGTATGGAAAACGCTTCGGGGGCAATCTACAAGTGGGCTACATCGGCGATCTGCGTTCCTGGAGGAGCGACTGGTACTGGCCCTTCTTCCATACGGGTGTCCTGAGGGAGTCCGGCGATGCAATCCTGCGGGAGAATCCGGACTTCCTGCACATTACGACCTGGAACGATTATCAGGAAACCGAAATCCGGCCGACTCTCTGGCAGCAGGACTGCGAAAGCAGAATCATCCGCTGTTACATTGATCTGTGGCGAAGCGGAACCCATGCGCGAGAAAAGACACGTCCGGAATTGATCCTATCCGCCCGGAGAGAGATCCTTGCCGGGGAACTCCTGAAAGTGGAATACGTCAATCTGCCTTCCGGATTCGGCAAGTTCCAGGCAAAGATCAGACTCCATGACGCAATTTCCGGAAGGCTTCTCGAGGAAGGAGACGGCATCGACATAGACGCGAGCATCCGCTCCGTCGGCGAATGGCGTTTCGATTCCGGAGAATGGAACGGGGAAAGCTATCCCGCGGCAGTCCGTCCCGAAGTCGTCATCACTCGTTCGGGAACGAGCAGAATGTACACTCTGCCGTCGGTTGTCCTGCGCCACGGACGGCTTGAAAACATGGTGACAGCTATGACTGCAATCCCGAATATTCCGGAGCCATGTGATTTTTCCCTGAAACTCGCCCGGAAAGAAAATTCCTTGAAATGCGGACTCCGTTTCAAAAGCGGGAAAGCGCTCAAACATCTCCAGCTTCTCTTCGACGGTTCCATCTTTCACTCTGTTTCACCGGAAGAGCTTGCAGGAAAAACAAAACTCTCTTTCCAGACGAATCAACTTCCCCCCTCCCGCTGGAACGGCCTGACCATCCGGGCGGAAAACGGCACCATCGGCCGAGTCAGTCGTCGGTTCAACCATTTCAACAAAACCTTCCCGGGATTTTCCCGGACCGCCGACACCCTCACCCTCCGAAATCTTGCGGAAGGAATGACGAATTTTGAAATCATCGGAGACGACAAAACCATCCTTCATGCAGCAAGCGGAAACTTTCAGGGCAGAGCATCCCTTGGAGAACTCCGCCAAAGAGGAAAACAACTGATCCTGAAAAATCCGGAAGGAAAAGAAGGTCTTTTTTTGCAGAACACAGGCTCCGATGTCTTTCCAGCGAATCGTCCGGAACTCAACGTCCGGCAGTTCGATCTGCAATTTGCCATTCCGGTCCCATCCAATATCCGCACGAATTCAATGATCGACGTCTATCTTGTTTATGAAGATGGCACCCGGGAAATCAAAGGTCCCTTCTTCATCGAACCAGCGGCGGAAACGGTCGAAATTCCCCTCTTCGCCTCCCGTGAGGAATTCGATGAAGCCTATCATCATTTTTCCGTGAATCCTCCGGCGCAAAACGCCCGGGTGAGAATGGTCCGGGTTCCCAAAAACGTTCTGCAATACGACAACTTCGACTTCAGCGAACCGCCGGATGAAAGGGGGAATTTTACAAGTGATGGCACACGCCCCCTCTCCGCGGTTCCCGGCGGAACCTCCTGGAGAGAACAGGTAAAGGAACATGCACCCCGCCAAATCACGGAAAACGGAAAAACTTTCCTGCGCTTCGACGGCAAAGGCGACTATCTCATCTGCGGCATCCGGAGTGTCTTTTCCGGAGCCTGCACCGTGGAAATGAAACTGCGCCCCGGCGAGCATGGGCGAAAACAGGTTCTCTTCTGCAACGGACGCGACCGGACCGGGTACCGGAATCTCCATCTTTCTCTGGATGAGAAAGGCCATCTCCTTCTGGAACGGGAGGAACCGACTGCGCTTCTCCCGAAACATCAGCAGACTTTCTGGTGCCGTCATGCGTTCAGAACGATCCGTCTGAAAAGCAAACACCCTCTGCCGCTGAACGCATGGACGGAAATTCGTGCTGTCTTTGATTTCCAGTCGCTCGCATTGTACGTCGACGGCAAACTTCAGGGGAAATGCAAAGGGAAACCGTATTTCATCCGTGGCAACAGCATGGTCTGTCTTGGAAGTGCTCACGGGAATGGAGACGAAATCAGCAGCCGGGCCCCCGGAAGGCATTCTTTCAAAGGCGATATCGCATCATTCCGCTACTTTGGCTGGCCGCGAAACTAGAGTGGGATATCCTCTAATTTCCCCTCTCCGGAAGAAAGAACCTTGATTCCGCACGAAAGCGGATTATATTTTCCCCCGGAAAACTGAGGGAAATATGCCAGAATCAAAAAAAAGCTGTATTGTGAAAATGCTTCCGAAAGAACTGAATTCTGTTCTTCGCGAAGCACTCGAAGCCCGCTGCTGGGAATTTACCACCCTGCCCTATGCGGAGTTCAAGGCAACCAGAAACAAGACCAATGTTGTGCTCTATACCAGCGGCAAACTTGTCATTCAGGGAGCGGAGAGCCAGGATTTCGTCGATTTCATTCTGGAACCGGAAGTTCTGAAGGATCTCGCATTTCAGCAGAAACAGCAGGAGTTCACCCCCCACGCAGGAATGGATGAAAGCGGAAAAGGCGATTTCTTCGGGCCTCTGGTCGTTGCAGCGGTCTATCTGGATCGGGGAATGGAACAATCGCTCGGAGATGCCGGGGTCCGGGACTGCAAGCTCATCAAGAACGATGCCCAGCTGAAGGCAATTGCAGCAGACGCCATGAAAATCATCCGGGGGCGCGTCGGATACGTTTCCATCGGTCCCGAAGCCTACAACCGTATGTACAGCAGCTTCGGCTCTCTGAACCGTTTGCTGGCATGGGGACACGCCCGCGCACTGGAAAATCTTCTCGACAAAGTCCCGGAATGCACGGAAGCCCTTGCGGATCAGTTCGGAGACGAACATCTCATTCTCAACGCGCTGAAGGAGAAAGGAGCGAAAATCCATCTGATTCAACGGACCAAAGCGGAAAGCGACATGGCAGTTGCCGCGGCATCTGTTCTTGCACGAGCAGGCTTTCTGCGCCGTCTGGAGGATCTGAGTTCTCTGGCGGGAGGCCCTCTGCCGAAAGGCGCGGGAGAACAAGTCGATCTCCGCGCAGCGGAACTGGCACGTCAGGGAGGCGCGGAATTGCTTTCGAAATTTGCAAAAATGCACTTTCGCAATTCATACAAGGCACTCGGACTGCCACCTCCCCCCAAAAAAGAGTTCACGGTCCATCACGGATTCCACCACTACCGGCAGAATCCGGAGAACCGTGAATGATAAATGCCACGCGATTGAGCGAGGCACCTTCCCTTATTCGTACCGCAACGCTTCAATCGGGTCCAGACGCGACGCCTTCCACGCCGGATAAAACCCGAAGATGATTCCCACTCCCGCGGAAACCACCACCGCGGCAAAAACAGCTTCCGGACTGGACTCGACCGGCCATTTCAAGTATGCGTTCACGACAAGAGCGGCTCCATGCCCGAGAAGAATGCCGACCACTCCGCCGATCAGACAAAGCACCATCGACTCAATCAGAAACTGCTGAAGGATGTCTTTGGAACGGGCGCCGACCGCCATGCGCAGTCCGATCTCCCGGGTGCGCTCCGTCACGGATACCAGCATGATGTTCATAATGCCGACTCCGCCAACAATCAGGGAGATCAGCGCAACGCCGAGCAGAAGATTCGTCATAATGGTTGATGTCCCAGTCAGCATCTTCATGAATTCCGCGGAGTTCCGGATGCGGAAGTCGTTGTCCTGATCGGGTTTCAGGCGATGACGCTCGCGGAGGAGATTTGTCACGGAATCGACAGCGTCGTTCACTTTATCCGGAGAAACAGCCATGAAAAGGATCTGGTCGATGTGAATGAACTTCGGAACGTGAAGAGTATCATCCTCCATCGTCTCCACCGGTTCCGGATAGATGGCGACTCCCTCACCGGGATAGAGGTCGGAAGGACTGGTTGCAGCGGTACTGGTCGTATTGGTTGCATCTCCGGTTTTCAATCCGGTCAGACGCAGGCGTGCGGTGGTCCATGGAAGAATGATGACATCGTCCTCATCCGCCCCCATCATGTTGGCGCCTTTGCTCTTGAGCACGCCGATAACGGTGAAGGTTGTGTCCTTGATCCGGAGCTGATTGTCGATCGGCGAGATTCCGCCGAAGACTTCACGGACAATCGTGGACCCGACCAGGCAAACTCTCGCCCTGGACTGCACTTCACGTTCCGTAAAACGGCGTCCCTCATCAATCTCCCAGTTGCGGATCTCAAGAAACGCCGGGGCGCTTCCCTGAATGCGGGCGGGCATGTAGTTCTGATTTCCGGCAATTACCTGATATCCGTTGGCGTTCACGATCGGCACGGCGACCCCCACATCCTCGCACTCGCGGTTGATGGCTTCGCAGTCCTCGGGAGTCAGCGACATCTGTGTTCCGCTCCCCTTGTTGACTCCGCTCTGCCGGAATGCTCCCGGAATGATCAGCACAGAATTCGCACCCATTTTCTCAATGGATTCCCGGATTGAATTGGATGATCCGGTTCCGATTTCCATCATCGTAATCACGGCGGCAATGCCGATCACGATGCCCAGGGTGGTCAGCATCGCGCGGGTCGGATTTCTCATCAGAGCTTTGAAAGCGACCGCTATGGTTCCCAGAATACTCATGAATTCACCGCCTTTCCGGAGCTTTTCTCGCTGTAACTGCCATTCACAATCAGGCCGTCCTGAATGTGGATGCTTCGTTTGGCGAAATCGGCAATCTCCGTGGAATGTGTCACAAGGATCACAGTAATGCCCTCTGCGTTGAGCTGGCTGAACATTTCCATGACTTCCTCGCTGGTTTTCGAATCAAGATTTCCTGTCGGCTCGTCCGCAAAGAGAACCGGGGGATGATTGATGAGAGCGCGGGCGATCGCCACACGCTGCTGCTGTCCGCCGGAAAGCTGGGAGGGATAGTGGTAAATGCGGTCCTCCAGACCGACTTGTTTGAGCATCTCGATCCCTCTGCGCTTGCATTCGCGGCGGGAGAGGTCGCTTGCCGTATAGGAGAGCGGCATGATGACATTTTCTAGTGCCGTCGTCCGCGGCAGAAGATTGAAGCTCTGGAAAACAAAGCCGATCTTGTGGTTGCGGACAAGCGCACGCCGGTCGCCGGAAGCCCGGCCGACCTCTTCCCCGTCCAGAAAATAGTCTCCGGAGGTCGGACGGTCAAGACACCCCAGAATATTCATCAGTGTGCTTTTCCCCGAACCGGACGCCCCCATAAGAGCGACGTACTCCCCGTTCTCAATGGAAAGCGAGATTCCTTTCAGGACAGGAACATCAATCTCGCCGAGAAAATACGTCTTATTGATATTGTTGAGTTCAATGAGAGCCATACTATCACCTTCTCCGGCCTCTCTGCGGCGGCTTCGGCAGGAAGGGGCTTCCCGCATTGGCTCCGGACGAGGCGACCTGTTCGGAAGAAACCACCGTGGTCCCCACAATGACTTCTTCGCCCTCTTTGACATCTCCGGAAACGATTTCCGTCATGACACCGTCGTTCAATCCTGTCGTAACCTTCACCGGGCGAATCGACTCGCCGCTGCGGACCCAGATCATGCGTTCCTTCCCCGATCGCAGCGTCGCAGCTTCCGCCGCCTGGGCACGGTATTGTTCAGGAACCAGATTCTCCGCCGGACGATAACGAAGAGCGGCGTTCGGAACACACAAAACATCTTTCTTGCGATCCTTGATGAACTTGACACTCGCCGTCAGATACGGCAGAAGTTTTCCGCTGGAGTTGTCCGTGGAAACCTCGACAACATAGGTCACTACGTTCTGCGACATGGTTGCATTCAGGCGGATCTTATGCACTTCTCCATAGAAGACGGCATCAGGAAAGGCATCCACAGTGAACTCGACCGGCATTCCGACCTTCAAACTGCCGATATCCGCCTCGTTTACAGAAACCCACACCTGCATCCGTTTCAGATCTTTTGCAATCAGAAACAGGCTCGACGCGCTCATATTTGAAACGACGGTCTGACCGATGCTGACGCGACGGTCAATGATCACACCGTCAACCGGAGAACTGATGGTGCAGTAACCGAGATTGCGGCTGGCCTTGTCGTAAGATGCCTCGGCAACCGCCAGGGCCGCTTTGTTTTCTGCCAGTGCCGCCTCGTTGATGGCGACTGTGGCTTTGGCAGATTCATATTCAGCCTTGTAATTGTCGTAATCGCTCTTTGCCATGGCTCCTTTGGGATACAGATTCTGAGCGCGAATCCAGTTGCTGTCCGCAAGGATCAGTTTGGCCTTTGCATAATCAATGTTCGCCTGAGAACTGAGAATGGAGGCTTCCGCCTTCAGTTTCTGAGCCTGCGCCTCGCGCATTTCCGCATCATAAAGAGCATCATCAATCCGGGCGAGGACCATTCCCTCCTTCACGGGGGAACCGTAATCGACCTCCTTCTTGTCGGAATCCACCCCGAAGGAAATGATCTTGCCATTGACCTGAGAACCGACATTGACCAGTTCCTCCGGCTCCACCGTTCCGGTGGCACTGATCGTACTCGAAAGTTCCGAACGAGTCACAGGCTCCGTCGTAAAGCGGGTTACCGTAGTCTTCTTCACATATTTACAGTATCCCCAGTAGATACCGCCGCACACAAGCGCCAGAATCACAAGAGTACCGAACCATCTCAACAGCTTCTTCATATTCCATTCTCCCTTCTCTTACCCGACCGGGCATCTCTTCTTCATCAGATAACCTATACTGTTCTACCGGTTTCTTAAAAATACAAACGGTTTTGCAAAAAAAATATTGTGCAGGAAACAGGACTTTCCGGGAAATTTCTGAAATTCAGCAGCAAGAAGGGAACAAAAACAGCAAAAACGAAAAATGGAGCGGGTGATGGGACTCGAACCCACGACCATCACGTTGGCAACGTGATGCTCTACCACTGAGCTACGCCCGCTTGACGTGCTTTAATATGCCTCTGTTTCCTTTTTTTTCAAGCTCGCATCCTGAAAAAAACGATTTTTTTTCACAAAGATCTTTTTCTGCCTTGTAATCTGTTCCAGTCCAGAATATACTATTCTCCGGAAACAAAGGAAATGAATCATGCTTGCATCGGACCATGTTCTTACCATGCGGACACCCGCCGGCTGGTGGCGTGACGCGTTCCCCCTCGGCAACGGAGCGATCGGCGCCATGCCTTACGGCAGAATCGCTTTCGAACGAATTCTGCTGAATCACGAAAAACTCTGGTACAAAGGATGCGTCGACCGGCTGCCAGATCTCTCCGGCCTTCCCGGACAGCAGAGAGCCCTCATGAAACAGAAAAAGTTCTGCGAAGCCAGCGATCTCTATCCCGCCGCATTGAAAAGCGCCGGATACAAAGCGGCATGCGCCATGACCCATCCGGCAGGAGACCTGCTCGTGAACATGCCCGTAAACAAGCCGTTCAAACACTATGAACGGAAATTGAATCTGGCGGAGGGAACGGCTTCCGTTGCATGGAATGACGGCGATATCCGCTTCCGGCGCCACTGTTTCGTCTCCCGGGCAGACGATCTCGTTGTTCTCGAAATTTCCGCCGACCACCCGGGACACGTCACGGCGGAATTTGCCTTTGCTCCGCACGAATTCATCGATGCAGCCGATTTCAACGGATTCCGGGAACCGCCGATCCGGTTCCGTACCGGCATCCGAGCCGGCAAACCGTACCTCCTGGGAACCTATACCGAGGAAAACCTCCAAAAAACGGAACAGGGAAGGGAATACGGCATTCTGGCAAGAATCATCGCAGATGGACTAAGACGCGAAACAGACCATTCCATCCGAATCGAAGGAGCTGACCGAATCCTGGTGCTCGCCGGTCTCTTCGTCTATGAGGATTCCGAACCCGCCTTTGAGCGTCTTTCCGAAAGACTGGACTCCATTGCCGCGGATTTTCCGGAACTGAAACAGCGCCACACGAATCTGCATCGGGAACTCTATGAACGTACCGTCTTTGAACTCGGTTCCGGAGAGTGGAGAGAAAACGGAACACCGAACGAACAGCTTCTTCTCAGTGCCGCAGATGGAGAGGCTCCGGAAGAACTGATCGAAAAAATGGCCAATTACGGAAGATATCTGCTGATCTCCAGTTCGCGTCCGGGCGGTCTTCCCTCGCACCTTCAGGGAGTCTGGAACGGAGACTACTATCCGCCCTGGGGCTGCATCT
The DNA here is from genome assembly GCA_949292215.1 of uncultured bacterium. Taxonomy (GTDB): domain Bacteria; phylum Verrucomicrobiota; class Lentisphaeria; order Victivallales; family UBA1829; genus UBA1829. The sequence goes on from CASEYW010000130.1 coordinate 9,514, forward strand.
ACATGCTGAACGAAAATCTGGAAATGAACTACTGGCAGGCGCTTCCCGGCAATCTGCCGGAAATGCTCCGCGCCGTGATGGATTTCTACACCGGATACCTCGACGACTTCCGGGA
>CASEYW010000131.1 GCA_949292215.1 uncultured bacterium
AATTCCAGCAACCTTTGACGTTCCTGGTCCGTTATTTGAATACGAATTGTCTTCATCTGTTCCTCTTCTGTTGGAGTTACAGATAACATACCACACCTTTTCAATATTACAATATAAATTTATGCAACTTTGCTTATTACAACTCTGCTTGCCGGAGCCGGTGTGGTCGGCCTTGCAGTCGCATTTGCCGCGCAGGATACCATTTCGAACTTTTTCGGATCTATTATGCTGATCATCGACAAGCCCTTCGGAGTCGGGGACTTCATCAAGCTGGATACCTTTTCCGGAACAGTGGAACGAGTCGGACTGCGCAGCACGGCGATCCGGACTCTGGACGGTCATCTGATCACCATCCCGAATAAGAATGCCGCCGGAGTTCCCGTCGAAAACATCTCCATGCGTCCAAGCATCAAAAAAATCATCAATCTCGGACTGACCTATGACACCCCGCCGGAGAAAATGCGGAGAGCAATCGAAATCCTTCATGAAATCTTCGACAATCACGAGGGAATGGCACCGGAACTGCCCCCGAAGATCGACTTCACCGAATTCAAGGATTTCTCCCTCAATATTCAAGTAATCGTCTGGTATCATCCGAACGACTTCATGAAATGGCTCGACTGGATGACAAAAATGAATTTCGAAATCCTCGAACGATTCAACGCGGAAGGACTCGACTTCGCCTTCCCGAGCAATACCACCTATCTCGCCTATGATGCAAAACGGCGAATCGGACTGGATATCTCTACCAGACCGGAATAACAGTTGCCCCGTTCTTTCCGCATTCCCCGGAACAACAAAAATCCAAAGGAATGCGGAAAATCATCCGCCCCCTTCTCCCGTTTGAATTCATTTTGGATGCAATATGTGGAAAAGCCGGAGAGATTTATTTAAGGAATATTAATTGTTTTCTTGACTTTTCCTTTTCAGAGAGTATTTTAAATAGCGAGGAGAGCAAGAGAGATAATTTTTATTTTATTTATAGGACAAGGAGGTCACCCATGCCCTCAAATGCGGAATTTAACTTAAAACGCTTGGCAAAAACAAAATTGCCGATCGAATTTGTCCGGGAACACGCCGGCGAATGGGATCATCAGGCATGGCTTGAGTTTTGTTCGTCCCTCGAAGAAAAAGGATATACTCCGATTGATCTTGATCAGGTCGGGCTTCTCCTGGAACAGAAAAAAGTGGAATACTGGGCGGAAAGGAACTCCAAATAAGTGTCCGCGATCCTGCGTAACCATCCTTCCGGTGAAGCGAAACAATCTGTTGCGGAATCCGCCGGAAGTCTCTCCATCGTAGCCACTCCGATTGGAAATCTGGAAGATATCACACTGCGCGCGCTCCGTGTCATGAAAGAGGCCGATACCATTCTGGCCGAAGATACGAGAAGAACCCGGATTCTATGTTCCAAGTTCAACATATCCACTCACTTGGAAAGTTATCATATTTTCAATGAACATGGAAGAACCCCGGATCTGATCCGCCGGATCAAATCCGGGGAAAAGATCGTTCTGGTCTCCGACGCGGGAATGCCGTGCATTGCGGACCCCGGTTTTCTGCTGGTGAGAGATGCTGTCGAAGCGGGAATCGAACCGGAAATTGTTCCAGGAGCATCGGCGCTGATCTTTTCGATTGCCGCCAGCGCTCTGCCTTCCGACCGGTTTGCTTTTCATGGGTTTCTGCCGGTCAAGTCCGGACGGCGCTCCGCAAGACTGACGGAAATTGCAGAGTCGAAAATGACGGCTGTGGTTTTCGAATCGCCTTATCGCCTCTCCAAACTTCTGAAGGAGATTCCCGGATACTTTGGAAAGGATACACCGGTTGTGGTGGTCAGAGAAGCAACAAAGGTGCATCAGGAAATTCTCCGGGGAACCGCGGAGGAACTGGAGAAAAAATATGGAACCCGTTCCTGGAAGGGAGAATGTGTTGTTGTCATCGGAGCTCCGGAGGAACCCGGCCCGCAGATGGAAGAAACGGAGGATCAAGATGAATAAAACCTTTTTCCTGGATCGCGACGGAGTCATTATCGAAGATGAGAATTATCTTTCCGATCCTGCCAAAGCGCGTCTGTGCCCCGGCTGTGCGGAAGCGATAAAGCAAATTGCCGATGCGGGATATCAGATCATTGTCACCTCCAATCAGTCCGGAATTGCGCGAGGATATTTTTCCTGGAAAGAAGTGAAAGCTGTCGAAGCGCGCATTGAGGAGCTGCTGGTCAAGGAAGGTGCGCCGAAACCGAATGCCTGGTATTACTGTCCGCATCATCCGAAAGGAGTGATCCCGGAATATACACAGGAGTGCGACTGCAGGAAACCGAAACCGGGCCTTCTGCTTCAGGCAGGACGGGAACACAACGTTGATTTTCAGCACTCCTGCATGATCGGCGACAAACTTTCGGATATTGAAGCCGCCTACGCCGCCGGTTGTCGGTCCGCCGCGCTTGTTCTTACCGGTCACGGCGGGGAACAGAAACTGGAATCGCTTGATCACCCTTGCCTGACCGCAGGAACTATTCTGGACGCGGTCCGGAAACTACTTGCCAATGCTCAATAAGCAGCAGAGAAACGTCGAAAGTTGAAAAAGACTCTTGACATTCCGCCCGTTTGCGCTAACTTACCATGTTTTTTCAGAAGCAAATCCAATCACAGGAGCATGGTTATGTTGCGTATATCGCTGATTTTCACACTGAGTCTTATTTTTACGTTTACCGTTCAGGCGCAAAGAGTTGTCAATGTCAAAGTTGATTCAGACGCATCTATCAACGCCTCTTTGCTGTACCGGGGAATCACCGGCAACACGGAGCTGGACAAAGCCATTGCCAAAGACCTCCGGAACTGCGGATGGTTCGATCTGGTCAAATCCGGCTATTCCAATTACATTCTCAGCGGCTCGGCAACGGGCAACTCGGTTCGTCTGCAACTGGCGGACGGTGCGGGTGCGCCGCTTGCCACGGTCACAGCAAGCGATTCCACAGTGGAACGCGCCTCCCATAAGGCAGTGGACGCCCTGCTGAAATATCTGTACAAAATTCCCGGAATCTGCGCAACAAAAATTCTCTTTGTAGCCCAGACGCGTCCCATGCAGAAGGAAATCTACATGTGCAATTATGACGGAACCGGAATCACACAGCTGACAAAAAACGGCGGACTTTCCCTGGATCCGGTCTGGGGGCCGGGCGGGAAAACGTTCATATACAGTTTCGTCGGAAGAACTTATACCAGTCTGGTCGAACAGGCGGTCGACTCGACACGCAACCGGAGGCTCGCGCGTTTCGCCGGACTGAATGCAGGAGGAAAAATTTCTCCCGACGGAACCAAAATCGCACTGGTTCTGAGCAAGGATAATCAGGTTGACCTGTATGTCCGAAGCGTCAACGGCGGTGATCTCAAACGCCTGACCAATGACAAATCGGTCGAGGCATCCCCCTGCTGGTCACCGGATGGAACAAAACTCTGCTATGTCTCTGATGCGGGTGCTTCGCACAGACCGCGTCTGCGTGTCATTTCCGCCACGGGAGGAACTGCGGTCACAATTCCCGGAATCCTCGGAAGCGAAAGCGTATCCCCTTCCTGGAGCAAAGACGGCAAGATCGCATATTCCGCAAAACTCGGCAATTATACCGTTGCAGTGATCGATCCCGCCAACCGCAGACCCGACAGTTACTCCAAACAGAAATATGGAATCATTGCGGACAAGGGCGGCGACTGGGAAAGCCCGGCATGGGCCCCCGACAACCGTCATGTAGTCTGCTCCTTCAACTACGGCATTTACATTGTCGATACATGGACTGGAAAAGCCCGGCAGATTCTCGGCGGAAAATCCCGCCTGAGTCTTCCCGACTGGTCCGGAATTCTTTACTAAAAGCGGGAAATCATGGGAAATCTTGCGTGGCTGGAGTCCGTTGGTTTTTTCGATATGAAACTCGGACTCGACCGGATGCGGGAACTGGCCGACAGGCTCGGAGCTCCGCAAAACCGGTTGAAATTCATTCATGTTGCGGGAAGCAACGGAAAAGGATCCGTCTGCACCTTTCTTGAAAACGGGCTCCGCGCCTGTGGATACAGAACAGGATTTTATTCATCCCCTCATCTGGCACGTCTGGAGGAACGATTCCGAATCAATGGGAAAACCGTTGAGGAAAAAGCATTTGCAAAAGCAGCAGATCGTGTTCGCGAAGTCGTGGAGGCGATGCGGCGGGAACAGAACGGTCCAACCTACTTTGAAATCACTACGGCAATCGCACTCGTTCTCTTTGGTATGGAACAGGTTGATTTTGCTGTCTGGGAGGTCGGACTCGGAGGACGTCTGGATGCCACCAATATCGTGATCCCGGAACTTTCCGTCATCACAGGAATCTCTCTGGAGCACACGGAACACCTTGGTTCCACGCTTGCCGCGATTGCCGGAGAAAAAGCGGGAATTATCAAGGAAGGCATTCCGGTCATCTGCGGTCCCCTCCGGAAAGAGGCGTTCGATGTGATAGCTTCCAAAGCCGGAGAACTCCATGCTCCACTGACGGCTGTTGCACCTTATTCGGGTCCGGTCCGGGTCATCCGGAGCGCAGATGGAAAAGCCTCACAGCTCTTGACTCTGAACGGCATCTTTGTGGAAATTCCTCTTCCCGGAGTCTACCAGCGGAACAATGCAAAAGTCGCAGCTGCTGCACTGGAACGACTTGCAACTCAATTCGGATTTGATCGGGAAGCAGCACTCAACGGGCTCCATCATGCGGATTGGCCCGCAAGAATGCAGTACATTCCGAACCGCAGGCTGATGATCGACGGAGCTCACAATCCCGAAGGAGCAGAAGCACTTGCAGCATCGTTGAAAGAATTCTATCCGAACCAGAAATTCCATTTTCTCTGCGGCTGTTTCGCTGACAAAAATGCAGACGAAGTCTTACGTTTTTTCGCTCCGCTGGCGTTGGATTTTCAATTCATAGAATTCGATGGTTCCGGCAGAAAAATCAGAACGCCGGCGGAACTCGCGGAACTTCTGCGTACCATCGCTCCGGACTGCCCGTCAAAGCAGGCGGAACTGGAGTCTTCGCTAGAGTCCCTTCCCGCGGCGGACGGAGCAATCACGGTGCTTTCCGGTTCCCTTCACATGTGCGGTGAAGCGTTGCATTTTCTGAAGCTGCTGTAACGGAGAGGATTCCATCTCATGGAGGGAAACGACTCCCGGAAAACAACGATTTTCAAATCGCAAACCGGCTGTGAAGCTCTCCCTCTGGACATCCGGATTGCCGCATTTGCAATCGCGGAAGGCGGCAGATATCATATCCGGCGGCATATCCATCCCGAATACGAAATTATGATCCCGCTGACCGGATGTTACCGGTCGATCCTGAACGGAAAACTGCTGGAGGTCCATCCGGATGAATTCATTCTGATCCAGGCGGGCGATGACCATGAGGATCTCTGCGAAGGGGAATTCCGCTTCGCTGCGCTTCGATTCTGCATTCTGGACTCCACCGGAACGGAACGGACGCTTCCGATCCTGAACAAAGCAGTTCCTCCGGAAAAAAGAATCTTTCCCCTGCGGAAAGAAAGTATCCCGTCACAGCTCTGCCGGCAGGCGTTTTCGGCTTTTTCCGGAGAGAATCCGTTTCAGAAACAGTCTGTCGGCCCGCTGACTCACGCCATGTTCTGGGAACTTCTGGCTCTGATTCCCCCGGAATCCTTTGCTGAGGAATTCCGGGAAGCATTTCATCAGAACCAGCTTCTTTCCCGACTCGAACATCTGTTTGCAACCCGCCTGAACCAGCCGCTCACGGTGGACCGGATCGCCGCACTGCTCGGAATGAGTCGACGGGTGCTGGAATATCAATTAAAACGTCTGGGAGCCCCCTCCCCTCTGCGCCTTTTCACCCGCAGCCGGATTCAGGAAGCAGTTCAACTGCTGAAATATGAGGGACTGAATGTCAGTCAGACTGCGGAACGACTCGGATTTGCAAATCCGTTCCACTTCTCCCGGGTTTTCAAGTCTGTCACTGGACGGACTCCCGGCGACTTCCGGAACCATTCCTCCTCCCGGAACTGAAATACCATTTTTTCGCAAACAGATATTTTTTTTCGCAAACAGCCATTCCGGAACACTCCGTTCTGTGGTATAATATATCCATAACACAACCCGGAACGAATGAGGATGGACAATATGAAATTCTATTATTTCGATTCAACGCATTGGGACAGGGAATGGTATAAACCGTTCCAGTATTTCCGCGGAATGCTGTTGGAAAATACGGAAAAAATTCTCGACACTCTGGAGCATCATCCCGAATACCAGCGCTTCTTTTTCGACGGACAGACGATCGTGCTGGAGGACATCACCGAAATCCGTCCGGATCTGAAGGACCGTCTGGCGGAACAGATCCGGAACGGCCGGTTGAACGTCGGTCCCTGGTACCTGATGCCGGACGAACTGCTTGTTTCCGGGGAATCCATCATTCGGAATCTCCTCCGGGGTCGCCGCATCGCGAAGGAGTATGGCACCTCCCCGTGGCCCGTCGGCTACGTTCCCGACATCTTCGGGCACATTGCTCAGCTGCCGCAGATCATGCGCGGCTTCGGCATCGGCACCATCGTCGCCTGGCGAGGATTTGAAGACGATCTCGCCCCCTATGCCCGATGGACCGCGCCGGACGGTTCTCTCTGCAATCTGGTCCGCCATCCGCAAAACGGCTACGGAGCATTCACCATTTTGCCGAAAGAAACCAAACAGCTCTTTCAGGAACACTTCATCCGCTGGATGGAAAGCGCAAAGGAGATCTACGGAGAGGAAATCGTTCTGACAGACGCACACGATCACAGCGATATCAACTCCAAAGCACCGGAACTTCTGGACACCATCCGTGAGCTCTATCCCGATGCGGAAATCCGCTGGACCGATTTTACGGATATCGACGCCTTTGACAATCCTGATCTGCCCGTCATCCGCGGAGAACAGATTCATACCTGCAAAGGGGTCTGCTGCACTGGTATCCAGATTCCCTATACGCTATCCTCCCGCGTTGATGTCAAATCGGAAAACGATCGTCTGCAAAACCGTCTGGAACTGGAAATCGAACCAATAGCGGTTTTCATGGGAGACCATTTTACAGAACATCTCCGGGGTATGCTTGACCTCGCATGGAAAAAATGCCTTCAGAATCAGCCGCATGATTCCATCTGCGGCTGCTCCATCGACGCGGTCCATGAAGTCATGCACTCCAGAACGCTGGAGGCCAATCAAATCTGCGACTTTCTGCAGGACGCACTCATCCGCCAGGACCGCACCAATCTCACCGGGCAGGAACTCGGCGGGTGCTGTGAAGCCGGAGACGGACGCTACACGCTCCGTGTCTTCAACTCACTCCCCTGGCGGAGAAAAGAGATTCTTCCGCTGACCATCCATTTCATCGGAACTTATCCGGGAACGTTCGCAGAATCCCGGAGTACGGAGCCGCTGAATGCGTTCCGTCTTTACGATGCTGCCGACCAGGAAATTCCATACGTGATCACCGACGTCAGGCGCAATGTCCGGACCGCCCTCTGGAAACAAAACTACCGGACATTCGATCTCTATACAATCACGGCGGAAGTGGAACTTGCCCCCTCCGGCTGGACTACATTCCACCTGAAACCATCCACAACTCCGGTCCGCCGGTACGGAAGCCTCCGGATCGCCAAACACCAGGCGGAGAATGACTTCCTCCGCCTTACGGTCAACCCGGACGGCACTTTTGATGTGCTCGACAAACACTCCGGCAGGACCTTCCCGGGACTCAATGATTTCGTCATCGACCGCGAAAGCGGCGATGGCTGGGGACATGTCAAACCGCTCTGCAATGAAGAAATCATTCACTCCGTCTCGTCGCAAACCGCCGTCACGGAAGACAACCTCCTCCGAACGACCTTTGAAATCACACGTGACTACGAAGTTCCGGAAGAAGTTCAATTCTCCGGAACCGTCAACGGCTTTTACAGTTCCACCAATCTCTCGGATCACAGAAGACGACTGCGCATCGTTTCTACCGTCACGCTGGACCGTCTCTCCAGCGATCTCAAGCTCCATACCCGGATCGACAACACCATCAAGGACTGCCGCCTGCGCCTCCGCATCCCGACAGGAATCAAAGGCCTCTATTTCGCAGGACAGACCTTTACCATGCTGCAACGCTCACCTGGACGCGAAAAAGGAACACTGACACAGGACTACCGCGAAGCGGAAACCATCGAAAAGAACTTCAACGGAATCGCCGGAAAACGCGATGACTTCGGCGGAATAGCCATTCTTTCCAACTATGGGCTTCATGAAATTTCCGGAAGTGAATCCGGCGAACTTTACATCACTCTTTTCCGAGCGTTCCGGCGCACCGTCATGAGCGAAGGAGAATCCGCCGGAGAACTTCAAAAAACACTCACCTTCGACTATACCTGCCGATTCTTCCATTCGGAAGGAATCCCGGAACTCTACCGGGAACTTCAGAACCATAAGACTTCTCCCGTTGTTTACACACTTGCTTCGGAGACGATCTGCGGAATCGTGGACCAGCCGGGAATCGAAGTCACAGGCGGGCTCTCGTTCTCCGCTCTGAAACCGGCGGAAGGAAACAGCAGCGCAGCGGTTCTGCGCCTTGTCAATCTTTCGGAAACAACGGAACAGGCCGTAATCAGATTTCCATGTTCCACCGAGGTCCGAATCTGCAATCTTGCGGAAGACCCCGGGAGATCCATTGCAGACCAGGCACGGGAATTCAAACCGGAACTTGCCCCGGGAAAAATCGGCAGTTTTCTCTTGTCCCGTTCCTGAGCAAAACAGGGAAAACGCAGAAATCAAACAGCGAAGCGGTTTTGTTCCGCTTCGCTGTTTTTGTATGCCGCTCCGGACTCGGGAGATCTCAGAATTTCAGAATCATCAGTCCGGAAGCGGGAACAGGAATCCGCGCAAAACCGATTTTCAGAACAGGTGCCTGGACAGCACGACCCATGGTGTCGAGCAGCTCGGCATAGGACGGCTCGGACTGCAGCTCCACGATCAGCTCGGACCGTCCCGTCGCATTCACGACGTAACAGGTTTTACCGGGTTCACAGGCAATCTTCACATACTGTCCGAAGTTGTAAACGGCAATGACTTTCTCTTCCCCGTTTTCTGCGGAAACGATCGGATAATTCAATTCCGGATGGAACGGTTTCAAATATCCTTTCAGAAGGACATTGCGATGACGTACGCAGAAATCAAGCCAGAAATGGAGCATTCTGCGCTGCTCTTCGGGAATGTCGTTCAGACGAACCGAAATCTGCGGAACGCTGAACAGGACGTGCAGAAGCTGAAGCGCCGCATGTTCCGGAGTATCCCCGGAATTCCACTCCAGCATATCGGAATGAACAGCGGTTTTGCCGGAGGTCAGGCGCAGATCAATCGTCCGGACCCGGTTCGCGAGGACATCTGCGGGACAGTCTCCCGCCCGGAACATATTCCCGTATTTCCGGACCGCCGGTCCGATATAACTCTGCCGGAACTCAATCAGGATCTCCGGCTTCAGGGTCCGCAGACGCCGCATGGTCTCCGAAAGCAGGAGATCCACCGCGCGCGGAACGGATTTCACATCGCGTCCGGCATAATTGTCCTTAAGTGCGGGATCTTCTCCATTGATGCAGAAGGAATCGATGAAATCCAGCTTGAATCCGTCGATGTCCCACTCTTTCACGGCGGTTTCGTAGATATTGATAAGATACTCGCGGACATCGGGGAAGCGCGGGTCGAACACGGAAGTATTCAACCGGTCGATCCGATACAGGAACTTGCCGGCAAACCGTTCACGCACACGGCTTTTGTCGCCGACAAACGGAACGGAATACCAGACAATGTATTTCAATCCCATTTCGTGGACTCTCGCCACATGGGCGCGCATATCCGGGAATCTGCGTTTTGAGATTTCCCAGTCACCGCAGAAGGCATAACCGCGCTGATTGTCATCGGTCTGCCAGCCGTCATCCACAATGATTCCCTTCATTCCATAATTTTTTGCAATCGCGCACTCCCGCTCCAGTTCATGATCGAAGACATCCTGATGATAACTGTACCAGGAGGAATAAACCGGTTCGAATGCTGTCTCAGGGGCTGCTGAAGGTTTGTATTCCTCCAAGGAGGCGAACCATGCGGTCACGTCACGGATAGCATCGGCATAAAAGATTCCGCGGGTGTCGATGCGGAGCAAAGCCTCGTAGGTCCGGATTGGCGCTTCCGGTACGGAAAAGAGCACAATCCGGCAGGAAATTCTGTTTGATTCTTCACATACGCCGCCGAAGATCTTCACAAACCGCATTGCCTCGGAGAAGGCGATTGTCATCCGGTTCTGCCCCTTCAGATTGAGAAAGGACATCAGCGGAGCAGAGGAGGCAAGGTTGGAACAGAGCGGACCGCCCCAGTCCGGCGGAATGTTGCGGTTGAAACCGGCGGAAGGAGTCCAGCGGGTTTGCATATCCATCTGCGGAACACTCCAGTTCAAACTCATTTCCGGCGGAACGAGCGGAGAATCCGCTTCCAGCCGGATTTTGATCAGTTCCACGCCAGTTTCCGCTGCAATCCGTTCAAACGAACATCGCCATCCATGTTCGAAATTACCACGGGCCTCGATCTCTCCGACAATCGTATTGATCTTCATCATCCGTTTCCTGAGTTTATTCATCCTTCAAATTGATATTGAAAGGAAAAATACATTCAAACGGAAGGAAATTCAACACAGGAAACAAACTTTTTTTTGCAAAACAGTTTTACGAAACGAAAATCGGGTGTATATTAACAAATGACACACAGAAAAAACGGAGGTTCCGTATTCAAAATGAAAGCAAACGAATTAAGATCCAAATTCCTCGAATTTTTTCAGAGCAAAGGGCACGCCGTCATCAAGAGCGCGCCTCTGATTCCCGATAACGACCCCACGGTCCTGTTCACCACAGCCGGAATGCACCCGCTGGTCCCATTTCTGCTCGGAGCGCCTCATCCGCTCGGAAAACGCCTCACGGATGTCCAGAAATGTATCCGGACAGGCGATATTGACGAAGTCGGCGATCCCGTTCATCTCACCTTCTTTGAAATGCTCGGCAACTGGTCGCTGGGCGATTACTTCAAGGAAACCGCCATCAAAAACAGTTTCGAATTCCTGACCGGGAAAGAGTGGCTGAACATTCCTGTCGAGCGCCTCGCTTTCACCGTTTTCGCTGGCGATGAGAACGCACCTTTCGATGAGGAAGCATACAATCTCTGGCGTTCTCTCGGCGTCAGCGAAAAACGGATCGCAAAGCTCCCGAAGGAGGACAACTGGTGGGGCCCCGCCGGACAGACCGGCCCCTGCGGTCCCGATACCGAAATGTTCTACTGGACCGGTCCCATGCCGATCCCTGAAGTTTTCGACCCCAAGGATAAACGCTGGGTCGAAATCTGGAACGACGTTTTCATGCAGTACAACAAAACCGCAGACGGCAAATTCCTTCCGATGGAAAAGAAAAACGTCGATACCGGCATGGGTGTCGAACGTGTCACCGCGATCCTGCAAGGCAAGGCAAGCTGCTATGATACGGAAATTTTCCAGCCGCTCTTTGAGGAACTCGACAACATCCGCGGAATCACAGCTCCGGCGGAACGGACTCGTTCCGAGCGAATCGTTGTTGAACATATGCGGGCGGCAACCTTTATCCTCGCCGACGGCATCACTCCCGGCAAAGTCGATCAGGCCTATATCCTCCGTCGCCTGATCCGCCGTGCAATCCGTGAGGCAAAACAGGCTGGAGTCACGGTTCCCTTCACAAAACGAATCGCCAAAGTCGTCATTGACAACTACTGCGAAGCGTATCCCGAACTCAAGGAAAACGAAACGATGATCCTGGAAGAGTTCGAACGCGAAGAGACCATGTTCAAACAGACTCTGGAAAATGGAGAAAAGGAATTCGAGAAATTCATTTCCCGTGTTCCGGCGCACATTCAGAACAAAGTCGTCAGCGGCAAAAACGCCTTCTACCTGTACGAGACCTTCGGTTTTCCCATTGAACTGACTGTGGAAATGGCAAAGGAGAAAGGGTTCACCGTTGATCGCAAAGGGTATGAAGAGGCCTTCCACAAGCATCAGGAGCTTTCCCGCAAAGGCGCGGAACAGAAGTTCAAGGGTGGTCTGGCGGATCATTCCGCGGAAACAGCCTGTCTGCATACCGCAACCCACCTGCTGCACAAGGCTCTGCGGATCGTCCTCGGCGATCATGTTGCGCAGAAAGGCTCGAACATCAACGCGGAGCGCCTCCGCTTCGATTTCTCGCATCCGGACAAGATGACGCCGGAACAGATCGCGGAAGTGGAACGGCTGGTCAACGAAGTCATCCAGAAAAAATATCCGGTCGTCTGCGAGGAAATGAGTCTGGAAGATGCACGCAAAAGCGGAGCAATCGGCCTCTTCGGAAATAAATACGGTGAGCGGGTCACAGTCTATTCCATGGGAGACTTCAGCAAGGAGATCTGCGGAGGCCCCCACGCATCCAATACCGGGGATCTCGTCAGCTTCAAAATCCAGAAGGAAGAAAGTTCAAGCCGCGGCGTAAGACGCATTAAAGCGACAATCGGATTTACAGCAAAGGAGGCAAAATGAGTACAGAAATCATCATTTCAAACGATGGCGACGCCTATTTTATCACAGTCAACGGAAGAGCAACGTTTGAACATGCCTCACAGTTGAGGAATCTTGCCAAGAGCCTGGAAAGCACAACCTTTTCCAAAATCTGCGTCGACCTGGAGAACTGCGGCGGTATGGACAGTACTTTCATGGGAATTCTTGCCATGCTTGGTCTGCGCGCCCGCGCTGTCGGGGCTCCGATGATCGTCTATAATGCAGGAGACGCCAATATGGCGCTCCTCCACGGACTTGGACTCAAAAAACTTTTCGAATTCCAGACAGGCGAAATGGCAGCCGTCGGCGGGAAAGACTGGAGCTCCACGGAAACTTCCGGACGGGCGGAAACAGTTCTGGAAGCCCATCAGACTCTGATGTCGGCAGATGAGCAGAACGTCAAGAAGTTTGAGAAAGTTGTGGAACTTGTCCAGAAGGACCTGGACAAAATGAATGACAAGTAATATCTTTCCGCAATCATCAAAAAACGGAGAAACGGGAATCCCCGCTTCTCCGTTTTTCACTTTCGACTGAAACTGTTGTTGAACGAACGGAATCAGACGTTCCAGTCATCACCTTTCGATTCAAAATATTTCGCAACGTTCGGAACAATCGGCTTGATGAGTTTCTTGATTGCACGCGCATACTCGCGAATCTCCCACTGAGCATGCTCGCTGTCGCGCAGTTCCAGGAAGTGCAGAAGATTCGAAAGATCAACCGTTCCCCAGAAAGTAACCATCATATTCTGCGGCAGCACCCCCCTCGCCTGCTCGCGGCAGACTCCGGAAGCAAGCAGATGTTCATAGAGCGCGAGTGATTTCTTGTTGTGCTCCATGATCTCCGTGCGAAGAGCGGCATCGTCGAATGAGTCGTCGGCAAAGGACGCCTGACGGTTGCTTTCCGCCTGACGACGCAGTTTCGGCGGAGTATAAAACTCCAGATCAATCTCCGTGTAGCGACGGGAAATCTCGTTATAGGACCAGGTGCGGTGACGATGCCACTGTCCGCGGACAAACAACGGGCAATGAATGCTGAAGGTAAATACCATGTGCTCCAGCGGACTGGTGTGCTTGTTTTCAATAAGATAGTTGAGAAGCGTCACATCCCGTTCGTCCATGGAGTCTTTCAATTTTCCGAAAGAGACACGGGCTGCGTTGACAAGCGTCGCCTCATTGCCGAGGTGGTCGATCAGCCCGACCCACCCCTGGCCGTCGAGAACCTTGACATGATTTGCAGGCGGTACATTCAGCAGTTTGATCATATTCCGATAACCTTTCTGTTATGATTTTGGATTGATTCTGGATTTCAGGCGGAGAGTGTTCTGTTCCGTGGGCATGGATTCCGGAATGCCCGCAGGACGTTTTTCCAGCTGCCGTGTCGCTTCGGCATAAGAGATGGCGGAAAGCAGTTCCTCCCAGGACTGAAAACGATCCGCTGGTTTGCGCGCCGTCATCTTCAAAAGCATCTGCAGCGTTCCGCTGCTGACGGAAACATTCGGATTCCGCTCAGACGGAAGCGGAAAAGGTTTGTAAACGTGCATTCCCAGCAGTTCCTCTTCATCATGGGAATGGAACGGCAGAACGCCCGTCAGCATCTGGAAGAGCATGACACCGAGAGAGTACATATCCGTCTGAAGGGAGATTTCACCGCCGGAGATTTCCTCCGGGCTGATGTACCAGGGCGAAGTGCAGGCGCGTCCGCCGTTCAGCACCAGCGATTTCCAGACAAAAAGCCCGTATTCACTGAGCATCATCTTCTCATCCGAATCGAACAGGATCTTCGATGGAGTCAGAGCTCCGTGGAAGACGCCCGTTTCCTGGTAGGCGGTCCTAAGGATTTCTGCAATATTCCGCAGAATTCCCAGCGCTTCCTGATGCTTCATCGGCGCTTTGCTTGATATACGGAATGCCAGATCCGGATGTTCATAATAATCCGTCACATAAAAACAGTTGTGATGGATCACGCCGCAGGCATGGTAGGGAGCAATCCCGGGAAGAGAGGCAAACCGGACAGTATCAATCTCATTGAAGAATCCCTCGGCATCCGCAGAGGAAAGAGACTTGTCAAACACCTTCAGTGCAAACGACTTGTCTTTCTGATCCCTGACCAGGTAAACGCGGTTGCCTGCCCCCCTGTGCAAAAGAGAGGAGACCGTATACCCCCGGATCTTCTGTCCGGCGGAAAGGGTGATCGTTCCGGAAAACGGCTGCGCGCCGGTCCCCTCGATGCTGTCGAGATATGTGATTGTCATCCCGGAAAGGGTGATCTGATCTCCGTTGCCCAGCGCAGTAATTTTCGGACTCCCCCCCGAAGCCAGAGCGAGATTCTCGACAAACCAGCTCCCTGCATCATCGGCAAAAATCCGGAAATGCGAACGGGAACGGTCCGGAAGAATAATGTTGCAGTCAGGCGTACAGCCCAGCGTCAGCATAAGATCGCGTTCCAGCTGGATGTAGTTCCGATTTCCATTTTCGTCGAATAAAAGATAAGGCATGATGTTTCCCGTTGAACAGTTCCTGAATAACATAGCAGAATTTCAGGGAAATGCAAAAACGAAATACGGAAAAGGCACGGCAATTTCATTCAAATAGACAAAAATGGCAGAATCAAAAACCGGTCTTCTGTTGTTCAGAAGACCGGCTTTACCCCGCCATTAAAAATCCTCCCGGAACACATCAATCTTCGATTTCTCCGGGAAAATAGAGAAGATGGGAACAGTTGTCACAGAGAGTCATCAATCCTTTCTTGGCATTGTTGACCGTCTGCGGCGGAACTTTGAGACGACAGTAGCCGCAGACCCCCTGGTCGATCATCGCCATCGGTTCCCCTTTCCTGCCGGAAAGCAGACGATGATACACTTCCAAAGTCTGAGTATCGACTTTCGCCTCGTATGCCTTACGGAGTTTCTGCGATTCACGGATGGACTCCTCAAGCTCTTTTTTCAATTCCACAAGATCGGCAGCTTCCGATTTCACGGTTTTCTGGGTCACGGAAAACTCTTTTTCCGCAGCCTGAATCTCTTTTTCCGCAGCTTCGGATTTGTCGAGGAGCTCCAGAATCGTGGTTTCAATATCGGAGATCTTGGCTTTTTTCGTCTCGATATCCGTCATCATCGCCTGGTACTCGTTGTTCTTCTTGACCATTGCCGACTGTGTCAGAAGCTTGCGGATCGCCTCATTCAGCTTTTCGATTTCGCCTTCGGCGTCCTTGATGGAGCGATCAATACGACGCTTCCCGTCCTTCGCGACTTCCACGCAGGAAAGCCCATCCTTCAAAACGGAATCCAGACGCACCTTTTCCGCTGGAATCGTCTCCAGCCGCGTTTGAAGATTGCGTATTTTCATATCCAGATTCTGCAGTGCCAGCAGATCGGCAACCCACTGTTTCATGTCCGTCTTCCTTCCGTTGTTCAGGTGTTTCGGCAATCGTACTTTCAAATGCTGCAAGATAAGTCGAATTTCCCGAAAATGCAAACGCAAAAATGTTTATTTTTGATGTTTTTTATCCCGGAATCCCTGTTTCAGCAAGACGCTGTCTCCTCCGGCAAACACCTTGTTCAGCGGGAGAGATACAGGCTCGAATCCGCATCATAACGGTCTCGGCTGATGGGTTCAGGCGGACAAGGCCTTCCGGACAAAGTTCACAAAATATTCAATGCCAATGGATAATGCTGCATCCGGAAAATCAAATCCGGAGTTATGCAATGCCGGATGCGTCTCGCCAAGGCCGATTTTGACGTAGACCCCGGGATAACGCTGAAGGTAATAGGCGAAGTCCTCTCCACCCATGGACGGCTCCGACATTTCATACAGACGCGATTCCCCGAACGTTTCACGGATCACTTCACGGGCAAAATCTGCGCCATCCCGGGAATTGACGTTCACCGGATAGAGGATGTCATAACTGATTTCACACTCCACCCGATGTGCACGACAAACGCCTTCCACGACATCCCTGAAGCCCGATTTCAATTCCTCTGCAACCTCGGCATCGAAAGCCCGTGCAGTCCCCTCGAAAACGACCTCGTCCGGAATCACATTGGCCAGTTCACCTCCTGCAATCCGGCAGATGCTGAGAACAGCCGGACGCAACGGGTTGATCCGCCGGGACACAACCGACTGAAGTTCCACCACCGCTGCACATGCCGCCATCACCGGATCTCGCGACTGGTGCGGACGGCTGCTGTGTCCACCCTTCCCCCGGATGATCACTTTAAAATGCGCCGTCGAGGCATCCATTGCCCCGGTCCGCAAAGCCAGAACGCCGAATGGAAACCCGGGAGCTCCATGCAGAGCGGTCACAAGATCGGCACGCGGATTTTCCAGAGCTCCAGCCGCAACCAGATCGCGTCCCATCGCCCGGTTCTCCTCTCCGGGCTGCCAGACAAAACGAACCGACCCGAAAAATTCATCTCGTTCGGCTGCAAGAACTTCCGCAGCGCCCACCAGCATGGCGGCATGGGCATCGTGTCCGCAGGCGTGCATCAATCCCGGCTGGGTTGAGCAGTAGGGGAGCCCCGTTTTTTCATGGAGTGCCAGAGCATCAATATCCGCCCTGAGCGTAACGTTTTTCCCCGGACCGCGTCCATGCAGGATCGCCACGACATCCGTTTCAAGAAACGGTTGAAGAACCTCAAACCCCAGTCCGGCAATACGCTCCCGGATCGCCCGGGATGTTTTCCGTTCATTTCCCGCCAGCTCCGGAATCTGATGGAGATCATGACGGAATTCGATAATTCCCGGTAAAATCTCCTCAACAGCGCGTCTCATATTGTCTTATCCCTTCCGATGTTATCGGGTGAAACGGAACGAATCAGATACTCACCCGTCTTATGTACAAATTGCAGATAGTCCGGAAACAGCTCATCCGGAAAGCGTTCATAAACAAATTCCCAGGTGAAATCGCCGGAATACCCTGAATTTTTCAAATGGGTCATCAGGCATTCCCAATCAAGGCTCCCGACAAAGGCTGCCTTGTGCATGTCATGACCATAGGAGTTGTCGTGCAAATGCGTGCAGATGACATGCGGAGAGAGTTTTTCGAATTCCTCGAACATCCGTTCTCCGTAAGCACAATGCGCATGTCCGGAATCCCAGCAGCAGCCGATTCCGGAACCGCGGAAGCTGTCAATCACGGCAAGGACCTCCTCCGTCTGAGCGGTAAAACGGGAACGCTCCCCGCACCGCGTCCCAAAGCCGTCTTCAAACAGATTCTCGATCGCCGGACGGATTCCCTTTTCCGCGCACGACGCTATCACCGGAGCAAGGTACTCCCGTGTTTTATCCAGAATCCGATGAAAATCAAACGAATCGGCCTCACGGTATTCATCAGCATGAATGACAAGAATCTTTGATCCGAGAACATCCGCCGCTTTCACGGCACGCGGCGCGTATTCGGCAAAAAGCTCCAGTCCACCCGGCTTGTACCGGAAAAACGGGCAATGCGACTGGTGAACCGTCATTCCAAGGCAATCCATCTCATCCCGGAGTCTCTCCGCCTGTTCCAGCCAGTCCGCATCCAGAACCGGAGTCAAATGGTCCACAATGCGGAACCCGGAATTCCTGCACAGCTCAAGAGCTTCCCGGAGCGGACGGTCCGGTGCATTCCGCCGTCTCCGGACAAAATTCAAATTGATTCCCTGACGCATAGGAAACTCTCCTGAAAAACGTTCTGTCAATCCGGAGATACTATATCATTCTGTCAGGGCTTGTCAAGCGCGTATCGGAAACCGACTGTCCGGGAAGAGGGAGGATTCCGCACGACTCATTCCGGTACGGGAATCAATCCGCGAAAATCGGTCGATATGTTTTTCGGAAGGGGAATCGAGTCGAATTTCACCGTGTAGAAACGGAGGTCGGGACTGATGCCGATCACAGTTCCCTCCCCGAACACATCGTGTCTGACTCGAGACTTCACGCCAATCGCCCCGGCGGGCTTTTCCGGAACAGCCTCATCCCAATCCGTAACCCGTTCATACATTCGAGTCATATTCCAGAGTACGGGATCAATCCGTCCGTCGTGATCGAAGAGTTTTGCGTCGATGTTCAGCAGGAAGCGGGAGGGGACCCGCTGAGAACCGTCAAAATTGAATCCTTCCGAATCCGTCAGGAAGAGTCCGTCTCCGGCCCGGGTGAATGCCACATAGGCAATGCGCCGTTCTTCCTCAATGTCCCTGCGGTCGCGGCTGCGCTGGGATGGGAAAATCCCTTCGTTCAATCCGCAGACAAACACATACGGGAACTCCAGTCCTTTCGCAGCATGAATTGTCATCAGCTTCACGCTGTCGTCGCGCTCCCGTTTGGACAAATCGGTGAACATGGCGATTCGATTCAGATAATCCGCAAGCGTGGTCGTTTCACCGGCATCCTTCTCGAAATCGTCGATGGATTCCTTGAGTTCAGCGATATTGTTCTTCCGATCCTCGTCGCCGCCGGAAAGCAGATCCGCCTCGTATCCCGTTTGTTTCAGCATGAAATCCAGCAGATCGGAAACAGGCACATGATCGACCAGCTTTTCCGCTTCCTGAACCACAATCTGAAATTCAGAAGCGCCGGTTCTTGCAAAAATTTTATCACCGATATTCTGCTGAAACGCTTCAAAGAGAGAGATTCCGCTCTCCGCGGCCCTCTCCTTCAGGAAAGCAATCCGAGTCTTGCCGATCCCGCGCGGAGGAAGATTCACCACCCGCAGAAACGACAGATCATCGTGAAACGCCAGCAGCCTCAGATAACTCAGGCAGTCTTTGATCTCGGCGCGGGAATAGAACTCCGTTCCGTTGAAGAGAGTATACGGAATCTTGTTCCGCACAAGAGCCTCCTCGATCATGCGCGAAACGTAATTTGCCCGGTAAAGAACCGCGATATCGGAAAATTCAATTCCGAACGTATCGTGCAGACTCTGAATTTTTCCGGCAATCCACCATCCCTCTTCCTTCGCGGTCCGCGCGTGGTGGTGGAGGACCCGGAACGAGGACTCCCTGACCGGGAAAAGCTGCTTCTCTATCCGGTTGACATTATGACGGATCAGCGAGTTGCTGACCGATAAAATCGACGGGCACGAACGGTAATTCCGATCCAGCAGAATCGTCCGGGCCTCCGGAAATGCCTTGTCAAAATCGTTGATAAAGTCGATGTTCGCGCCGCGCCAGCTGTAAATCGTCTGATCGGGATCCCCGACGACAAAGAGATTTCCATATTTGCCGGAAAGCAGACGTGCCAGCTCGTAATCTCTGGAACTCACATCCTGGAACTCATCCACCTGAAGATACTGAATCCGTTCCTGCCATTTTGCCAACGCCTCCGGAATCGTATGAAAAAGATAGAGTACAAATTGAATCAGATCATCGAAGTCCAGCGCATACAGCTTGCGTTGTTTCGCCAGATAATTCGTGAAAATTGCAGAGAGTCTGTCGGAAGGCGCCTTGAGCGGAGAAGCGGCGGAAAAGTCCGGAGCGGTCACGGAGCCCACGTATTGATCGTCACTTTTCCGGACAGAAATCTCATGCAGGATTTCGCTGTAGGAAAAGTCTTTCGATGTGATTCCCATCTCTTCATAGATTTCGCGAAGAACAGCCTTCTGGTCCTCGGTATCCATGATCAGGAAACGATTCGGGTAGTAAAGACGGTGAATATCTTCGCGAAGGATGCTCACGCAGAACCCGTGAAAGGTATTGACCAGAGCAGCGGAGTTTTCCCCGAGCATATCCCGGATCCGACGGCGCATCTCGCCGGCCGCCTTGTTCGTAAAGGTTACGGAAAGGATGTTTTCCGGCAGGATTCCGAGAGCGGTCACAAGATAAACCATGCGATACGTCAGAACCCGGGTCTTTCCGGAACCGGCGCCGGCAACGACCCGTACATATCCCTCGGTTGCCTGCACGGCCTCCTTCTGCGCGTCATTCAACTGACTCATCCAGGGAACGGTATCCATGGAAAACCTCCTGTACTATCACCCGGATACTGTATCGTCGGAGCGGAAATTTTCAATCGCGGAACCGGAATTTCCCTGTGAGATTTTCAGTTGTTCTGCTCTGCGCTCCCCCTCAAGGGCGGAAAAGGGGGAACGATCCCGCTGTCTGCTCCGAAAAAATCGATCTGCCATTTTTTTGAATTTTCATTTGCAGAAACGGGATTTCCGTGATACATTTCCATCTCAGGAAAACACCCAAAACAGGAGATGCACCATGCGCGTATTTTTAACCGGAGGAGCAGGATACATCGGCAGCGCCTGCGCTGAATATCTGCTCGACAGAGGATACGAGGTCACCGTGTTCGACGACCTCATCACTGGACACATTGAAGCCGTCGATCCCCGAGCCAAATTCATCAAGGCGAATCTCAGCGACCGTGAAAATCTGATCAAAGTCGTTAAGGAAGGCAAGTACGACGCAGTCATGCACTTTGCTGCATTCTCCCTTGTCGGGGAATCCATGAAAAATCCGAGCAAGTATTTCAACAACAATCTTGCCAACGCGATCAATCTTGCTGATGCAGCCGTGGCAGGAGAAGTCAAAACCTTTGTCTTTTCCAGCACCGCAGCGACTTTCGGCGAACCCAAAGAGGTTCCCATCAAGGAGGATGCGCCCCAGCATCCGATCAATCCCTATGGAGAATCCAAACTCTGCTTTGAAAAAGTCCTGAACTGGTACAGCCGGATCTACGGACTGAAATATGCCGCACTCCGCTACTTCAACGCAGCGGGAGCCACCGGAAAATACGGAGAGGATCACAATCCGGAAACCCATCTCATTCCGATTCTGCTCCAGGTTGCCCAGGGGAAACGGGAAAAAGCTCTCCTTTTCGGAGATGACTACGATACGCCCGATGGAACCTGCATCCGCGATTACATCCATATTCTTGATCTTGCCCAGGCGCATGAGAAAGCCCTTTTTGCTCCGAAGAGCGGTCACTACAACCTCGGTACCGGCAGCGGACTGAGCGTAAAACAGATCCTGGATACAGCTCGTAAAGTCACAGGGCATCCGATTCCTGCGGAAGTTGTTCCACGCCGCCCCGGAGATCCGCCACGCCTGATCGCATGCTCCGACCGGGCCCGCCAGGAGCTCGGATGGGAACCGAAATTTGAAGATGCCGGTGCCATCATCGAATCCGTCTGGAAATGGCTGGAAACCCATCCGAACGGTTATTCCAAATAAAAATCTTTCCCGGAAGACGGTGGAAAATACCGTCTTCCGGATTTTCACGAAACAAACATCATGTCAGAATCATGGCAGGCCACAGGGCCTTATACCATCTTTGACCTGGAAACCACCGGAATGAGTCCTGTGCATGACAGGATCGTTGAGCTTGGAGCGGTCCGGATTGAAACCGACGGATCGCTGTCGAGGTATTCATCTCTGGTCAATCCGGGCATACCGATTCCGCGGAGAGCGTCGGCAGTACACGGAATTACGGACCAGATGGTCGCAGATGCCCCGTATTTCGATGTTGTCGCCCGGGAATTCATGCAGTTTGCCGGTGACTCCAAGCTGGTGGCGCATAATGCAAGATTTGATCTTTCCTTTCTTCAGGAAAGCCTGCACAGGAGCAGTCTGACTCCCTGGACCGCTGGAGCATACGACAGCATCTCCCTGATCCGCAAGGCATATCCCGGAATGCCGAGTTACAGTCTGCAATCCCTGCGCACGTCATTTTCCCTGGGCGAAGGTGTCATGGGAGATGCCCATCGCGCTCTCTACGATGCGGAACTGACGGCGGAAATCTTTGCCATGGCAATGAAACGTCTTTATGAACTCTACGGCTGATTCCGCGCCTTATCCCTGAAACTGAAGACGTTTCAGGCTCTCCCTCAATTCCTGCGGAAGCGAGACCATATTCCGGATTCGGAAAGCCTGAAATTCACGGCGCAGCGGATAATTTCCCCGCTGTTTTTCAAATGTTCCGGGAGAGTTTCGCAGTTTTGCGTCATCCTGCCGGATGTCGTAGGAGGCATAGACAGCATCGGCAAGAGAGGAGACCTCCAGAACATGATGTTCCGGCAGCGGAATGGTCGGATACCACGATTCGAGCCCGTCCTCCTTCAGACCGAAAAATCGTGCAACGGTCCGCACGCTGGCGGCGGTTCCGTTTGCTTTGCCGTCGGTCGAATATCCAGCGATATGCGGAGTCGCGAAATCGAGCAGGTTCATCAGGTCCGGATCTATTTCCGGCTCTCCCTCCCAGACATCAAGGGCCGCTCCGCGGATTCTTTTTTCTGCCAGACTCTGTTTCAGAGCCGAATGATCAACGACTTCTCCGCGCGATGTATTGATCACAAATGCACCGGGCTTCAGACTGTTCAGGAAAGAACGGTCGGCAAGATGAAAGGTCGGATGCTTTCCGCCGCGCTCAAGCGGAACATGGAATGTGATGAAATCGGCATTTCGGCAGATCTCGTTCAGAGAAACGAATCCGGCATGCCCCTCGGCCTCTTCCCTGGGGGGATCGTTTACAAGAACGGTCATTCCAAGAGCGGAGGCGATCCCGATGACGCGTTTTCCGACATTGCCGGCACCGACCACTCCGATCACTTTTCCTTTCAGCTCCTCTCCATCGTTCCGAGAGCAGGAAACCAAAAGTGAAGTCAGATACTGCGCTACGGAAGCCGCATTGCAGCCGGGAGCGTTCTTCCAGACGATCCCGCGCCGAGCGCAATAGGCGGTGTCGATGTGATCAAATCCAATCGTTGCCGTTGCAATCAGTTTCACATTTGTGCCTTCGAGAGTTTCAGCATTGCATTTTGTTCTGGTCCGGGTGATAACGGCATCGGCGGAGAGGAGATCCGTTCTTGAAATCTGAGCTCCGGGCAGAAATGTCATATCGCAGAGGGCGGAGAGCGGAGACTCCCGGAGAAAGGGAATCCTGTCGTCCGCGACAATCCTGATTTTCTTCATAAAAATGATCCATTCCTTTTGAAAGATTCGTGAATTCAGTATATTTTACAGTATGAAAACGAAAATCGCCAGCTGGATTCTGTTATTTTTCACATTTCTTCCCGCATTTTCCGCGGAGGTGCCTTCTTTTCAGGAAGCCGGAGGCAAAGCGGACAACATAGTCCGGCGAACTTTTGATAAACTCCGTCATTCTCTGCGGGGCGTAAAAGAAAATATCTCCTTTGCAATCTATTCTCTCCGAGACAAGGCGGTCTATTCCCGGCGCGAAGCGGAAGCGCGTGCCCGGTTTGCAGCAAAAGAGGCCAGGGAAAAAGCGGATGAAATTATTTCCGATGCAAAAGAAAAAGCGGATGATACCATCCATCAGGCAAAAAAAGCCGTCCGGGAACAATACAAGACAGTTGAAGAAAAAGCCGGGGACTTCATCGAATGAACGCGACGCTGATTCGGGGTGGACGCATCTGCGACGGGACCGGCGCACCAGCCTATACCGCGGATCTTCTGATCCAAAATGACCGGATTGCCGGAATCGGAAATCATCTTTCCTCCGGCCGCGCCCGAATCGTGGATGCACAGGGATTGATCGTCGCCCCCGGATTCATCGATGTCCATGCGCATTCCGACCTGTCGATTCTGGCAGCCCCGGAAGCCGTGGGCAAACTGTCCCAGGGAATCACCAGCGAGATTTCCGGAAACTGCGGTCTTTCCGCCTTTCCAGTGCTGACGGACGAAGTCCGCAACCACTTGAACACACTCTACCAGACCTACGGCATTGAAATCGACTGGAAAGATTTTCATACTTACACACAGGCAGTCGAACGCCGAAAGCCAGCCATTAACGCAGGTTTTCTCTGCGGACACAACACATTAAGAGCAAACGTGTTAGGTTATGAAAACCGACAGGGTACTCCAGAGGACTGGATCAGACTCCGGGAACTTCTGCACGACATGCTGGAACAGGGGGCTCTGGGCTTCTCCACCGGTCTGCTCTATATTCCAGGGAAATTTGCCCCGCGGGAGGAACTGCTGACCATTGCAGGAGCTCTGCGCGACTTTGGTCTGCCGTATGCCACTCATCTGCGAAGCGAGGGCGATGAACTTCTGGAATCCATTGATGAGGCGCTTGCAATTGCCCGTGCCGGCTCCGGACATCTTCACATCAGTCACTTGAAAACAGCCCTTCCCCGCAACTGGTATAAACTGGATGCGGTTTTTGATGCCATTGAAGCAGCCCGCCGTTCAGGACTTCAGATCACGGGCGACCGTTACCCTTACACACGAAGCCAGACCAGCCTGAGCGTTATTCTTCCGCCTCCATACGATAAAATGACAGATGCCGCAATCCGGGAAATCTTGAAGGATGATCCTGAGAAAACCGCCTTGCTGACTCGCTCACTGGAAGAACATCCACCGGCATGGGAGAGGATCATTCTCTGTTCAACCGCAGTCCGGGAAGCGCAGGCGGTTCTCGGCAGAACAATGCAAGAGGCAGCGGATGCTCTGAGAACGACTCCGGCCATACTCTGTACGGACCTGATGCGACGCGATGCTCCTGGCACAATGGCATCATTCAGCGGACTCTCCGAAGGAAACCTGAAACGGATTATTGCAAAGCCGTACATTTGCTGCGGAACGGATGAAACGGCACGACCTTTGCATTTTGAGTTTGGCCGGAGTCATCCGCGGGGATTTGGTTCATTTCCGCGTTTTATCCGTCAGGCGCAGAAGGAGCTTCCGCTGGAAGAGGTCATCCGCAAAGTGACCTTGTTTCCGGCAGAAGTATTTCATCTCCGCGACCGGGGAAGAATCGCATGTGGAGCCGTTGCGGATCTGGTCCTGTTTGACCAGGAACGGCTTTCGGATAGTGCGGACTTTGCGTCCCCCCATACGGTTAGTGCGGGTATTTTTCAAGTATATGTGAACGGAACTTTATCGTATGAGAATCGGGAAGTGACAGCTCGAGCGGGAAAAATCTTGAAAAAGTGAAAAAAAAAAGAAACACAGCTTGACTTTTTTCAAAAATGGAGTAAATTCTGCACCATACCTGATGCGGGTGTAGTTCAATGGTAGAACATCAGCCTTCCAAGCTGATTGTGAGGGTTCGATTCCCTTCACCCGCTCCAATCGGTGGGATTCCCGAGCGGCCAAAGGGGGCAGACTGTAAATCTGCTGTCG
>CASEYW010000132.1 GCA_949292215.1 uncultured bacterium
CACAAACAAACTCATATTATTTCTTGGGAATTTTTTATGTAGAAAAGGAGTTCCAAACAAGGAAATAAGCAAATCTCTCTCTGGTTGTTTCAATGAAAAAAACAGATGAGAATCTTTACTTGCAGCCCAATTTTCACTGAACCCGGAATTTTTTATAAAACCAATATTATCTATTTCCACAGGATAATTCCAGTAAAAACGGATTTCCTTGTTTGGAGGATGAACTTTCCGGAAAGAATCTGAAAGAAAAATAACATGAATCAAGTAGCCATTGAATGAGACCGTCTCGGAAGGGCCGAATGTTTTAAGAAGTTGTTGCTTTGTTCTCTCTGGTAACAAACGATCAAATAAAACAATGGCGGAAAAATTAAACCCTTTCACAAAATTCTCGAACGTTTTCAAGTTTCCCTCAGACAAGGCCCCTTGCAACAGCTGATTGGAAAAACAATCCCAGCTGCATTTCTGCATAAGCGGTAGTTCACCGGAAGTTAAATCCAACCGTCCGCCATAAAAATTGTTTGTTTTCTTGCCCGCAAATGCGGCAAACTGCATTTCATGAGGATTGGGAGAGGCATTCCAGGGCAATGATATAAACAATTCATCTCCCCCCGCAACAGAAAACGGCAGAAAACAAATCGCTTCTCCCGGCCACTTCTGAAGTTTTTTGATGACTTTTTTGCATTCCGGAGTAAGAGGGCGGATCGGTTCAATCCAGACGAATGTTCTGGTATATGCCGTCACGCATTCCAGAGAAAAAAGAGGAATCAGAATAGAAATAAAAATCCTCGTGATTTTCCTGTGAACCAAGGTCATGTCAAAACAAAGAATCGCCATGCAGATCAACGGAACTAGAGCGGCGGAAAAACGCTCACTAAAGCGGGCGTAGGAAAACCACGGAAACAATTTTAACACGGGAATCTGGGCAACCAGATAAATGGACAAGACCAGCAGGGCAAAAGGCAGAAACAACCAGATTTTTTTCCGAGAAAAAAGAAATCCGCCAATAAAAACCAATAAAAAACTCCATCCGACACAATTTGCATAAATCGTATCCGCAACTCCGTAACGGGGATCCACAAAACAATGTTTTATAAACATGGCAGGATGCAACCAGGGGAAAATCGGCAGGAAAATTCTTCTCCATGATGCAGTCTCTATTAATGAAGAAGTCGAAACAGAACCGGTTTTCGTTATAAAGACAATCTGAAGAATGATGGGCAAGTAAAGGAGCATTGCAATCAATATAATCACAGAGAAGAAATAATTGATCCGACTGCTTCTGAAATCCTTGCATATCGATAAAAACTGATTCCAATACCAGCAAAACGGACCGACAATGGATCTTGAACGAATCAATTCACAAAGGAAAATGTAAACGCACGCAATGAATGTGGAACAAAATGCCATTCCTGCAATATAACCAAGCTCCAGTCCCAGACAAAATATCAGGAACATGATTTTCAACAGAACAAAGGTGGCACTGTACTTCTCTCGTTCAAAATACTTCTTCAAGATCAGAAAATCCATCACGAAAGAAATCACCACCCAATGGTAGATTACCAAGGTATATTGACCAGGGTATTTACAAATCACCGCATAGTTGCAGAACGTCACAAGAAGAGCAAACAATGCGGAACGCCAGTTCTCATAATGCCCGTATCTCCGCAAAAGAATATACGGAATTACCGCAGATAATCCCAGAGAAAGCATCCAATAGATCTGTTCCCAGGGACCCAATCCAAACATGGACATCAACACCCCCGCAAAATAGTCATGCTCCAGCATCCACGTAAGAAAGACGGGATTGAAACGATACGGATAAGCAAAAAAATCAGACGGCAAGTCCAAATGTGGAATGGGAAACCAGCGAATGTTGTTGAATAAAAAAAACGCATCCGCAGTAACATAGACAGATTCAGACGGAAGGCAAAACGGCAGCAGATTTTTTATCATATAAAAAAAGAAAATCAACAGCGCGGAAAACAACGTCAAATAGAAAAAAATTCTCTGCCAGAAACCATTCGTTTCCTTGCAGGACAATGTCTTCGGATCCGTCGGGGCCATAAAAACCTCCTTACACTTTCTTTTTGAATATGAAAAATTTGCTTGCAACAAAATTAACGAGTGTTACCACAAAATCGGAAATCAGCTTCATCAGAAGCCCGTTCCAGCCCCAACGATCCACCGAAACATACATGATCCCCACATCCAGAACCCCGGTCCCGAGACGGCACCCCACAAACTGAACCATCTCTTTCAGCACCAGAGCCAGTCTCATCGAACGACTTTCAAACACCCAGATCTTGTTCGCAAAAAAAGCAAACAGAACTGCAATTACCCATGCGACAATCGTTCCCGGCACATTCGCCATCTTCAATAAACTGGTGCAGATCCAGTAGACCGCACCATTGATCACCGTCGTAATCACCCCGACAATCAGATAAAGGAGGATCTCCCGGTAACGAAGCACAAGCTCCTTGATCCCGGATACGGAAAAAATCGAGGATTTCATTTTTTCAGGATCTCTTCCCTTGACATTTTCCGAATACGAAACGCTGTCTTGAAGTATGCAAAATTCGCAAAAAATCCGTTCACCGATTCCCCCTCCTGGCGCGGTTTCCATTGGGCAGGAATCTCAATGAGTTCCACTCCCAGTTTCAACGGCTTCAGCGCCGTTTCCAGGAAGAACGGATGCCGCGTCTCCTCCCAGCGGATCGAACGCATCAGATCGGTCGGGAAAATCCGATATCCATACGTCATATCCGTGTTCCGGCTCCGGAACAGAATCCCCATAATCTTCTGAAAGAAATAGTTGCACAGCCACTTGATCTTGGAATATCCCTCGAATCCGCCGCCCTTGATCCAGCGGGACGAAGTCACAATCTTGTCCGGATTCTTCTTCTCTATCTCAATATACTGCTGCACCAGCTCCGGCGGCGTCTCCAGATCCGCCGACATCATAATCAGGTGCGACCCCTTCACCAGCTCAAACGCCTCCTGATACGCAGGCCCGACAAACGGTTTCTTCTGATAATAAATCGTCACCGGCACCCCGCAGTTGCTGTCCCGGATCTCCTCCGCAACCTTCACACATTCCGGCGTGGTCTTTTTGCAGAGCACAATGAAAATCTCGCACAAATCCTCTTTTTTGCACGTCTCTAAAATCACATCCACCGTTTTCTTCAGCGAGAACGTTTCATTGATCGCCGCTATGACAATCGAAACATTTTTCCAGGAACTCATCATCTCTCCTTTTCTATTACAGAGCGGACATTTTTTCCGCCAGCATCATGCCTTTTTCCATGGCAACATCGGAATTCATATGCTCCCACTCGCCCCAGCGGCCAAGCCCGATGATGTTGTGAGAGGACGCCCATTTCAGAATCCCCGCAATCTGTTCCGGTTTCCGGATCGTATTCAGCGGATACGCATACTCATTGCGGTAGTGATAATCTCCCGGCGCAACCGCACGGGAGGAGTTCGTCTCCGTCCAGAATCCCCGGGTCCCGAGGGCAAAATTCTCCCGATGCAGAATCCGGTGGTACGACAGTTCCGGATCCGCAAAATAAGTCCAGTGGGAATCGGTATTGTCCTTCTTCGCAAAATAGTCAATGTCAACAGAGGTGTAGCGCAGCTCGGCGACTTCCGCGGCAATCTCGTCCGGCAGGGAAGCGGCAAACTCCCGCCACGGAATCGTGTTGATCAGATATTCCCCCTGAAATTCCCCGTTGACCGTCAGCGTATTCCAGTCCAGGGAGCATACCGGCGTCCGGTAAATTACTTTGTCTTTCAAATCGTCGGCGATTCTCAGGAACACTTCCCCGTATCCGGCCTTTTTCGGATAATAAAAATCGGCGTGTCCCGGAAGGGTTCCGAAAGGCTCATGTCTCAGACAGCTGGTCAGAACCTCGCGAAACGAGACATTCGGAAGTTTGTAAAGCCAGTAGGTTCCAAGATCATCCAGATCGCAGGAGAAAATCTTCTTGTTGTAGGGAAGCATATACGTTTCCGCGATCTTGTCGCCCAGCTTCCAGTAGATCCATTCCGAGAAGGCCTCCGGCATCGGCGTCCCCTGCACGGAACCGGCCCGGGCAATCGACTCCAGATACTCAATCTGAAGCTCCTCCGGGAACTGCCAGATGTTGGACTCCAGAGGATATCCCACCTCGTATTTCCCGATCCGGATCTTCGTGTTCCGGTGAAACAGATTCCATTCGCTTTCCGGCAGATAGGAGAAAATAAAGTCCAGCACATGCTTCCGCCGGACATCCAGAATATGTCCGCCGCCGAAATCAACCGGTCCTCCATCAAACATCACGCTTCTGCAGAGTCCCCCCGCTTCCGCCTCCTTCTCCAGCACCAGAAAATCGGAGATTCCCCGTTTCTTCAGGAACGAAGCGAACGTCAATCCCGCCGGACCAGCCCCCAGAATCAGAAATTTCACCTTCATAAAAACAGATTTCCCTTACAGTTCAATTGTTTTATTCCCATCAGCCGACCTGCAAACCGGTCAATCAACGCGACGGGCGCGAACCCGAATGGCATACGGAATGGTTTTTTCAGAAATCAGGATCAAGTATCCGCCGCCGCCCGCGCCGGAGAGCTTCCATCCATAAACGGAATCCTTCATCCGGGCGACCGTCTGATGCACACTGGGAGGAGCCATGTTCGGGAACATCTTCAGCTGCGCCTCGAAACATCTGCGCGTCGCCTCTCCCCAGGCTTTCACATCCTTGTTCAGAATTCCCTGCCAGGCATCCTCCGTGGAATGCGAGAGCTCCTTGATGGCATCCAGCGTCACATTGGCATTGCTGTAAACGTCATATCCGGCCTCTCTCGGACGCAGCTGAAAAAGCCAGATATGATTTTCCACAAACGAAAGAATGTCATTGTCAATGACCGAATCAATGCTTTTCGGCCAGAACCCCTTGTCATAATTCAGCTTGTTGAGCCCCGGCATCATGATTCCCAGCTGATCCTGGGAACCGCTGATGTTCTTTGTCCCGGGAGGATTCTCCACGCAGAACAAGGTCTTTGCATGCTCCTCCGGATTCCCGACCGGCAGATTGTTTTTCCACAGATCCACCGCCTTTTTCCGGGAACTGGTCGCCATCCCGCTGCGGTCGTTGAACTCATAATCGGGTTCAATGGAGCAGGTGATGACCGATCCGGGATACTGATCGTTCAACAGCGGCTGATCCATCCATCCCCCGCAAAGCTCCACTCGATAGGGAATGTGACACTCCTGCCGAAGCGCGGTTGTCGAACGAACCGGAAGCCCTTCCGAGGGAATCCGCTCACTGACCACCAGCTGAATGCCGTATTTCTTGCAGAACTCCTCCTTCGCCGGAGTAAACCCGTCGGTATTGACAAAAAAGATGTCCGGTTTCAGGGCGATCACCTCTTTTTCAAAATCCATCACCCCGCTTCCGGAATTGATCCAGGCATCCTTCACGCAACGGAGCGCTTTCACCATGTAGAGACGCTCCGCATTGTTGTTCACCGTCGTACGTCCCTTCAACTCCCAGATGGTGGAATCGGAACCGAGACCGACATAAAGATCCCCCAGTTTCGCCGCCTCCTGAAAAAAAGCCACATGACCGCTATGAAGCATATCATAGCATCCGGACACAAACACTTTTTTCGCCATCAAAACATCATCCCTCTTAACCAGCAACAAAATCGATACGACATCAAGGAATCATCCATCCAGAAAAAACAGCTCCGGAGCCTGTTGCAAAAGCCGTAACAGCAATCGAAAAATATGCTCTCATTTCTCTGTTTTCGCTCATGTCCTTGAACCCACTTGTTTTTACTATACAGCTGCAAAAGAAATAAATCAAGTATTTCAAATGGTGTTTTTTCCTGTGCGAAGTTCTAAAGACTCAAATAAAAACCAAATATTTGTTGATTTTCAGAAATTCCAGTTTATATTATCCTTTAATCTTTGCTCCAAAGGGAAAAACTCGGGTCGTCAGCGATAAACATCATTTCAGGGAAGTTCAGCATGTTTCAGAGAATCAAGGTGGTTCTGGATCCTCTTTCAGGAATCCGGCCGTTGATCAAAAACCATTTTCTTCTGCACCAGCTGATCGTCAGAAATGTTGCAATGCGCTACCGGGGGTCGCTTCTGGGACTTTTCTGGAGTTTCGTTCAGCCGCTGATGATGCTCTGCGTCTACACGTTTGTCTTCGGATGCGTGTTCAAGGCCCGATGGGGGGTCGAAAATGAAACGAACAGCGCGTTTGCCGTCATCATGTTCTGCGGAGTGGTCTTCTATACGCTGTTCAGTGAAAGCATTCTTTCGAACTGTTCGGTGATTCTGACGAATCCCAATTATGTGAAAAAAGTCATTTTCCCACTGGAACTGCTTCCGTTTGCGCAGGTCTGTTCGACCTTTCTGGTCGGTCTGGTCTGGATTCTGCTTCTGTTTCTCGGGGTGGTTTTCATTTACGGGAATCTTTCCTGGAACATGCTCTTCATGCCGCTTCTGCTGCTGCCGCTTTTTCTGCTGACCTGCGGGATCAGTTATTTTGTGGCCTCCCTTTCCGTTTATATTCGCGACACGCCCTATGTGGTCGGGGTTCTGCTGCAGATCATGTTCTTCATGACTCCGATTTTCTATCGGGTGGAAGCCGTGCCGGAACGATATCGTCTGCCGCTGCAGCTCAATCCGATGACCCTGATTATTGATGAGGCAAGAAAAGTGTTCATCTACGGTGCCCCGCTGAACTGGTATCTATGGGCGATCAGCATGATTGTTTCCCTGGCGGCATATCATCTTGGATTTGCCTGGTTTTATAAAACGAAACGGGGGTTTGCAGATGTCCTCTGACGTGGTTTTTCAAGTAAGGAATGTCTCGAAAGTCTTTGAGATGTATTCCCGTCCGGTGCATCGACTTTTTCAAACCCTGTTTGCCGGACACAAACGTTTTTATCAGGAATTCCGGGCGCTGAATGACATCAGTTTTGACATCCGAAGAGGAGAATCGGTCGGAATCATCGGCAAGAACGGTGCGGGGAAGTCGACTCTGCTGCAGATTCTGGTCGGCACACTTCTTCCCACGACAGGCAGCGTACACTCGACGGGCCGGGTCGCCGCTCTTCTGGAACTGGGCAGCGGATTCAATCCGGAATTCACCGGCCGGGAAAACGTGTTGATGAACGCCGCGGTCCTGGGACTCAGCAGAGAACAAGTCATGGAAAAATTCGAGGAAATCCAGGCGTTCGCCGACATCGGGAATTTCATCGATCAGCCCGTCAAGACCTACTCCAGCGGAATGATGGTGCGCCTGGCATTCGCCGTCCAGATCATGGTCAAACCGGATATTCTGATCGTGGATGAGGCGCTTGCCGTGGGAGACGCCGCCTTCCAGAGAAAATGCTATGCCCGTCTGGATGCTCTGCTGGCTCAGGGAATGACCCTCCTGCTCGTCACGCATGATACGGAAACGGTCAAGCAGAAATGCAACCGCGTTCTTTTTCTCAAGGAGGGAAACCTCTGTTACGACGGACCGGCGGAAGAGGGAGTCGTGGAATATATGCGCTATCTGTTCCCGCAGGAGGAGGACCATGTGCAGTCCTCCCCGAACGCCGCCGCTTCCGGGGAGGAGCGGAAAACGGCCGGTCCCGAAGAAAAATTCGTTTATGAACTGCTGGATGAGAATCTTCATAAAAACAAATGGGGCATTGGCGGCGGACGTTTTCACAAACTGGCGCTTCACGGGCTGGAACCGCCCAATCTTCTGCGGACGCCCTGCCGCTTCACCATCGAGCTGGAAGCCTCCTGGGACTCCTCCAAAGTGCACGAATTGATCCAGAAGGAATCGCTGGAAAACAACATCATGGTGGGAATCCGGATTGTCGACACGAGAAACATCGTGCTCTTCGGAACGAACACCTTTCTGGAAAACAAACGGATCTCTCCGGATCTGCAGCATGCCACCGTATATTTCACCATCGACTTTCCCATGCTGAAAAACGGAGATCTGTTCCTGACCTTCGCCCTTTCCGTCGGCAACATGATCTCCCATACGCATCTGGTCTGGGATGATCTCATCATCCAGCTGAAAAGCATCAGTCCCTCGATCAGCGACGGAATGGTTCATTTTCATACGGAAACGACGATCGTGGAGGGCGCAAAATGAAGGATCGTCTTTCCCGTTTTCCTTCGCTTTTCTTTTCTGCCGGGAAGAAAATGGATGATCTTTTCTCTCTTCTCCAGCAGATCGCGGAGGAACAGAGGAACTCCCGGGCAAAAATCGAGGCCATCGAAGTCCGACTCGCTCAACAGGAGCAGTTTCGGGAACAATTCCGGGAACAGCTGCAAAATCGTTGTCGTCTCATGGAAGAACATCTGGAATCTCTGAGGAAACAGGGGGACGCGCTCCTTCTGACCTTCCGGAACGGAGAAGATGCCATTGGGAAACACCTCAATACCATTTCCAATACGCAGAATGCAAATTTTCAGGAGATTCTGGGATATTTCAAAGATCATATTTCCACGGCAAATAAAATTTACGATCTGGCAAACTTCGCCCGTTCCGCTCTGGCCGCCGCTCCGGAATGGACGCAGGGAATCCGGAACCTGAAAGAGGAAACGGAAAAGCAGAAAACGGAGGGGGCCGCCTTTCACACGGCTCTGGCGAATCTCGCCTCTCTTCTTCAAAAACAGGGAACCGCTCTCGAAACCCTGCTGGCGCAGACAGAAAAGACCCTTCATCTTTCGGAAGAACAAAAACAGCTTGCCGACGGCCACACCGACAGCCTTGCGAATACCGAATCAATTCTGCATGAGACCTCGCAGAAACTCGATTCGCTCCGGGATGCCGCGAACAAGAGTCTTGAACTCCAGCAGGAGCAGAGCAGCGGCATGAATCTCATCCGGCAGGAGGCCGCGGACTGGCACAGGAATCAGGACGCGGCCATGGAACAGGTTCTGCACACGGCCGGTGATCTGGCCCAGACCGCGGACGCCGCCTCGAAACGGATGGAAGAACTTCAGAAACGGGCCATCCAGACGACAATCCAGGCAAAATGGATGCTGGCGGATGACATTGCCGGGGAAAACGGGGAGCAGCAGGAGAGAATCATCCGCTGTCCCCTCTGCGGACATTCCGACCGGAAATCCGGCTATTCGATCAAACGGACGACCTGCATTTTCGGCGGGGGGAAAATTGAACGCTACGTCTGTCCGGAATGCGACCTGATTTTCGGTCCGCTGAAAATGCTGGAACTGTCCCCGCAGCAGCTGCAGGAGGAGTATGAACAGAACTATTCGGTTTTCCAGGAATCCGACACCACGCAGTATGAACTGGCGCTGTTCCATGCCATGAAGCCGGAAAAGGATCGTCTCTACCTGAACTACGGCGCTGGCGGATGGAACACGACGTCCCGGCAGCTGCGGGAGGAGGGATTCCAGGTTTATGATTACGAACCCTTTGCGCCGGTGCCGGACAGAAAATGGACGATCACATCGAAGGCCGAGCTTCAGAAAATGAAGTTCGACCGGATTTTCTCCAACGATCTCATTGAGCATCTCCGGTTTCCGGTAGAGGAACTCCGCTTCATGAGGGGTCTCCTCAAGGAGGATGGTGCCATGTATCACGCCACAGGATGTTACGAATATGCTTTTGAATATACAAGATTTCATCTTTTCTTCTTCATGGGCCGTTCCCTGCGCCTTCTGGCGGAGAAAAGCGGATTGGAGGTCACTCTTACCGATCGGATCTATCCGGAAAGATCATCTTTGCGATATGCAATTTTTACTATCAATAAAACGGAATTACAGACAGGAAAAACATGAAACAGACACTATTGTTTATCGGACATGATTTTCATCGTCACACCAAATCCAATCGTTTTATTCTGGACCTCATTGAAAAGAAATTTGATGTGGAAATCTGCTCTTTTGTCCCGGACTACGGGGAAAACGGCTCCTGGC
This sequence comes from uncultured bacterium, assembly GCA_949292215.1. Classification (GTDB taxonomy): domain Bacteria; phylum Verrucomicrobiota; class Lentisphaeria; order Victivallales; family UBA1829; genus UBA1829. The sequence goes on from CASEYW010000132.1 coordinate 9,944, forward strand.
TTTCCTCCCTGAAGCGGAAACACTACGATGTGGTCCTCTGCTGGCAGCTGATGCCCTCGATCCGGGTGCTGAGGCAGTTCTGCTCCTTTGACTTCGGAGTGTTTTTCCCGATGGCCGACTATTATTACCGGGCCCAAAAAGACGTCACCGCCCCCATCTGGCGGGAATATCAGGACTTTCAGATCATCTCCTTTTCCCGGAAGATGCATGAGGATTTAATCGCCAACGGCTTCTCCTCCCACTATTTCCAGTATTTTCCGAAACCGGAGGAAACGGTTCCCGACGGGGATCCGGATTCCGTCTTTTTCTGGCAGAGAGTCTCCCACATCAACATTTACACGCTCCTGACCCTTCTGAAAAATTACGGGATCCGCCATCTGCACATTCACAAAGCGGTGGATCCGGGGGAAACCTACATTCCGTTGCCCTATGAGTATCAGGGACAGATGAATGTCTCCTATTCCTCCTGGTTTGAAAACAAGGAGGAGATGCTGAAATGCATGGACCAGTCCGCGCTGTATGTTGCCTCCCGGTACTGTGAAGGGATCGGGATGTCCTTCCTGGAGGCAATGGCGCACGGCCGATGTGTGATCGCGCCGAACGAGACCACGTTCAATGAATATATTGAACATGGAAAGACCGGATTTCTTTTTGAACCGTCCGCGCCGAAGCCTCTGCCGAAGCAGGAGATCCGGACCATTCAGAAGAATACCCGCGATTTCATCAGCAAAGGATACCGCGAATGGGAAAAAAAGCGGGAGGAGATCGTCCCCTTGTTCACGCAGAAAGCGGAGAAGGATTCCAGAATGATTCAAAAGCTGGCGACCATCTGGCTTCGGCGGGAACCGGAGGTTTCCGCCAACAGCGCTCCCCAGGTACCGAGCAGCTCCCTGTGCGTGAAAGTGAAAAAATATGTGGATATTCTCCGGAACCGGTCGGAGATCTACCATAACATCGGAGAGAAGAGATTCTGCGGAATCCGTTATTTTCTGAAAATGGAACGGAATGACGGAAAGAGAATTCTGATCTTCTTTTTCGGGATTCCGCTTCTGTCTGTCGAATTTTTAGAGGAGAATTAAACCATGCCCCATACAGTCACGCGCCCTCCCCTTCTGACGGTTGTCACGGTTGTTCTGAATCTGATTCAAAACCACAGGGAAATCTCTTTCCGGAACTGTGTGGAATCGACGGCCGCTCAGACCTATCCGCACATTGAACATCTTGTCATCGACGGGGGCTCCACCGACGGAACACTGGAACTGCTCCGCTCGTTGCAGAAACAGAAAAAGATCACCTGCTTCTCCGAAAAGGACCGCGGAATCTATGATGCCATGAACAAGGGAATCCGCAGGGCTTCCGGCAAGTACATTGTCTTTCTGAATTCCGACGATGCGTTTCTCGACAATACGGCGGTGGAATGTGTCATGCACGCATTGGAAAAGGAAAATGCGGATTACTCCTATGCGGATGCCGAAGTCTACTCGGCCAATCACTCGTCGCTTCTGTACACCTGGAAAGGGACGATTCTGGACATACCCTACGGCTACTATCCGTGCCATCAGACCTTTTTTGCCAAAAAGCAGGTTCTGGAAAAACTCGGCGGATTTCACGAGAATTATATGGCAAACGACAATCTTCTGATGCTGCAGATTGTTTCCGGAAACTGGAAAGGGGTATATCTTCCCCGGTCCATCATCGCGTTTCACGTAGGCGGCGCCTCCGGAGAAATGATTGAAGCAAAGGAACGCATGAAAGCGGAACATATTGCCTTTTTCACGAAAGAATGCAACCTTCCGCTCACGGCGGATGATCTTTCCAAACTGTATGAAAAGCAATTTTACCATTTGCCCTATGAACAGGTCATCCGGATCGGTTCGCATCTGGGAAAGCAGGAATGGATTGAGGATTTCTTTTCCCGGTATCTGGAATTTTCGTACAAACAGGCACAGTCTGCGAAGAAGAAGCGGATTCTGTGTAAAGTACGTCTTTTTTCCCGCCTGCCGTTTTTTGCGTTTCATCTTCCCCAGTAAGAACAGGCGTTTTCCAGAGAAAGAGGTTTGAATATGATTTCAGTAATTACAGTGACTCTCAATGCGGAAAAGACATTGGAGGAGACCCTGGTGAGCATTATCCGGCAGACCTGCCGGGATTTTGAAATTGTGGCTGTCGACGGAGGCTCCACCGATTCCACCCTGGAGATCTTTCAGAAATACAGCGCCTATATCGGCACGCTGATCAGCGAAAAGGACTCCGGCATCTACAATGCCATGAACAAGGGGATTCGAGCGGCGAAAGGGGATATTTTATTTTTTCTGAATGCACAGGACACGCTCTATTCCGAACACGTTTTCGCCCGGGTGGAGGATGCGTTCCATTCAGGGAAACGGCCGTTTCTTGTTTTCGGAGATGTGTTTTTCACGAACAAGACCTTCATTCCGCATGCCCAGCTTCTGCAAACGCCGAATGAAGTGAAGTCGTATAAGAACGCCGGATACAACGATCCCGCGATCTGCCATCAGGCCATCTTCTACCACCGGCATCTTTTTGACGTGCTTGGCGGCTACGATGAAAAATACCGGATCTATGCGGATTTCGACTTCAATATCCGGGCGTTCTACTATGCGCAGAACCGCTATGTCTACATTCCGGAAATCATCTCCAACTTTGATCTTGGCGGAGTCAGCACCATTGTCAATCCGAAATATCAGAGGATACAGGCGGAGGAAAACGCGGAACTCAGACAGAAAAAGGCGGAAATGTGGGCTCAGATTGCGAAGAGGAAATTCCTGTGTTCAAAATCGTTTTCGTCGCTGGACGGGGGGTACTATCTTCAGTTCTGCGGAGTTCGACTGGACTGGACGCCGTTCATGAAATATTTTGCACTGGAAAAAATCGACTTTCCTCTCTCCCTGAACTTTGCGGAAGAGCTGCCCAGTGAGTTTCGCATATCCGGATTTCTTCCGCTGGAAGGGTGGGGCCGCTGGGTCGACGGACACGATGCGGAGATCTCCTTTTCCCTGAATAAATGGAATACGGGAGATCAGGTTCGTATTTCCCTGCGTCTTTACCTCTGTCTTCTGCACGACCTTCAGCTGACGCTTTCCCTGAACGGACAGGCGGTTGGAAGGAAAGCATTTTCCTCGGCCACGGTCCGGAAGACGACGGATGTAAAGGTTGAATTTTTTGTTCCCGGAAGCTGTTTTCTTTCCGGAGAAAACAAAATCTCCTTCCATGTGGACGGCTGTTCGAATCCGAAGGAACTGGGGATCAGCGGAGACGACCGGCTCCTGGGGATTGGAATTCAGACCATGCAGGTGGAAAATCATTTCTGCATTCCGAGAGAACTGCGGCACTGGTATGAATTTGCAAAGCCCTTGACGCTTCCGTTTCATTTTTCGGGATACTACACGCCGGAAAAGTGGGGGGCGTGGCTGGAGAAGGACGCCGATATTGAACTCTTCCCGCTTTCCGGCACGGACGAACCGATCCGGATGCTGATTGGCTACCGCACGTTTCTCCCGGACAACGATCAGCGGGAGCTCACCATCTATGCCGACGGCGTGAAAATCAGGGAGGTCTGTTTCCCGAAGGATCTGCCGGACAGGGGAGTCCTTGAACTGGAACTTGCAAAAGATCTTCTGGAATCAAGGACCTCGCTCCAGCTGACCTTCCGCACGGAGAATCCCGTGGATGTGCATGAGCGCTTTGAGGCGGAGGATGACCGGCTGCTCGGGATCGGTTTCGAGCGGGTCTGCTTTCTCCCGCTGGACGAGGACGCTCCTCCGCTTCCGGAGGACAAACCACGGAAAACCGAGCTTCCATGAAATCATCGGACAACGCCCCGCTCCTTTCCATTCTTCTGCCGACGCTGAATGCCAGGCGATTTCTGGAGGAGCGGATCAATTCCATCCTGAATCAGACATTTCAGGACTGGGAACTGATTATCATCGACAGCCACTCCACCGATGGAACCTGGGAATTTCTGAATCGGATTTCAAGCAGTCGGCCGATCTTCCGCTATCAGATTCCCAAAGGTCTGTATCAGGCATGGAACTTCGGGATCTCAAAGGCGCGCGGAACCTATGTCTACATAGCCACCGCCGACGACACCATGAAACCGGATTGTCTGGAAAAAATGACCGCCGCTCTGGAGGCACATCCCGAATGCGGAATTTGCGACACCATGCTGCAGCTTCTGGACGCCGACGGAAAGGAGATTGACGAATCATCGGATCAGTTTGTCGCCCACTACTGGCATTTTGACTTTCCCCGGAATTCGGTTCACATCCGGAAAAAACCGCACGACTTTTTTCTGCATCTGGGTGGGAAAACGGTCTACACCTCGATCACGCAGATTCTGATTCGGAAATCTCTTTTTGAAAAGACCGGCCCCTTTCCGGTCAATTTCGGCCGCAGTGCCGATTTTCAATGGGGAATGCGCGCGGCATTGAACACGGATGTCATTTATCTTCCGCAGCAGCTCGCCTCCTGGAGAATCCACTCCGAACAGACCACGGCCAGCCGGAATCCGCAGGAAATCAATTCCAATTTTGCCCTGATGCTGAAAATGGCGGAACAATGCATCGAAGAGTGGAACGATCCTGAGCAGCAGAAGAGATCACGATGGCTGGTCCGCCTGATGTATTTCAAAGCGAAACTGCTCCCGGCAAAACAGAACTCAAACAGGTGGTTTCTTCTTCTCCGTTGTGTTTTGCAGACAATCCTGTCCAATCCGCTGATGCTTGCGGAATTCACTCTTCGTTCACTCCGATTCTACGGAAAGGGAAAGCGGAAGCTGTGGCTGATCAGGACCTATGATTCCATGATACTGGCCCGGGTCCACCGTTTGAAGCTGTCCCATCTTATTGTTCCGGTCGAGGCGGACACTCTTCGGAGAGGCGGCGGAAAGCCTTGATGACAGGAAGCGGTCAGAAGTATTCGATGGGGCACGGAGGAATGGAATCCAGGAAACGCCGTCCATAATTTTTGGCGACGATCCGCCGGTCGAGCACGACGACAATGCCCGAATCCGTTTTGCTCCGGATCAGCCGTCCGACGCCCTGTCGGAATTTCAGGACCGCATCCGGAATGGAGTAGTCGCGGAAAGCGTCGCCGCCCTCCTGTCGAATCCGCTCCAGACGCGCCTCGATCAGCGGATGCGACGGAACCGCAAACGGCAATTTGGTAATCATGACATTGGAGAGAGCGTCCCCCGGGACATCCACTCCCGTCCAGAAACTTGTCGCGCCGAAAATGACGCAGGGGACCTTGCTGTTCTTGAATTCCTCCAGCATGGAGGAGCGCGAAAGAGCTCCTCCATGTACCAGAAGGCGGATTCCGAGGTCCCGGATCTCATCCTTCAGCTCCTCGGCACAGGTCTTCAGCATGCCGTAACTGGTGAAGAGAACAAAGGCCCGGCCGTTGGTCTTTTTCAGAAAGTGCATGATCTCATCGCAAACGGCGCCGTAATAGAGATCCTCCGAAGGCAGCGGCATGGAACGCGGCAGATAGAGCGTCACCTGGCGGGAATAATCGAACGGGGAATCCAGAATGATTCCCTTGCCGTCCGTGAATCCGATGCGCCGGAAGAAATAGTCAAGCGATCCATTGACGGCAAGCGTTGCGCTGGTCAGAATAATCGACTTTTTCTGTGAAAAGAGAATCCGTTTCAGCAGAGAGGAGACATTCAGAGGCGCGGCGGAAAGTTCAAGGATCTGCGAACGGGTCACGGGAGAGATCTTTCCTTCCGCCCAGTAGACATGCTCCTCCCATTCCATGTTGGTGAAGCAGGCGATCTCCTCCTGAAAAGCGAGACAGCGCTCGTGAAGCGACTGAAGCTCCGTTTTGAAATCCTCATCCTCCTGTTCGGCGATATACTCGCGCAGCAGCTTTGCCACCGATCCGAGCGCCGGGGAGAGGCGATCCTCGAATCGGCCGGACGAAGTGATCCGGAGAACGGCGTCGGATCGTTTCGCCACCGCCTCCTGGAACTGCGAGAAATATTCGGTTGCCGCCTCCTGCACCCTGGCGATGGTGGCGCGGAGATTCATGGAACTTTCGCCCGCGCGCAGCAGCAGGCCCTTGCCGGTCGCGGGATTGTAGAGCCGGTTCAGAAAATAGCGGACCGCCCCCGACCGCAGGGAGAGTCCCAGATGCGCGGATGCGGAATCTTCCAGCGTATGCGCCTCATCGAAAACCACCGCTCCGTAATTCGGAAGGGGCGAAGACTCCAGCTGTTCGATCTCCCGGATCTTCAGATCCACAAAGAAGAGCGCATGATTGGCCACAATGATATCGGCCTTCTCCCATTCCCGGCGGGCCTTGAAATAGAAGCAGGTCCGGAAAAAACGGCAGGAGGGACCGGTGCAGTTGGACGCCTCGCTGCAGACGCAGAGCCAGAGATCGCTGTTCACAGGAAAATGGATGTCATACCGGGTGCCGTCCTCGGTTTTATCCGCCCAGTCCGCGAGACGTTCGACGTCGGGAACGAGTCCCGGAGCCGGCAGAAACTCCTCCCGATGGCCTCCTCTTGCAAGGGCGAGACGACGTTTGCAGAGATAGTTTCCCCTCCCCTTCGCCAGCACGAATTTCAAGTCCACCCCCAGCAGTTTCGTCAGCAAAGGAAGATCCTTGTAGACCAGCTGTTCCTGCAGATTCAGCGTTTCCGTGGTAATGAGAACCGGATGCTTCGTGGAGAGCGCCATATGAATGGCCGGAACCAGATAGGCAAAACTTTTTCCAACACCGGTCGGCGCTTCGATGCAGAGATTCGCGCCCCGCTCAAAGGCGGCGGCAATCGCATTGGCCATGGCGGCCTGCTGGGGACGGGGTTCGTAGGGACGCCCCCCGTGCGCCTCCGCCTGTTTCAGAGGCCCCTCTTCCGAAAAGAAACGGGCGGTCTCCTCCAGACACCGGGGATGCAGAACAGGCAGAGGAGAATCCGCAAGTTCCTCTTCCGGATCCACCCATTCAGGATCTTCGAGATCCAGCTCTTCGGCTTCCAGTTCGTCCAGAGCGGAATCGTCTTCCGCCGCATGCTGATCGGACGGCCGTCTCGGGGCTACCATGATGAACTCCCGCTGATGAAGAAACACAACTGCTTTTCGAAAAAACGCCGGAAGAGCAGAGTTCCGGCGAAAAAAAACAAGGTCCCCGGGAAACAGCCCCGGAGACCTTCGATCAAATTTCGGTCAGATCTTGAGCCACTTGGAATCGATTCCCTCGACTTTCCAGTACGCTTCGGCCATGTAGATGGCGTCCAGAATGACGCAGCGGGTCATGGCTTCGATCACCGGATAGATGCGCGGCAGAAGAGAGGGATCGCGGCGCGTGATCGGAGAAAGAACCACATTCTCCATTTTTGCGACATTGACGGTGTCCTGCGGAACGGAGACGGTCGGAGTCGGCTTCACGGCGCAGCGGAAGCGGATATCCTCCCACGTGGTAATCCCGCCGAGAATTCCGCCGGCGTTGTTGGTTTTGAAGCGGACTTTGCCGGTTTCCGGATCCACATAGGCCTCGTCGTTGGATTCCGCGCCGAGCATATCGGCGACTTTGAATCCGGCACCGAATTCGAGTCCTTTGATTGCGCCGATCGAGCAGACCGCATGAGCAAGCATGGCGTTCATCTTGTCGAAGACCGGTTCGCCGAGTCCGGCGGGCACGCCATGCGCGATGCACTCGATGATGCCGCCGGCGGTTTCGCCCTGCTCCTTGATTTTCAGAATATCGCGTTTCATCTCTTCGGCGAGCTTCAGATCGGGGCAGTTGATCTCGTTTTTGCGATAGTTGGCCTTTGCGAATTCATAGGAGACCTCCTCCGCCATTCGGATTCCATGGGAGGCGATGGTGTAGGCGATGACGTCAATGCCCATGCGGTCGAGGATGGCTTTGGCAACGGCTCCGCCCGCGACACGGCTGGCGGTTTCACGGCCGCTGGCACGGCCCGCGCCGACCCAGTCGCCGTACTGACCGTATTTCTTGAAGAAACCGTACTCCGCATGTCCGGGACGGATCTCGTCCTTGTAGGAGCGGTACTGGTCGATATGAACATCCTGAATATCGTTGTTCGGAATAATCATGCCGACGGGAGCGCCGGTGGTGATGTCATTTTCCATGACGCCGGAATAGATGAAGACGCGGTCCTTTTCAAGTCTGGGGGAATCCAGCGGAGTCTGTCCCGGTTTGCGTTTATTGAGTTCCGCCTGAACCATGTCCGCTGTGAGTTTGATCCCGGCGGGGACGCCGTCGACGATGACCATCAAGCCGCCGTAAAGTTCGGGCGGGACCGGGAGATTTTTTCTGAATCCGCCGGCATAGGATTCGCCGCAGCAAGTAATTTTGAAGAGTCTACCGAAAGTGTTTCCGAACATAGCTGATATCTCCCTATGAGAATGGTTGATTCGGCGGTTCCTGACCGCACAGAACAGTAATATAGCTTTTTTTTGAAAATTTTCAATAATCTTTCCCGAATTTGAACCGGTTTCTTTTTTGTTTTCCGCTGTTGATTTCCCGGAAAAAGGATTATATTATCCGCAAACCGGATTCATTTTGCCGACACTCAACTCAAGCGGAAGGATACTGTATGAACACGGAACGAAACTGGACAGGATACTGGATCAACACCGGAAGAACAATGGGGACTCCCACCACGGCAACCCCCGCCGCACCCTATTTACGAACCACATTCGAATGCAAATCCGTTCCCGGAAAAGCCACCGTATTTCTCTGCGGACTCGGATGGCATGTCCTCTATATCAACGGGAAAAAAGCGGACGACCGCGTTCTGGCACCCGTCGTCACGCAATACGACAAACGGGTCTCCTGGATCGAATACGATATCACCTCCCTGGTCCGTCCGGGGAAAAACGCCGTTGCCGTGCTGCTCGGAAACGGCTGGTACAACTGTCAGACCGCCGAGGTGTGGAGTTTCGACAAGGCCCCCTGGCGCGATCTGCCCAAACTCCTCTGCGACATTGAAATCGACGGCGTCAACGTTGCCAAAAGCGACACCTCCTGGAAGACCCATGCAAGTCCCGTCACGTTCGACGCCCTACGCAACGGAGAGTTCTACGACGCGCGGCTCGAAATTCCCGGATTCGCCGATCCCGATTTCGATGACTCCTCCTGGGGAAACGCCGTCCAGTGCAATCCCCCGGGCGGGCGGATCGTCAGGGAGGATCTGGAACCCTGCAAGGTGATGAAACGGTATCCGTCCGTCGCATCCAGGTGCCTTGACGCGCACGCCGCCATCTACGACTTCGGAACCAATCTGACCGGATGGTGCAGAATCAAGGTCAGAGGGCCGGCCGGAACCAGAATCAAAATTGTATACAGCGAACATGTCCGGCCCGTCAGCGGCGACATCGACCGGGAATACATCGCCATGTTCGTCAAAAGCGGCGAGTTCCAGACCGATGAATACACGCTGAAGGGATCCGCCGAACCCGAAGTTTACGAACCGCGTTTCACCTATCACGGGTTCCGCTATGCCAAAGTCTATCAGTGGGACGGAAAGGCGGAACTCCTCGACATCGAGGCGTGTTTCGTCCGCAACGCCTTCCGGCAGACGGGCGAGTTTGAATCTTCGGACCCGATCCTCAATGCACTTCAGCGCAACACGGTGCAGAGTTATCTTTCCAACTTCACCGGAATCCCCACCGACTGTCCCCATCGCGAAAAGAACGGCTGGACCGGCGATGCCCAGCTCGCCATGGAAACCGGACTCTGGAACTTCGACTGCGAAAAGGGCTGTTCTCATTTCCTCCAGATTGTGGCGGACACCCAGCGTCCGAACGGACAGCTCCCCGGAATCGCCCCCTCCGGAGGATGGGGATACAACTGGGGCAGCGGTCCTGCCTGGGACAGCATCCTCTTTGAATATCCCTGGCGAATGTATCTCTTCCGCGGAAACACGGAAAACATCCGCCGTCACTATCATGCCATGGAACTTTATCTTGACTACTGTGCTGGAATGGCGGAAAATCATCTGGTCCGTTTCGGTCTCGGCGACTGGTGTCATCACAACAGCCGCCGGATCGCTCCTGTTGAGCTGACCTCCTCCGCCTATTACTATTATGACGTCACACGAATGGTCGAATTTGCTGAAATCCTCGGAAATCGGAATGATGCAAAACGGTATGGGGAACTCGCGGAGCAGATCCGGGAAAGTTTCAACCGGAAATTCAACAACGGCGACGGAACCTATGCCGACGGTTCCTGGACCGCTCTTGCCGCAGTCCTCTATTTCCATCTGGCAGAGGAGGCCGACCGCGCCCGGATCGCGGAGAAACTTGTCGAAATGGTCCGCAGAAACGGACATAAAACCGATTTCGGGATCCTCGGAGCCAAATATGTCCCGCGTGTCCTCGCAGACTTCGGATATGCCGAAGACGCCTTCCGGCTCATTACCCAGACCGAGTTCCCGGGATGGGGATTCTGGATCAAAAATGGTGCAACCTCCCTCTGGGAACAGTGGAACGGAACCTCTTCACAGAATCACATCATGTTCGGGGATATTTCCGCATGGATGTTTGAATATCTCGGCGGAGCCGTCCCGCTCAAGGAATCTCCGGGCTTCCGCCATTTCCTGCTGAAGCCGGCATTGATTCCTTCGCTTTCCCATGTCCGCATGCGTCATGAAACTCCGTTCGGAACTCTTCGCAGCGAATGGAAACGCGAAAACGGAAAAATCCAGTGCGAATTTGAAATCCCGCAGGGTTCTTCCGCCGATATTCAACTTCCCGGGACCACCGTCGAACATGCGAAAGGAATTCAGAAGTTTCTTCTGTAAAAAATCAAGAAAAAGAGGCGAGAGGCGAAAACCGCTTTGAAAAGCTGTTCTTCTCCCCTCGCGCTCCCCTCTTTCCCGAAACTTTTGACGCCTTTTGCGTTTCACGCAAAGGCTCCCGCTTCGCAGAGACCATAAAGAGTGCCGGAATGTGTTAAGGCGGAAAAATGCGCCAGCATTTTTCTCGGGTCAAGGACTTTGTCCTTGTCGCGGTCCAGCGGCGAGACGCTGGTCGTGCTTCGCACGAAACACTCTAACAGATGCGAGAGGCGAAAACCGCTTTGAAAAGCGGTTCTTCTCCCCTCGCGCTCCCGTCTTTCCCTAACCTTTTGACGCCTTTTGCGTTTCTCGCTAAGGCTCCCGCTTCGCAGAGACCATAAAGGGTGCCGGAATGTGTTAGGGC
>CASEYW010000133.1 GCA_949292215.1 uncultured bacterium
GATATATCATGTCGTTCGTATGCATTCGCCATTTTCCCTATATCCTTTTTTGACGTTTGCATAATATAGCACAAATCTATTGACGACACAACCTAGAATCGGCTGATTTTCCGGCGTGCGGAAGGCACGGATGTAGGTGTAGGGTTTCAGTGCCGGATTGACACTGGTTTCCACACTTTCGCGATCGGCGGAAAGGAGCTCTTTTTCGAGTCCGGGTGTTGCCTGTCCGAACCAGGAGCGGCGGAATTCCATGTCGTGGTCCAGAACCGGCGAGATCCTGCCGGGGGAAAGAAGTTCTCCGGCATATTCCGCTCCGTCCAGAATCCTGGTCATGGCGGCATAGGCGGCAAAGGCGGGACGCGGCTGTTCGTATTCGGTCAGTCCGAAACCTCCATACCCGTCGATAGTGAACCACATCTTGCAGGAAAGACCGTAGGCGAGTGCCTGAAGATATGCCCGGACAAGAAATGCCGCCGCCATCGTCCGGTCGGATACGGAGCGGAGAGGATAACGTTCCACACGCCGTTCCGGATGAAGCGTCAGATATCCGTTTTCGCTGTCGAAGACCGGTTTTTCTCCAAAACGATCCATCAGGGATCGGAGAAGAACCACACGGTCATGAAGCCAGAATTCCCGGGTCATAGTATTGTTGACCTCGGGTGCCCTCGGAAAGCAGTGCAGGTGGATGAACAGGGCATCCATGGCATTCCATGCGCCGTTTTCCTGAAGCTCGTCCAGCCAGAAGGTATCGACTCCGGCAAGGCCGGTGCCACCGACCATGAGATGCGGATCGTGAAGTTTTGTCTTTGCGTAGTCTATTTTCAGTTCTTCTGCGAAGTCTGCGGGAAGACGGGTCGCGTTTGCCTCATTTGCCGCTTCGGTCAACTGAAATGTTCCGGGGGGATATTTCCAGCTTTCGCTTGTTTGGGGAATCAGGGAGAGATTCCGTTTCCGGTACTCCCGGAAAATTTCCTCGGTACTGCGTCTAGAATAGATCCCGTTTTTGCCGGGAGAGGGCAGATGGGTTCCGTCGTGAAGAATCCGGTATGCCCCACGCAGCCGGAGTGTACCGATACCGAGCCATTCCAGAAGATCCAGTTTTTCTTCACTGACGCGGTTCCACGGATAGAGCATTCCTCCGAAAATAGAATGTTCCCGGTGTTTCCGTTCGCAGGATGGAAGGATGCAGTACGAGGTGCGGAACATTTCCCGTTTTCCACAGCGGAGAGTCAGTTCAAAATATCCCAGTCGGCCGTCCGGCAGAGGAAGAGTCTGTCTGGAGATGGATGCCGCATCCGCCCGGAGCGGAAGGATACGCTGTTCTATTCGCCTGTTCCATGCGTCGGTGATTTCCAGTTCGCCTCGCGTATCCAGAGGTTCGGGGGAACGGTTGCGGATCAGCAGTTCCGCTTCCGGCGCATCCCCCTCCAGCAGAATGTTGCAGTAGCGGCGGAAACGGAGTGCGGCATCCGTTTCATGTTCGGAAAAAACGTCGAAGAGCGGTTTGCCCCCGCAGTACGGGGTGAGTGCCAGATCCAGCGACAGACGGGAATCTCCGTTTTCGGGTTTCCACGAAAGAATTCCCGCACTGCTTTTCCGGCTGCGCTGGAAGGTGAGAGAAAGTTGCGGCTTGAATTCCGCTTTGATTCCGCAGCTTGCGCCTTCCGGTCCGTTGTCCGCACGGGATGAGAAGAGACGCTGCTCCGCACCTGCGTAGAAAAAGAGGATGCGCATTCCTCCTTCCTGTTTCCTGTGTTCCCGGAACGTTCCGTTGAAATGGAGACGAAGCCATTCCGGATTCGCTTCCATCATTCCTTTGAGTTGGATGCGTTCCGCTTGAGGGCCGCTGAAACGATATTCAAATTCAATTTGTTGCGTATTTCCGTTTTTTGTCAGCAGACGAGCCTGAAAGTCCGCGGAACGAAAGACGTTTTTTCCTGTACTCTGTTCTGATTCAAAACCGATTCCCTTCAGAAATGGAGCAAATGTGCCGTTTTTCTGGAGGATGGAGATTTGGATCGAACGGGAGTAATCCAGCTGATAGGTTTTTCCCCGGTAGATTCCGTTTTCCGCAAAGAGAGAAAGGAGGGGGAGGACAAGAAGCGGGAGCAGAATACGTGAGACAGTCATAACAATGCAATCCTTCACTCAATCCTGCGGTCCGAAACAGCGGTGTTTCGCAGCAAGCCATGCGGAATAGGGACGATACTCGATATGCCCGTCCAGGAATCCGGCAACCGATCCGCCGGTATGTCTGGGATCGAAACTTTGAGGCAGGGTATCGGTCCATGGTGTCGTTTTCGGGGAATAGAAGGAGATGCTTCCCCGGGTGTCGCCGATCAGAACACGTGAAGAAGCATCCTGAATGCGTGACAGCAGAAGGGATACCTGATAGCCGACTCCATAGGTGACACTGGCGTAAATGCCGATGGTTCTGTTTTCCGTTCCGCGGGCCGGACAGACCAGAACGCCGGATCCGCTCTTTCCTTCGATCTCGCTGATCCAGACTTTGGGTTCCGGCAGAAACTTACTGCGGATCAGAAGATTGCTCCACCAGTTTCTGCTGCGCGAGGGATTGCTTCCGGAAAAACTTTCCGCCAGATTCAACGGTGGCGTCCGGTCGTCAAAATCGGAACAGTAGAGCATGACTGCCTGCATGATTTGTTTCTGGTTCCCGGTACAGCTGTTCTGGATTGCGCGTGCATTCGCCTTGTTCAGTGCGGGAAGCAGAAGACAGAGTAAAATCATCAGAATTGCAAGGACAATCATCAATTCAATCATTGTAAAGGAATATGGTTTCATGGAATCAGTTCTCCGTTTGTGGTGTGACAATGCTTTCTCTTTCAATCAGGATGGCCGGATAATATTTTTCCTGCGGGTGGGGGGGATCGGCGGCAATCATATCCAGAGCATCCCTGCTCATGGCGGTGAAATCGGTTCTGGTACAGGAGATGGATGGTGTGGCGTCGGCGAGCATGAAGTCGTCGCCATGAGCTAGAATTCCAATCTCGTCGGGGACGCGGATCTTCTGTTCCCAGAGAACACGCTGACCGGCAAACGCTCCGTTGGCACCGATGTAAATGAGTCCGGTAAGTTTCCGATTCCGGATCTCCTCCAGAAAGGAAAGGGTGACTTTTCTTCCTGCGTCGCGGCTACTTTCCCAGGATTTCACCGGTCGGGAGAACAGACTCAGTTCCATGCCGGATTGTTCAGCTTCTTCGAAAGCTGCTTCGATCATTTTCTGTGGAATGGTTCCATCCGGGACCGCGCGGAGAAAACCGATCCTCCTGTGATGCTTCTCCCGAAAGTGGCGGACGCACAATCTGCCATTGGCTTCCGCATCGGGGAGGAGAAGATGAATATTCGCGGGCAGATTATCGTAGGTGAAGTAACTGTCGAGAATGACGACTGGGCAGGGCAGAGTTCCAAGCTGCTGAAGCAGTGACTCTTCCAGACGATCCGCTGTGGATATCAGAACCACTCCTTTCAGAGCTTCCATTCCTGCGATTTCCTGGACTAGCGCATTCCGGTCACTGTTTCGCTGCACACGATAGTTCCGGGCTGTGAATCCGAGCTGTCTCGCATAGGCATTCAGGGTATGTTCCATCTGCCACACAGGACTTGCAAAATAATCTACCGAGAAAATTACGACATTGGCATGACGGTCTTTTTTCTTCGCCGGTCGGACTTCGTAGGGAGTGCTTCCTGCACAGCTGACGATGCCTGTTCCTCTACGGCAGAGCAGAATTCCTTCTTTCTCCAGATCATGTACGGCCCGGCTCACCGGTGACTGTGATGCCCGGAACCGACGCATCAGTTCCGCTATGGTAGGCATCCGAAGGCGAGAGGCGGGTTTCAGCGCTTCTTCCTTCAGATAGGCTTTGATTTCATCGTATTTTTCCGACATTGATTTTCTTCCCCTGATTTTTTTAAGATAAAGAAAAAGAACTATATTAATATTATAATCGATTTCCCAGGATTTGTCAACCCCATGGATTTCTCTTTTTCTGGAAAAAAACGGATTGTTCTGCCGGGAGCAATGCAGAGAATCAGGAAAAGGGAGATGGCAGAAAGAAGCGATTCTGCAAAGAAAGAACATTACGGTTTGAGGAGGCAAAACGAAACCCGTTCCCCCTGGCGCGGGGAACGGGAATGAAACATTTATATCGGTCGTGTGGAGAGTGCGGAATTACGGCTTGTAATCGTAATATCCCGTGAGTACGCCGCACTGACGACAGCGGAAGGCATAGGCACGGGGACTTCCGTCGCCGTCGAGACGCTTCAGGACACTTTCCGGTTTTCCTCCATCCCAGCTGACTTCCTCTTCGGCAATTGCAGTCAGCGCGGCAAGGAACTCTTCGCTTCCGCAGGCGACAAGTTCTTCATAACCGGCAGTTCCAAGATATTCCATCATATCGCCGCAGTGAGAGAACCACTGTTCCTCCTTCCAGCCGTCAAAGCAGGGGGTGTGTTCGCGAATGATCGCCTGTGTCTCTTCCGGCACATCGGTGATGTCTTTGACTTTGCAGAACACTCCGTGAAACTTTCTGGCGGCGGCTCCGCTGGCGATGCACCAGGGACAGACTCCTTTGAATTCCTGTCCGTGCCCATGTTCCAGAAAACGGAAATGACCTGTGTAGAGATAGGCAACCTCTTTCCCGCAGCAGGGACAGACTGTGTTTTCCACCTGCTGAATCGTTCCATCTTCATAGGCTCTCGGGTAATAGACGAACTCCGGCAGAACGGAGTAATCCTGTCCGGCGATGATCTGCTGGAGGATCTCTTCTTCGGTCGGCGGCGCTTCCTTTTTGGAGTGGATCAGTTTTTGCAGAAAACTCATGTGTGTCTCCTTCTGTATCAAAGCTCTCGTCAAGTTGAGTTGCCTCGTCGGACAACAGAATCATGAAACCTCAAGTTTCTGTGACAATATAGATACGGGCGGATGGAAAATCCACCGGAAAAACAAAAAAATGTGTAAAATATTGCATTCAAACAGGAAAAATACTCCTTTTTTTTGGAAAAATGCTGTTTTGATGCTATATTCCCCGTCCAGGAGAGCATAAAATGAATGCGGACAACGTTGTTTTAGTTCTGAATTACTTTTTCCTGCTGCTTCCGTTGCTGGTCGTGATTCTGCATCTGGTGAGACCAGTCTGGTTTGCCGGACTCAGAAGGAAGATTGTCTGGGGAATTGCCGTTTCGGCGCTGACGTGGGGGATTGTCTGTGTTGAGATGATTCTGGATCCGCCGGAAACGCAGTTCACTCTGGTCTGTGCGGGATGGTTTGGCTGGATGTACATCTGGTTCCTTCTTACACCGGTTCTGCTGATTTACGCGGGAATCCGCTGGGGAATCTTCTCGCTGATGGAGCTGCTCGGGAAAAAGATGAACGGAAACTGAAACGCTTTTTCCGTCGGGATTCTAATCCACGGCAAAAGCGTCCGGTTCACGAGTTCCTACGTCATTTTCTGCCGTTTTTTCTGTATTGAGAGCTGCGGCGGAATTGACTCCTTTAACGCTGTTTCGTTGCCTGTTTCATGACGAGTTCCGACCAGAGTGCCGGATTCCTGCTGTTGCCGTCCTGGTCGTTTGAGTTTAACTGGAATCGGGAGTGGGTTTTCCCCAGGTTGTCGACTGCGACTTCAAGCCGGAGCCGCTTTGATTCCGGAATTCGTTTCAGGCCGAACGCGGAGAATGGAATTGCCGCTTTGACTCTCCAGAAATCCGTTCCGATCTCATATTGAGCGTCGACTCCTGTGAGTTCCCTGCCGCGCAGTTCGCTTCTGCCGCAGACTCCGAAGACTTCCGCGCTTTTGCCATTTCGACTTCTCGGAGCCAGGAAAATCTGGAAATTCCACTCCCGGAGAAAACCGGGAATATCCCGTTCCGGATGAAGACTGAGAAAGAGTTCTACGGCATCTCCTTTCCAGAGTTCCTGTCCGGAAAACGGATTGAGTGCCGGCGTTTTATCGTGGACAAGAACATCGACGAACAGGTGTGTTTCATTCCAGGAGACTCCGTATTCGGCACTGGACTCTTTTTCCGGAATGTTTGTTCCGGTGATTTTGTAGGTTCTTCTTTTTTCGTTGAATGCGGTTTTTGCATCCGGCGCATACAGACTTTCCCGGACAGTCGGTTTGTATGTCCGGCTCCACTGCTTTTCCTGCGATATTTTTTTCATGATTTTTCTGTCGAATTCCGGAGAAACTCCGATGAGGTAGACAGGATCATCCGTCAAGGTCAGGGAGAGACGGTTTTCCGTAATGTCGATGGTTTGTGTCTTCCCCATGATATCCATGTGTGTCAGGGTTTTTACTCCGGGACGGATCATGATCTTCTGCGTTTTCCCATCGGAGTAAAGCGCCAGAAAACGGACCCCCTTCTTTTCAAAGAGCATCGCGCCGATATCGGTACCGAGCCAGAGATCGCCGATGAATCTGCTTCCTTCCAGAAGACGTGCCATGTTTGCGTACGCAGCAAGAACCGGTTTCGGCGTGAGGTCTTTCCGGACGAAGCCGAAAAAGTGCTCCCGTTCCTTCGGATCGCGTTCCGGCTGACCGACACAGTACGGCATGATGCCTTTCACATCCTCCGCGAAGAGCCCAAGTCCGGCGCGGACGATATACGCTGCCTGCTGCTCCTCCGTATTGACACTCGGGCCGCCTTTCGGAGTAGGCCAGCCGATTTCCGTTACATAGATCGGCAGATCACGGCCAAGTGTGCGTTTGACAAGGGCGCGCCCGTCACGGATGCTCTGCCGCAATCCGGATGCTTCCGGCGAACTGACGAATCCATTCGCATAGGGATGAACTGTGATCATGTCCATGTTCCGGAAACCACCTTTTTCCGCCACCTTGACCATATATTGTCCCAGACCCGTGTTCGGTCCGATGACAGCATCGGGGCGGACAGCCCGGATGCCACGTTCAACCCATTCACACAGCTTTGCAAAATCCTCCGGCGGATAGGGCGGCTCGTTCCAGATTTCGAAATGCTTCTGGTGTTTCGGAACCTTTCTGATCTGATCGCTGACGAATTTTACAAAGCGCTCCGGATAATCCGGCATGATCCATTTCTTTTCCTTAGTGCGTTCATTCCAATGTTCCGGCGTGTAGCAGAACTGCGGAATGGTTTTGACTTCGAACAGGGCAATCACAGGACGATTCCTGACTTTTTTGTCAAGAAACTCTTTTTCCATGTACGAGAAATCCGGTTTTTCCGGATTGTTCCCGACCAGCGGAGCATAACAGAGAAGTTCGCGGTACCAGTGGAGTCCGAGACGCAGAAAAGCGTCAAGGGACTCCGGAACCGCAAAACCACCCTGAATCCCGAATCGGCATCCAGCGGCAACGGCTTCCGCCGCACTCCGACGGGTCAGCGGCGCTACAATGAACGAGGTTTTTGCGCTGCCCCTCAGCGGACTTTTTCCTTCGGTTTCCGCGAATGCTTCGAATTCATAATAACCGTTCGGGAGTCCCCGATAGGTGATGACATGCGTTCCCTGCGGAAGTTTTTCCGTGTTCTCTTCGATGAGATTGCCAAAATAGTCTCTCAGTCTGCTTTTCAGAGTGATTCCGCCGGAGGGGAGCGGGCCCAGAACCATTTCCATCCTGACATCCCTTCCGGATTCGAACAGATTGGAGGGATACTTGCGTTTCAGCGATACCGCCAGCTTTTTGGAGACAGCCGCATCAATCAGCGCGCCTTGCGAGAACGGTCCGTAAACGGCAATCTCGCTGATGATGAACATGAAGTGTTCCTCATGCGCTTCCTGAATGATTTCAAACAGGAAGAAGCGTCCTTTCACCGGGGAGCCGAAGTCGATTTTCACCGGGACATGCTGTTTCCCATCGCCAGGATTCCCGATGGATGCAATCCTGCGGTACTCTCCTCGTCTGGACCCCGCGTAAACATTGACGGTATCGAACCACATGTTTTTTTTCTTTTTGTTTTCAGCCCACATCCACGCGATTTCCGCAGAATTTGCCGTGATTTCGACCGGAAATTCGTAGAGAACGCGCATCGCTTTCCGGGAGAAGGATTTCCATTCTGTTCTGACCGCACCCGGATCATACCCGTTGATTTTGCCGTCGTTCAGTTTCCTGTGTTCCGGATCCTGATAAGCTCCGCCGTTGATGCCATTTGCGCTCATCGGCTTGAGATCCGCGTCCAGATAGCTGTAGCGGACTCCTTTTTTGAGAGCCAGATTGGTCAGCTCCGATCCTGAGAGCATGAAACCGAATGTTCCGGCAATCAGAAAAAGAGCGAGTGTTTGTTTCCGCATAAGAAGGTCCTTTCTGTCAGAGTGGCGGATTGAGAGATGTTATGTTTTATTTCCAGAAAGCGATGAGAATTCCCTGCTGCTTTCCGGAATTTGCTTTTGCAGGAGATTTTTTATTTCTGTGAGGATCAGAGGGTTATTTCAAGTTCAGCATGGTCTGGTTTGCCGGAAATGCTTTTGCTGTTGCCTGGGAAAGAGCCATTTTTCCGACATGACCGTCGAGCCAGCAGACATTTGCCATGTTTTCGTGCCGCGTGGAAAGATAGCGGTACATATCGGAGGGGCCGGTGGAGGAATCAAGAGTCCAGACAGCCTGCCAGATCGGTCCGGTATCTTTTGTCGGCGATCCATCCTTCATGCCGCCGCCGTCATACATGGCCGCCACGCGGGTGGGAGAAGGGACCGATGATATCCGCAGATGCAGATTTTTTCCGGCTTCAGGTTTGTACCATCCGTTTCCCATTACCATGGTCGGGCTTCCGAAAGCATTCGCATAGTAATCAAGCCCTGTACCCTCGATATCGAATGCCGACAGCATCGGACAGGAGAAAAAACCTTTGCCTTCTCCCGGTTTGTTCCGTGCGAATCCTTCAGTCAGAGTCATTCCGGAAATCGGGAATCCCTTGTAGATTGCATCATCGGCGGAGTCTCCCGGTACGTAGCGGTACATGATCAGCATGACTCCCCAGTTTACCCACCAGTTGCTGCCCCAGGAGCGTGGAATATAGCTGTCGTAATCGTTTGAGTAGTTGATGACTCCGAGGGAAAGCTGACGAAGATTTCCCGTACAGATGGTTCCACGGGCTTTGTCTCTGGCTTTCTGAAGTGCCGGAAGCAGAAGACTTGCAAGAATTGCAATGATTGCAATCACTACAAGAAGTTCTATCAATGTAAAATTTCTGCACCGTTGTTTCAGAGATGCCGAAAAGACGGATTGTGAGAATCCTGTACGTCCGGAGTATGTTTTTCCCGTTGTTTTTCCTGATTCAAGCATGAGTTTCTCCTTTTTTGGGATTGCAGTCGGTTTCGGCGCCCTCCAGAGTCATCGGGATGATCGACCAGCGGACGGGACTTTCCGGGTTCTGAATTTTTTCGATCAGGCGCGTTACGGCAATGCGCCCCATTTCGTATGGTTTGGAACAGAGACAGGGACGGTTGATTCTTGCCGGGTTGTGATCGAAGCTCAGCAGGAACACATCTTCCGGGACTTGGAACCCGTTTTGTTTCAGAATGGTTTCCACAGCGTTTGCGGAGTCGTTGAATCCAACCACAATCGCTTCTGGCAGATCTTTTTCCGAGACCCACTGAAGAATCATTTCGATGAAGGAACTGATATCCGTGTTTCGGACGAGGCGCAGGTCCGAAGGTCTGATTTCCATGCCCTGCATCCGGAAGAAATATTCAAAACCTGCGTAACGATCCAGATTGTGACGGGAGAGCATGAATCCGACTCTCCGGTATCCGCGGGCAATCAGGAATCGTGCTCCTTCGATGCCGCATTCAAAATTATCCGGGGAGACGAGATCCTCATCCCGTCCGACAGAAATATCTCCGGAAATGACCAGATAAGGGATTCCGTTTTCTTTCAGTTCCCTGCGGAGATGTTCCGTCGGATACCCGAGGAGAATGGCGCCCCTGCCGGAAATTTCTCTTGTCAGCTCTTCTGCTCCGGCGGAAAGGGTGCTTGTCTGAATCCGGTAGCAGGTTCCGGAGGCGGCGTCTGCGGCGCCCTGAAGGATCCGGCTGAAGAAATCAAGTGCGAAAGGATCTCTTTGTTCCGGAAGCGGACACATGACGAGGTCCAGAACCGTTTTTTCCAGAGGTGCGGTACTCTCCGCTTTTCCTGTTTCGGGTCTGTAGCCCAGTTCGCGCAGCGCATTCTGAACGAGTTCCCGCGTGGAGTCGCTGATCCCCGGATGACGGCTGAGAACCCGGGAGACCGTCGACTGGGACACTCCGGCTTTCAGTGCCACGTCCGTCATGTTTACGGAATTTGCATGTCGCTTGATTCTCATTCTTTTTATCCTTGTTTTCTTCTTTCTTTTTCATTATAACACAGAGTGCATAAAAAAGCAAGAGCGGAATTTATGAAAATGCAAAAATAATTAATAAAAATGCATAATATTGGATTTTGTAACCTTGATTTGTGCTTGCATATTAATGCATTAAATTTTTGCAAAAAAGTGAATATGATGAAAGCGCGGAGAAGGAAAAGGTTGATTCCTGGAAATTCCGCCTGTTCGGACGCAGCCAGGACGCTGTTTGTATGGAACTTTTTTCATGAAAATGCTGTTTTTAAACATGTTCTGCGGATGGAAAGGGAAAGAGATCAAAACCTCTTTCCAACGGTTGACTATTCCGCAGAGGTATGCCATATTACAGCAACAAAGCTAATGAGACGGAGACTTATGGATATCAGAGAAAGAATCAACGCATTTGTTTTTCCGAAGATGAATCGGACGTTTGCGATTCGTCTTGCCATTACGGTGGCGGTCTGCTTTCTTTTTTTCAAATTTATCTGCAAGCCGGTCTTTCTGAGCGGAGGAAGCATGGAGCCGAATTATCACAACGGAACCTTGAATTTCTGTTGGACTCCGACTTATTTTTTCCGCTCGCCCCGTAAGGGGGATGTGGTTGCGCTGCGCTATGAAGGGGACCGTGTCATGCTTCTGAAACGGATTGTTGCCAACGCGGGCGATACTGTGGAATTTCGGAATGGAACGCTTTTTGTCAATGGGGAAGCTGTTCGGGAACCGTATGTGAAGTACAATGAGGGCCGCTGGAATCTTCCTCTCCGGAGAGTTGCGCCGGGGTGCGTGTATGTCGTCGGCGACAACCGGGGAATGCCGATTGAGCAGCATAAATTCGGTGAAATCCGTAAAAACAGAATTCAAGGAACTTTGCTTTTATGAACAGAAAACTGTTGATTGCCGTTCTTGGAATTGTCCTTCTCTGCGCCGGAGGATTTTTGCTCTGGAAATCTCTGTTTTCGGAGTCGCCCGAAACACAGATCCGCCGGACCTTTCAGGAACTTTCCGCCACGGTCGGAAAGAACGGAAAGGAGGGGTTGATCGTTGCAATGGAAAAAGCTCGTGACGCCGCCAAATTTTTCGACGAAACCTGCACCTTGAAACTCGACCGTGTTCCACATGGTGTCGGCATCATGAGCCGTCAGGACATTACCGCGAATACTCTGACTCTCCGCAACTATTTCCAAACCATGAAGATTACATTTTACGACATGGAAATCCTCGTGGAGAAGGACCGTCCGGAGGCTCAGACCACTTTTACTGCGGTGTTTGAAGGAACTCCCTCTTCCGGGCGTTCGGTGAAAGAGACGAAGGAGATGGATGCCGGACTGGTCAACAAGGATGGCCGCTGGCTCCTGAAATCGCTTGCCTTCCGTGATGTCATCCGGAAATAGCGCTTCTGTCTTCCGATGCGCACCGGCAGGCGGCGACATACGCCTCCATGTTTTCCCATGGCACTTCCGGCTCGACAAGATGCGTCGGCGTACAGAGCAGTCCGCCCTTGGGACCGGCGATCTTGAGGTTCCGCAGAACAACTTCCCGGACTTCAGCCGGCGAGCCGAACGGCAGAGTGGTCTGGGTGCCGAGAGTTCCCCAGAAGGAGAGACGGTCGCCATAGGCGTCATGAATCTCCTTGAAGTCCATACATTCCGGCTGAACCGGATTCAGAACGTCGATTCCCGCCTCGATCAGGTCTTCAATGAAAGGAGTTACATACCCGCAGGAGTGGTAGGTGATGAGAAGATCCGGATTCACACGTTTTGCCGCATCAATCACCCGTTTCAGGCGCGGTTTCAGATGAGCCCGGTACAGTTCGAGGGACATCATGATGGTGTGCTGCATTCCGATGTCGTCGCCCAGACGGATGAAGTCAAGCCCGGCTGCCGCGAATGCCGCCGCACGTTTTTCTGCAAGAACGGTGATCCGTTCCAGATGACTGATTGTCATGGGGTCGTCTGTCATCATGCCGATCATCATCTCCTCCATGCTCCGCATGTACCAGGCACATTCCCAGATGGTGCACTCCATGCTGACTGAGGCAGCGAGGCCGCGTGCATGGATGGTTTCCACTTCCTTCCGGCAGTGTTCGAGCTGTGATTCATCAAATTCCGGATACGGGTATGCGTCAAATTCCTCCTGCGAACTGAACTGTTTCATCGGGTGGTACATCCGGCTCATGTGCATGGATTCCGGTGTCTTTTCATGCGCAGTTCCCCAGATGGAGAAGGTGGTATCCGGAAGAAAGTCGATGCCGGCATAATAACGAGTCCAGTCTGTTTCCTTCTGACGGAGAAAATTGCTTCTGACTTCCCGGGAGGGAAAGTCAAAAAATTCCCGGTAGTCATCGCCGTTGCCGGGATGATGGCGAAGGAATTTTTCCACCATCGCCGGGGAGAGTGCAAAATCGACCGGAACGGTTTCATATCCGTTCCTCCTCCATAAGCTTAACAGATTTTCACGCGGAGTCATTGTTGCAGGTCCTTATTTTGTTGAATCTGGCGGTACGGAACGGACGATCCGGTCCCAGTCGCCGACCTGCCGGATCATTTCGCCGGGTTTCACGATCAGGAATTCCTCATCGTTCCATGAACCGGAGAGCAGAGCGCGGATCAGATGCAGGGACCCTTCCAGTGTTTTGAACGGGCGGCCCTCTTGTTCCGCATGTTCGCGGCAGCATTCCATTGCTTCGGCACAGGGGATTTCCGGAGTCTGGATGAAGTAGATCGGACGAAGTTCCCCATCCAGTTTCGGGTGCATAGCCTCATAGATATAGCGGGCATCCTCTTCGCCGTACTGCTCAACGAGAGCTTCCCAGCCGTCGCCGAGGATCATTTCCCCGTCGGAGAAATAGTAGTTTCCATGTTCCACGAAACCGATGGACCCGAACGGGGTGCTTGGCATCGGAGAGAAGATCTCTTCGAAGCGCTTGCGGCTCCCGAGGAGAATGCCGCAGCAGTCGTGACTGCGCGGAATAACCACGGGAATGGAACGGGCGCAGAGTCCTTCGGCGGCGCTTCCGCAGAGTCCGTAGGCGAGCAGAACGGCGTCAAATTCCGGAGCGGAATCGATTTTTTCCTGAAGTTTCTTCCGCAGTTCCGCCGGATGGGCGTGCTCTCCGAGCTCCAGAAATTCGATGGTCAGGTGGTGGGGCGATTCCATTGCCGCATATTTGAGTTCATGGGAGAAGACATTGCAGGATATGACTTTGAATTTCATGGCAGCATCAATCCATCGATATAGTTGTTTTCGAATTCGGGCAGTGTGTTCAGCGGGAGTTCATGCGGTTCAGCGGAAAGCTGTTCCAGTTCGGGGAGTTTTTCCGGTGCCGCAGCCAGTTCCGCCGCACCCGCGAGGCTGGTGTTGCCGACGATGCAGCACTCCACTTCCGGAAGCATTCCAATTGCTTTGGCATTTGCAAGATCGAGATAGCGGGCGAATCCCCCGGCGAGCAGGATCCGTTTCAGCGGTGTCCCGCAGTAATCCGCAAGGGTCCGGATTCCGGCGGCAACGGCAGCCTTTGCTTTCAGCAGATGGGAGATCTCTTCTTCGCTGATGGACAGCGTATCCGTGAATAGGAAACGTTCCGCTTCCGGCTGGAGACGCCCGAACTCGTTCAGTCGTTCGGTTTTGCGCATGACTGCGAGAAAATCGATCATGGCAGACCCGCAGAGCCCTTTGGCATTTCCTCCACCGAGAACGGAAAAAGTTCCGTCCGGGAAATAATGGTCGACAGCACCTGCGACGGCACGGCTTCCACAGGGAATTCCCCCGCCTTCAAAAGCCGGCCCCGCTGCCGCTGCCGTGCAGAAAATTCCTTCGGAGGTCCGGAAGACGATTTCGCAGTTCGTTCCGACATCGACCAGCATTTCCCCCGGCTGAGGATTGGTCCGGGCGATTCCGGCAACCAGATCCCCGCCCACATACCCGGCAACTGCCGGCATGGTCAGAACCGGAATGTCCGGCGGAGCCGAAATCAGCCCGAATTCAGACGCCGAACGGACCGGAAAACAGCGCGTCGGCGGAAGAAACGGCATCGTGCCGACCGGAGTCGGGTCAATCCCGTGAAACAGCAGGCTCATGACTGTGTTGCCTGCAACGGCGATCCGGACGCAGTCCGACGCATCCAGTTCCGCAAGCAGTCTGCTGATTGTATTTGTGACAGCCTTCCGTTCCTCTTCCAGTGCTTCGGGCGAACTTCCTGCATGAACGATCCGTGAGATCACATTGTCGCCAAATCGGCTCTGTTCGTTGAACGCACTGGCACGGGCGGCGATGGTTCCGTTGACAAGTTTTACTGCGGCGACCGTGGTCGTGCCGATGTCGATGCCGATTACAGGAGCTTGAACGCGGGGTGGGGGCGCGCCTGTCCACTCCGCAAGAATGTTTCCCGCGGAGGAACGCTGTGAAGAGTCCGGAATCTCAACGCTTCCGTTTTCACTTTCCAGAACGGTCCGACATGCCTTTGCGAAAATTCCAGGCGGAGAAACGGAAATCTGTTTGCCGTCAATGCGATACGTTCCGGAGAGGAGCTGAACGCGGCAGCGTCCGCAGCTTCCGTTTCCGCCGCAGCGCAAATCCAGCGGACAGCCTTGCGCTTCCAGAAGGTCTGCGAGAGTTTCGGTCTTCCGTCTGCTGAGTTCCAGTTTCATGAAGGATAGGTCCCGATCCGGAGTCCGTTTTCAAGGAAATAGCGGTAGCAGTCGTAGTCTGTGGATTCCGGGATGGAGTGATCGGAGTGGAGAATGAATCCGTTTTTCTGCATGACGATCGGCACTTTGCTTTCGAGTTCGTGCAGAATTCCGGGACGGTCGTTCTTCGTGATCGGGCGCACATCGAGTCCGCCCATGAGAGCGATTTTGTCTCCGAAATGGTCATAGATGCGGAGAAGATCCATTCCCGCTTTGACCTCCATCGCCTGAAGACAGTCGATTCCCGCTTCGACCATGCCAGGCAGGAGCGGTTCGACAAATCCGCAGGAGTGCATGAGAACCGGAAGCCCGAGATCGTGTGCGAACGCGATGGTCTTTGCATGGGCCGGCTGAATGAGTTCCCGGTACATCTCCGGCGACATGAAGGGACGTCCTTTGAATCCCATGTCTTCGAAGAACCAGATTCCATCGGGTTTTCCCTCTTCCGCGATCAGGATTTCCATCAGATGAATCCAGAGATCGGCATAGGTTTCGACCATGTCCTTGACCCAGTCGGGATCAAGCGCCATGCCCATGAGGAAGTTTTCATGCCCGCAGATCGGGTGAATGGATTCAAAGACATTGACGCCTGCCCAGCAGAAGAAGCGTCCTTTTTCCTCACAGTGGCGCTTGTCTCTGCGATAGCTTTCAAAGGCGATGCGTTTCCGTTCCGGAAGCAGGAAAGGTTTAGCCTTTTCCTCCCAGTCGGCTCGATCTGTGATCGCGTAGCCGAGGTGTTCTGGTGTGGTGTCGTGGCCTTTGTACCGGCGCATGGTGGCTCCGTTGCCGTCGAGAAAGGTTCTGGTGTCCTCATCTTCCGCTATAAGCTTGTCCTGCATGTCCGGATTGATTTTAAGATTGAAGGTCCAGTTCATGGCAATGTCGAGGTTGAAATGGTCCTCCGGAGATTCTCCTGCGGGGAAGGTTCCCTGTTCCACCCAGTGGGAGATGGTGTGGGTCCAGAATTGTTCCATGACGGCGATCCGGTCGACCGGAAGATGCTTCAATTGTCGGGCAACCCGTTCTTTTCCAGTGAGTTCTGTCATAACAGCCTCCAGGGGGTATCCGTTCGGTGATGCTCGATCAGCAGGCGCGGTGATAGAGGGAGTCGACCAGTTTGACGGCGCCGTTGGCGTCTTCGCTGTATCCGTCGGCGCCGATTTCGTCGGCGAATGCCTGCGTGACGGGGGCTCCGCCGACGATGACCTTGACATTCGTTCCCTTGAAGTGCTCGACGACTTCCTTCATGTAAGGCATGGTTGTCGTGAGCAGGGAGCTGCATGCAACGATATCCGCACCCTGTTTTACGGCGTTGTCATATTTCGCGGTGTCGCAGTTGACGCCGAGGTCGATGACATCATATCCCGCTCCCTTCAGCATGATGGCAACGAGATTTTTGCCGATGTCATGGAGATCTCCCTTGACCGTTCCGATGGCGATCTTGCCGATGGATTTCCGTCCGCTTGCGGCAATGAGCGGTTCGATGAGAGCCAGACCGGTCTGCATGGCGCGAGCAGCAATGAGAAGTTCCGGGACATAGGCTTCATTCCGGGAGAACTTGTCGCCGATTTCCCGCATGGCGGGAATCATTCCTTCGTCGAGAAGGCGGTTGATGTCCTCTTTTTCCTCAAGGGCGGCTTGAACGATTGCAGTCACGTCGTTCCGTTTTCCTTTGATGATTGCGGTACGCAGCGCTCCAAAATCTGTCATGGTCAATCTCCTTATTTTGCGGATTTTCTTACGACCTTGTTGCAGTTTGATGATTCCGTTTTGCCGTTTGCTTTCCTTCTCTTGTTCCTGGAAGAAGAGCAACAGTTCTTCCTGTTTTATCGTAATTTATGCGGGGAAAAGAAAAATATCTTCTTGTATTTTGAAAAGTTTTGCTCTATATTAATTTATCATGCAGACAATTACTCTGGAACTGGACAATTTCATCAACCCGGCCGTTGGAGCGGAGGTATCGTTTCATTCCATCAGCTGGAACCGGGAGCATAAGCAGACGTCGATCCCCAGCGGCGGCAATCTGCATTATCACTCTCTGCCCTCCGGAGGAACGGTTCCGCATACTCACGAGTTCGGAGAACTGATTTTTATTCTTTCCGGTTCGATTGTTCATCATGTCAACGGGGAGAGGCAGCTTCTGGAAGCGAATGATGTCGCTTTTGTCCGTCCGAGCGACCTGCATGGTTTTCTCCCGCCGGAGAAAGGCGAACACTGCGAATTGCTTCTGCTGTCCTTCTGTCTGGAATTTTTCTATACGCTCAGCCAGTATCTGGAAAATGACGAATTTCTTCATCGCTACACGGAAAGTGTTCTGCCTGCGGTATGCCGTCTGCCGGAGAATCTGATGAATGAGCTCTCCCTGCAGCTTTTGAATTTGAATGCTCAGAATCTTGCGCCTTCGCTCCGGAAGATCCGTTTCAAGATGCTTCTGCTCCAGCTTTTCACGCGCTGCTTTCTGGATACGGACCGTTCCGCGAATCCCGCTGCTCCGGAGTGGCTGAACATGCTGTGCGCCCGTATGAAACAGCCGGAAAACTTCATTCCCGGACTGAAACGGATGCAGAAACTTTCCGGTTACACGCCGGAGTATCTCTGCAAGACCTTCCGCAAATACCTCGGGCAGAGTCCGACGGAATTCATCAACGAGCTGCGCATCAACCACGCCGCGCGTCTGCTGGCGGATTCCGATCTGGGAATTTCCGAGATTGCATTCGAATTGAAATTTCAGAGTTTGAGCCGGTTTTACCATCTGTTCAAACGGCAGTATGCCTGTACGCCGGTTGAGTACCGGAAGCGTGCGCTTTCCGCCAAACGTCTGCTTTGAATACACGTTTCCGGTCTCTGGATTTTCTTGCCGCGCGCAGATCAGAGAGTCAGCGTCCGGCAGAGGACCTCCGCGATTTCCTCTGCGATTTTCCGGGACCCTTCCTCGTTGTAATGGACCCAGTCCCGGTGCAGATGAGTGGTATTCTTTTCCGCAAATGTATAGAGATCGTTGAATTCGACACCAAGCTCGGAGAGCGTTGTTTTTGCGATCTCGTTGTAATGGCGGATTTCCGCATTTCTGCGGCAGAGAAACGAGGGAATCTGGTCTTCCAGCACCGGAGTGGTGTAGGCGAAAATGATTTTTGCACGCGGAAAAAGGGTCCGGATGCGGTTGTGGACACGCCGGATCATGTGGGCATAAAAATCGGGCGGGGTGAGATTTTCTTCCTCATAGGTGTAGTATCCGGCAACATAGCGGGCAGTGTCGGCGGCGGCTTCTCCGGTGGGGCCGATACCGAGATGCCCGACATCCCAGAGTCCGTTGTTCCAGTGGACCAGATCCACATCGTCGCCTGCGAGACGGAGCTGTGCTTTCCAGTCCTGAAGCTGGCGGAGCGTGTACTGGGCGAAACGCCCGTTGTCCGGCGGATAGACGACCTCCGCCTTGTCTTTCAGCAGTTCGCAGACAAACTGATCGTATCCCATCCGGATGGAATCCCCGAGAAGAAGTACTTTTTTCATGTTCTGTTCCTTTCTTTTCCCTGTGCTGCAATGAAACACCGGCAATATACATCGGAATGCGGAAAACATCAATCCGTTTTCCTGGGGATTCCATCGGGAGGGGAGTCAGTCCATGGTGGAGTGGCGGCGGTAGTCTGCTGGAGTCATTCCGGTGTTTTTCCGGATCAGACGACAGAAATAACTGACATAGGCGATCCCGCATGCGTAGGCGATCTCCTTGACCGGCAGTTCCGTTTCCCGGAGCAGCGACAGTGCATGCTGAATTCGAATCTGATCCAGATAGGTTCCCGGCGAGAGTGACATCATCCGGAAGAAAATCCGGTTCAGAGTCGTTCTGTGAATTCCGAGTTCCTCCGCCAGAGACCCGACTGTCACCTCGGGATCGGCGAAGCTTTCATGAGCCAGTTCGATGAACTGTTTTACAAGATCGTGTTCCCGAGATCCCGCCATTTTTCCCCCTGCAAGGGCGAGCAGTTCCGCTGCGAGAGCAACCGCATGGCGCTGCGCATACGGAGTCCGCTGCTTGAGCAGGGATTCAATCTCCAGAAAATATTTGACTGGACACTCTCCGGCATAAAGATTGGTCTGTGGATAGCCGTAGGAGTTCATGAAATCGGCTGCGCGGGGGCCGTCGAACGTGAACCAGTAGTAACACCACCGGGAGTCGGGATCAATCGCCCTGTGATGGTGGTCTTCGAGCGGCAGATGGTAAAAAATTTCGCCCGGAACAAGACGGATGGTTCGACCGTTGGAGAGAATTTCCCCTGTGCCTTTCACACACCAGAAGAGCTGGACAAAGTCCTTCTGTCTGCCTGGAACTCGTTCGAACCAGCCGCAGTCGGCCTCGTTGTATCCCACCGACCGGACATGGATCGGCAGGGGGAGCGCGGGAAGCTGAAGCGGATCGGGACGACTGATGATTTTTCGCATTTTTTCTCTCTCTGCATCAAAAGTATTATGATTGCATCAAAAACAGTATTCCGGACCTTAATTTAATGCGTTATAATAAAAATAGCAAGCGGCCATTTGGCAACATAAATATAAACAAGGAGAAAAAGATGAATCGTTCGGAAGAAGTCAGAAGACTCCTCACGCTCTCTGTGGATGAGATGGTCCGGGAGGCAAAAGGTCATTTCAAAGTCACGGAAACGCTGGAGGATCTTTACGAGTATCTCGCTGATGAGATGGTCAAAGAGTTCCAGAAGGCTGCAGCGGGAAACCGGATCGTTTCCTTCATCATGCCGGTGGGACCGACTCAGCCGTACCGGATTATGGCGGCGAAGATCAACTATCTGAATCTGAGCTTGAAAAATGTCCGCTTCTTCTTCATGGACGAGTACTGTGATGACAATGACCAGCTCATTCCGGAGACACATCCGCTGAGTTTCCGCGGACAGATCGGCGATTTGTTTTTCAACCATGTCCGTCCTGACCTTCTGATGCCGAAGGAACAAGTCATCTTCCCGCGTCCGGAGATCCTCAAGGATCTCCCGAAGATGATCGAAGACGCCGGCGGGATCGAAGTCTGCTACGGCGGCATCGGTATTCACGGTCATATCGCGTTCAATGAACCCGGCCCGGGGGTGGCGGAAACGGACCCGCGCATTCTGACGATCAACGAGTTCACACGCACCATTGATGCAACTCGTCACCGCGGAGTCGGCGGCAACCTGGAGAACTTCCCCCGCAGAGCGATCACGCTGGGCATGAAGCAGTGCCTCGGCGCGAGAAAACTCCTCCTGATGACCCGTAACGAATCCACCGAATTCTTGTGGGCAAACACGATCATCCGCATCGCGGCGCTTGGACAGCCCGGTGACGACTACCCCGTGACCTATCTGCGCAATCATCCGAACTACATCATCGCGACGGACATCCGTACCGCGACTGCGCCGAAGTTCAATATTTGAGAGTGGCGTTATGAAAATCATTGATGCGCATGCACATCTGCTTCATAACCACACCGGATTCGACCGGATTGTCGAATCCGGTGTATACGATGAAATCTGGCTGATGGATCTTTCCGGCATTGAGCTGCCCGGATGTGAGCTGGCAACACAGAAAGAGGTGATTCAGGCGGCAAAGGATTTCAAGGGGAGGGTGTCGGCATTCGGTTTTCTGGATTTCAACAGGGATGTGTCGGAGATCGACCGCCTGAAAGAGATGGGGTTTGTCGGGCTCAAACCCTACAAGCCGCTGCTTCCCTATAATCACGAGTCGTACTACGCGCATTACCAGAGGGCGCAGGAACTGCGGATGCCGATTCTGTTCCATACAGGACTCGTGGCACACGGACACCCCTGGAGCGGAAATTCGACCGGGCACTGTTTCGGACCGGATAACATGCGGCCGGCGCATCTGGCGGGGATCGCGGAGGCGTTCCCGGACCTGATAATCATCGGCGGGCATGTCGGCTGGCCCTGGATGGAAGAGATGGAGCAGAATCTCTATTATTACAAAAATATTTATCATGATGTCAGCGGCTACCGTCGTTCCATCAGCCGCCTGAATGAGATTCTCGATCGGCGCTGTCACGATGGAACCGACCGCTATTTCAACGACAAGATGCTTTTCGCCACCGATTCCTTCTACGGAATTCCCGCGGAAAACGAACAGTCCTTGAAACTTCGTGATTTCTGGCGCTACTATTTTGAGTTCGTCGGGAAACTCTATTATCGTTGGGGCAGGGAGGAGGAACAGGAAAAGTTCTTCTACCGGAATGCTTGGAACATCAGAAAATGCTGGAGTTGAATTCATGAAAAAATTGAAAATGGGGCTGATCGGAGCGGACCCGAATCTCCGTTCCGGAATGATTGGAACCTATCTTCCGGAGGACGAGGCGGAAATCGCGGCGGTTGCGGACATCAATCCTGAGATGCTGAAGGTGTATCAGGAAAAATATCCGGAAAGAAAGGCGTTTTTCACTACGAGCGTCGATGAACTGCTGAAGCAGGAGCTGGATGCCGTTTTCATCATGGTTCGTGATTGTTTCCATGAAGATCTGGCGGTCAAAGCGCTGGAGGCTGGAAAAGCGGTGTATCTTGAAAAACCGATGGCGATTACCGTCGAAGGCTGCGACCGCATTCTGGAAACCGCTTACCGGACCGGCAGCAAACTGTTCCTTGGACACAATATGCGTTATATGCCGTTTGTTCGGAAGATGAAGGAGATCATCGACTCCGGGATCATCGGGGAAGTCCAGTGCGTCTGGGTGCGCCACTTTGTCAATTACGGGAGCTGTTACTTCCATCACTGGTGCTCTGAGCGCAAAAACTGTACGGGGCTTCTGCTCCAGAAGGGGGCGCATGACATCGACGTGATCCAATGGCTTGCGGGAGGAGCGCCGCGGCATGTCAGCGCCATGGGGAAACTTTCCGTCTACAACCGGACCACAGACCGCCTGAAGAACGGGGAAAAACCGGATCGGAAGATCGCTTTCTCCAATGAAGCATGGCCACCGCTCGAACAGAAGGGGCTCTCTCCCGTGATTGACATCGAAGACCACAACATGATCATGATGCAGCTCGACAACGGTGTCCAGGCAACCTACATGCACTGCATGTACGCTCCCGATTCCGAGCGGAACTATACATTCATCGGAACTCACGGACGGGTGGAAAATATCGGTGATGGCGGCGAAGGAACCCAGATCCATGTATGGACACGGCGGGGAATCCGCATGGAACCGGACATCGTTTATCATCTGAAAACTCTGCCGGGTTCGCATGGCGGCGCCGATCCGCTGATCCTGAAGGCTTTTATCCGTTTTGTCCGGGACAATGTCACGCCGGATGTTTCTCCGGTCGATGCCCGGAACGCTGTCGCCGCCGGCTGTATGGGACATTATTCCATGCGCAACGGCAACTGCGGATGCGATATCCCCGGTTTGCCAAGGCATATTCTGGAGTATTTCGCACACGGACAGAAAAAATAAGAAAACGGAACGTTTCAACTCATACTCTTTTGAGGGGGAACCGGCTAAAAGACGGGGAGCTTCCGCCGTCGGCAGATTGTCTGTTTGCCGCAGGCGGATTCCCCGGAAAGATCCGGGGCTGTTCTCATGCTGAAATGGAGAAGCGACTCTTCCGGAGCTCTTGTTGTTCAGGAAGTTGCCTAATACAGTTTATACACGGCACCGGTTTTATTCCGGAAGCAGTCGCACAGAGTCGGATTCGGATCGTGAAGATCTCCACCTGCATAAGCTCTTGTCCGGCAGCTTCCGCAGCAAGCGCAGAAGTTTTTCCGCTCTGAGCAGAGTATAAAGATAACGGCGATTAATCTGCAGCGGGAATGGTTGTCCCTGCTGCTGAAAACGATTCATATACATCGACCGGTGATGAACCAGCAGATTGAGGCGGTATAGTTTGCAGGGGGCGGATTCCATCCGCTGTTTCGGATGTGGTTCGATGAAATGATCCTCCGGCTGCCGCAGTTATGCTGGATCAGTGCATCAAGAGCTCTGCGATGTGCCGACAGCAGAACGGGAGAGTCCAGGGGTGTGCCGTTTCACGCAAGTTCCAATCTCGGCAACGGAACAGCCAAGAGGGATCAAGTCGCCGTTACAGGTATTGGGCAAGCGTATTTGAGATTCTTCCAACCGCGAAGCCGAAATTCCGGCTCCAGTTGAAAATAGTGTGTTTGCTGAGTCATTTGTTTCCCCGTCTGAAAAAATTATTTTACGATCCGGAGTTCTGCTTGATCGGATTCATTCACTGAAATCCCTGTTGCTTTTGAGGAAGAAGACGTTGTTGCGGATTCAGAACCGTGGATTGTCGGTTCTGGGGGAGCTGCATATTTTCCGGAAAGCCTCTTTTGCCGGGTTGAGCTTGTTCGTTTGTCTTTGTCAAGAAGATTTGTTTGCTCCGTTCCAGGTCTGAGGTTCTGCCATCGTGAACCTGGAGCTCTTTCCGGAGGCGGATTTCTGGGCTTGTTGTGCAGCGCACTCCGCCGTTTCTGGTTTTGCTGCATCGGGCTGTTTTTTCCGTTTTTTCAGACATCGCTTTGTCGCTCTTCAGCGCATCATAGATTTTGTTGACATTGTTTTTGCTCATATTGCATCTTCTGTTTGGTGATTCTTTTTCAGAAAAACGGATCATTTCCGTTGAGGGTATCGGTTTTCCGGGAGCCTGCAGCAGATCAAGTTTTCCCCGGTTGAGTTCCAGAATTTCCGGTTTTCATCCGTTTCATCCGGGAGCTGCGGTGTTTCCGGCAGCCTCTCCTGAAAAATCTGAGCTGCTTTTTTGCTGAAGATGTCCATTTTATTGTCCGCTTCAGGACAATAAAACTACCGATTCTGCCGGTATGCTGAAAAGGACTTCAGATTCGAGTTGCAACAAGGAACCTCCTATTCCATCTTAACGTTTGGTTTACCAGTCGAACCCCGCATAAAACAGGAGTTTATTGTGACCGAAGGTAGAAACAGTCTATCTCCACACACGTTGGAATTGTAAATCTCACATAGTATTTACACTGAAATTTTGCAGGCGGGCAAGCTGCGGGAAATGAAACGTGGATATGGGAAGAACCTTGCGAATCCTCTGCGGACGGAAGGATGTAGTAATAGAGAAAGCCGAGTTCGGGAGAAATAAAAAAGGAATCGCGGAATACATTAGGAATCAATGGAGACATTAACCGAAGGCTAGCTGTCCCAGGCGGAGTCGTTTGATTCTTTTTACAGGAAAGAATCGTCATAAGAAGTAAAAAGTCGGGACAGCTTGAGCAGTTGTCCGTGGAAGGGGTACGACTGGCGAACCAAGTTCAATGCTCGTTGAGCAAGTACAAGCCGTCGGCCAAGCAGAGGTATTGACTCGTTTCTTTCTTTGTTTTCTCCGGCGGTTCCATCTTGAAAGCGTTTTTGAAAGAAAAAAATTGCATGGAAAAAGATTTTTTCAATTTTCGCGGAAATCCTTTAAATCGGCAAGAGCCTCCATCAGTTTTTTTCTGGCACGGAAAACTTTGGTTTTGACATCGCTTTCGGAGAGTCCCAGAATCTCTGCGGTTTCACGGATTGACAATCCGGAAATTTTTGTGAGGCGGTATGCTTCCGCCATTTCCTCCGGCAGAAGACGCAGGGCCTCGGTAATTCGCCGTCGCAGGTATGGCCGATCCATCTGCCGGATGGAATTTTCCGGAGCGGGAACCTGGTCCAGCTCGGAGGAGAGGGACAGCGTGCGGCGGCTACCCCGGAAAAAATCAAGCATTTTATGTCTGGCGATCGTGAACCACAGGGGTGCCAGATGTTCCGTGTCTTCGATCCGGTATCGCAGTTCCCACAAGGCCAGGAATGAATTCTGCAACACATCCTGTGCATCCGCGGTCTGCATTCCTGCGGAAAGCAGATATTGAAGGATACCCGGACCGTGTGTGGTGTAGGCATGTGAAAAATTTTCCTTCAGACGGATCCGGTGTTTTTCGTCTTCTGATTGTTTGTCAGTGAACATTTCTGCCTCCCGCGGTCAAGGATTGTTTCATGTGCTTTTCCTGGAGCGCGTACAGTTCTCCGGATTTCCAGAGGCGGTGAATGACCCGGTTCGCCGCTGCCAGAAGCGACGGATCTCCGCGGGAGACTGCAACCGCAAATTCCTCGTGATTGAGCAGATCCCGCAGGATCTCCAGTTTTCCCGGATACTCCATCTGGAGGCAGCGTGCGACCAGCGGATCCAGGATGACGGCGTCGTTCTGTTTTTGCAGGAGCGCTTTCACTGCCTCTCGGTTGCCGACATAGCCGGTCAGCCGGATCGGGACAGCGTTTCCTTGCAGGTATTTTGCAATGAGTGTATAGCCGGTGGAACCGGTTTCTGCTCCGACACGGAAACCGGTTTTTCCTTTCATATCGGTCAGATATCGGATGTTTTCTCCGGATCGGACCAGAAAAGTCTGCCCGGCGAATTCGTAAGGATCGGAGAAGAGGACCGCTTCCCGGCGTTCCGGAGTGATTGCCAGAGCACAGATTGCCATATCTGCCTTTTTCTGGCGGACCAGGTCCACGAGTTCGGAAAAATTGCCATTGACGATACGGAGTTCCCGTCCCGCCTCCTTTGCGATCATTTCCCCGAGCTCCAGATCAATGCCGGTCAGTTTTCCCTGATAAAGATAAGCGTATGGCGGATAATCCGGGGGAACGGCCATTCGGACGGAGTTCGATGGAGCCATCTTTTCCGAACAACCGGAAATCACTCCGGTGCAGACCAGCATGCCCAATAGAACTGTATGGATGAGACGGCGGTTATTTTTCATTGGAAACAGCTCCTTTCCCTGTCGGTTTGATTTCCCGGATGACCAGTTCAATGCGGTGTCTGTCATCGGAAAAATAATTGGCAGATCGTTTTTTCAATGCTTCTCCGATTGCCTCCGGATGATATGTTTTCTGTTCGGTCAGCACATCCCGGAAGAGCAGGCATCCCATGATTCCGAGCTGCTCCTTGATTCCCGGGGTCCGTCGGAAGAGGTCTGTGTAGCGTTTCGCGATCTCTTTCGGCAGAATGTTGCCTTCGAATGTGACATAATATAACGGAAATCCGCATTCCCGGATGTAGTGGGGAAGAGTCGGTACAGCGAGCAGGTCGTTTCCGAACACAGGAAGATGAATTTGGAGTTCCTGCATGACGCGTCCGAGCACTTGCAGCGTTTCCGGTGTGTCCGTGAAAATGATTGCATCTGTTTCACTGTTTTCGCAGAGGCGCTTCAATGGCTGGAGAAAGTGCGTGTCATTTGCCGGAGGGAGGAAATCGATCCGGTGAATTTCGCGGAAAAACGGATCCTGCCGCAGCGTTTCGCTCAAGAGGTTTGTAAAGACTGAGCTGTAGGAATCCGTTCCTCTTGAGATGAAGAGCAGGTTGCGGCAATCCATTTCCTTGAGGCGCCGGACAAGAGGATCGAACAGAAGACGCGTCGGATAAAGGGTCCCGTAAATATCCGGTTTTAGCACCGGAAGTTCCGGCGACAACGGGGAAAATGGTGCAAGCGCCGGCAAGGCATAATATTGACACAAGGTGCGTACCTCTCTCAGACGGGACGTGGAAACCGGTCCGATCAGGTATGCAAGATCCTGCTGTTCACAGAGTTTCTGGACGGCAAGCCGGGTTGCATAACTGTCATCCTGCGGTTCCACATAGGTGATTTCGAGCGGTTTGCCGAGAATTCCGCCGTCGATGTTCAGCAGTAGCGCAATTCTGCCGATGCCTTGTGCCACTTCGGAGATGTAGGACTGATCCGTATAGCTCCCGAGCACGGCAATGCGCCAGACGGGATGACGATTGACCGCCTCCTGCCGCTGTTCCGCAAAAATGGAAAAACCGTCATCCTGCGAAATCCGGCCGAAATTGAAAATTCCAAACGAATCCAGGGCCAGGAATATGCACAGGACTCCCAGTAGAAGAATGATGGTCAGATTGATTTTTTTCATAGGAACAATTCCGCCTTTCTCTGATTGTTAAAGCATCTGCCGTTGAGCAAGTTTCCGGAACATGCCGTCGCGGCTCATCAGTTCTTCGAACGTTCCGGACTCCTGGATGGAGCCGTTGTTCAGAACATAAATCCGATCCGCATTGAGAATCGTCGAAAGGCGATGGGCAATGATGATCCGGGTGACGTTCAGGGATTCGATGTTGCGGCGCACGGTTTCCTGCGTTTCATTGTCGAGTGCGCTGGTCGATTCATCCATGATGACGATGGCAGGTTTTCCGATCAGCGCCCGGGCGATGAGGATTCTCTGCTGCTGTCCGCCGGAAATGACCCCTTCACTGATGTTCGTATATATTCCCATGGGCATTGCTGCAAGATCCTGGTCCAGAGCTGCCATTCGGGCGGCCTCTTCCGCCTCGGCGGGAGTGCAGCGGGTTCCGGTCGTAATATTTTCCAGAATGCTTCCCGGCATGATCCGGCTGTTCTGAAGAATTACTCCCAGCTGCCGGCGGACGGAATTGACATCCAGTTCCCGGAGATCCTGTCCACTGTAAAGAATGCTTCCATTTCCGGGCGTTTCGAATCCGAGAAGCAGTCGGACCAGCGAACTTTTGCCGGCTCCGGAAGGTCCGACGATTGCCACAAATTCGCCCGGCTTGACTGAGAAGGAGACGTCCTGCAGAACCGGAGGCAGCTTCGGCGAATACCGGAACGTGACATGGGAAAATTCCACGGCGCCGTCGAGTTTTCCCGCCTGCGGTTTCCCTTCGGGAGCCTCCACCTCCGATTCCAGAAAGATCTTCAGACGTTCCACCTCCGGTTTCTGGGATGCCAGCTGCCAAACCCCGTCGCCAAGCGCGATGACGGCTGCCTGAAAACTCCCGTATGCCGTCAGGAACGCGAGAAATCCGGAGAGCTCCAGGCTTCCCCTCCAGACCTTTCCGATCAGAAAGTAGATCAGCAGATTGATGATCGCCGGAATGACGATTCCGAGCACTTCCAGCGCGCCGGCTCCTGCGAAATACTGGTCGCATGCCTTCTTTTCCCGAATGAATTCATCCAGAAAACGATTCTGAATCCGGTCTTCCGCGCCGGCTCCGCGGATCTTGGCGATTCCATCAAACGTCTGTTTCAGAAAGCCGGATTCCCAGCCGACTCTGTCCGCTGCTGTCCGAAGCGGGATTTGCAGTTTTATGAACAGATAGGATAGAAGTCCGACATACACAAAGACCAGTGGAATCGCCACCAGAGTCAGTTTCCAGCTGTAATAAAAGAGCATGATAATGCTGCAGAGCGCGAAGATGGAAGCAATGAATTGCTGGGAAATCACCTGAAACGTCACCTCCTGAAGCCGGAGCGCGGAAAGCAGACGTGTGCAGAGATCTCCCGAACTGTGTTTCTGAAAGAAATGGATCGGAAGCCGGAAGATCCGGTCGAACAGTGCCGCAAGAAAACGCTCCAGAACCGAGGAGCCAAACAGCAGAAGGCACAATTGTGGAACCGTATTTAAAATCACGGTTCCTGCTGTCAGAGTCAGCAGCAGAATCAGCAGTTGCCAGAGCTCTCCAATGTTGGCGGTCGGAATGATTTTTCCTGTTACATAAGCGGTCGCCACCGGCAGGACCAATCCGAACAGACCAACCAGAATCCCCACGGAAAGAATGGCCAGGAAAATCTTCCGGCTTTTCCGCAGGAGAAAATGGAGGAGTTCTTTCCCGGTCATCGGTCGCAGGGGAAGCATTTCATAGAAACAGTAGGCAACGTCTTTCAGGTTCGATTCCTCTGCCGGCGTCAGGGGATGGGGTGCGCCTTCTCCTGGAATGTACCAGACGCTCTCGTTCCCTTTGAGTTCCAGAATGCAGGGACGGCTCTCCTGTCTGTGGAAACCGATCAGCGCGTTGTGGTGAAGGCGGGAAAAGCCGCTTTCCAGCAGGATGCGACGGTTTCTCCACTGATTGGCCAGACAGAATTCCAGCAGACGGCTTTCCGGATCGCCGGACTTCTCATCCGGCGGATCAACATGGATCGGCAGATTGTTTTTTTCGGCAATGATCCGCAGTGCTGCCAGAAGCGGGTCTGCTGTTTTCGGCGGTGTCTGGCGTCGTGACCCGGTGATGTTCCGGAGCTGTTGGAATTGTTCCTGTAATCTGTTGTTCCGGTAGAGTCGTTCTGTTGCGGCATTTTCCGCGCGTTCATGCTCCTGCTGTGCGATGGCGGACACGGTATTCCGGAGAATTCCGCGGATCGCTTCCGGGAGAGTGATGAGGTCCAGGCACCGGATTGCATCGCCGTTCCCGTATGCGGAATTCAGGGCTGCGGCGAGTTTCTGGATGGCGGCAGCGCCTTCCGCCGGATGTTCCTGCAGAAATCTGGAAAACTCTTCTGAGGAAAGGGTTCGGGAGGTACTCGGCGTACTGGGGACGAGCAGATAGCCGTATTCCTCTGCGGGAGGCTTGGGAAGATCCGTCAGGAAGGGGATGGCTGGGAACCAGTCGCCGGGAAGCAGAGTTGCAATGAAATGGCGTTTCCCGTATTCCCCCTCTTTCCGGCTGGTCAGGAAAATATGAATTTCTCCTCGTTCAAGCCGGAGCCAGCCGGGAATGTCCGATGCCGGAAATGGCAGATTCGACGGGAGATCGCGTTCCGGCGAATGCGGAAGTGGTGTATCAGGATTCAGCATTGGGATTCTCCCGGATTGTTTCGGCGTTCATCAGAGACGCATAAGCGCCGCCGAGACGCATAAGTTCTTGATGGGTACCGCGTTCTGCGATTTTTCCATTGTCCATCATGACAATTTCGTCGCAGTCCCGGATGGTGCTGAGGCGGTGGGCGATGATCAGACAGGTGCATCCGCGACGGCGGATGGCGTTGTCGATCAGGACTTCCGTGACCGGATCAAGGGCACTGGTTGCTTCGTCCAGAATCAGGATTGGAGTGTTCCGGACCAGTGCTCTGGCAATTTCCAGGCGCTGCCGCTGTCCGCCTGAGAAATTGCTGCCGTTTTCCGTTACTTCTACGGAGAGCGGCTGACCGCGTGCGGCAAGCTCTTTTTCGATAGCGGCATCGCGCAGGGCATTCAGCAGAATCTCCGCATCCATCTTGTTTCGGAACAGCGTCAGATTGTCGCTGACACTTCCCGAAAACAGCGTGATGTTCTGATCCACCGTGGCGATGGCCTGATTGAATTCTTCGCGCGTGTACTGATTCAGGGGAATATCATCAAGCAGGATTTCTCCGGTCCACGGAGGATACAGGCCGGAGGCGATTTTCGCGATCGTGCTTTTTCCCGATCCCGATGCTCCGACCAGAGCAATCCGGCTTCCCGGATGGAGTGTGATGGAAAAATCACGGATGAACGGCGCATCCAGCCGACTGTATCCGAACGAAATGTTCCGCAGTTCGAGTTTTCCCCGGACCACTTTCCTGCAGCTTTCCGCTGCGAAGCGGGATTCCGGGGGATAGTGCATCACATCCTCGATGCGATCCTGTGCGCCTTTCAGTTCCTGGATCTGGGTACCGGCGGAAACAAGCTGAGTTACGGGCAGAGTGAAACTGGTCATCAGAGATTGGAACGCCATCATTCCGCCCAGTGTCAATTCTCCCCGGATGACCAGCCAGGCACCGATGCAGAGAATCAGGACGTTGTTGAATCCGAATAGCAGAGCGGGCAGCACGGAAAAAAATGTCCCTGATTTCTGCATGAGAAGACGTTTGTTGGTGTATTCGGCAAGATGGTTTGCCCATTTGCCATAGAAATCCCGGTCATGACCGCCTGCCCGCAGCGATTCCATCAGGGTAATTCCGGTCATGGATTGATTGAGCAGTTTGATTTCCGCCGCCGTAAGCGCCTGATTGAGGGTCTGTCGGTTTTTATTCACGAGAGAAAGCAGCAGAAAATTGAGAACCGCGGTCATCAGGACAATACTTGCAAGAATTCCGCTGAAACTGTACATCAGGAAAAGGAAAAACGAAGCGGTGAACAATTTGACCGCGTTGTTGGCGATCAAGCCGAAAAAACCGTCGGCGAGCAGAGTATTGATTTGAACTCTCGATTGCAGATCCGCCGGATTTCGCTGCATGAAAAATTCGATCGGCAGGGAGAGAAGATGCCGCAGCATCCGGACACTGCTGTTTACCGCCAGCTGGATCTGGCCGCGTCTGAGAATGTATTGTGTCAGCCAGGCGAGAACGGCATTGACCAGGATTGTCAATCCGTAGGTGATCAGAAGCGGATAGAGCCAGAGTTCCCGTGAGGTCATCACTTCGTCAATGAAAATCTGTAGCATGGCCGGCATCAGGATTCCCGGGACGATCAGCAGGATACCGCTCCAGAACAGGACCAGACTGACTGCCTTTTCTTTCAGAATGATCGGAAACAGCGTCCGGAAGACTCCGCGACGCTTTCCCTGCGGTTTGAATTCCGGAGTCGGCTGAAATGTCAGAACCACATTGGAAAAAGCCTTTTCAAACGCCTGGCTGGAACAGCGGCATCTTCCCCGGGCCGGGTCGTTGATGTAGTATGTGCTGCCGCGCCGTCCTTCAAAGACAACATAATGGTTTGCATTCCAGAAGATGATGGAGGGAAAAGGGAGGTCTGTGAGTTTTTCTGCCTTGGCCCGGTATCCGTGTCCCTCCAGATGGTACTGTTCTTCCGCCGCCTGGAGAATCAGGGAAGCTTTGCTGCCGTTCCTTGATACCCCGCATGCGATTCTCAATTTTTCCAGTGGTTCATAACATCGGTAGTACGCCAAAATCATGGCAAGGCTTGCGGCACCGCATTCTGTCGCTTCCATCTGAAAGACCGTGGGGACCTTGTGAACGGACGATCCGCGGAATCTCATTTTGCCTCCTGTTCTTTTCCGATTCCGAACAGATGCTCTCTCAGATATGGCAGAATATAGGAGACCGGACGCCGATACTCGGTATTGATGAGCAGCGAACCGACCATGCCGGTTTCCACGGTTGCGGTACTTCCGTAACGACTGGTCCATTGCAGCCCGCTGCGGGTCTGGTCACTCGTGAGAAAATCGACTTCAACACGCATCACAGTGCCGCTCTGCGTCAGAGTATTGGCAAAATCCCGGTTTTTCAACTCGGCGCTGATGGAGTCGCAGCTGACGGGAAACAGACTGACGGAAGCGACAACACCCTTGATGTAGCCGTAGTCCGCCGCCCGCAGCGCCGACGGCGAAAAATATACGCTCATTCCTGGGCGTACTTTTTTCCCATCGACCGCAGGAACGTACGCGATCAGCCGGATGTTTTTCGCATGATTTCCTCCTGCACTGGCAATCGCGATGGTCTCCCCGTTTGTCACCGGATCTCCGGAGTGTTTCAGCAGTTCCAGAACGATCCCTTTGAAATCAGAACGGAGCCAGGTCTGCTCCTGGTTGCTTTTCAGGACAAATTCAACCTCCTGCTGTTTGGCAAACAGTTCCCCTTGAAGTTTGATGCGGTTTTCCTCCTGCTGCCATGCCGACTCGTCCTGTTCATA
Organism: uncultured bacterium; assembly: GCA_949292215.1. Taxonomy (GTDB): domain Bacteria; phylum Verrucomicrobiota; class Lentisphaeria; order Victivallales; family UBA1829; genus UBA1829. Next base: position 32,407 of record CASEYW010000133.1, read on the forward strand.
GAGATCCTGCAACTGCGTGATCAGAGTATTGGCTACGGCATTTTCGTTGCTGACATTCTGGCTGAGGACATTATAATAATCCACTTTGCTGGAAATGCCTTTGTCCCGGAGCATTTTCTGCATATCGACCAGTTCATGAAGACGACGGCGGTTTTCCTCCATCAATGCGAGCAGTTTCTGAATCAGCTTGTTCTTCTGCTGGTCCGCGTCTTTCCGTTTCCGGAAGAGGGCGTCCGTTCCCGCCTGGATTTTCTGCGTGCGTTCCTGCAGTTCTTTCTGTTCCACCTGAAGTTTGTGTATGTTGAAAAATACCTCGGGATTGTAAATCCTCCCCAGAATTTGATTCGGGACGATTACAGAACCCGGTTTGATGTCAAGGTATTCAACCGTACCGGAGGTTTTCGCCGTAATGGAATGGATGCCATAGGCACGGATGACGACTCCGGTGCCGGAAACACTGTCAACCAGAGTGCCGAAGAACCCCCAGTAAATCACTGCTGCAAGACAGATGGTGAATCCCAGCAGGAGTCCCCACATCCAGGGGGAAGTGACATTGGAAATGATATCCGGTTCTCCGCTTTCTCTTTTCCTCCATCTGGAAAGTTCGGAAAACAGTTTCATAACGATCGTTCCTCGCAGCCATGTTGCTCTTGTTTGCGCACAGACTTCCAGAAGAAAGTTCCAATTCATCTCCGAAAGAGTACGGCTCAGTCCGATGCAATATAACATGGCAACATTCCGGATGCAAGTTGAATCGTTGCTATTTTTCCATTGTGATACAAAGAAAATCCAGCTCTCCCTGAATCAAAAAAACAAAAAACGACAGGGCGCTCATTCGGAGATTTTCCCGGGGTGGAGACGTGGTTTCTCCGAGGCTTCTGCTTCGGCGGCAGGAATTTTCATCTCGCCTGTTTCGAGACGGATTGCTGCTGATTGTGCGGCATGTCAGATGAAAGTTCATCCGGTGCGCCGGTCTTTCGGATCCGGAAATAGATTCCCCATCCCCCTTTCCTGGAATCCACGATGACGATGACACGGTGAATCCCCTTTGTCAGATGGATTCGTTTCCGGTTCTGATCCCGTACAGCACCGCGTTTGAACGGATCGAAGACCTCTTCCTTTCCATCAATAAGAATTCTGCATCCGTCATCGCTGCCCCACAAAAGTTCATAGTCGCCTTCACGCTTCATCTCGACATCCGTGACTCCATAGCAGGTCATTTCCGAACCGCAGTAGATCCAGCTGAAGGGGAGGAGCCCTTCCGGCGTCATTGTTTCGGGACCGATTTCCCGCCAGCGGACAGGATTTCCTTCCAGATCCGTATAGGTTCCGGAACAGGAGGTCATGGCGTCGCTGAGCAGCCGGTTTTCCGGATCCAGGCGCAGTCCCGCATATTCTCCGTTGATTTTGGGATTGGGAAACGGACCGATCGTTTTCCATCGGCAGGGGAATCCGTGTTTCCGGCAGAACTGTTCTTTTTCTTCCGGAGTGAAAATATGGATATCCTGCATGACTCCCGGGAATTCGTCTCGGTGGCCGAAATGGAATCCCGTATCGGTGAGCTCAATCCAGTCGCCGTCCCGGGCGGTATGGAACGGGATGGAAAGATTTCTGCTGAAATAACCGGTGATCTCGTCGTCTGTGATGACCTTCCGGAAGATGTGCGTAAATACCAGACAGCCGATTTTTGCGTCTTTCAGTCGGCGGAGCATCCGTTCCATGGGAAGAATATGGGCGGCTTCCAGGATCAGGAGATCGCACGGTTCTTCGAGCAGTTTCCAGAAATGCGTCTCGTTTGCCTGCGTGCCGAGATCTCCGGAAAGAAGAATCCGTCGGCCGCCCGAAAAAATCTCAAAGGAGAGCGAGGGATAGTCTGTGCGGAACTCTTCCGGCAGGTGCATCCAGAGATGGTCGTTGATGTGTGCCCTGACCGTCGCGCCGCAGGCGCAGGCGATCTCCATTCCCGGGCGCAGCGGGAAGAGCTGCGGCGGAGCGAACGGTTCCCGGCAGTCCTGAAACACCCGGAGCGCATCGACCGCCGGCGGAAGAAGTTTTTCCGGAAGAGGAAGATAAACTCCGGCATCCGCCGTCATTCCCTCCATCACGGAGTAGAGTCCGAGCAGGTGGTCTCCGTGAGCGTGGGAGATCAGGAGCTCCCCGATCTCCTTCTGGTCGAATCCCTGCCGGAGCAGCGCATTGCGCACACCGGAACCGGCGTCGAACAGAACCGTTTTCCCGCTGCCGGATTCCATGAGGGTGGAGACATTGTTGGAATCGCGGGTAATGTATCCCGCCGATGTGCCGAGAAAATGAAACCGAAGGACTTCACTCATTCTGAACACCGTGATTTTATTTGTTTTTCAAAGGAGGGACTGTTTTCGATGCGGAGTCCTGCTTTTCCGGGAGAAACTGTTCTGAAGTGTTTCCGCTGCGGAGCCGAATTCCGGAACCGGAACAATCAATTTCAGTCGTCCCGATGGTCAGGAGAGCCCCTTTCCGGGAGACTGCAAGCGCACTGGTGCCTTTCCTGAGCGGCTGGAGGACAGTGAAAAACCGCATTTTCTCGCGTTTCTCCGGATTGAAGATTTCCAGAGTCCAGACATTGCCGCGTTCCTTTTCCTGCCGTTCCAGATCGCGGACCGCAAACTTCGGGTTGATGATGAGATCGTTGTTTTTCCGGTTTACAAGGAATTTGCAATCCGCATCAAGAAAGAGTTCCATTTCGAGTTCAGGATGCCGATAGGTCCAGTTGTTGGCATTCCGCTGTTCCAGCAGTGTGTTCTTTTCCAGATTGTTCAGGTGGATTCTGGATGTGTAGCGATGGGATGCGTCTGCGGAAATCAGCGTGTCGATGAGGACAAAGACTCCGCTCTTTTTCAGGTGAACCACGGTGCGGCATGCCGATTTCATGTTTTCCTTGTATGCTCTGGCTCCTTCATTCATGAGGACATCCGCGAGTTTTCCCTCACGGCAGAGGAGCAGTTCTGTTGCAGGAATGGTTGGTTTGGGAAGAGACCACCACCAGCGCTGTTCGGAGTTGTCAATCTGAATGGTGTTTGCGCTTCGGATCGAGGAGGTGTATTCATGGAGCGGTCCTGTGAAACGGTTTGTGTATCCGCTCGACATGACAATCGGAACACCGAATGCGCCCAGATTGAAGGAATTCCGTTCGGTCCTCTGATGGTTCTGGGCCGTTCGGGTCGGCAGTGCGCCGTAGAGGGCGAACACCGTGGAGTTGTCGTCCCAGGAGGATCGGATAAAGGTCTCGCCGTTCCGGAACGCGCGGACCAGAGGGAGATTCCGTTCTGCGGGAGAGCGGCTTTCAGGAGCATCGTAGAGCAGATTCTTCCAGTCGGCGGAAATCCACCATTTTTCCGGATTTGGACTGAATTTCTGTCCGATCCACGCGGCAATGGGATCGTTGAGCATCCGTGCGAAAAGAAGACAGCTGGAGGCGGTCGGGGCGCCTGTAAAGTTGTCGTCGCAGAAGACAGTTCGCAGCGGGTGTGTTTTTCCGTTCCGGACCGTGAAGAAGTAGCGGTAGGCATACCATTCCGCTGTTCCCCGAAGCGGTGTGCCGTGAAGCAGGTTGCGACACTCTTTCTCCGGCAGAGCGTGGAAGAAATCGTTGAGGACGCCGATCGGATACTTGAAATATCCGAACCCTTCACCGTAGCTGCCGTCGTCTTCGATGGCGTTGTTCAGGAATCGTTTGACCGCTTCCATTCCGGCCTGTTCACCCTGTTTGTCCTGGAAATACTTTGCATGGATGTAAAGTCCGCTGGCGAGCACGGCGGTGAAGTTGGAGATGAACGTTTTTTTGTTGATTTCCACGAATTCCCGGCATGCTTCGAGCCCGTCCCTGCGGACTCTCTGTTCGATTCGCGCTTTCTCTTCCGGAGAGAAGACGTCGGAGGCAAATGCAAGAATCGTGATGTACGCCATGCCGAGCTGACTGTTGGAAAGCGTCCCGATCCGTTTGTCCGGGAATCCCTCGTTCAGAATCTTGTCGCCGTACCAGAAGGTGTCGCCGAGAGTCATGGAGTGCATGGTGTAGTCGTGAATAAGCCTTCCCGTTTCCTTGTGACCGGTCAGGAAATAAACGACGGGCAGCAGATTCATGCAGCTGTAAAAGCGGTTGGTGTAGTCGGGCGAGCCGGCACTGACCAGATTCCACGGAGTCAGATGGCGGATCGCTCCGGCGGAGCACATATAATCCCAGATGCGTGCGCCTTCCGGAGTGTTCTGCAATCTATCTGCGACAGCCAGCATCTGATCCCGGCGGAGAAACACTTCATTCAGGGGAGCTGTCCGAATCCGGTTCCGGTCGATTTGAAATTCTTTCCGGGTATAGCGGCGCTGGGGGAAGGGGGAGGAGAGCCGGAACTCTTTCATCTTCGGTGTCGCGGCGCTGTACCATTCCGTGGAACGGTCGGTGTTCCGGAGAAAGCGCTCCCGGATTCCATGCGATACCAGCCGGATGATGCGTTTGTTGCCGCGAACACTCAGATGTGTGTTGTCTCTGCCGATCTGACTCCGCATTCCGCCGGGAGCGTTCAGAACAGCTCCGTACAGATCCAGAACGGTGATGTCCGGATGACGTTTCATGACCTCGTCCGCGATCCGGTTGAGGTTGTCGATGCGGGAATCGGGTTTTCCTGTCTCTTTCCGGTAGATCGGAGTGGTGCGCGCCCAGAAGAGGCGGGCTCCTGTTTTCCGGAGACGTTCAATGATTGTCTCCAGATTTTTCCGGTACTGCTCCTCCTTCAGCGCGCGGTCATGAATTCCGAAGTTGAAAACGATACAGTCCCATTTCTTGTTTCCGAGCCATTCGTCGAGAAAGCGTATTCCGTTTTCACTGGACCCGCAGTTCGCGGGAGCCCGGTGAAGATTTGCCTCTCCGGCGAGTGCTTTCCGGACGCCGCTGGTATAGCTGCGGGAGATGGAGTCGCCGATCAGGAGAATTCGCGGGAGTTTCGGATCGTCTTTGACATAGGTGAATCCCCAGTCCGGCCAGCGCTTGCCTGCGTTTTTGAGGTTCCGCGCTTTGACGTGATGGGAAAAGTAGAAGCTCCCGAGATGTTTTTCCAGCGTCAGTTCCCACTCTTTTTCTTCGGGCGGAAGGGTGTTGCGCCAGTTCAGATAGGCTTTTGCCTCCTGTTCGGGAATCTCTTTCCAGACCCCCTGCGCCTGCTGTTTCTTCTGCTCCGCAAGATTGGTCGGTTCCCCGGAGAACAGGGAAACATGCGGCGGAAATACCAGAAGGAGAAGCCCGAAGAACAGGGCTGCGTTTTGTTTCATCATTTGAAATCCTTTCCTTTGTGCATCTGTTACTTTGCCCCGAGCATCACGGTGTATGCCACCGATTCATCGCCAAGCTGGTAGAGAGTTGCATAGGAGACTGATGCGACGTGGCCGTCGCCGAACGCCGCATTGACGCTTCCGTTGTGACGCTGATAACCGTACTTGCTTGTACCTGTCCGTATGTTTCTGTTGTTCAGACGGAAAGTACCGGATGGAACTCCCGTGGAGAGGGCCCCGATGGCATCCGCCAGAAAAAGTTTGGAAGCAAGTGTGCGGATCTGTGTCAGTTTGCTTGGTGGACGCATATTGGATGAATTGTATCCGTAGACTCCGATAAAGTGCTGCGGCATTCCATAATGTACATAAGCCAGTCCCGGTTCCTTGCCGCTGTCCGTGAATGCCGGACACTTCAGAAGATCGCGTGCGGATTTCTCCGGGATATCTTTCCAGGTATCCACGCTTCCGTCGCTTTTGAGGAAACTTTCCTTCATACCGAGTTCCGCCCGGATGTACCAGGTCCAGAGAGCATTTTCCGGACCGGTGAATCCCCGGTAGTTCACCCAATCCGATTTTCCTTCATACTCGGAACTCATATAACGGTCCGGAATCATGACGTCATCATGTGCCATGGAGTAAATCAGATATCCCTGAATGACTTGTCTCAGGTTGCCCGCACAGGAAATCTGCATGGCCTTGCTTCGTGCTTTGTGCAGCGCAGGCAGGAGAACGGAGATCAGAATCGCTATGACTGCAACGGTAATCAGAAGTTCAATCAAAGTAAATGGTTTTCGTTTCATCTGCGCTTCCCTTTCTGTTTTGCCAGAGATGACGGAATGTTTCCGTTGACTCCGTTTCAGGATGCCTTCCTCCGGAAAATCAAATTGTTCTATTTTTGATTATAATCGTAAACCGGATTTCTGTCAACTGTTCTTGATGAAAAAAAGAAAGGAAAAGAAAAAATTGTTCTTGAAATAATAACAATTTATGATAATGTAATGAAGCATATATGGAAGGGAGTCTTTCATGCCTTTGAAACGAAGATTGAGCGACGAAGTCCGGAAGTATGTTCTGGATCGGATCGCGAATGGTGAATATGCCAGAGGGGAACGGGTGGAAACGATCCGGGAATTGTGCATGCGTCTGAAGGTTTCCCACATGGTTGCCGCCACGGCGATGCGTTCTCTTGCGGAGGAGAAGGTTGTGATTTCGCATGTCGGGCGCGGAACGATTGTTTCCCCGGATCTTCCCGATACCTATTTCAGAAAAACGCCTGAGATGGTATCGGAGCGGAAAATCCTTTATTTCTTTTTCGAGACAACCTATACGCCTCGTCTTTCCTCTTATCACGCGGAGGTTCTCTCCCATCTTCAGTCCGCGGCGGCTCTGCGCGGCTGGGAGACGCGGGTTGAGCTTCTGGCGGGAGAGCGTCTGCTTCATGCTGCCCGTTCTTCCGGAACGGTTGGAATTGTATCGTGCTGTGTGGATCAGCCGTTTCCCGAGCTTCCGGTTCCGGTTGTATGTTACGGGATTGCCGCACGTTCCTTTCAAAACTGTTGTGTCGTGGCGGATAATTTCAGGGCCGGAGTCGAGGGAACGAGGCGGCTGCTGAACAGAGGATGCCGTCGTCTGGTTTTCATTGACGGACGCGACAAACCGCGCGAAGGTGCATGGGACGGGTGGAACCCTGAGCTCCAGTTCGCGGAGACTTTTCATGGAATGGAAAGCGTCTGTCGTGAACGCGGCCTGTCTCCTGAACTTGCTTCCTGGAATATCAACTCCGACTGCGAAGAGATGGATCGTATTCTGCGGCAGCTGCCCGGTACGACTGGAACCGGATTTCTGATCGGCAACCGTTCCATGGCATGGGAGATTGTTCTCCGCGCCCGCGAGCTGGGAATCCGGATTCCGGAGGAACTTTCGATTGTCACGTTTGTTTCGCGCGGCGGCAGAGAAATGGAGTTGCCTCTTGACACCTTCAACTTCGATTCCCGCACGGTCGCGGAACAATGTGTGATCTGTATTGAGAACGCTCGCCGCGGAGGGGTTCTGCCTTCCCGGATTTTGACGGAAATGCCTTTCCATGAGGAAGGTTCTTCCTGATTCGTTCCGGTTGCGGTTTCACGCCGGAAAACAGGAAATGAAAGAAGGAAAAGAAAACAATGGATTTGTGCAGGATTACAGGAAATTTTCCGGGAGGAAATATCAAGCTCGTTTCCATGCGGGGACGCGAGATCGGCGTGGATGTTGAAATGCGGGATTCTTCGGGAGACTGGTTTTACTGGTGTTTCAAAGCGCATTTCCGGGAACCGGGGAACTATCATTTTCAGTTTCCGAGGCCCGGCAAGGTCGGCACACGCGGTCCCGCGATCAGTCTTGATGGCGGAATGCACTGGCGCTGGCTCAGTGCCACCCGCTGGAATGATTCCCGGGGATTTGTCTATGACTGTCCAAAGGCGGACACCGAAGTCCTCTTCTGCACTGGAATTCCGTATCTTCAGAGAGATCTGGAGGCTTTTCTCAAAGAATTCGCCGGAGCTTCCTTTCTGCAGAGTCGAACTCTCTGTCGGAGTCGGAAGGGACGGAATGTGGAGCTGGTCTCTGTCGTGGATGGGTGTCCGGACTACACGGTTCTTCTGACCTCCCGGCACCATTCTGTGGAAATGATGGCGACTCATGTTCTGGAAGGTATTCTGCGTGCAGCTCTGGAACCGACGGAATTCGGACAGGTCTTCCGCCGGAAGATTGCACTCTTTGCAGTTCCTTTTGTCGACAAGGATGGGGTAGAGGAGGGCGATCAGGGAAAAAACCGCATGCCGCACGATCACGCCCGCGATTATCAGGAGCCGGCGCTTTATCCCGAGACGCAGGCGCTTCGGGAATGGATTTCCCGGAATCAGCCGGATTTTCTTTTGGATCTGCATTGTCCGCTTCTTTCCGGTGCGCTCCGGGAGAACCCCGCTCTGATTGGTTCCGGAGATTCCGCAATGGATGCTGCCATGGATCGCTTTTCCAACTGTCTGGAACAGTGGCGCATTCCGGATGCTCCGTATTTCAGACAGCACAACATTCCCTTTGGTAGTGCATGGAATGTGGCGAAAAATTATACGCAGGGGTTGACCCTGATCCGTTATGCGTCTCATCTGCCTTTTGTTTCTTATGCTCAGACGATGGAAATCCCGTTTTCGAATTTCGGGGAGATCACAGTGGATCGTGATTCCATGCTGCGTTTCGGTGGCAGCATAGCCCGCGCCATCCTGCTTTTCTTACAGGAATGAATACCGGGCCGGAGTTTTTCCGTTCCGGCAAGACCGGAGACTCTCCTCTTCATTTCATCAGGCGTCCGAAGAGGAATCGGTTGACACAATTCAATGATCCTCCTGCCCATGGATATTTTTTCATGGCATTCCGTGTTTCGCTGTCGTTGTCGTTGAAGATGATATCGAATCCGAGCTCTTCGGGTGAATTTGCCAGTTTGACTGCGTTCCATGGAATCAGTATTTGCGCATCATAACCGTTCGCATCTTCCCGGATTTGGTACTGAAATTGAGAAGAATCTGTATTTGCGAAACTTGTGCATCCGGCAGGGAGACCGTTCCTGGATCGTGGAAATAGAAAAATCCGGTGAACGGAATCCTTCTCTTTGTATTCGGAACGGTTCAAATGAAGATCTGGTTCGGTGTCAAGATAGAGTTCCACACAGTCTCCTGTCCAGGGTGCATTTTTCTCGCGGCATCCGCGTTCCGGGTCAAGAATGCGGGCGGAAACGAAAAGACCTTCTTTCCGTAGTTCCGCGGAAAAGGAACCTTTTCCGTTGATTTGGAACCGTTCGCCGGATTTCATGATTCGGGGCGTGATGATGACTTTTGTCTCATGGCTGGTAAACCCCTGGGAATCCTCTACGAGAATAGTGATTTTTTCCGGAATGGTTTGTCGGGGGAAAAAGCGGAAGATTTGTTCCTTTCCGGCGGGAATCGTGATTTCCATTTTTTCCGTCAGATTGCGGACCTTCACTGCAAGATGCAGCGAAGTTTCCGTTTTATTGATGAGATTGACGGCAAGCCTGCCATCGGTAGCACGGACTCCAAGAATTCTATACGGGCGTTCCGGCTGAATGCTTCCCCGAAGGCTGGTTAAAAGATTTTCTCCCGTCACATAGACAGGAAAAGCATTTTTCAGCAGAATCCGTTTCTGAGGTAAAGAGTTCCCGTAGAGATCAAAAATCCGCATTGTTTGGTCCGGTTTGAACAGAAAGGAATCTTCGCGTGCAATGGGCCAGACAACTGCGGTTTCAGTACCGGTCTGATTCCGAAAGAGATAGCCGTTTACACCGTTGCAGAGCGAGGCAAGGTGTTCGAGCGGAGTCGCATGTTCCAGAAAGGCTGCTGCTGTGTTCTGTGCAACTCCGATTTCCGAGGGAATCAGATATGGAATGAACCCGGAGTCGATCGCGTTTTGTGGATGATGCCACGGATTGGCGAACAACTGATTGTCTTTCAGAGATGACGCGTGAGTGATTCCGTTCCCGGCGAGAATCGCAAGATGACGGACGTAGTATTCCGGAGTAATACGTGATTTTTCGATATCCCCCGATAACTTGTAATCCACTTCTGCAGGATGAATATAAAAACATTCCGTGTTCCAGACTGGTAGATCTGGTCGTTTGTATTTGACGCAGAGCTCCTTCAGTTTCTTTTGCTGGAGATCTGCGGAAGAGATCGCATTGTCAAGGGACGCTTCATAGGGATGGAAGGAAAGAATATCCAGATAACGGAAGGCTCCATGCTTTCCCGCATTATCGGTAAAATCAAGAACCCCTCCCTGATGGTCACCTGTTGCGCAGATTCCGACGAGTTTCGCATCCGGCTGACTCTTTTTCAGAGTTTCGAAGGCGAGACGTTGATATTTGACATAACTCTGCGGATATTCGGCACGTCCCAGATTCGGTTCGTTCATGAATTCATAATACGTTACGCTTCCTTTGAAGAGTTCTGACGTTTTCCGGATGTATTCACAGAAATCCTGTTCGTCTGGTTCCGTCAGGTCGCAGTGGAACTGTTTCCAGTACCCGATGATCCGCGCCTCTTTGCTGATGTACCAGTTTCGGACCTTTTCATAGTTTTTTCCCGGTTTTCGTGAGACATCGAATCCGGAAAGCCCCAGAATCACCAGCGGTTCGATTCCTTCCAATGCCATTTTGGAAAGGAGCAGCGGTTCAATTCCATAATCCAGTACGCCCCGCCGGGGACTTGCATCCAGCCATTTCAAGTGGAAGAGGCGGAACAGGCGGACCCCGAGCTGACGGTGAAGAAACATCGTTTTCTTGAAATCCATGCCATGCGCTGCGCGGAATTTTCTGCCGGACCAGCTCCGCCAGAGATTCAGATGAGGTGAATTTGTTCCGATCGTGAATCCTTTCATCAAATCTGTTTTTCCTGTCGGGAGGCGGTGAAGGACCGAATGGTATGCGGGCAGTCCTTTTTCTTCGCGGTTTCCGGAATGCAAACGGAGTTCATACTGGAAATAACCGGTTCTTTCGGAGTGATCCGGGAAGGTCCTGATGGCGGTTCCGTACGCCGGAATTGTCATGGTGCCAGAAAATGGTTTCCGGTACCCGGTTACCGGATCGTATTTTTCGATTTTGAAAGGCAGTGTTGCAGTTCTGTCTGAGGCATTGAATGCACAGAGTGTAATGTTCCCCTTTTCCCCAGAGAAAGAAAACGTTTCCTGTTTCAGAACTGCCGCTTCAACTGGTGATTTCGGATGGTATTCGCTTGCCAGCTTTCCCTCCTCAAGTTGAACTGCATCAACCCAGAGTGTACCTTTTTCACTCAGAATGATTGCGGCGTTGCCGCTGTAATGGGGATTCGGAATGTGGAAGGAAAAGGAGTAGCGTTTCCAGTCGCGGGAGACCCTGAATTTTTGTCCGCGGCTATCCCAGTTGATGGATTTTCTGTCCTGGGGTTTTTGGGTGACGGCTGTCAGGGAAAGCGTAGCGGTCAGTTCTCGGTCTGCTTTCATATAAGCGGAAAAGGTGAACATGCCTGTCCGTTTTTCGAGCATGACGGGAGAACAGAGGAATTCCAGGGGTGTGCCGCGATCGTTTTTCAGTTGCAATGATGCTTTTCCGTGCATGAATTCTTTCCGGTCGATAGAAACACTCATCGGTATTTCATTTTCCGGGGTTATCCGGAGGTAGGAAACTCCTCCTGCTCCACCAGCAAAACCGAGTTCAAAACTGGAATTGGCTATCCTGTTTTCTCCCGGAATGCCGGAAAACGGTGTACAAAACAGAGAGAAAAGGATCAGAACGAAACTCCTATGGATTTGCTTCATGAGTGTTTATTCCTTTCGGGTGATTGAAAAATCTTTGATCGTCAGTTCCTGAATGGAGGCTTCTTTTTTTCCGTTGAGAGTACTGAGAATGAGAAAAAAGGTTTGCTTCCCGTTTTTTCCGACAGCCTTGAATTCCATGGAAAGCCTTTGCCACTTACCGTTGGTCTGTATGGCTTTTCCGGAAGAGGCCCCGTAGGGGGTAAGGAAGATTCTTCCCGGGCGGTCCGTCCGGATGTAACCGGAAATCCGGTATGAGGTTCCTGCGGAGAATGGAATTGGGGTGGAACGGATGAATTCTTTGTGAGGTCTGTCTGTCTTTGGGTTCCGGCAGAGAAGGGCTTTGCCTTCATCGATATGGTCTGGTGTTTTGATCCATTCCAGCTCGGTTCGGTCAGCGGATCTCCAGGATATGATTCCGTTTTCTCCTTGCATTTTCCAGGACCCTGTTGAAGAGTCGGCTTTCCTGCGATCCGTTTCCACTGCAAGCAATCCGGGGAGAAGCAGTGCGGAGAACAGAAAAAAAAGATGAAATTTCAAATTCATAGTTTGAGATCCTTTCCATCTTGAGCGTTTGATTGGCAGTCCGGCTGTTTGAGTTTATAATTGAAGAACGAATTCATGGTTTCCCGTTTCTGAGATTTAACTTATGAAGGGGGATGAGCTTCTGTTTGATCTAGTTCATGGCAGAATCGTTGCTCTTGTTTTGTTAAGAAGGACGCGAGTCCAGTTTTTTGGCAGTCTTCTTGCTCCGCCGTCGGCTGTTGCGACTGGATCGCAGAGCGCATGGGCAAATCCGAATGAATCGCCTCCGTATGTTGCGCGCAGTTTATCAACCCAGTAGAAGTTCCGGGAGAGAATCGCGGCCTGTCCGTAGACTTCCTCCGTATTCTGAGGAGAGGAAGGTTGTCCGCAGTACAGAATGGTGCTGCTTCCGCGGACGCGGGAAATTTTATTCGCCTGGAAGATACAGTCCATCTCCGGCAGTTGCACGCCTGACCAGGACCAGATTCCTACTTTGTCTTTTTCCTCCTGATAGCTGGTCCCGAATTCTGTTCTTGCTGTCAGCGGATGATCAATGTACTGATTGGTGATGGTGGAATAGTTCGTGTAGAAACTGATCCCTTTCGGATAGATATTCCGGAAGTCGATTGCGGAACAGAAAAGGGCACCCCGCGGCTTGTCCTGCTTCAGAACAGATTTCCCGTAATAAGCCGCCAGCGGAGTGTAGTTGTAGAATGTGGAACTGCCGGTATTGACCGTGCATCCAACAAAAAGATGACGCCAAGTGGCGCAGTTGGAATAGGGAACCGGATAAAAATCGTCATTGTCTCCGGCATACATGCAGAACACGTTTCCCATTTGTTTGAGATTGCTTACGCATTGAATGCTTTTTGCACTTTCCCGGGCCTTGTGGATAGCAGGAAGAAGAATGGAAACAAGAATAAGCAGAATTGTAATCACAATTAATAATTCAAGCATGGAAAAGAGTTGGACTTTTGCGGATCTCCTTTCTCCAATGTTCTGTTTCTGTACGGATGCAGAGAGAAGTTTCCGTACTGTATCCGTAGAAAATGAGAAAGAACTTCCTGTTTTTTGTACTGGAATCCCGGGATGATGGTTCCGGCAATTCTGAATCACCGCAATATGACATAAATTGAGACAATTTATCTGGTTGTTTTTCAACATTCCGAAGTCTCCGTTTTTTCTTTGACGAATTTTACATTTTTACGGTTCTGCGATATATTATACTGCAAAAATAGAAAAGAGACAATGGACAAACAGGGGATTTTCTTGTATGTTTGCTGAAAAATCGTTTTCTGATAAATGGGATATTGATTTTGCTGATTTGACCGGGGAAAAATATGTGGGAAAAGGGGTGGAAAAAGCTGTCAATCGGACATTTGAGGGCTTGAACAACTCTTTTTCTCTGGAATTGTTTGAGTGTTCCGATGTAATGTTTGAATGTGCCTCCTCCAATACTCACTCCTTCAATCGGCTTTACGGTTGTCTGGAAACGAAAGCGAACGCCAGCTGGATCCGGAATCGGAAAAGCGGGGAAACTTTATTTCTGCGGAAAGGATGTTTTTATCTGATCGGCAGTCAGATTGATCTGGAGTTTTCCTTTCGTCCGGAAACCCATTTCCTTTCGTTTCATTTCAGTCTAAATATGTTTCATTATCAAGAGGCGCTCGCGAGCCGTAACATTTTCCGGGAACTTCCAGGAAAGGAGCGGGAACTCCGGCGTCTTCATGAGCTGCTTTATCTCCGGACGTTTTCTCTGGGGGAGCTTTGTGAATTCCAGAGCTTTTTTCTGGGGATTCTCACAGATACGCTGATGGGAATCCGAATTCAGCATCATCAGAGGAACGATACCAAATACCGGAGAATTCTGGCCTATCTCAACCAGGAAGCTGATGCCCATGTTTCGCTGGATGATCTCGCTGTTCTGGCGGGATGTTCCAAGGATCTTCTGAGTCGGAAATTTTCGCGTGATTTTGGAATTCCGTTGAAACGTTACATGCAGAAAACTCTGGTGGCAAGAGCGGAAAAACTGTTGCGGAATCCCTCTATGAAGATTCGGGAGATTGCCTTTCAGCTAGGTTTTTCGGATGAATATTATTTTTCCCGTTTTTTCCGGAAAGAGACTGGCAATTCTCCATCTGCGTTCCGTCGGATCCTGAAGCTGCGATAAGTAATTCATGCCGGTTTTCATTTCGTTTTCCTCTCAGGAAAATGAAGACATGATTCTGTTTTTTCAAGACTTGTCCGAGAGGTGCAAATGTGTGGCTGCCACATTTGAAAAACAGGTCTGATTTGCAAAAAAAACATGGAACCGTTTTTGTAACGGTCCATGTCATTGTATTATCGGAAGTTCGGGATCACCGGAATCTTCCGGTTCCGCTGCCGGATTATTTGCGTTTGTCCATGGCGTCGTCAAATTTGATCTTGGAGGGGATGAAATCAATGCGTTTGACGAATTCGCAGGCATCTTTGGCTCCATATTCGCGATCCATGCCGGAATCCTCCCATTCCACGGAGAGGGGACCTTCGTATCCGGCACGGTTGAGCTCGCGGATGATGTCTTCGAAATCAACATCACCATGTCCGGGACTGCGGAAATCCCATCCCCGGTTCGGTTTGCCGAAATCAAGGTGAGAGGAGAGGATTCCTGTCTTCCCGTCAAGTGTGACGGCAGCATCCTTGACATGAACATGATAGATGCGGTCCGGAAACTCCTTGATGAAACACGCAGGGTCCATCATTTGCCACTGCAGATGGCTGGGATCGAAGTTGAAGCCGAATTCCGGACGATATCCGATGGCTTCCAGAGTCCGTTTTGCTGTGTAGATGTCGAATGCGATTTCCGTCGGATGCACTTCCAGAGCAAATTTGACTCCGCAGTTTTTGAATTCATCCATGATCGGATTCCAGGTCTTTGCGAAGAATTCGTACCCTGCATTGATCATATCTTCCGTCACGGGCGGGAAACTGTACAGCATGTGCCAGATCGGGGAGCCGGTAAAGCCGGTGACCACCTTGACGCCGAGATTTTCCGCGGCACGCGCACTCAGTTTCATCTGTTCGATTGCCCATTTCCGTTTTGCGTTCTTTTTTCCGGCGAGGGCGGCGGGAGCGAAACGATCGGTCCGGCTGTCGTCGTCGGGATCACAGGTGAGCTGGCCGGCAAGATGATTGCTGATCGCCCAAACGCTCAGATTGTTCTTTTTGAGTGTGTCAAGGAGTCGTTTGCAGTATTTTTTATCGGTGGCGGCCTTGTCGATGTCAAGATGGTCGCCCGACGCTGCAAGTTCGAGTCCCTGATAACCCCACGAGGCGGCTTTCTGCGCCATTGTCTTCAGCGGAAGATCCGCCCATTGACCGGTGAACAGTGTGATAGGTCTCATAGTGTCTCCTTATTTGTTTGGGTTCGACTTCAATTTATAGTCGAAAAAGTGAGATTTCAAGGAGAAATCGGGATTTTTTCGAAGGAAAACATCCGACACCCTCTTTCCGGGAATCTGGATCTTCGGGAGATTTTTCCCGGATTCAGGAAAAACAGGATGTCTGTGGAATTGTCGCAAATCGGACAATTTTTGTTTGCTGGAATTGTCTTTCCCCTCTTGAATCCGATTCTGAAATATCGTATAATTAATATAAAGTTGAGGTGATTTGCAGACAATGAACAGGATTCAGTTTCAAACAATCGCAAATGAGGTCGGTGTCAATGTTCGGACAATTTATCGTGTCATGAACAACAATGGCGCGGTTTCCAGTGCGACTCGGAAAAAGGTGGTGAATGCTCTGAACCGCTATGGATATGTCTGCGCCGGTCAGCGGAAAAGCGAAAACATTGTTTTTGACATCAGCAAGAATGAATTCACTGAGCGGATCGGCATTCAGCTGATGCAGTCGCTTTCCATGCAGGATTATAAATGTATTCCGACAGATCATACGGTCAATCGGGAGCGTTTTATGGCTGCTGTTTCCGAAGCCTCTGTGGTTGTAATGTGTTCTTTTCCGCCCCAGCGACTGGTTGATGAGATCAAATTTGCCAATCCGGATTGTGTGGTAATCAACATTCTGGGCGGAGACTGCGGAGATGTCGCGATTGATTCTGACGACTATCTCGGTGGCGCCATGGCTGCGCGCCATCTGTATGCGAACGGACACCGCCATGTCCTGGTCGCCTCCGCGCTGAACCAGCCGAATCATGTGGACCGTTGCAAGAGTTTCAAGGCGGAAATGCTGTTCCTGAATCCGGACTGCCGGGTCGATTTTCTGGAATTTGTTCCCGGAAAGGATGATGCACCTGTCTTCTGGAGCAGGTATTTCTCCTCCGTGAAAAAGCTGCCGACTGCCATTTTCTGCACAATGGGCGGTATCGCCTATTATCTCCCCTATTACGCATCCGGCTGCGGAATCCGGATCCCCGAGGATATCAGCCTGATCTGCTACAATCGTCCGAAGGACTCCCATATTTCATCGTCTCTGCCGGGGGAACTCTTCCCATTGGACTCCATTGTGTTTGAACCGGAACAGCTTGTCGCCTGGGGAAAATACTACATCCTGCACCGTCCGCTGGATACGGCGGGCAATCCGGTGCATACGCTGATCCGGCCGAAACTGGTCATCAACAATACGGTGAAAAACATCAATTCCGAGGTGGATTTATGAAGGAAAATGAAAGGAGCTGCAAATGAAATCCAGTACCAGAAACTTTACATTGATAGAGCTTCTTGTGGTGATAGCGATCATCGCGATCCTGGCAGGACTGCTTCTGCCTGCACTGAACTCCGCCAGAGCAAAGGCGCAGGTGATTTCCTGTGCGTCCAACCAGAAGAATATTGCTCTGATGAGCATTCAGTACGCCGGGGACAATGAAGACTTCATGCCGCCGACGTACAACGTGAATTATCTGAATCCGGCACCGAATTACCGTTTTCTGGATTATTCGTGGCTGTATGCGACTCACCGGTATACGGGGAAGGAGGTGGTGTGGAACGAGCCGGCGAATCCGGTTTACCGGTGTCCCGCCGCGCCGGACGAGGTGTTTGTGAGTGCCGATGTGCCGAAGATGCTGATGTCGAATTATGCGTGGACGAACCGTATGGGCGCAAATCTTTCCTGGTGCGAGAGAAATACCATGAAGCGTCTCTCAAAATGCCGTCTCCCTTCCGTTACCGGATATATGATGGATCTTGCCGGCGGCAAGTACGACGCGGTTACGCCGAGTTACATGAGCACCTATCCTCCGGAGAAATTCAAGCGGCACGGACTCAAAACCAACGCGGCGTTTATCGACGGACATGTTGAGACGGTTCTTTACTCTTCGCTGACTGTGAAACGCAGCGGTGTCTATATTCTCGGCTGGCCGGAAAGCGGCAGTCTGAACCCCTGGCAGCTGTAAATGCGGGAAGTGAAATATGAATTGGAAAACAGGGATTATTTCGGGAATCGCCGGTATTGTCTCCGCAAACGTCCTGTTTGCCGCGACTCTGTATGAAAATGATTTTGAAGCTCTTGGCAAACTGACCTTCCGCGGATCGTTCGGACCACGCTGGATCGGGGAGCTGAAGAGAGCTGAACGCGAGGGCCATGTGAAGGTGCATCGCATGGGACTTTCCGCTCAGGGGGAAAAATCGCACTCCGGCGTAATGTCCTATGTGCTGGATGTGACGGTTGATAAGAGCACGGGAAAGTGGGGCGGAACATGTATGTTTCAGAGTCCTGCGCTTCGGATTCCCCTGAACAAGCCGATCTATTTGACAGGATATGTATATCCCGAGATTCTGCCGCCGGATATCATTCTTTCCATCGGTGTGATTTTTGAGTTCCCGGATCCGAAAACCGGAAAAAAGAGCGGCGGTTCTCTGCGCCTGACCCGGCGCGGTATCGATCCCGAAGGATGGATGGTTTTCAGCGAGGATGTCTCCAAACTGGTGACGGGGCGTTTCCCCGGAGCGGTCATGACCGGATGGATGATCGACATCCATTCGAACAGAGCTTTTCATGGACAGCGTGTGAAACTCTTCCTGGATGATGTTTCTGTGACGGAGACTTCTCCCTCGGTCAATGTGATGAAGGACGGCCTCGTTCGTGGACACGACATTCTCAGCCGGAATCCCTATGAGGTGAACTATCTCTCCTACTATCGGGAGATTCCGGAAACGGCTTTGAACAGAGCATTCAATTCCAGCTTTGAGCTCGGGATGAAAGACTGGTTCCCGATGGTGCAGCGTTGTCCGGAAAATGACCGCCCTGAAAAAGAGGTGGAACTTCCCGATCCGGCGGCTGTTTTCCGGATCGTCTCTCTTCCCGATGCACCGCATGGCAGACGGGTTCTGAAGATTGATCGGAATGGAAAAAAGAACATTGTGACTCTCCGTTCCCTGCCGCTTCAGATTCAGGATGGAAAGGATTATGTGCTTTCGTTTTATGCGTGGGCATCGAAGCCGACCCTTCTGCGTGTGAATTCCTGGCAAGTGAATCTTTCCCGTGGCTGGAAACGGTATGTGCTTCCTCTGCCGCGCATCGCCTGTTATCAGACGTGGAACGGGAAAAAGTTTCCCGGGCGTTTTGAATTGAATTTTATCAGTCGGGACGATGCGGATCTCCAATTTGATGCCGTTCAGTTCCAGCGCGCTCCCCTGACGGAATACCGCGGGCACGGTATTGTTCAGTTTGCAGCGAAACCCCGGGAGCGCTATGGTCTTTCTGCACCGGGAACAATTCCGGAATTTGAAGTCACTCTGTTCAATGACGCGGCGGAAAAACGGGCGGCTCTTCTTCGCTGGCAGATGAAAAACTATCGTCGGGATGTAGTTGCAGAAGGGAAAAAAACAATCAATTTGAATGCGGGGACGGGAGACTTTTTCCGGATCTCCGCTCCGGCGGGGCTCCGTCACTGCACGCTTTCCGCCGTTCTGGAGGCTCCCGGACAGAAAACGCAGACTTGTACAGTTTCCGCCTCTGTGATCGACGATCTGAAACAGTTGAAGGGAAACGAGTTTTTTGGCGGCTGCCCGATCGAAGGAGACAATCCTCCGAATCTGCTGGATATTCTGGAATTGAACAAGCGTCTCGGCATGAGTTTCAATGTCAACTACCATACTGCGTATCAGTCGCGTGCTCCCAGGGACTGGAGAAAAGAGAATCCCCAGTGGCAGATGATCGGGAATGTGGTGAAATTCAACCGCCAGTATGGATTCGAAACGCTGCTGACCAATTACGCTCCGTTCCCTGCCGGCACAAAAGTGGATGCGGAAGGCGGCGAGATCGTGACTCCGGAAATCGAACAGGATGTTTATGAGTATCACCGGGAACTTGCGTCGCGCTTCAAAGGGAAGATCCGTTTCTTTGAGACCTTTGCGGAGTATTTGAAATCTCCGCTGAAACAGAAGGCTGCTGCTGCCGACCGGATCATCCGGGCAGCCTGTCGCGGAATCAAGGACGGCAATCCGGATGCGGTTTTCTGTGCACTCGGAGAAAACAAGATGGATCAGGGAATGCTTCTTTCCAAAATGGAGGAGCTCTTCCGTCACGGTACGCTGGATTACATGGACTTCATCTCCCTGCATCCGTATGAACTCGGGGACCGGGCTGTTTCCCATGAGACCCTGCATAAGTTCGCGGAATTGATCCGGAAGTACAACCGGGGAAAGGACATGAAAATTTTCGGAACGGAAGGCGGACGCGGTGCCAGCGATTTCCTCTACTATGACGACATCAACGCGGAATCGCTCTTTTATGATCGCTATGTGACGGAATTGCAGCAGGCGGAGTACATTGTCCGTTCCAACATCCTGATGTTCGGGAGTGGAATGTTCGTCAGAAACGCCATTTTCTATCCCTACAACGGCAAAGTCTCAAGCCGCAACAGCATGTATCATTTCGTGATTGCCGATAACGGGATCTATCCGAAGACGGTCTTTCCCGCAACTGCACACATGATCGGCCGACTCTCCGGTTCCGTTCCGGCAGGCGAATTCGAACAGCGCGATGCGAATGGTCTTCAGGGATATTACTTCCGCAAGAACGGAAGCCTTTTCGCAACCCTCTGGATTTACCGTCCGGATCACCGGACGCGCGATGCGGTCCTGCCGCTTCCCTCCGACCGGATTCGTGCGTACAATCTGGTCGGGGAACCCATCCCTCTGCGGGGCGGAGCAAAGACGCTTCTGACCCTGAGTGAAGGACCTCTCTATCTTGATCCGGACAATGTTCCGGAAGCGGAATTCATTGCCGCCTTGAGAAACATCAAAGTGGAGAATCCTTCGGTTTCTCTGCGAATCGGGAAGAACGGTTCGCTGACGGCGGAGATTTTCAATGACACCTCCTCGGAACTGAATGGCACTCTGACTCTTGCTCCCAGCGGGGAAAAACGGTCATTCCGGATTCCCTCCGGCGGGAAACAGTCCTTTGATTTCCCGTGGAACAATCGGACCTCTCTGACTGCGTATCAGGCGGAAATACAAGTCGGCGGGGAACGGATCCGTTCG
Organism: uncultured bacterium; assembly: GCA_949292215.1. Classification (GTDB taxonomy): domain Bacteria; phylum Verrucomicrobiota; class Lentisphaeria; order Victivallales; family UBA1829; genus UBA1829. The sequence continues at coordinate 53,043 of CASEYW010000133.1, forward strand.
AATGAGATACGTCCCCTGTTCTGCGGGAAGGCGGAACGCAGGCCGCGTATCGACGGGAACCTGGAGGAGTTTCGTGTTCTTCCCGGAATCCGGCTGGGGCCTGCTCAGCATGTTTCGCTGTATCAGGCAAAAATCCGGAATCCTGCCGATCTGGGTGCCGTCGTGCGTTTTCTGTACGATGACTCCTTCCTTTACATTGCTGCGGAAGTGGCGGACGATCTCCATCGGATTCCTCATGAGCAGCCGAACATGTACTGGGCAAACGATGCGCTCCAGCTCCTGTTTGTGATGTCCGGAAAACGGGAGAATTTCTCCGCCCGCGATCTGCTGGAACTGGCGGTCAGCGATACGAAGCAGGGCGCTCGGATCAGTACCACTCTTCTGGAGCAGAAACTGGATTTTTCCCGGGCCGAAGTTGCCGTCATACGGCGGAATGGAACAACCTTCTACGAACTGGCTCTTCCGTGGGAAATCCTCTGCAAAGGGTTCCGCCCCGATAATTCCGTGAATCCCGGATTCAATCTTGCCGTCAGCGACAACGACGGCAATCTCGAGGTCAGCCGGATGCCGAAACTCAAAGGGTACGAGAAGTCTCTTCAGATGAGCAAGGGGCTTGTGGACAGCAAAAATCCGTCATCTGCTCTGACTCTGTTTTTCGAGCAGAAGTGAGTTTGATTTTCTTTCGGCGGTTCCTTTTTTCGGTCTCCCGGACCGATGCGGAAGCTGATGGTCGGTAATGACATTGAAATACGCTTCCGCGGTTTTCCGGTATTTTCCTTCCGGGAAAAACGGCCTCTTTCCGGGAGAATGAAGCTGCCAGCCGGAGAATTCCCGGAAGAGTTCCCGCTTTCCTTCCCGACGCCAGACTCGGATGGAGCCGGAATGAAGTTCAAAGGGCGTTCCGTTGAGCGAGTCTTTCGGGGCATCCGGGGGGAGGGCGTGCAGTTGTTTGGTACGGCGGTGACGCAGTTCCATTTCCAGCGCCGTATTGCACATGTGCAGGCCAGTGACGGTGAATTCCATCTGGCAGACAAATTTCGGCCAGTCGGAGAAGAGTTCCATAAACGGAAAGAACGGGCGTGATGGTTCGTATTCCCGTTTCAGCGTCTCGAACTCCGCGCGGCGGCGGAAGAGTTCCTTCGGCGAGGAGAGATATTCCAGATTTCTGCGCTGTTTCCGCAGATATTCTCCGAGTCTCTGGCGCTTGCTGAGCTGGAGTCCCGCGAGAAACAGATGATTCATTGAGGTTTTCCCTGTGAACGCACGGAAGTATTTTTTCTGCTGCCGGGATTCCTCCGGATCATTCGTGAACCAGATGTCAAGCCAGTTGTATCCGAACGTTTCCCAGGTGTTTGTCTGGAACGCCGTTTCGAGGCGGATGGCATTCGCCGCGGAGAGCCGGAACTTTTGTTCCAGTCCCCGGAGCATGGAGAGAATTTCCGCCAGATCGCCGTCGGTCAGAACATTCAGTCCGATCAGCCGCGCAATGGTCTCAAAGCGGATTTGTTCGCAGGAAAATCCGGTCAGTGTTCCGAGAACATCTCCGTTCGGTTCGGCTGCCTCCCGAATGCGGTGAAAGAGGCGCAGCAGACGCATCGTTTCGTTCCGGTCGCCCTGTTCGGCAGCGTTGAGAATGCGGAGCTGGTAAAGCCGTGTCATGATACGGAGTGCGGAAAAAGGATTGATTCCGTATTCCAGCATCAGGATTCCTTTCGGTTTTCCGGCGTACCGCAGGGGTTGTCC
>CASEYW010000134.1 GCA_949292215.1 uncultured bacterium
CAGAGCGGTGTCGCGGTTATCCAGATGAGAGATCTGGGGGAGGATCTGGTTCCGGATTTGCGGAAGGTGGTCTGGAATGCAACAATTTCCGCAAAACCGATTCATCTGCTGAAGGTTGGAGATGTTCTGTTCCGGGGTAGGGGAAATGCTCCGGCGGGGTATTGTCTGCGGGAGTTGCCTGCTCTGTGCATTGCGGCGGCTCCGCTGTTGCGGCTCCGTCTCCGGAGCAATGTGCTGTTGCCGGAGTTTCTCGCCTGGTATGTGCGACAGAAATCTGCTCAGGTCTTTTTCGAAGGAAATGCGCAGGGATCTGCAACGCGCATGGTGGGGATTGATGTGCTGGAAAATCTGCCGATTCCCATTGTCCCGCTGGAGAAGCAGCAAAAAATAGTCGCACTTGTGGAACTCTTGGAACGAGAGCGCCAATTGCGGCAGCGGCTTGGCGAACTGAAATTCATCTATGTAAACAAACTGATCAATCAATGGCTGGGAGAATAACCATGATAACCGGAAAAATCAGTCAGGATACCATCAATGATGCTGCTTGGAGGGCTTGTGATACCTTTCGCGGCCCTGTCAGTCCGGAGCAATACAAGGATTATATTCTGGTGATGCTCTTTTTGAAGTACATCAGCGACACATGGCGTGCGCATTATGCGGAATACCGCCGCCACTACGGCGATGACGACACCCGGATCCGGAGGAAACTCGAACGGGAGCGCTTCGTTCTTCCGATTGTTGAGTACAAGAAGGAGAATCCCGGGACCGGCAAGCTGGAGGTGATCGATTCCTTTGAGGCGAGTTTCTACAGCCTGCTCGACCGGCGGAATGCGCCGAATATCGGGGAACTGATCAACATCACACTGGATGCGATTGAAGAGAAGAACAAGGCAAAACTGGAAGGGGTGTTCCGCAGTATTGACTTTAATTCAGAATCCGCACTCGGCCCGACGCAGGAACGCAACCGGCTTCTGGCGTTGCTGCTGGAGGATTTCAATAAGCCGGAACTGGATTTAAGTCCCGATCGGGTGGCGGAAGACATCATCGGCAACACCTATATGTATCTGATTTCCAGATTCGCCGCGGACTCCGGCAAGAAAGCGGGTGAGTTTTATACGCCGGCTCCGGTGGCGGAGCTGGTGGCCAAGCTGGCGAACCCGAAGCCGGGCCAGCGGATCTGCGATCCGGCCTGTGGTTCGGGCGGACTCCTGCTGGCGGCTGGGCATGAGGTGGGAAACAGCAACTATGCGTTATACGGCATGGAGGTGAATGGCGCGACCTGGGCGCTCTGCCGGATGAACATGTTTCTGCACAATGCCGACAGTGCCCGGATTGAGCGGTGTAATACGCTGACGGCTCCGGCACTGGTGGAAAACGATCAGCTGATGAAGTTTGACATTGTGGTGGCCAATCCGCCGTTTTCGCTGGATAAATGGGGAGCGGAAGAGGCGGAGGCGGATCGCTTCAACCGCTTCTGGCGTGGCATTCCGCCCAAGAGCAAGGGGGACTGGGCGTTTGTCTCACACATGATCGAGGCGGCGGAACCGGGTTCCGGGCGGGTGGCGGTGGTGGTGCCGCACGGGGTTCTGTTCCGGGGTAGCAGAGAGGGGTTGATCCGCCGGGCGGTGATTGAGGAGAACTTGCTTGACGCGGTGATCGGGTTGCCGGCGAATCTCTTTTTCAGCACGGGGATTCCGGTGGCGATTCTGGTGTTTGACCGCAGCCGGGAGCGGGGGGGAGCCAACGAGTCGCGGCACGACGTGCTGTTCATCGACGCCTCCAGGGAGTTTGAGCAGGACAAGAAACAGAACTCCATGACAGACGAGCAGATTGCACATGTGGTGGAGACGTACCGCAACCGTCGCGAAGTGGAAAAATACGCACATGTGGCTTCGATTGAGGAGATCCGGGAGAATGAATTCAATTTGAACATTCCTCGTTACGTGGACACCTTTGAAGCGGAGGAAGAGATCGACATCGATGCCGTCCAGACCGAGATCGACCAGCTCGAAACCGAGCTCGCCGAAGTCCGGGAAAAAATGGCCGAACTCCTGAAAGGAATCAAACGATGAAACTCCCCGACGGATGGAGAAAGATTAGGCTTATTGATTGTGGAAGATGGGTTGGAGGCTCAACTCCATCCAAAAAAGAATCTCAATATTGGAATGGTTCCATTCCGTGGGCTTCTTCACAAGATATCAAATCACGACTTTTGCAAAAAACAACATACTCATTGACAGAAGATGGATTGAGGAGTTCTTCGAATCTTATACCAGCTAATTCATTATTAATGGTAACTCGAAGCGGGATTCTCAGACATACTTTCCCTGTGACAAAGACTCTTTTCGCTGTTGCTATTAATCAAGATATCAAGGCATTAATTCCTGATAAAGATTTTAATGTTGACTATATTCAGGCGGTGTTGTTAGCAGAAAATTTTGATATCTTAAAAAGATGCTCAAAGGTTGGTACGACTGTTGAGAGCATTGAATTTGATGTATTAAAATCATATTCAATTGTTGTGCCTCCCTTGCCGGAGCAGCGGAAGATTGCGGAGTTTCTGGGGGCCTGGGACGAGGCGATCGAAAAACTTGAACAACTGATCGCCGCGAAGGAGAAGCTTCATAACTATCTCATCAATGAATTATTTTTTTCTGTTACAGGAATAATGGTTGCAATTTCTGATTTTGCCCAAGAAATTTCATGGAAATCAACCGACTTTCGAACCCTTACTGTCCTTTCCTGCACGAAATACGATGGATTGGTCGATTCTGAAAAATATTTTGGTAGACGTGTATACGGTTCAGATCTTTCAAAATATAAAACTGTTCCGTATGGATGCTTCGCCTATGCAACAAATCATATCGAAGAAGGTGCGATTGGTTTACAGATGCAATATGATCTTGCATTGATTAGTCCGATGTATACTGTTTTTGGGATTGACAATAAAAGGGTTGATCCTCTTTACCTTTTTTATTTGCTGAAATCTCCACGCTATGTCAGAGAGTTTAAAAAACGCACAGAAGGATCTGTTAATCGACGAGGTGGATTGCATTGGCATTCCTTTTCGCAAATAAAAGTAAAATTACCAGATGTAGAAATACAAAAAGACATTGCAAAGATATTAAAATATTCGCAATCAGAACTTGATTTGTTGAATAAGAGGCTTGCCGCGCTCCAGAAGCAGAAGTGCGGTTTGATGCAGAAACTTTTAACCGGAAGTTGGAGGGTGTAAAAATGGAAAATAAAGCGAGATCGTTTTCAGCCTCATTTCGGTTGTTAAAAGAGGGTAAAGAAATTGCTGATGCATTTTCTTTAGAAAATAAATTAGAAAGTATTCCAGTCATTACTGCTACGAATAATATATTGGCTGGTGTTCAGGTATATGCAGGCCAAGTTTATGAAAGTGATCCAAGCTGGCTTGGCTTAATTTCTGAAATAACAGTAGAACCTCTTAAACTCAAAAATAAAGGTGCCGCTGTTGTTATTTTTATACCCATCGGTGAAAGATGCTTTGCAGTTTCTTTTGGTATGGCACAAATTTGCCTGAATCGAAATGCTTTTGAATGTGATTTTGGGTTGAAGGTATGTCTCAATAAAATTCCCCGTGATAAGATAAGAACGCTGGATACAGCATCACCTGATAGTACTACTATCCAAAAAAGAATTCAGGCAAGTGAGGAATGTGACATTTCTTTATTTTCTGTGGATATAGAAAAAGATATTCTGCGTTTATTGTCAGGAAAGCCTACAGATAAAGAGTTTGCATCAAGCATGACCGGTCGAGATACTTTACAGATGACCTGTAAGATTACTATTTCTTCATTAAAAGAAAAATGCAAAGAGCTTTTAGAGACTTACCAATCAGAAGAGTACAAAAAAATATATCCTTGGATTGATCACATAAAACAGATTCGAGATGAGGAAATTATCTCTATCTTAAATGGTAAATTATCTGATGAGATTCAAGCTCTACGAGCAGAGAGACAAAATAGTCTCTATCTAGCCATACCTGAAATCATTGATCCCGCAGCTGATTACGCCTATCGATATAATGGATTATCGCACCGTTCTCAGAAATATCTTACTCTGTCTATTGAGGATTATAAAACGGAATTGAAGAAAGAATTATCAAACGAGATAAGCGATTATACTAAACACAAGATTTCGATAATCAGAAACAATTTCCCGTGTATGGAATTCTCCATATTCGAATGCTTAAATTTTGAAACATCAGTCGATAATAGAAATTATATTTTATGGAATTCATCTTGGTATGAAATCGATATCAATTTTGCTCGGGAAATAGAACACACCTGGCAGAAAGCATTAGTAGCAAACGAGTATCTGATACAAAAAACTTCAATGCCAACAGAAGAAAAACTGATTGAGGATTTAGAGAGGAATATGACGAGTTGGCAAAAATTGGATAAGAGAAAAATTAATCCGTCCAATACTAGTTATGCCAATATTGAACCTTGTGATTTTTTTGTTCCACCCAAAAGCTTTTTCCACTTAAAGGATGGCATTAGTTCTGCTTGCATTAGTCATTTATGGAACCAAGGTCTAGTTTCTGGCGAATGTTTCCTCAAGGATGAGAATTTTAGGTGTAGTTTGCGGAATATGCTTAATGATTCTTTAAAATCAGAAGTACCCGCAAGAAAAGATACAAAGCCGGTAGCAAATGAATACAAAATTATTTTTGGAATCATGCGTGAGCCCTCGAAAAATGGAAATATCAATATTCCATTTTTCAGCAAAGTTAGTTTTCGGGCTGTATTTCAACGCTTAACGGAGCTAGGGTTTCAAGTATTTGTGAATCCCATAGAAAAGGTATCAGTTAAATCATGAACGACTTGTTTCCAAAATTTGTAATTACTTCGGCAATGCTTTCTCTCGTTGCTGCAATCTGTGAACGGCTCGGACAGTTGCACGGGGCGTTCCGGCGCGATTTGCGGCTGCGGCGGATCAACCGTATCCGGACGATTCAGGCATCATTGCAGATTGAGGGAAATGTCTTGACCGTAGAACAAGTGACTGCCGTCCTTGATGGGAAAAAAGTTCTGGCTCCGGCGCGCGATGTGCAGGAAATTCGCAATGCACTTGCCGCTTATGATAAATTGGACTCCTGGAATGCCGCTTCGATTGCCGATCTGCTGGATGCCCATAAAACGTTGATGACCGGTTTGGTTGACCATCCCGGAGAGTTCCGTTCCGGCAGTGTCGGAATTCAAGGCGGACAGGAAATCCTGCATATTGCACCGCCGGCTCATCTGGTTCCCGGGTTGGTGAAGGCCCTGTTCGACTATCTGCATTCCGAAGAGATGCATCCGCTGCTCAAAAGTTCCATTTTCCATTATGAGTTCGAATTCATTCATCCCTTTCCCGACGGCAATGGGCGACTCGGACGGCTCTGGCAGACGTTGATGCTGAGGGAATTCAATCCGATCTTTGCCTATATTCCGATTGAAAATATGATTCGCAACCGCCAATCCGAATATTATCAGGCATTTAATCAGGCCAATGCCGCCGCGAACAGCGCATGTTTTGTGGAATTCATTCTCCAAGCGATTTTCGATAGTCTGAATGAAGCAGAAATCCATCAGGATATCCATCAAGTTACCCATCAGGTTAAATCACTGTTGAAATGCCTGCAGAACGGTTCGGAATTGAGTTCATCGGAACTGTTGAGCAAGCTCAAATTGAAAGACCGGGTGAACTTGCGCAAAAACTATCTTGTTCCGGCATTGGAAGCCGGATTGATTGAATATACCGTTCCGGAATCCCCCACCAGCCGCAACCAGAAATATCGGCTGACTGTACGGGGGAAATTTGCTGTGGGAGGAAAATAATCATGTTCTCAGAAAAATATGAATCGCAGATCCCCGCATTGCAGCTGCTCGCTGCTTCCGGCTGGACGATTCTGCCCGCGCCGGAGGCGGACCGCCTGCGCAACGGCAAACGCTCCAACGTCCTTCTGGAAGCGGTGTTGACGCGCAAACTCCAGGAGCTGAATTCCATCAATCACAAAGGGGGCGTGTACAAGTTCTCCGAAGCCAATATCCAGGATGCGGTACAGCGTTTGAAGAACATGCCCTACGACGGACTCCTCCGGACCAATGAAAAAATCTATGATCTTCTGACGCTTGGCTGCGCTCTGGAACAGAACATCGAAGGTGATCAGCGCAGTTTTCATCTGCAATATGTCGATTGGCTCCATCCGGAAGCCAATGCGTTTCATGCCGTCGCGGAACTCCCGGTCGAACGTCGCGGAACCCACGAAACGGTTCGACCGGACATTCTCCTGTTCGTAAACGGCATTCCGTTTGTTTCCATCGAGTGCAAGGCTCCGAGCGAAGAGATTGAACAGGCCATTAGCCAGACGCTGCGCAATCAGCAGGAGGAGTATATCCCCCGCCTGTTCACCTACATTCAGTTGACGCTTGCTCTCAACCGGCAGAAGGCTTTTTACGGTACCGTTGGAACACCGCGCAAATTCTGGGCGGTCTGGCGGGAGAAATCGGATTCGTCTGAGTCGTTGAAAACCTTGATCAACACGCCGCTCCTGCCGGCACAGAACGATGCCATTTTCTCCGGCCCCTTTGCAAGCGCCCGGGCCGATTTCGAAGAACGGGCGACTCTGCCGCGCAAAGTTACCGCGCAGGATGAAACCCTCTACGCTCTCTGTCGCCCGGAACGCCTTCTGGAACTGGCGTGGCGTTTTATCGTATTTGACGGCTTAGAGCGTAAAATTGCCCGCTACCAGCAATATTTTACGGTCAATTCCATTCTGGAACGGATTCAGACCTTCACCTGCGACGGTTCCCGCAAAGGCGGCGTGGTCTGGCATACCCAGGGCTCCGGCAAGTCGCTTACGATGGTCATGCTGGTTCGCAGCCTGATGCTCTGCTCCGGTATTCCCAACCCCAGAGTTGTTCTAGTGACCGACCGGGATGATCTGGATAAACAGCTTGGCAATACCTTTCGCGCCTGTTCACTGGAGCCGGTGCGTGCCACCAGCGGTAAACACCTGCTGGAGCTGGCGAAATCCGATAAGGCGGCGATTATCACCACACTGATTCAGAAGTTTGATAAGGCTTTGAAATCCCGGAGTGAAAAAATCGATTCCCCCAACGTTTTCCTGCTGGTTGATGAAGGGCATCGGAGTAATTACGGTCCTCTCGCCGGAAAGATGCGGATAATGTTTTCCCATGGCTGTTATATCGGCTTTACCGGAACGCCTCTGGCCAAGAAAAACAAGAACAGCTTTGAAAAATTCGGCGGTTTGATTCGACCTGTCTACTCCATTCGTACCGCGGTCGAAGATAAAGCCGTTGTTCCTCTTCTCTATGAGGGGCGGCACGTCGATCTGGAACAGAACCGGAAAGCCCTTGATCTCTGGTTTGAACGGCATACAAAGGATCTTTCTGACGAACAGCGTCGGGATTTGAAGAAGAAATTCGCCCGGGCGGAGATGCTGAAAAAGTCAAAAGCATTCGTCTACATGTGCGCATACGACATCTCGGAGCACTACCGCGGCTTCTGGCAGGGGACCGGATTCAAAGCACAGCTGGTCGCTCCGGATAAGGAGACGGCCATTCTCTATCACCGGTATTTGAATGAGCTTGGTATCGTCAGCAGCGAAGTGATTATTTCCGCTCCGGATACTCGCGAAGGCAATGATCCTGCAGGTAAAGTTTCATCTGAAGTATTGGATTTCTGGAAAAAAATGATGGCCCGCTTCGGCAATAAGGAAGATGAGTATAATAAACAGATCATTGATGCGTTCAAAACGGCTTCCGCACCGGAAATTCTGATCGTGGTGGATAAACTCCTTACCGGTTTTGACGTGCCGCGCAATACAGTGATGTATCTTTGCCGCTCCATTCGGGAACCGGCTACACTGCTCCAGGCGATCGCCCGCGTCAACCGGCTGTGCGAAAACAAGGAGTTCGGATACATCATTGATTATGCAGGCGTTCTGGATCTGCTCGATGATGCCTTGCTCAAATACAGCGAAATGGAAGGGGTCTCCGAGGAGGACCTGACGTCGCAGGTTATGCCGATTGCGGAGGTGGTTGCGAAACTTCCTCAGCAATATGCGAAGTTATGGGAGATGTTCAAATCCGTCCGTAACAGCAACGACAGCGAGGCTTTTGAACTTTTGCTTCAGCCGGAGGATCTCCGCGAAGCGTTCTATGAAAATTTGAACGCATTTGCCAAAACGCTTGAATTAGCCCTCTCAAGCGTTACATTCATGCGGGAAACACCGGAAGAACAAATAGAAAAATACAAGCGTGATTTAAAACGGTTCTGGAACTTGCGTGCCGCTGTCAAACGCCGGTATGCTGAAGCCGTGAATTATCGGGATTATGAACCGAAAATCAAGAAACTGCTCGATACCCATATTCAGGCAAATGAAGTAATTCAGCTCAATGAACCGGTCAATATCTTTGATGAGACTACATTCCGGGCCGTGCTCGAAAGACAGGGAATTGATCATGTAAAAGAGCAATCTGCGATGGCAGATTCGGTCGCTCACGCCACCAAGCGTTATATTACGGAACACATGGAGGAGGATCCTGCGTTTTACCATAAATTCTCGGAAATGATCCAGCAGGCAATCGATGAATTCCGCGAAAAACGGCTGCATGATCTGGAGCATCTCGACGAGATTGTTCGTGCCTATTGGGAAAAGGTCAACCACATTCGGCGAATGGTGACGACCCGGACGCACGACGATATTCCAGATGTCATTCGTCACCGGGAAGATGCCATGGCCTGCTACGGCATCCTGCTGCCATTCCTGAACAATCAGGAGGAGCTGACTGCGGAGGATGCATTGCAGATCAGCGACATTATAAACAGTTTTATCACCCGAATTCAGTTTTGGGGGGATCCAGATGCGCAGAATCAGTTGAAAAATGCCATTGACGATTTTTTGTATGACGAGGTGATGGCAAAACAGAAAATCCATTTGAGTACGGCGCAGATGGATGAGATCATTGAACGACTGATTACACTGGCAAGAAACCGGAGCATGCGTCCATGATAAGCGAGATCAATTACGGCAGTCGCAAGATTACTTTCGGTGTGGAGTTTCGGCGACGTACCACCATGGAAATCGCCGTACTGCCGGATGGAACGGTTCACATCAAAGCGCCGGTCGGTACGGATGAGAGCCGCATCCTTGAAAAAGTTCACCGGAGAGCCGCCTGGATTGTAAAGCAACAGCGTTATTTTGAACAGTTTGCTCTCAAGACGCCGGCACGTCAATACCTCAGCGGTGAAACGCATTTGTATCTGGGAAAACAGTATCGTTTAAAACTTGTTCATCAACCTCGAGCTGGCGTGAAGGTGAGCCAGGGATTTCTGCAGGTATTTTCACCAGATCTTTCTCCTAGTGCTGTTCAGAAAATTTTAGAACGTTACTATCGCCAACGAGCTCAAGAAAAATTCTTCGAATATTTGAAGCGTGTTGCAGCCAAGTTGGAGCTTACAACACTCCCACGAATGCAGATTCGCACGATGAAAACCAACTGGGGGAGCATGTCGCCCGGAGGAATTCTTCTGCTGAATCCGGACTTGATCAAAGCGCCAGTTTCCTGTCTGGAATATGTGATCACTCATGAACTCTGTCATCTGCGCTATCGGGAGCACAATGCGGAATTTTATGGGTTGCTACAATCGTATCTCCCTGATTGGAAAAAACGAAAACTGAGGTTGGAACTGGCTCTGCTGTAAAAATGGTGATGGACCATTATGTAATATAAAAGGAGTGCAGTTCAAACAAATTTCATTTATATATAACCGCGTGACAGCAGGCTGAAGAGATCGGCCTGAACCTTAGCAACGGCCCTTCCGATCTTTCGGGATCGGAGGGGCTTGTTATTTTCAACATCACGGAGGTTGTGTATGAAACTTGAAGTCAACAAAAATGAATTGGAAAGAGCGTTGATCGCGCTCGGAAAACTGGTCCGCCGGACGGCGTCTCTGCCTCAGTTCCGGTCTTTGAAAATTGAGATGACAGAAAAGGAAATCCATTTTTCCACCTGCACGCCTTTAGAACAGATCACGTTCCAGATGGAGTCTCCGTCGGAAGGAGCTTTCCACTGCGTCGTTCCTTTTGAGGAGTTCCGAATGGCGCTTCGCTCTTGCCGGAATAAGACGCTGGAACTTGAATACGGCGAAGGGATTCTGCGCGTTGGAGAAACGACACTCTTGCACGAGCAAAGCGTTGAATGGCCTGTCTTCTGCAAGGGGGAACAGGAAGCATTCAGTGAGCTCCCGAAAGAGTTCGTTTCCCTGCTGGAAAAGGCGGCTCCGCTCGTGGACCGTGAAGAGGTACGTTCCATTGTGCGGGGAATCAATCTTTCCCGCGAAGGGATCACGGCGACAAACGGCAGAGAGCTGCTGCATA
>CASEYW010000135.1 GCA_949292215.1 uncultured bacterium
GATGGATCACAGAATCGAAATCGCTGTCAAGCCGGAATGGCATGACGCAAGAGGCGAGGCGGCGTTGAAGAAGATTACGGATTTTCTTCAGGAGAACGTTGTTTCCGTCCGGACCAGGGATGTCTTCACCGTCTCCGCCGACATTGATCGGTCGCAGGCGGAAAAAATTGCAAAGGAACTGGCGAATCCTGTGCTCCAGTATTACAAGGTGGGAGAGACCGTTCCGGGCGAAGTCTTTGATTTCGACTGGGTTGTGGCGGTGGGATATCGTCCCGGCGTGACCGACAACGTCGGCCGTACCGCACGTGAGGCGGTCGGCGACATCATCGGCAGAAAGCTGCTCCCCGGCGAGGATGTTTACAGTTCAATCGAATATCTCTTCCAGGCTCCTGGGCTGACCGCGGAAAAAATTGCCGGAATCGCCCGCGGAATCCTTGCCAACGAATTGATTGAAACGGTCAAAGTGCTCTCCCGCGCGGAGGTGGAAAAGAACGGCATGCCGCTGAACAAGCCGGTTGTGAACGGAATCGGGGGAGGAGAGGTCCGGCTGATTGATCTTGAAGTCTCCGACGATGAACTCATGGAGATCTCCAGAAAAGGAACTCTGGCGCTTTCTCTGGAGGAGATGAAGTCAATCCAGAACTATTTCCGCAATGCAAAGGACCGCGCAAAATTCGGACTCGACAAACCGACCGACGTCGAACTGGAAATTCTTGCGCAGACCTGGTCCGAGCACTGCAAACACAAAATTTTCAGCGCCGAAGTCGAATATCTGGACCGCACCACCGGCAAAAAAGAAACCTTTACTTCTCTTTACAAAACCTTCATTCAGAAGGGGACAAAGGAGATTGCGAAGAAAGTCGACTGGCTCGTTTCCGTGTTTACGGATAACGCCGGAGTCATAAAATTCAACGATAAACTTGATCTTGTGTTCAAGGTTGAGACACACAACAGTCCATCTGCGCTGGATCCCTACGGCGGTGCGATGACCGGAATTGTCGGCGTAAACCGCGACCCGCTTGGAACGGGGCAGGGCGCCGATCTGCTCATCAATGTCTGGGGGTACTGCCTCGGTTCGCCGTTTACGGATCCGAAGGATGTGCCGGAAGGACTTCTCCATCCGCGGCGTCTGCGTGACGGCGTTCACAAAGGCGTGATCGACGGCGGAAACCAGAGCGGGATTCCCTACGGAATCGGCTGGGAACGTTTCGATGAACGTTACATCGGCAAGCCGCTCGTCTACTGCGGAACGCTCGGAACTCTCCCGAAGAAAGTCGGCAAGGTTGACGGATGGACCAAAACAATCAAACCGGGCGATCTCATTGTCATGACCGGCGGCCGCATCGGAAAGGATGGCATTCACGGCGCAACCTTCTCCAGCGAGGAGCTGCACAAAGACAGTCCCGTGCAGGCGGTGCAGATCGGAGACCCGATCACACAGAAAAAAATGTCCGATTTCATTTATGAGATCCGTGATCGCAACCTCTATCGGTTTGTGACCGACAACGGCGCGGGCGGCCTCTCCTCCAGTGTCGGAGAAATGGCGTCGATCTCCAACGGCTGCCGCATGGATCTTGCGAAGGCTCCGCTGAAGTACGCCGGACTCAAACCCTGGGAGATACTCGTTTCCGAGGCGCAGGAACGCATGAGTTTCGCGGTACCGCCGGAGAACATCGAAGAGTTCCTCCGTGTGGCGAAGGAGCGCGATGTGGAAGCCACCGTTCTTGGAGAGTTTACCGACGACGGCAAATTCTGCATGCTGTATGGAGACAAGGTCGTTGCCTGCATTGATATCGCGTTCATGCACGAGGGACTTCCCCGGATGCACCTCCGTGCCACCTGGGAGCCGAAGAAGTTCGATAATCCCGATCTGGCAGGACGCAGCGTCAAGGCGGATGTCCTCTCCATGCTGACGCAGCTGAACGTCTGTTCCGGCGAATACAAAGCGCGCCAGTACGATCACGAAGTGAAAGGGCTCAGCGTGATCAAGCCGTATACTGGCGTGAACCGCGATGTCGCTTCCGATGCCACCGTGTTCATGGTTGAGCCGCTGACCCGTGAAGGCGTTGTCCTTTCCGCCGGCATCATGCCGCGTTACAGCGATATCGACACGTATCATATGATGGCGTCCACCATGGATGTTGCAATCCGCGAAGCGGTCGCGGTCGGTGCCGATCCGAAGCATCTTGCCGGACTCGACAACTTCTGCTGGCCGGATCCGGTCCAGAGCGAAAAAACTCCTGACGGCGAATACAAAATGGCTCAGCTTGTCCGTGCCAATCAGGCGCTTTACGATTATGCCCTCGCCTTCACAGTTCCCTGTGTCTCCGGAAAGGACAGCATGAAGAACGACAGCACCCGCGGCGGCAGAAAGATTTCCATTCCGCCGACCGTCCTGTTCAGCGTCATGGGCAAGATCGACGATGTATCGAAAGCTGTTTCCATTGACGCCAAGCTTGCGGGAGATGCCGTCTGCGTGATCGGCGCGACAAAGCGCGAACTCGGCGGCAGCGAATATTTCGCGATGCTCGGCAAGATCGGAACGGATGTTCCGAAAGTCGATGCCGCGATGGCGAACAAAACCTATGAAGCCTATCACAAGGCGCTGAATGCCGGACTGATTCACTCCGCGATCTCACCCGCGATCGGAGGCCTTGCAATTGCAGCTGCGCGCTCCGCAATGGGCGGACGTCTCGGTATGACGCTTGATCTGACATCCGTTCCGGTTGATGCCCCGATGAGTGATCTGGAACTTCTGTTCTCCGAATCGAACAGCCGCTTCCTGATTACCTGCGCGAAGGCCGATGTGCCGAAGCTGAAGGAGATTTTCTCCGGAGTTCCATTTGCGGAGGTCGGTATGACCGACAACAGCGGCAACCTGAGTTTCCGCTCCGCTTCGGGAATCGTGGAAATTCCGGTGGAGGAGATGGTGGCAAAGTACAAGTCCACGCTTGCCGGAGTTTGAGAAGTCCTGCATTCGGGACGCGCAAGTTCCCGGACGCGTTGTTGAAAACGAAAAACCGCATCGCCTGTCTTGGCCGATGCGGTTTTTTCTTGAGTGTCAGCGGAACACCAGAATTGCCAATGCGTTTTTTTTCAGTGTCACAGAGCCATCCTGGCTGATTGTCCCGTTTCCCAGGAGCCCTTGATCGACCAGTACTTTTCCGGAAACTTCGATCTTCGCGGAGAGTTCCGGTTTGTGGGACTGTGTTGCTATGACAACCGTTTCTCCGTCTGGCGCGAGATATCCCGCCGAATCCATTTCCGGATTGTTCAGCCGGTGCAGGCGAGTGGAACGGAACACTGCTCCGTCAAGCAGATGCGTAAAACGGCTGCGGAAGCGGTTCGCTTTGCCGAGATATTCCTGATAATGCGGTGTTTCCGCGATGGTTTTTTTACAGCGGTAAATTTCAACGTCGGAAATGAGATTGTTCAGGAGTACCCGGTTGACCCGGCGTTCGATATCGGTGTCGTCACGGATCTCACGATCGGAAAGAATGATCTCCGGGAAGGTATAGCGGAACCATTCAAAATTCGTGGCGATCCGGGGTTTTTCCTGTTTCTTCTCCCAGTCGGGATTGAGCGGAACGGCGCCGCCGATCAGATTATGCACATAGTCCGCATACCGGGCGGAAAGATCGGAGATCAGTTCGATTCCGAAGCTCATGAAAGGATACTTTTCTTTGACGTACTTCCTCAGATTCCGGATCATTTCGCTGCGGGCGCGGGTGGATTCCGTGAACGGGACCCGGTGGCCGTGCGATGGATCGCAGCAGACATTGCTGCAAGCTCCGAGCTGATCGTAAAAGACTCCATTGCAGCCGAGTTCCGCAGCGGTATCCGCAACTTGTTTGAGAACCTCCAGCCATTCCGGACAGGCCGGACAGGCGGTAACGAACGTCCGGTTTCCGTACAGGTTCTGTGCGGTTCCGCGTCCGCTGAACCCGTAGAATTGCTGCTGTTCATTGCCGTGGAGATCTTTTGTAGAAATCCGATGGCCCGTTGTCCGGTAGAAATCCGTGTTCTTGTCGATCAGCTGTCCGTTGCTGTAAAGAATGACATTTCCGCCGTTTCTGCGGAATTCCGCAATGTTTTCCCGGAGGCATTCCTTTCCTCCAAGATCCGGGCTCGGAATGTAGTTCGGGTAATCGCAGTCATGTCCGCCGCGATGCCAGCCGAAAAGGAACAACGTATCAATTCCCGCTTTTTTCCCATCCTCCAGAATGAGAGGGAACGTATTGTAAGGATAGAGATTTTCTCCGTACTGTGTGCGTGCGATGATTCTCTGCCATCCGCGCATCCGCTTGACATGCGCCGGTGGCGGTTCGTGATGGAACCAGGTCTCCGCCCATGCCCGGTACCGATCCGCCGCAGCCTGCCAGGGACCACGGTAAAGGGAGATTGCATAGCCATTGATCACCGTTGATTCTCCCGGGCCGAGGAATGGATATTTCACAATCAGCGCATTCAGGATATTCCGTTTTTCAAGCTCAAAAACATGCAAGGTGTCCTGAAATGTAAGGTCGTGGCTGCCAACATAAATTCCTTCCGTACCGGAATTGAAGGTATAGCAGTTGGTCGCGAGCGGGAAGGGATAATGAGCACAATGACGGCGATAGAGCTCATCCATTCCTTTGTAGCTGGCTGTGGAGGAGAGTATTTTTTCCCGGATGCCGGAGATGACTTCTCCACCAAACATGGAGTGGTGAAGGGGCATGTTTTCCACGGTGGAAGAGAGATGGAGGATGGGAAACATAATCTCCCTGATTTGAATGTCACGCGTATGATTGGCGATCCGGAGATCCCAGTCGATGACATTGTCGTGGAGGAGTCCATGGATTTCCAGTTCGATTTTCAGCGGATGTCCCGATCCTGACGTAAGTTCCTGATAGCGAATGATTAGCTCGTTTCCGGAAACTTTCATTTCCGGAACGGCGTTTTCCGGAAGCAGTTCCACCTCCAGATTTTCCTGTTCTTTGACGATCATGCGCCACAATCCGTGGGGTTGGGCAAATCCGGTTCCCGTATGGCGGTTCGTCAGTTCCTGGAGTTCGGCGCGATCGCTGAAGACCGCTCTGACAGCTTCGTTTTCAAGAAGACAGCTCATGGTTCTATACTCCTTAGGATTTAGAAAGATTGCAGTTGAGTCAGGATGTTGTCTCGTATGAGAAGCGCCGCGTTCCGCAGTGCCTCGGGAATTCCGGAGGCATCCCGGTTTGCATTGATTCTTGTGCCGATGGCGCAGACCGGCTTTCCGGGAACAATGACTGCCGCACCGAAGACCCGGTTGGGAATTTCACCGTCCTTTGCCGGAAATGACGTCTGACCGGTTTTGCGGATTCGGGCAAGCTGAAGAGCGAGGTCCCGGCGGCTTCGAACTTCCGGCCAGAGTTCACCGGGCAGTCCAATTCGCTCGATGATTCGGATGACTGTCGCTTGATCCGCATACGCCAGAAGGATGCGGGCGGTCCCCTGAATATAAAAGTGATCCGGATGCGCCGTTTTACGGGCAATCGGATATTCCCTGGCAGCCGCATAATGGTAGAGAATGTAGCGCTTCGTTCCATGCAGAACGGAGATGTTCAACTGGAGATCAAAGCGGATCGCCAGATCTTTCAGAATTTCCGATGCCGCGTGGGCGGCACATCCGTAAAAACTGCGTCGGTCGGCCAGTGCATAAATGACCGGTCCCGGAGCGTAGCCGTCATGACGGGAGATTTTTCTCAGATAATCCCGTTTCGTCAGTTCTCCAAGGATTCTGACGCAGGTTACCGGATTGAGTCCGCAGGCATCCGCGACCGCGGCGGGAGTAACCGGCTTGTCTTCGTTATTCATAACGAATTCCAGAATATCCAGTGATTTCAATAAGGATTTCATTTATAACTCCATAATATAAAGTTTTAACTTTATTATTTGAAAATGAATATATGCTGTTTTTCCGAAATGTCAAGGTGCAGAGAAAGGGAAAATATTCCTGGATTTCATTTTCCTGTTTTTCACATTTTCTGATGTCCCCGGTTGACAAGAAGAGGGGGAACGCCTATATTGCTGACATTGCTTTTCCTGTGCAGATTATTCGGTTTTCGTTGAGGATAGGATTGGTAAACGAGAAAAACAAGGAGTTGAAAATGAATCGTCTCGCGTCGTCGTCCTGGAGTTCCATTTCCCGTTTGTCAGAAGCGCGATCCCGCTCCATCAGTCCGGAGAATCGGACGGGTGCGCCCGGAGAAGGGGGCCGTGCTGCGGAAGGGACCGGAGCCGGGTGTGCACGCGATCTGGGCGTCGGATGGAAGGTCTCTCCCAGTGTCGTCATTCCTGCCGGATCGGTGTTCACCCTTGCGGACATCGAAGGAGAAGGAGTCATTCAGCAGATCTGGATGACCTTGTCGGGACACTGGCGGTTTCTGATTCTGCGTTTTTACTGGGACAACGAGGAGGTCCCCGCGATTGAATGTCCGGCGGGAGATTTTTTCTGCTGCGGATGGGGCAGTTACACTCCGGTTTCCAGTCTTCCTGTCTGTGTGAATCCGGGAAGTGCGTTCAACTGCTACTGGGAGATGCCGTTTCATACCCATGCGCGTATTACGCTGGAGAATATTTCGACGGAGGATATTGTCGCGTATTACCAGATTAATTATTCACTGGGAGAGGTGCCGGTCGATTCGGCATATTTTCATGCGCAGTTCCGGCGGGTCAATCCGCTGCCGTACAAAGAGGTTTATACGATTCTCGACGGGATTGAAGGATGCGGACACTATGTCGGGACCTATCTGGCGTGGGGCGTGAACAACTCCGGCTGGTGGGGTGAGGGGGAGATCAAGTTCTATCTTGATGATGATGAAGAATTTCCGACAATCTGCGGAACCGGAACCGAAGACTATTTCGGCGGTTCCTACAATTTTGAAAACAAGGAGACAAAGCGCTATCAGGAGTTTTCCTCTCCATACAGCGGACTGGCACAGGTCCTCTGTCCGGATGGTCTCTATCGTTCGCAGCAGCGCTTCGGGCTTTACCGCTGGCATCTCTGCGATCCGATCCGTTTCCGGGAGAGAATCCGAGTGACCATTCAGGCTCTTGGATGGCGGTCCGGCGGACGCTACCTGCCGCTCCAGGATGATATTGCCTCCGTGGCGTTTTGGTATCAGGATACTCCTGCCCATAAACCGCATCCTCTGCCAGACAAGGATCAGCTCGAAGTGATCTGACCCGGAAATCTGTTCCGGAGAAAGAAATTCCGCCGCAGACGTGTGCATAGTACCCGTCTGCGGTATTTTTTTGTCTTTTTTCCGGACTTCTGGATTTTGACGCTGTCCTTTTTTCCGGCTTTTCGAAATTCGGAACTTTTCTTTCTGCTGCTGGGTAAAACAACCGTCGATGGCCGCCGGTTTCTGCTCTGAAAAATTTTTTTGATTTTTTTCTTTTTTTGCACTTGAAAGAAAGGGAAAAAAGGATAAGTTAGGGTTCTATAGGGGGAAAAAGGTGAAAATAGTAGCGGAATGGAGCGAATGAAATGGCGACAGGGGTGGAACCCACTTTTTTTCTAGGCGAGTACGAGCATACGCTCGACACGCAGCGGAGAGTTGCCATTCCGGCGGCATGGAGGGGTTGTTCGCGATTTGTTCTTCTGCCGTCACGCGACCACGCTATTCAGATGATGTCCGTAGACACTTTCCGGGAGATGGTGCTGGACAAGACTCGAAAACTTTCGCTCGGGAACGTGGAGGATGCACGGAATCTGGCGCGTCTCGGTTCCCGCGCGCAGGAATGCGTGTGCGACAAACAGGGGCGAATTCAGATCGGTCAGCAGCTCGCGGTCCATGCCGGGCTGAAAGACAAGGTGGCTCTGATCGGTTCCGTGTCGATGATTTTGCTGTATTCGCCGGAGGCTTGGAACAGGATGCAGCAGGAGAACGGCGAGGATGCCTGCTATGATGTGCTTGAGAAACTCAGCAGGGAGGTGACGGAATGACGGAGATGACATTCAGTCATGTTCCGGTCCTTCCCCGCCAGACGATAGAGCTGCTTCTTGACGGTGCCGGACAACCGGTGCGCAGGATCATTGATGGAACGGTCGGCTGCGGAGGACACAGCGCTCTGATCCTGGAGCGTCTGCCGGATGCGGAAGTGCTGGGAATCGACCGCGACGACGAGGCGCTTGTTCGAGCCGGAGCTCGATTGGCATTTGCCGGGAATAGGGTGCATCTCCGGAAAGGACGTTTTTCTGACCTGGCGGAATTTGCCCGCGGGCTCGGCTGGGAGTCGGTTGATGCGATTCTGCTGGATATCGGGGTTTCTTCGCCGCAGATTGATGATCCGAAACGCGGTTTTTCGTTTCGTCTGGATGGTCCGCTGGATATGAGAATGGACAGGACTTCGGAACGTTCAGCATCCAGAATTGTGAATCAATATGATGCGGATTCTTTGCGGAATCTGTTTCGGGAATATGGAGAAATGGAACATCGGGATGCCCGGATGCTTGCGGAAGCGATTGTCGCTGCCAGGGAGAAACAGGCTTTTTCGACAACCGGAGAACTGGCGGACCTCTGTGAACGGGTTCTGCGCTCCCGGAACCGGAAAAGGAGTCTGCCTGCACCGACCCTCTGTTTTCAGGCATTGCGGATGGAAGTCAACGGAGAACTGGAGGAGTTGAAAAAGGCGCTGGCTTCCGCGGTTCCGTTGTTGAATCCGGGAGGACGGCTCTGCGTGATCAGCTTCCATTCCCTGGAAGACAGAATTGTCAAGAATTTCTTCCGGGAAATGGCGGAGACGTGCAAATGTCCGCCGGGCCTTCCGGTTTGTGTATGCGGTTGGAAACCGGTACTGAAGATCGTCACAAAGCATCCGGTGACGGCGGATGATGTGGAACTTGCGGAGAATCCAAGAGCGGCATGTGCAAAATTGAGAGCGGCGGAAAAAATACAAATGGCGGGGAGAGAATCATGACAAACGTGAAGACAATGAGAACGCAGGAAGAAATCAGACGCAGTTCCAGAGCCTCTGCGAAGAGGTCCTGGCTGGTATCCCTTGTCATCAAGCTTTCCTTTATGTTCGCTCTGATTTTTCTTGCCGTCAACGCAAGGATCATTTACAACCAGAAGGCGGAACAGATCAACCGGGAGATTGCGCGTACCAAGTCTAAAATCCATCAGTTGAATCGTGAAATTGCGAATCTGAAGGTGCGGAAGGAACAGCTCAGTTCCTGGCCGTACATCAGTTCCCGCATCAGCATGTTCAAACTCGGGCTCCGGCCCGCCGATTCCAAGCAGATTCGCAAGATCGTTCTGCTGGATCCCGACGCCCATCCCGGAGCGATGAACAACGGTGCGTCCCTCTACAGGGAGAATCGTACCGCCGGAACGGATTGAATTCGGGAAGAGAGGTCTGAATGACGAAGTTCACGCAAATGGGAAGACGAATGGTCGTGGTAACGGTCATTCTTCTTCTGCTTTTCGGTTACATCGTCTGGCAGCTATACACGGTCCAGATCCGGCGGCATGACGAGCTTTACAAAAAGGCCCGCATGAAATACACCACCGTCAAGACCATGAACGGCAAGCGCGGGGAGATCTATGATTATTCCGGTAATCTGCTGGTCGGCAACATTCCCTGCTCGGACATCTGTGCCGATCCCTCCATCGCCGGAGATGCTGAACGGTGTCGTGAAATTGCGAAATTCCTGGCGGAAAAACTGGAAATCAGCGAAGAATCCGTCTATGAAAAACTGATGGACAAGGAGATCGTCTCCAGGAATCCCGATGGTACGAAAAAGGTTCGCCAGAGAAAATTTGTCATCATCAAAGGCAAGGTGGATTATGAAATTGCCGAACGTCTGAAACTGGAAACCGCCCGTCTGGGATACAAAACCATTTTCTATCGCGAAACCACAAAACGGTATTATCCGAAAAAACAGCTGCTGGCGAACGTGCTGGGATTTACAAATCTGGACCGTGATCAGGTCGTGGCAGTGATCGGACTTGAAAAGTTTTATGACAACAAAATGCGCAGTGTTCAGGGACTCGAACGCTATGAGCGCAGCCGCGACGGCCTTCCCATCGCCTACGGCAACTCCAGCATGAAAGAGGATAAGGACGGATTCAACGTTTATCTTACGATTCAGGAGCCGATACAGGCGATTCTGGAAGAAGAACTTGACAAGTTCATGGAGCGGTGCAATCCGAGTGCTGCCTATGCTGTCATGGCGGATCCCTACACGGGGGATATCATTGCTGTGGCGCAGCGCCCGACCTTCGATCCCAATGATCGCAACTCCATGAAGCCCAACGCCTGGCGGAATCGGATCGCGGAGGATACCTTTGAACCTGGTTCCACCATGAAGCCGCTGGTCGTGGCTGGCGCGATCGACCGGGGGATTGTCACTCCTGATACTCGCTTCGACTGTGAAAAAGGTCTCTGGTTCTACGGCGGAAAAAGTTTGAAGGATTCTCATCCGATGGGGATTCTGACCGTTTCGGAAATCATTCAGCATTCCAGCAACATCGGAACGGCGAAAATTGCGCTTGCGATGGGGGAGAAGACTCTTGACGAAGTCCTGCGCAGTTTCGGCGTAGGCTCCAGAACCGGGATTCCGCTGAAACCGGAAACCGCCGGGATTTACCGTTCGCTGAAACGATGGGATACGCTCTCTATCACTCGTTTCCCGATTGGACAGGGGTTGGCTGTTTCGCCGCTCCAGCTGGTGCGCGGGTACTGCATCCTTGCCAATGGCGGCCATCCGGTGAAGCTGCGTCTGGTGGACCGCATTGAAAATCCGGCGACCGGAATTGAGCAGAAGATGCCTCTGGAAAAACCGGATTCGATTTTCAAGGACCCGACCACTCATAAAAAAATCGTCGAAATGATGAAAAAAGTGACAGGGGAGGGCGGAACGGCAAGAAAAGCTGCCATTCGTGGTTATTATGTTGCAGGCAAAACCGGAACGGCACAGAAGTTTGTGAACGGTGCATACTCCAAGTCGAAGTATATCGCAAATTTTGTCGGTTTTGTCCCGGCGGACAATCCCCGCTTTGTCCTGCTCGTGACCGCGGATGAGCCCAAAGGCGGTTACTATGGCGGTTCTGTCGCAGGACCGACTTTCCGGACCATCGCGGAACGGACTTTGAAATATCTCAACGTCAAACCCGATTACGATGCCGACGCTCAGGAACAGGAACTTAAACTTGCAAAAAAGAAAAAACTGGAGGAGATGCGTCGCGAACGGGAACTCCAGAAAACAAGAAACGGAATCGTTCCGGCTCCCCCCCCGCGGAAGGAACGGATTTCCCGTCCGGCAGAGAACCGGAACTACAAGATCAACGGACGCAAATACCGGTATATCACGTTTACAAAACGATGACCGGTGAGACCATTGCTTTTGTCCGCATAAGCGTCAGATGGGAGACATCGCTTTTTCAAAACGGAAAAAGTAATCCCTGCCGATTCCGTTGTCAGAATCGGGATATGAGCCCTTATGGTGGGGATTGATGAACTCCACAATTTTGAAGCCGCATTTGTTCACATAAAAATGAATGTTTCTTCTTTCAAAGTAGGGCGTTACGGTTTCCCAGACTTTTGTTTCCGGATATTTTTTCTCAATCGCTTCCCATGCGGCCCTCCCGATGCCTTTGCTGTGGGAGGAGTGCCTGATGAAAAACAGTTCCAGGGAGTTGTGCTGCGTTTCACGGTTGATGACGACAACAACACCGCCGACAATCTCTCCGTTTGCGACAATGTGAAATGATTCCGCGCCTTCTTTGGCCAGGGACTCTTCAATATCGCATGCCGGGATGATTTCTCCGTCCTGTTCACCGTATTCTTCAATAACTGCAACGGCGAACGCTGCCTGCACATCCCGGACGAACTGCGGCTGCTCTTCTCTTTTGACGGGGATCAGTCTGATTTGCATAACATTTTCTCCTTCAATGTGTTTTAGATTTTTTTGTGAGATCGGAACAAATCGGGTGAATGAATTTGAATGTTCGGTCTTTTTTTTCTGAAGTGTTTATTTGTGAGTCTGGAGAAACGCGTGCACCGTTCTGGCAAATTCGCTTCCGATTCCCCGGACGCGGGCGGCGATCTCTTCCGGACTCGCCTTGCGCAGTTCAGAGACGGAGCCGAATTCCCTCAGGAGGGCGTTTCTCCGGGATTCTCCCATGCCGTCGATTTCGTCCAGCAGGGATTCCGAGATCCGTTTCAACCGGAGCTGACGGTTGTAGGAGACCGCAAACCGGTGCGCTTCATCCCGCAGAGCCTGAAGCACTTTCAACGCCGGACGGCTTCGATCCAGCACCAGCGGATCGCTGCGCCCGGGAAGATAAATTTCCTCGTTCCGTTTTGCCAGACCAATGACCGGAAACGGCGGGCAATCAATCGCAACCAGGGCTTCCAATGCGAGATGCAGCTGCCCTTTGCCGCCATCTACCATCAGCAGATCCGGAAGCGGTTTTTTTTCATTCAGCAGACGAGAAAAATGGCGGGTGACAACCTCGTGCATCATGGCAAAGTCGTTTTGTCCTTCCACAGTTTTGATCCGGAAGCGCCGATAGCCGGATTTGTCTGGCCGGCCGTTGACAAACCGGACCATGCTGGCAACAGCAAATGTCGTCCCGAGATTTGAAATGTCGAACCCTTCAATGACATTTGGAGGATGCGGCAGGCGCAGAGCTTCCCGAAGGTCGTTGACCGCCTCCATTCCGGCTTCTGCCGGCAGCTTCGCGTGTTCAAAGGAGCGGATGCGGTTTCCACAGATCGATTGCAGATTCGACAGAACATCACGGAGCGATGCCGCTTTTTCAAACTGTTTCCCCGCAGCCGCCTTCAGCATCTTTTCTTTCAGTTCGGCGGCGATTTCTCGGATATCGCCGTTCAGAACGTTGACAACCTGGTCCACCCGTTCCATGTACTCTTCTTCCGTCACTTCTCCCGTACAGGGCCGACAGCAGTCTCGGACAGTTCCCGCAAGACAGTGCTTTCTGTCCTCCTCCGTCGGACACTGCGTTTTGCAGGATCGAAGCCCGAAACGCTTTGTCAGAAATTCCATCAGGCTCCGGAGCGCTTTCCCGTGGGGGAAGGGACCAAAGTAAAGACTCGAATCCTTCTTTTTCAGACGAACCAGTTTCAGACGCGGAAATGCTTCATTTCGATCAACTTTCAACATCAGATAGCGTTTGTCGTCCCGCAGAAGAATATTGTAATGCGGTGCGTATTCCTTGATAAAACGCGATTCCAGAATCAACGCCTCATCCTCGTTTTTAACCGTGAAAAATTCCCAGGTGTCGATCGTGTTGATCAGCGACCGCAGCTTCGGATCAGCCCGGGTCACCTGCGACGGCTGAAAATAGTGGGACATTCGCCGTCTCAGATTTGATGCCTTCCCGACATAAATCACTTTCCCGAACCGGTCCCGATAAACATAGACTCCCGGTTTGGCTGGTATTTCTCCCGGTCTGAAATCCGCTTTTGACATTTTTATTTGATTCTTGTTTTGGTTTTTATTATTTGTGGTTGTGTTGAAGTTCGGGACGGTATGCCTCCAACTCCAACCGGTTGAAGCATGATAAATTCATTGCTGCATTATTTCTTTTTCATTTTTTCCGTCCGCAGACGATCCCAGTATTGAAGTCTCCGGTTGATTTCCCGTTCGAAGCCGCGTTCGACCGGATGATAGAACCGGATTCGCGGCATCTGTTCCGGGAAGTAGTTCTGTCCGGAGAATCCGTCTTCGGTATCGTGGTCATAGATATAGCCGTTTCCGTAGCCGATCTCCTTCATCAGGCGGGTGGGAGCATTGAGAATATGGTTCGGCGGATTCAGTGAGGCGAACTGCTTTGCCGCTTTGACTGCATCGTTCCATGCGGTGTAGGAGCTGTTGGATTTCGGAGCGGTTCCGAGGTAGCAGATCAGTTCTGCGATCGCGATGTCTCCTTCGGGGGAACCGAGGCGTTCGTAAGCATCCCATGCGGCGATGGCGGCGGGGAGTGCCTGGGGATCGGCAAGTCCGATGTCCTCCATAGCGAAGCGAGTCAGCCTGCGGAGAAGGTAGAGCGGGTCTTCTCCGCCTTCGATCATGCGGGCTGCCCAGTAGAGGGCGGCGTCCGTATCGGAGCCGCGGAGCGATTTATGAAGAGCGCTGATAAGATTATAGTGTCCTTCGCGGTCCTTGTCGTACATGGGGGCGCGGTGCTGGACGATTTTTTCGAGACCTTCGCGGTCAAGAAGAGAATTTTCCGGTGCAAGATCATAAATACTTTCGAGCAGATTGATGAGATATCGTCCGTCGCCGTCGGCGAGATCCTTGAGGGTTGCGGCGGCGTTATCATCGACAGGAAGTTTTCTGCCGACGGTTTTTTCGGCGCGATCAATGATCTTCTGGAGAGCATTTCCATTCAAGGGCTTCATGACAAAGACCTTGCAGCGGGAGAGCAGGGCGCTGTTCAGTTCGAAAGAGGGGTTCTCGGTGGTTGCTCCGACAAGAGTGACGGTTCCGTTTTCCACGTATGGGAGAAATCCGTCCTGCTGGGCGCGGTTGAACCGGTGAATTTCATCAACGAACAGAAGTGTTTTCTGTCCATACAGACGTCGCTTTTCCGCTTCCTCGAATGCTTTCCGCAGGTCGGCGATTCCGGAAAAGACCGCGGAAAGCGCGACAAAGTGCATATCGCTGACATGGGCAAGCAGACGGGCGATCGTTGTTTTGCCGCATCCCGGTGGCCCCCAGAGAATGAAACTGGAAATCCTGCCGCTTTCAATCATCCGGCGGACCGGTCCATCCGGCCCGATCAAATGTTCCTGGCCGACAATTTCATCCAGCGTTTCAGGACGCAGTTTATCGGCGAGGGGGCGATCTGTGAGTTGTGTAAAAAGTCCGTCTTCCATAAGTCATCTGCAATCAGGCGCAGGGTTGTTTTTCAGCGTTTCAAATAAGAACGAAGAAAAAGATGCTTCCTCTTTTGCAATTTTTCAAGCACAAAGAAAAGAAAAATCCATTTTTTCCATAAAATGGTTTTTTCTTGCACTCAAGCGGCTCAATCCAGGATCAGATATCCCATTCTGCCGGGACTTCGGTGTGGGCGGCCATACACGGTCGGCGACCAGAAGATCGAGTGCATTTCTCCTCTGTCGTGTTTCAGTCGGACGAAATTTGCACGCAGGATCATTCCTTTGCTGAATTGCGTCTGTCCGTTGCGCCGGAGCAGGAGTTTGGCCGGAAAGACGGCCTCGATTCTCCAGCCTCTCTTTTTTCCATCGGAGGAAAGAATCGGAGACGTTTTGTGCTGAAACGCCGGAATGTCGAACGCGGGAACATCCCACTGGTTGCGTCCATCGCGGACGATGCCGTTCCGGTCGAGTTCGACGGTGTTCCCCGTAAACAGATAATTGACATCGCGGACAAGATTCCGGGAATTCATCTGGATTTCGAGATACTGTTTATGATCGCCGATACCGTCGATGAAGAGTTCAACGGCGTCGCCGCGGTGGAGTTCGTCATCGTGTTTTTTCCCCGAGGGCTGGTCCGTTTCGTCCTTGCAGATCACCATGACATACAGATTGTCTCTGTCATAGGTCAGAAGAATGGTGGTGGGTCTTGTTTTCCAGAGCGGATGTTTCCGCATACCGTATGCCGGTTGTTCCAGATGGATTGTGGCTGCTTTTTTCCAGGCAGGGGCTTCGCTGTCTCCAAAGGGGGAACGATTGCTGGTGACGGAAGGAACCCGGATTTGCGGAAGAGCTGTTGCTTCCGCTGCCGGAGTGTTCCAGGAGAAAAACAGAAAAAAAAGAAGGCTGAGAAAAAAGAACGGGTTCATGGAGAATCCTTTTTATTGTTGAATTCCTTATGTAATATTGCGTATGCCCGCGGACTTGTCAACGATAAGGAGAAAAAAAGGAGGAACAAAAATTCACCGGTTGCGAAAATGGCGTTGGCGTGCCATATTACCGCAATGTCAGAAATGATGAATGTAAAAAAGGAGTTTGCCATGAGAAACGTTGTCATTGTCGGAACCGGTCCTGCCGGATTGACCGCTGCGGTGTATGCCGGACGTGCAAATTTGAATCCTCTGCTGATTTCCGGGCCTCTGCCGGGCGGACTGCTGACGCAGACTTCCGACGTCGAAAACTTTCCCGGATTTCCCGAAGCTGTAAACGGATATGAACTTATGACGAAAATGCAGGAGCAGGCATCCCATTTCAATGTGGAGTTCCTGAGTGAGACAGTTGAATCCGCGGAACTCAAACCGGGCGGACCGCACAAACTGCATCTCTCTTCCGGTGAAACGGTGGAATGCCGGGCGCTGATCGTTGCTGTCGGTTCGAGTCCCCGCTGGCTCGGACTGGAATCGGAGGAGGCGTTCAAGAATCGCGGGGTGTCCGCATGCGCCACCTGCGACGGAGCTTTTTATCGCGGTCTTCCGGTTGTTGTGATCGGAGGAGGCGACTCCGCGATGGAGGAGGCAAACTTCCTGACTCGTTTTGCCTCCGAGGTAACTGTCATCCACAGGCGCGATGCCCTTCGGGCGTCGAAGATCATGGCTGATCGCGCCATGAACAATCCGAAGATCAAATTCGTCTGGAATTCTGTCGTGACGGAAGTGTTCGGAGAGAACGAGGTCGACGGTATTAAGGTCCGCAACGTTCAGACGGGTGAGGAATCTGTCATCAACTGCAAAGGCGTGTTCGTTGCTCTGGGGCATGTTCCCAATACAAAAGCGTTTGCCGGTCAGCTTGACATGGATGAAACCGGATACATCTCGCTTGAGGGCGCCACCTCCCGCACCTCCATGGAAGGCGTATTTGCCGCCGGAGACTGTGCCGACAAGCGGTACCGTCAGGCAATTACCGCTGCAGGAATGGGCGCACGCGCCGCTATTGACGTCGAACGCTGGCTTGAGGAATAATTCCCCTTTTCAGACGGTGCTGTTCTGTTCTTTGCAGGAGAACTCCCTGCACCGTCTCGCCTTCGCCTGTTGTCTCCAGTCAATTTCCGGCGGATGTGAATTTCCGCCGGAGTCCTTCATAAACCGTGACGGCGACAGAATTTGCCAGATTCAGGCTGCGGTTGAAGTTTCCCGGCATGGGAAGGGTATAAAAGAAGTCATGAAAGCGGTCATGGAGTTCCTGCGGCAGTCCGTGACTTTCGCTGCCGAAAACCAGAAAAGCTCCCGTTTCCATCGGACAGTCCCAGTAGAGTTTTTTTGCTTTTGTTGAGAAGAAGTAGATCGGCGTGTTTCCTGCGAACATTTCGAATTCCTCCCAGGAGGCGTGGCGCATGAAATCAACATGATGCCAGTAATCCATACCGGCGCGACGCACATATTTGTCCTCAAGAGAGAAGGAGATCGGTTCCACGAGATGCAGTCTGCATTCCGTGCAGCAGCAGATGCGGCCGATGTTTCCGGTATTCTGCGGAATCTCCGGCGCAACCAGAGTGACATTGTACAGCGGGTCTGTCATTTTTCAATCCGATTTCCTTTCCGTTTTTTCTGAACATGATTCCGGTAAAGATATTCCCGGAACAGAAATCTTCAAGTTCCGGAGAGGAAAAAAGGAAAATTTTCCGGACCCAATCCGACAGAAATATATGGAAGGCAATGTCTGTTTTTCTGTTTTTTATCAGATTTCTGCGTAATAAATAATGAAAAAAATTTTTTTCTCCATTTGAAAAGCGCGGTTTTATATTTTACATTCCCGAAAGGGAATATTGAATCGCATGATTTTTTGAATACCGGAGTAGAATATGCAATCGGAAGTGCAGTGGTTTTTGAGCACACTCATTGACAATCAGCTCATTACGCTGGAAAAAGGCATAGAGATCAATGACGCGCTGGGAGGATCCCCGGATGTATTGACTTACGCGCAGGAGATCCTTAATCTTCTCTGCGATGGAGTTTCCGAGGAAGATGCCAAAAACTGGGCGTCGCAGCTGGAGGATGTCATTGCTTACGCTCAGGAACAGGCGGCGATGGGAGTCGTTCCGGAACTGTTTTTACAGCAGGTGGAAGCTGCATATCCGGAACAGGGAGAGAGGCCGGAACCTGAGCCGGAACCTGAGCCGGAACCTGAGCCGGAAAATCTCTTTGAAAAACTGCGCCGGGCAGTGGCGCATCAGCAGCAGGTGATTGATCAGCAGAAGGCACACGCTTCCGCAGGAGCATCGTCGTCATCCGGATCACGTACAGCTTCTGCATCGTCATTCTCCGGACATCGGGCTGCCGCGACGATCGACGATTCGGATTTCGATGCCTCTTCCACGGAACTGCCGGACCTGCGCAATGTTTCCTCCATGAGCGATCAGGAGGTTGCCAAAGCGATGAAACAACTGCTTGTGGGGCTCCGAGCCTATGGAGTCAGTGATTTGCACATTTCCTCGAATGCGCCTCTGTTCATCCGCCGCAATCTCATGCTGGAGCGTCTGGACCCTGAATGGGTCGTTTCCGATGAGGATTCGCAGCGGCTCAATCTGGCTCTGCTTTCCGAAGAACAGAAAGAGAGATTCCGGAAAGAGCAGGATATCAGCTTCGGACTCGAAATCGGCAAAGCGCGCTTCCGTACTGCGCTTATGTACCACAAAGATGGGATTTCCGGGAGTTATCGTCTGGTCCCGGATCAGATTCTGACGCTGGAAGAACTCGGATTCCTTCCAAATGATGCGAAAAATATCCGTCGTCTGCTGGATTACACCAATGGCCTGATTCTCGTGACGGGCCCACTCGGTTCCGGAAAAACCACGACTCTTGCAGCAATGGTGGAGGTTGCCAATCAGAATCGCGAAGATCACATCATTACTGTTGAGGACCCGATTGAAATCATCCAGACTTCGAAGAACTGTCAGATCACCCAGCGCGAAATCGGCCGCTGCACCAACAGTTATCACGCCGCATTGAAAGGTGCTTTGCGCGAGGACCCGGATATCATTGTCATCGGCGAAATGCACGACTTGGAAACAATCGAAAATGCCATTACTGCATCCGAGACAGGCCATCTTGTGATCGGAACCCTGCACACCTGCGATGCCGGCAATACATTGAATCGAGTCCTCGACGTTTTTCCTCCGACTCAGCAGCCGCAGATCCGCGCCATGACCGCAGGTTCTCTGCGCGGAATCATCTGTCAGAAGCTGATTCCCGCGGCAAACGGCGGACTCACAATCGCCTATGAAATTCTGATCAACACCATTGCGGTCGGCAACATTATCAGTGAAGGGAAAATCTATCAGCTTCCGGCAACCATGCAGATCGGCAGTAAAGCCGGTATGTGCACCCTGGATCAGAATCTGCTGGAAAAATACAAGGCGGGACATATCACCTACGAAACCGCTTTGTATTATATGAAGGATACTTCCATCATCGAACAGACAAAGAAACTGTATGCCATGCAGCAGGCTCAACAGTTTATGGCGGAGAAGGCTGCCCGCGATGCCGCTGCCGCAGCAGCCGCCGCGGAAAATCAATGAGATGCGGAGGAAACTGTTATCATGGCTATCATAGATGCGTATCTGAAGGAAATGCTGAGTCTGAAAGGTTCCGACCTGCATCTTTCCATCAATTATCCCGCGAAATACCGCTTGAGCGGCAACCTGAAACCGGCAAACGACAAGATCATTACGCCGGAATTCATGGAGAAAATGTTAAAGGAGATCTGCTTTCCGCCGGACCGCTGGGATACTTATTTGAAAAACCACGATCTGGACTTCGCGTATGAAATCCCGGGATTGGCACGATTCCGCTGCAATTACATGTATAATTATTACGGTCAGGCAGCGGTTCTCCGGCAGATTCCAAGCAAAATCCTGACTGTTGCCGATTTGAACCTTCCATCAATTCTGCTGGATATCTGCAAGATCAAAAGCGGGCTTGTCCTTGTGACGGGACCGACCGGTTCCGGAAAATCAACCACACTCGCTGCCATGATCGACTACATCAACGATACCATGGACAAGCATATCATCACAATCGAAGACCCGATTGAGTTTGTTCACCAGAACAAACGGTGTACAATTGTACACCGGGAAGTTGGACTTCACAGCAGGTCGTTTCCGATTGCCCTGAGGGGAGCAATGCGGTCGGACCCGGATATCGTGCTCATCGGAGAGATGCGCGAGCAGGAGACAATCCGCCTAGCTCTGACTTGCGCCGCAATGGGAATGCTTGTCTTTGCAACCCTTCACACGAACAACGCTCCGAAAACCATCGACCGCATCATTGATGCGTTTCCGGCCAATGAACAGGCGCAGATCCGCACCATGCTTGCCGAATCGCTTCAAGCGGTTGTTTCCCAGCTCCTCTGCCGGAAAATCGGCGGCGGGCGTATCGCTGTCCACGAAATCCTGCTTTGGACGGATGGTTTGCCCAACACCATTCGTGAAGGGCAGATCTCCAATATCCGAACGATCATTGAGGCAAATCGCGGCATCGGCATGTGCAGTATGGACGGCGGTCTGAAAACGCTGATGGAAAACGGAATCATCACCGGCGAAGAAGCCTATATGAAAGCAAGCGATAAGAAACTCTTTGCAGAATATATTGAAAAATAGAAGATTTTTCCTGATTCCTGCTTGACAAGAGGGGAATGTGATTTATATTATGGGACACAACAATACGGCGGCTTAGCTCAGTCGGTAGAGCGATGGAATCATAATCCACAGGTCACTGGTTCGAGCCCGGTAGCCGCCACCAGAACTTCAGCCTCGCATATCCTGCGAGGCTTTTTTTTGTTCGGAGAACGGGGGGGGGTGCGTGTCTTTGCCGGGTGGCAGGTGCGGAATGAAGCTGTCCTGCCTGCCGCCGCTTGCTGCTTTGACATCGCAGAAACTGCGGAGGGAGAGAAGATGCCCTGGCAATCGCTCAAGACAGGTTCCCGCCGGCTGCAAGTCGGAGTTCCGGAGGGACTGGAACTCATGAATCCATCGAAACAACGGGGATTGTTCTTCCTTTTTTCACAAAGGTGTTTGTTCGGTTGCCTGTTCAGTGCTTTTGCTTCCCGGAATGCCGGGCAGTTTCATTTGTTGCGATTTCAGCGGGAGCGGGGACAGGCCACCCGGTAATGACCGTGAAGAAATCCCGCAGCGACTCCTTCCGTTCTTCCAGTGCTTTTTCATGATTCCAGCCTGGTGCGGAAAGCTGCCAGCCGGGTAGGTCACGAGAAATTGTGTGACCATTGCCGTCCTCTCCAAACAGGCGGGCAAAATGGGTGAAGCGGATCGGCTCGCCGCTCAGAGCGTCCACGGGCAGCGGAATGCCGAGCTCGTCCAGCGTTCCCGGCAGATGTCCGTGTTTCCGGCGGAACTGTTCGATTTGCAGGCCGAGGTCGGTCATTTTACTTATTGTCAATATGCGTTGTAAATGTCGTTCTTCCGTGAAATAATCCGGCTGGAGCATTCTTTCCAAATAAAGCTCGCGTGTTGCAAGTTCACGTTTCAGATCAGTACGCAAAATTTCGCGTTGTGAAGTCGGATCGTCAAAATACCGTATCACCGCCCGCTGGTGACGCATGGCATAAAGCAAATAACGCTGTTGAATGGCTTCTGTCCACAGGCATGGCGGTGTTGGGAAAAAAGTTGTGTTGCCGCGGAACAGAAAACGCAACAACGGCTCCTCATATTGCCACTGTCCATCATATTGGATCTCTGACATTATTTTCGGATATGGAACAAGCAGACGCATAACGGTCTCAATCACCAGATACGCTTCAGCGCGCAAACCATATCGCATTGCATTTCGTATTTTTGCCTCCCGGTTGTGATTCAAATCCTGTATTTCTGAAAGATTGTCATCAGACAAAAGACCGCTTCCCAGCATGGCACCGATGGTTTCGCTCCGAGTATATTCACACGAGATGGCTACCAACGCGCCGATTAAAAAATTACTTTGCAATACATTTTCTTGAAATTTGTCTGCCAAACGGAAAAGCCGCATGGCTTCAGAAGGTTTTTTATCCTCCAGAGCAACAATGATCCGCGAAGAGAAATACTTCATTACAGTACGATAATAGTTCAGATGCGGCATTAAAGTCAGCGTCAGATAATCATTCGGAAAACACATTTTTTATTTGAGGATATCGGCTGTTTCAATCAGCGCGTCATTGTTTTTGTAATCCTCCTGACAGAGTCCTCCGGTAAGATATGTTTTGATTTTCCTTCGTTTGCTCTCCGGCAAATTATAATACCTGGAAGCGGATTCCAGACATTCCGAACCTTTTTTGATGTTGTAGTCGGAGTTGCGATCCACGAGTTTTCCGAATTCCGCATTGGGAGTTCTGCCTTGATAAAAATGTTGTTCCAATTCCTCCCGGTTGGTGGGAATTCCTGCATTCCGGAGTAGCAGTTCTTCCGCTTTCCGTTCTCTTTTTCCCTGATAGAACAGAATATATCCGGCCAGCATGGAGACGAGAAAACTGCCGAGAAGCAGCTTCCAGCCGAGCCGCTCTTTTTTCTGCATCGGGACTCCCGCGATGCGCCGGGCAATTCCGAGCCAGAAACCGATGCTTGCAGCAAGCGCACAAAACGGGATCGGGCTCAACGGCCCGATGAAAACCAGACTGATCCAGAAAAACGCCGCACTTATCAGCATGACCCGCAGCCGCCAGCGCGAGATTCCGGGAAGCTCCCCGGCAAGATGGCGGTAGAGAAACCAGTAACGGATTCCCGGCAGGTACAACCAGACATCATCCCATTCTGGGAGAGGCCGATTTCGTTCTCTGGCCGCCTGCGCAAGAAAGTCATTCTGTTGAGCGGCAGTAATGAATGCAATTCCACATGCACCCCCTGCTGCAGCAAGCGGCAGGAGCAGAATAAACATCTGTAGTAAAAGAAAGGTTGCAATATTCTTTTCCTGAGGCAGCCATGATTCGAGCAGATAGCACCCGCCGGGCAGGGTCACGAATGCCAACAGCAGAAAACCAAAGGAAATGATATTTCTGACGCAACATGGGAACATTGTTTTCAATGTCAGGACGTTCGTTTTTCTCCGCCGGAAGAGAGAAAAGAATTGTTTCCACTCAGATTTCATAGTTTGTAATCCTGCCGGAAAAGAATGACCGGACCAAAAGAAAAAGCAGCGATCCGGATGTGGCATCCATTCTTTTCCGTTTCAAAACTGTTTTGATGGTGTACCATTTCCGCTTTCGTTCTTTTTCTGTCCGGCGCGGATTCCAGAGAGTTTTTCCAGAAAACGTGTCTGACTGTCATCTTCCGCAATCAGATTCCCGTTTGCATCGTATGTCCAGAGTTTTTCCTCAATCGCTTCGGCAATTGCGGAAATGAACTGAGTCATGGAACCGAAAGGGAAATCGATTCCCGGATGTTCCAGATAGTCTGCATAGACGAACTTCCATGGTTTTTCCAATCCGTAGAAAAATCCATCTCCGCTTCCGTCATGCAGGAGCATCAGCGATTTTGCCCGATACGGGGCGGTCATCCGGACGACCGCCATTCCGGACTCTCTGCGAATCTCCAAAGCCTCTTCAATCCCGACCACTTCGCCTTCCGGAATCAGCTGATATCCCTCCCGGCCGGAAATGGTTATATACCACAGATTCACCGCCAGCGGAATTCCTCCGGGCAATGCGTTCTGCAGTTTTTTCCAAGCGGACGGCGAGGGCGGACGGCGTCTGGATGCCAGTCCCGGTGCATGAGTTTGAAGAGCCTTTTCCAAACGGTTCAATGCTTTCGTGAGTTCCTGAATTTCCTCCGGATTTTCTCCCGTGGAATCGTGAAACTCATCCTCCTGGAGAATGCTTCGGACATTGCAGTAAACCTTGTATGCCGCGACACCAAGACCAGTCGCCAGAAGCAGTGCCGCAATACAGCAGACAAGGCAGCAGCCTCTGCGCATCTTTTTTTTCTTTTCCTCCGGCGGAAGCTCATCTTCGGGCGGAATCATTTCAACCCTGGAGGACTGACCGGCTTTCACCGCATTCCGCACAGCATCAAAAACACGCTGGAACTCTTCTTTGGAAGAAAACGCATTGCACGGCAGAAAATATCGTTCCAGCACGGAGCACTCCAGAACAAGCCAGTTCCGGAAAATGGAACATTTGCGAATGCGCCGGAACGAGGTCTCCTCAAAACCGCAGGGCGTGGTTTCCCGCAGAATTTCCCGGGTAAGATCGATTTCAAAGCGCAAATCTTCCGGCAGAAAAGACTCGACCTGTTTCCATTTCCTTCTCATTTTCAGCGCAAGCGATCCAGAGAGTCCCGCCAGAACATAGACAGCCCCGATGAGCACGCCTGCTCCATACGGGATCTTGAAGTTGAGCAGCAGGACTCCGGCTCCCAATGCGGTCATCAGGATTATCAGAATGATCCGCCAGCGCTGTTCCCACAGCAAATACTGGAAAACAAGAGAATAAGCGCGCCGCGCCGGCAGATGGAATGAAATCACCAGAGACGCTCCCGGCAGAAGCTCCTCCGGCAGTTCCTTTTTCTTTCCGGATGGAGTCCGAAGTTTTTCCAGAACGGCGGTGAATGCGGCGGTGTCGGGAAAGTCGCTTTTCCGGAGAATCGGCAGGCAGGTGAGTCCTCCCAGCAACAGCAGTTCCTCGCCCGACGACGGAACATGGGTCAGATACGTTCGCGAAATTCGACTGTAATCGCAGGAGAGCCGGTAATCGGGCAGATCAATGGAAAAAGCCTCCTCTCCGAAATGAATCTGATGTTCTGCCGGAAACAGCGGCGTTCCGGAAAGAAGTTTCACGACAACCCGGTATTTTTCCTTTCCGGCAAACAGAAAAAACGGCAGCCAGAAAATGAGAAGCCAGAAAATGAGAAACCAGGGGACCCCCCGTCTATGATACAAAATATCTGCAATGAGCACGGCAAGACAGGAGATCACAACAAACCACAGACAGTAATCCAGAGTGACGAGCATCTTCTTCAACGGCGGGAACATCGCGTAGATTTCCTCCCGGTTCAACGGTTTATGGGAAATCGTCAGATCCATCTTTTTCCTTCACTTTCTCGAAGCGAGACGCTGAGCCGTTTCCGGAGTCACATAAAGTCCTTTTACAAAAGGGCGCTCCGAGGTGGAGGCGTCGCCCTTGCTGTTGAAGGAAACCGAAACATCCTTCACGGTCAGCAGAACGGTCTCCCCGCAGGGACAGCTTTCCAGCGTATATTCTGTGTATTGATCGCCGGAATTCCGTTTGGGAAGTCTGGCAAGAACGGAAAAATTCCCGTCTGCCAGTGCGTCACGGAATTCCTCTTCCTCCTCCACGATCTTCAGGGAGGGCGAAGTATAGAAGATTTCCGTCCAGTTTCTGCATTTTTCGCAAAACGCCATGCTCCGGTACGTTTTCAAAAAGACCCAGACTGCCAGTCCGACAATCGTCACAGCTTCCAGAATCCACAGAATCAGCAGATTGGTTCCCGTAATCCTCAGTCCTCCGCCGGAACGGGCAAAGCGTCCGATGGACATATATCCCTCCGCCGACATGATTTCTCCGGCAATGTGGAAAATCACGCGGGGGTGCATCACCTGAAATGTGGTTACGGAAAACAGCTTCAGATCCTCTGCCAGGGTTGTCACCCAGAAGCCCCATGAAAACCACAATCCCAGAACGGCGATTAATCCGGTTCCACAGAATGCCAGAATCCGGTTGCGGTTTCGCGCATGCCGATTCAGAATCACCGCCGTGAATCCGATGACTACCGCAAATCCAAGCGTAAACAACGCATTGAGATAGAGGAACGGAATATAGCGGACCGCATACGAGTAAACAAGCGCCAAAACAAAAACCAGCAGGATTCCCGCATTCAGAGCCAGTATGCCGCGAATGAGATCAACCCTGCCGGATGGCCGGTAAAAAGACTCACCCCGGGGACCGGAAGCCAATGCGCCCGGAGAAGATTCCAAAGTTGTTTCCTCCACTACACCGGGATCTTCCGCCGGAGCAGCTTCCGCTGCGGCGGGAATCACGAACTCACCCTGACACTGCGGACAGCTCGCGGTCATTCCTGCCTGAGACTCCTCCGCCTCCAGAGTTACATGGCAATGCGGACACTGAACATCCATTTTCACACTCTCCTCATTCTCTTCTCTCTTATTGTTTCACGGCATCCGTACTCAGACGACGGATGCTTCTCCATGCTTTGACTCCGGAATAAAGCGTACAAAGAACCCAGAAATGAAAAGCAATTTCCACTAGAATTTCCCATCCACCCCCTGAAATGTATGGAAAAATCAGCAGAAAGTCCAGAAGGAAAATCACGAATGCCGCAAGAATGAACGCCCGGTATTTTTTCGCCAGAAGCCAGCAGACGGTATATCCCAGAATCGAGAAAACGGCAAGCGCGATCCCGATCCAGGAGAAAATCACAAGATCAGTTTCTTCTGTCAACAGCTCACCGAAGACGATCGCCAGTGTGGGGAAAAAAGCGGAAAACGGAAATGAAATATCGGCATCTGCCAGAACCAGAACGACATTCACAGCGGAAAGCAAAACCGCTAATCCGAAACTGGTCATGGAACTCTGATAACGTTTCAACGCTGTTTCCAGTTCGGAATTCTGATCTCCCGGCAAAGACGGAATGACAGAAGCTCTTTCGGCGACTGTGGCCGAAGAAGATGCCGGAGTCACTGTTGTTTCCTGTCCTGTCTGAAGCCCTGCCTCTGGAATTTTTCCGGAATCCGCGCGATTATCCACGTCCAGTCCGGCGATGAAAAAGCCGTTGCAGATTTTCCGGTATTTTTTGATTGCGGTCTCGCTGAATCCCTCCGCTTTCAGCAGAGCGTCAGAGGGCACGTGCGAACCGGTGTTCTTGAAATAAAAATAAATTTCCAATGCATAAACCGTTTTTTGAAATGCTTCCAGCTCCAGGCTTCGAGCCGGATTGTTGCCGCCATCTTCGATGTTCTGTTTCCATTCCATTGCCGATTGGAGGAGTTCTCGCGGAGTCTGCGGCGGCAGTCCTTCCTTTTGAATACCGGGAATCGGTTTCGGAACCAGTACTTTCGCGTTGCTGACAATCAGGGCGTTCCCCTTTTCAAAAAAAATGGAAATGTCGGTCAGAGTTTGAAAATTTTGACCGAGTCCGAAGATCGTCGCAGCCCAGCGGACCAGAAGATTCGGACGTATGCGCTTTACCTCCGCCCAGACCGTGCCGTCCGGAGAGTGGAGAATCCGCTCAAAAATTTTCTTTCCAAGACCGGACTCATCCCCGGGTGAGAGAAAATCTCCTTCCACGATCATTCCGGCATTGGTCAGTTCTTCTGCGGTCCGCTCAATTTCCATGATATAGTCGGCTGGATACTCGTTCAGATCGGCTCGGGGAAAGGTTTTGTCCGTCTCTAAAAAGTTACGGAAAACATTCCGGAAAGCCGCAGCCATTTCCAATCCCGCTTTATGGAAGATTGAGACAAACAGAAGAAAAAAGATCCCCGGAACCAGCCAGCAGAAATTTGGCAGATCGATTCCCGGAATGAGTTTCACAAGAATCATCACGATGAGTGTTGTGACCGTCAAAACAATGGAAGTCAGCCAGAGATACGTCCATTTCATAAGAAGACTCCTTTTTTATTGGAATGGATCTGTTTTTTGTGTTTTTCCCTTTTCAGTCATGCTGTTTCTGTGCGGCGGATGGATTCCCCCCGCGGGTGTGACAATTCTCTCTCCCGTTTTCCAGGGATAACAGGACTCAATGGTCCCGTCCGACCAGAGGCGATGGCGCAGGTCTCCGGCATGGGTGCGGGGAGCATCCTCGTAAACAACATGGCGGCGATCTGACATTTTTGCGTTCAGCGGCAAAGGAACAACGATTCTGTCATGCGGATTCTCAATGATTACTTCTGATGGAAGAACTTCATATTTATTAAGATACAACTTTAACTCCATGCCGCTCTTTCTTAAGTCGCTCTGACACCGGATGCGTCTCCCGTATTCCTTTGCCCGGCAGAGGCAGGGAAGCAAATTACATGTACTTGCCAGGAACAAAACAATCAGAAAGTAAAAAAATCCCGCTTGAATCTCTTTTTTTCGAGTTTGACGAACCATGTAGATCAGGATTCCGAGAGAGAACATCCAGAAAAACAGGGATGCCGGCAAGGTATTGCCGTGAGATTGGAAGGCAATGAATTCTTCGCACGAAAAGAAGTAACTATCGGGTAAAATTCCGAACAGTTTTCCCCATAGATGAAGCAGAAGCTCATTCGCCCATAGAATTTTCCAGCCATAAGCGAAGAAAAAAAATATGATCAGGAGAAAATACCATCGATTTCTCTTGAAAAAAGAAAGATCGTCCGGTTTCATTCCACCTCTCCTTCCACTGTGTCTGTGATCGTGCTGCTTTTGCAATGAGAAATTCGGAAACAGGTGGATTTCGGACAACAGATGTCCGGATGAAGAACTCTTTTTGAGGCGAAACTTTGCATTCGGCAAGTTCTCTCCGCACTTGCGCGGCTGTCCTCCAACGGTCATGCTTTGAGAAAAACAGCCGCAGGGTTGTTTTGTCTCTGTTTAATGATACAGCTGTACATGCACGATTGCAAATGCCGATAAGCAAAATCAAATTCTTTTCCAGAAAAAAAGTTGAACACTCTTTGTTTCCAATGGATTTCCCTCTTTGGAAATGACGGTTCTCTGTATCATGTTCCGTTTGACAATCCATTTTCCTGCCGCTAAATTACACTTGTCCCGCAACTATCGTCACGGAGCGTGGAGCGGTCTGGAGGAAACATGGAAAGCAAAGCAGTTGCGGAAGAACTGATCCGCATGAAACAGCACGATCTGGAGGTTCGCCAGCGCCTCCTGGAGGAAGGAAAATTATACGATGGCTACTCATCCGAAATGGAACGGATTCATCTGGAACATTCGCGCCGTCTGGAAAAGATGATTGCGGAAACGGGATATCCGACCATTCGCAAGGTCGGAAGGGAGGCTTCGGAAGCCGCATGGTTTCTCATTCAGCACTCCATCAGCCGTCCGGACTTCATGCGGCGAATGCTTGTTCTCCTGAAAAAACTGCCACCGGACGAGATTGATCCGCGAAATCCGCTCTATCTCGAAGACCGTATCCGGATGTACGAGGGCAAACCCCAGCTCTGCGGAACCCAGTTCGAGTGGGACGACAACGGTCGTCTCTCCCCCGTCCCATACGACGATCTCCGGAAGGTCAACGAGCGGCGGAAAAAAGCAGGGATGCGTTCTCTGGAAGAACAGACCGAGCAATTTCGCAGAGATCAGGACTTTTTCCCGGACCCTGTTTTTCTGCAGCATCACAGGGCAAAGTACCGCAAATGGCTGATCGAAACGGGATGGAGAAAGCCGGAAACATCCCGGGAATCCGAACCGCAGAAAACGCAGGATCAATACGGGGATGATTTGTAAATCCTTTCCTGTTCTGTTCCTTGCCGGCATTGTCTCTTGGAAGAGAGATGCTGCCGGAGTTCCTTGTTCTCAATCAGAAAGATCGGCATTGATCGGGAAATCCTGTGGAAAGCGCATGGGGAATCCGAATCAGAGAGATGGTTTCAAAACAATGTGCTTCATGTCGCTTTTGAATCTCTGTTTCAGGACGGAGCTTTCATTCAGAAGAGTTGCCTGAAGCTGTGCCGGGGTGCTCCTGAAAAGAATCGGATTCACGCCCTCTTCTCTCCACGGACAGACATTGTCTCTGGTTTGTACAAAGAGGATTCCCGCGGCATTGGGGTGTCGCGGGATCGCTTTTCTGTTATCCGCTTCGGTTCCGGAAATCAGTTTCAGAAATTATGATGCGGGAGGGAAATGATTTCCTTGATGTTTCCGTCGTTGCTGATTTCAATTTTTTCAAAACAGGTGCCATCGGGGCTGAATGCACTGACGATCAGTTTTCCCGCCCGGGCATCAACACGGAATGCGGATACCGGCATGGTCGAGTGTCCGCCTGGTCCGGCAACTGTCAGGACCGGATAGATGTAGTCCTTGCCGCCTTTGTGTGGTTTCCGGGGATTCGGCGGCGCGGCCAGTGTATTGGTGCCGGGGATGCTGCGAGTATAACGGTGTGCATGTCCTGCGAGCCAGAGATTCAGACGGGACTTCGGATTTCTGCCGCCAAAATAGGGATCGGTCAGCTTCTGAAGGTTGAAGGGCATCCACATGCAGCCATCAAAGGTGGAATAGGGCGCACCGTGCGCAAGTACGATCCGGCGGGTGGCTGAGGTCCACTTCTCGGAAGCAAGGGCTTTTTTCAGAAACTCCTTCGTTTCATTCAGGAAAAGAGAGTCCAGATTGTATCTCACATAATGAGCTCCCCGGCTTTCCGCTGGTTTGTCTTCCCAGCAGTCCAGAATAAGGAACGCGGTATCGCCGAAGCGGAAAATTCCGTAAGAGACTCCTTCCTCATTTCCGAAATAATAAAGATAGCGATCCGCTTCTTTGCCACGGAGTTCATGGTTTCCCCGCAGCATGACAATCGGCTGTTTTTCTCCACCGAATTGTGAGAGCTGAGTCAGCACTCCACGGAAAAGATCTTCTGAAGAGAACGTGTTGCCGATATCACCACCAAGAACATAAAAATCGCAGTCAGAGGCATTTGCGGCTTTCAGCAGAAGATTCAGAAGCTGTTTTTGCCGCTGGAACGGGAATTGCAGATCCGCAGTGAAAAAGAAGCTGAATTCGTTCTGACGTTCATCCGGCACTCGGAATGTGTAGATCTTTCCATTTTTTGCATAGATCTGTTTCTCCGGTTTCTCCGGATCAAGCATGACGATCCGATATTCGTATTCAGCTCCTTTTTCCAGCCCGGAAAGGTGGACCCGGTGAAAGGTCCGGCGGAGAATTTGTCCATGGAGATGGTCCCAGCTGGTCTGCCAATTTTTGTCTCCGCGTTTGCGGAATTTGATCCCGGAGCCGATCTTGCCGCAGGTAACAAAACGAATGCTCATCTTACCCGCATCCGGGGTGCCGAGCCACGGGCCGTAGCAAAGCTGTGGCAGTTCCGGAATGACAAATGGAATGTTTCCGCAGGAGAATTGCCAGCTGTCAGAACCGCGGCGGACACGGATCGCCAGCAGATTTTCACCCTTTTTGACCGGCAGGAAAAAAGGATTGTTTGACGGAGCAAAATGATTGGTCTCATTTCCAGATTCCATGGTGGATGCGCAGAGTATACCGTTGGAATACGCTTCAAACCACCAGTCGCAGCCGATGCCGAGCTGGGCTATACCGTCACGATCTGCGCGGAAACGGTTGTAGAGCACAGCCTCGGTTCCAACCGGGGATTTCTTTCCGCACAGGGTGTCAAGATTTATGAGAGTTCCTTTCAGCGAAAACGGAATGCCTCTTCGAAACGTGGTTTTCCAGGATGTTTCTGATTTGCCCGCTACAAACTGCCATTCCTGGTTCAAAGTGACGGTTGCAAGGTCAGAAGAACGGGTAATTTTGGAGATATCCAGCCATGATTTGTTCCCCTCCGGCTCTGCCGCATTTGCCGCAGCAAGAAAAAAAACAATGCAGAAAAAAAGAGAAAAATATTTGATTTTCATCTGAAAAACCCCTTGTTGTCTGATGAATCCTGACGAGCGGTTCTGCCGCTTCTCCCAGTTCCCTGTTTTGATTTCCGGTGTTTATCCGAGATTCCATGCACGACCTGTTTCCTCCGCCAGGTTCTGTATGGATAACAGAAGATTTATGGTGAAATCCTCATGTCAGACATAAACACTTTTCGGATTCCGTATTCCCTTTCGAAAATAAAAATTGGAACCTGATGTACTCCCGCATTCCTCCTTCCGGATTTTGTGAACGGATTGGAGTGTTCTTGTCTCCAAAAGTTGGAGAACTGTTTATTGAAAACTCCGCGTTCATATACCGGGGTTACTATATCCCGTTCCTTGCCGATTGCAAGTCTCAGAATGACGTTCTTCTCATCTCGGCTCCTGTCGGCGCGAAGAGATTTGAGCGGTAGTATGAACATTTTTCCGATACTGCACTCCTTCCAATGGCTCTTGCGGCGAACAGGAGGATTTTCCCTGAATAGGTTTCATCGTTTTCCATTTCATTCCGGGCAGGAAAATCCCGGAGCTGTTCTGTATGAGTCTCTTTTCCCTGCGGACCTCTCTTCCGGAGAAAGCGGATGTTTCTTTCGTGAGTTCCTGCTGGTCGGCGCTGATCCACGGCGAGGAATGCTGTTTGGAACGACTTTTCTCGTTCCCGCTGGCTGAGCGATCCGCTTGTTCACTGGCTCTTGTTCGAGGAGTTCAGAGGAAGTGCAAATGGCATTGGATTTTGATATGTCCGTATTTCAAGGGAAAGACAGGGACGATGTCGAACAGTCGGCATTATCAGATCCGCAGATTTGCCCACGATCGGGTTGTGATGATTTTCTATTTTTTTTGCAATTACCTACTTGATTTATTTTACGAAATAGTTTATAATATATGTACTAAAAAGTGGATAAAAAAAGAATACAAGTTATGAGAAAAGATACCCTCTATCAGAAAATTGTTGATTACCTGAAAGGGAAGATTGCTTCGGGAGAACTCAAGATCGGGGATGCAATTTATTCTGAGAATCTGTTGTGTGAACGGTTCGGGGTTTCCAGAACGTCCGTCAGGAAGGCGGTTCGTCTGATGATAGAGGAGAATCTTCTGGAGAGTCGTCAGGGAAAAGGGACTTTTATCCGCGGAAGCGGGCAGGGAGTCATTCACAATGCGGTTTGTCTGCTGAATCACTGGGCGCGCGTACTGAGGCTCGATGTGACGGATCAGTATTATACTGATATTATTTATTCCAGTGAAAATGCCGCTCGGGAGAGAGGACTTAATTTTCAGATCTTCTCCCGCGTTGTCAATGCGCAGGAGGAGGCAGTGGCTATGATGAAGGCCCTTGCT
Organism: uncultured bacterium; assembly: GCA_949292215.1. GTDB lineage: Bacteria > Verrucomicrobiota > Lentisphaeria > Victivallales > UBA1829 > UBA1829. Next base: position 32,790 of record CASEYW010000135.1, read on the forward strand.
GTCGACGGGCTATTGATTGATGCGTACTATCAGGACTATTTCGACGACCTTTCTTTTTTACGGAAAGTCTCTCCGAATCTTGTGATTGTTGACGGGAATCCGCAAGAGACTGATCTTCCGGTAGTTGCGGCGGATGCCGAAAAAGGATTCCTGATGATTTTAAAGAATGTTGTCCGCCGGGATCGTCCTGTGGCATTTCTTTATCACGAGCAGACGACGCAGGCCCGCTGGCAGAGAGACTGTTTCCTCAAGGCAGCTTCCAGACTAGGAATCCAGGCAGACCTGCTGGATTACGGACGGAACGTTTCATTTGATACCTTTGTCGGACTGCGCAATTGCCGGGCCGATCACTATCCGCTGATTTTTCATGCGCTTGAAGGATGGCTGAAACCGAATCATCTCGGAGGAGCAATCATTTGCTGCCGGGACTACGAGGCAGTCAAGACTCTGGGGGTTCTGCGGAAATGCAACTATCGGGTCCCCGGGGATTTTGCTGTAACAGGATTTGGTAATTTCCTCTTCGGAACGATGACGCAACCTTCACTGACTACTGTCAAAATTGATCCAAGAGAACTTGGCGATACATCCGTTGCAATGCTTTTCCAGATCATTCAAGGTACGTCAAAACAGAGAAGAATCCTGTTGGAACCCGGATTCCTGAAAAGAGAATCAACATGAAACGAAAGGGAAAAAGTATGTTTTCGAGAGTCCAGCATGCCGGAAAATTTTTCACATTGATAGAGCTTCTTGTTGTGATTGCAATCGTTGCAGTCCTCTGTGCACTTCTTCTGCCAGCATTGAGTCGGGCGCGGGAGGCTGGTTTCATGGCCTCCTGCAAGGGAAATTTGAAACAGCTTGGAACGGTAACGACGCTTTATCTGGATACATATGATGGATATATGATTATTGCTACACCGGGAAGCCGCATGTGGACACGGCTTGATTATGGAGAATTTTTTACATCCAATCTGATCGACAAGCCGGGACGGAAAATCCTGCTGTGCCCCTCTGACCGCTCTCCATATCTTCATGATGCTTCCAGTATACCTGCCAGTTACGGCTTCTATTCAGTTATCGGACATCAGAAGGTGGAAAAATATACGAAGCGCCCTTCCATTCTGCCGATTTTTGTCGATACAGCCAAAGCTGATGCCGGAGATTCCGTTGCAGCCCGTTATCATGCTGTTTTGGAAAGAGTTTCCCATATTTATAAAGGCGCGGAACGGCATAACAACAAAGTGAATCTGCTATACCTGGACATCCATGTCGGAGAGGTTCACCATCCAGGCAAACGGCTGATCCGAATCCAGAAACGGCCAGACCCATGGACAGGTGAATTTCACTCGGTCCATGTACTTGTAGGCAACCAGCCAGTAGCGCAGAATCATTGCCGCACTGACCTGTTCACCCCAGCCGAGGTCGTAGGAGGGAACATGAAGCCCGTAACGGTCCTTGGTTGTTGTATCCTGCCATGGTGCGATGCCGAGCCACTCCTTAACGATGATCGGCACCCAGTAGGCTCCCTCTCCAAGATGGACGGGAACATTCTTGTACCCAAGTTCGGAAAGAGCATCAAGAAACGCTTTGAGATCGTATTCGGTGTCGGGCTGTTCCGGAAAAGCCCGGTAGGTGTGAATATCAAGAACCCGGAATGAGGTCTGCGGCTCCAGTTCCCGGCACGCACGGAGATAATTCAAAACATTTTCGCGTCCGCCTTTTCCCATTCCACAGTCACCGAACGGATTGAAAACCGCATTCGGATTGGCCCGCATGATTCCCCGGTTCAGAGCAAGAATATATTTGGCAAACTCTTTGATTTTTCCGGCTTTGATGGAGGCGTGATGACCGGACGGTTCCGTATGGGCGGTCCAATAGCTGACATGCGGATGCGCTTTGGCAATCTGATACGCCGTTTCCGACACGATGTTCAGGACTTCCGGAGAAAAAACGGTCATTTGTGAAACAGGTGTGTGGATTCCCGCTTTTTGAAGGGCGTCTTCAATCGGGGTGTCCCATTTTCGCTGTTTGAAGTTGTAGTTGCCTCGTTCAAGGTAGGAGCCGAAGGAGTCCATTCCGTATTTCCGAAGCAGGGCGAAGGTCCGTGGCGACTTGTGGTTGGAAAGATAGGAGTGGGCACCGATTCCAGCAATCTGGAGAAGATGCAGTTCCCGGTCGGGAGGATCGAAGGAATGGATATAGTTGTATCCGTAATAGGCGCTGCCGTGAATATTTTTGTTTTTTGCTGTATTGTCCGCGTATTTCATGACGGTGATCCGGAGAACGTCTGTATAGGGCCGGTGTCCGCTCGGCCGGACATCGGCACGGATTATATTCGGTCCGAGAGAAAAAACTTCCTCCGGAGCGAGGGGAAGAATGGTTTCTCCGGAATTCGGAATCCGGAAATCCAGCACTTTCTGATGCCTGATTCGTTTGAAAAAATCCGTGACAGTCAGTTTGATTTTTCCGGAACTGCCTGCTGGACCGCGGACAGACAGACGTGCATGAATCGGTGTTCCGGCTTTGACGACACTGCGGTCAGGGCTGTCCGTCAGAACTTGAAGACCGAATGAATTGCCGGTATAGGCGGAAGCTTTTTTCCCGCATTCAAACTGAATGTCGTCCAGATAGACATCCCGGCCGGAAAACTCAAACCGGATTCCGCTGCGGGGCAGATTGACGGGTATCTCCAGACGGGTCCAGTCATTTCCGCGGATTTTGAAATAGTGCTTTTTCTGCGTATCTTTCTGATTTTCGTAACTTCGGTAGCCGATGGAAACAGGTTTCTCTGTCCCGTCAGCGCTTTTTACATAACAGCTCAAAGTGTAGTCGCTGCGCTGGCGAATCGGAAAGGAAAAGGTCGACAGCGTTCCTTTCAGAAGGATGGATCTCCTGCCGCTGCGGGCTGTGTCCGTACTGATCCAGGAGTGAAGATCTGCATTGCGGATCACAAAATATCGCGAATCCGATTCAAAAGATGGATTGATGAAAAAATTGCGTTCCGGATCAAACAGAAAAACGTGAAAACCGTTGTTTCGTGTAAAGTTGATCCCGTTGACGATGTTTTCCGTTCCTGCCGGTTTGTGACTCTCTCCCGGATCCAGAATCAGTCGAACCGGAGAATTCAGTCCGCATTTCGGTCGAATGGAGAAATGAGCGCCCTTCCTGCCGCGGAATATGATCAGATCCGTGGCGCCGTCCAGCTGCAGAGAAAAGGAGTCCGCCTGGTTTTCCGGGAAAAAGCGAATGGTACGGACTTTTGGAAACCAGCCGCCGTGAATCCAGGGATTTTCTTTTCCGTTGAGAATGGACCAGTCACCGCGCGATGGAAGATTCACTTCGCGTCCATCGATATTCAGAGACCGTCCGGCAATGCTCAGGAGCGGGAAGAAAAGTTCGATCGTGCGTCCCTTGATTTTTTCTGCGTTACAGTCGTACAGAAGCTCAAGAACGATGTTTCCCTCTCGATTCAACGAAATTCGTTCCCGGAAAATGCCCGTTTCTTCGGAAGAGAGATGAAATCTGTGGGTTCGGAGAATTGTTTTTTCCGCCAGGTTGATCTGATCCTGAAAACGGGTGAACGGCGCCCATGATGGATGTGTCGGGGAGAGCCGGCAGTGCAATTCAAACATCGTCTGTCCGGCCTTTTGAAAGAGGAGTGATGCGTACGGTTCTCCATTGACCCAGATCAGGCTCTTCTCTCCTTTATAGATTCCTTCGTTTCGGAATTCCACGGCAAGCCCGTGCTCTGTTTTACGGGAATTCTCCGTAAAAGGGGCCGGCGGCGCGATAATTTCCTCCATCCCGGAGAGAAGGAAACAAACCTGGAGAACAATTCCTGTGACGACTGATTTCATGCTCTTATCCTTTCTGAGTATCCTTTATCGATACTGCCATTCGCTGGTTATGCGGAAACGGAAGGGCATTTTGACGCTGATCACATTTCCTGATTTCATCAGCATGTTGCTGCTGTTCTGATGAAGATGCCAGGAAAGACCATGAGAATTCAGACTCTGCCGTTCATAGTTCCGCGCCGGAGAGTTCCGGTTGTTCCAGTTGGCATTCTGCGAATTGTAATCCTTTTCGACCAGAATGGCGGAGCCGTCCAGAATCTGTTCCAGACGTTTTTCTCCTTCTCCGCTTTCCAGCGCGGAGGTTTCATTGCGCCATCCGCCGTGCCGATTGTGCAGTTCCTCCGCAGAACCGACCCGGAATGACGTTTCCCGGTAGGTGCTGACGCTCCTTGCGGCTGGAGTCGTTCCTCCCGGCCACCACGGGGACTGCTCCGGTGATGTCCGGACCGGACAGAACAAAACCCCTTTCAGCTGTTTCGAGCCGCCGTCTTCGTAAAACGGGCTTGCCACATAATCCCGGATCAGATAAGCCCATTTCGGTTCCGGGTTGTACTGTTGCTGAAGGAACGGAAGATATCCGTCGGAATCCGATACATAGATCGACAGTCCTGTATAGATTTGTTTCAAATTCCCTGTGCACCTGATCTGCAAGGCTTTGCTGCGAGTCGAGTTCAGTCCGGGCAGAAGCAGACTCACCAGAATGGCGATCACAGAAATTACAATTAGAAGCTCTAAAAGAGTAAATTTATTCAATTGCATTGTCTGATTCATCTCCTTTTTTCATTTTTAGATCAATGGTAATCAGAATTTCCATTTCGAGCAATTTTCTTTTTGCACGTTTTTATGCTGTTCGTCTTATTAGGCGTATTCCGCGTCAAGATCGCTTCGCTATGCTTTCCGGGCATGAATGGAACATTTTTTCTGTAGTTGATTCGTTCTCCTCTGGTGAAGATTCCGTTCCGGAAAATCTGATTTTCTGGATTCTGAAATATTATACTATATTCTATTTTTTTTGTAAATGGACTTATTATGACTGGAGCATGGATTTTTTATAAAAAGGAGGAAATATTCTTCCTTTTCAGGAATATAAAACCATTCAAAATGAACATTTCCGGTACATGGATTTTTCTTGAAAGACAACGGATTCATTCTCCCCGCAGAGCGAAATCCATACAATCGTGATTCAGATCCGAAGAAAGGAATCAGAGTCGATCGTCTTTTTCTTCCGGAGGCCCGGGGTCCTGGAAGGTTTGCCGCCAAATTCCCGGGGAGACATGCTTGTATTTTTTGAAGATGCGATAGAAAAAATATTCATCCTGATAGCCGATTCGTCGTGCAATTTCTGCGATTGGCAGGTTCGTTTCCTGGAGCAGAATCATTGCATGATCAAGGCGCCGTGTACAAATGAACTGTTTGGGCGGGATTGAAAATGCTTTCCGAAATGCTGCGGAGAATTCCGCTTGGCGCATTCCGGTAAGCTGATACAGTTCCCGTACTTCGATATCCCGGTGAATATTCTCGTCGATGTATTTCAGGACCTTCGAAAACGGTTTTCCATTTTTAGGGATTTCTTCGTTCTGCTTTTCAAGAACTTCGAGAAACGGTGCGAGCAGAGCGAGGATGCCGATCCGATAGTTCAAACGGATTTGAAACGGCAGATTCGGTTCTCCCGGAAGAGTCTGAATCAAATAAAAATCGTGAAATTCCCTTCCGGTATTCACTTTCCCTTCATAGGGCATTTCACAGAGTTCCTGAAAAAGCGGATAGGCTTCTGCCGCCTGTTCCGGCGATGCAATTACGGGTTTTTGAAAACCGGGAAGATCCATCAGAAACGAGGAGTTGAAATGCAGATAATAGTGATCGTTTTCTTCCACATCCGTGTATCCAAACGGATAGTAGGCGGGAATCAGACAGTAACTTCCCGGTCCGAGGTGATATTTGCAGTCCAGATATTGCAGGGAAAAACTGCCACGCTCCACATAATAAAGCCGGTGATACGGATATCCCTGAAAACGGGTTCTCCATCGGGAGTGACTCCGGACATGACCGATGGAGACCACGGAAAAATCCAGATGTTCCAGAATATCCATGTTTTCCCGTTGCGAGCTGCTCATATAATTTATTTTTTCTGAGAATGTTCTGTTTTATGATTGGTTTGATCTTATGTTTGATTTGCTGAATTGTTTCCAGGAATTTTTCATCAAACGCATCCAGTCTTTCCACTGATCTGTATGAAAGGACGGTGGAAAATCTGCTGGTTTACTATATTCCGGAGCGGCCCGATTTCAAGCTGGGGAATAAAATTTCTTCTTGTATCCTCCGATGCAGGAGGGGCACTCAATGACCGCGCCGCGCGGGAAATATTTTGTCATTTGCGTATCACAGACGATTCGTTTTCAGAGTCTGCAATGGTATATTTCATTACGCTTACAATGTATCATTTTGTCAAATTCTTTCTTCAAAATCGGATCTCTGTTCCGGTGTGCGATATATTGTAGATAACATTAGATCCATAATTCTTTTGGGTTCTGCAAATAAACAGAGTGGGAATCTTTGATTCTGGAAAACTGTTGATAAAATTGTGTTTTCATCGCGGTGTCCAGAGAACGTTTTATTTCCGGATGTATCGTCAATTCAGTTCCGGTTGTAAATCCATTCCTAAGCCTGAACGCATCAACCGGAGGCCCGATTTGTGTACAGTTGTCATGCTCCGATGTTCACTGAATCGAGCAATTTTAATATCTGTTTGATTGAACGTCCGGTAGCGACAAGACAAGCAACCGGGAACTCCTCCGCCGGGTCCCTTACCAAAGAGCGGAGCCGCTTTGAATCCATGTTTTCAGCGTGTTCGCGTTTTTTCGAAATCCTCCGGCGCAGCTCAGTTGATGACCAGCTGCGCGGAGGCAACCGACGGTCCGAAATGATATTCGGTCCGCAGACTCAAAATTTGAGTGAGGACGGTTCATTGCAAAACACGTTTGTTTCCTCTTTCACCGCGATGAAGGGCATTCCGTTCAACAAACGAAAGCAACTCTTTTTCATCGTGTGCTGTTTTTCTTATTTTCCTGGAATTCTTTCTTCGCGGATCAGCGGATCACGACGAATTCAACATCGGTCATCCGGGCATAATCTTCCATGAATTCCGTTGTCAACGCCGGAGCATTCACGCTGTGATGCGCGCCGCCGGCTTCGATCCAGCGGCGGGCGCCTTCGGCAAGATTCGGTTTCGGAACCCAGAGAGTCCTTGCGACCGGGAGACGGGGGAGCGCTTCCTTCGGCTCGGTAATCTGGAGCTCGTTTACCACCAGACGGAATTTTGAGCCGAATTCCACCATTGTCGCATTGATCGCTTCTCCCGGAGCTGTGGCAAAGATCAGTCTTGCCGGATCCGCCTTGCCGCCGATTCCCAGCGGATGAACCTCCAGACTCGGTTTGCCGGATGCGATGCTCGGACAGACCTCAAGCATATGCGCCCCCAGGACACATTCCCGTCCCGGTTCAAAATGATAGGTGTAATCCTCCATGAAACTGACTCCGCCGGTTCTGCCGACAGCCATCCGTTTCATGGTACGGAGCAGAGCCGCTGTTTTCCAGTCTCCTTCCGCACCGAATCCGTATCCTTCGGCCATCAGGCGCTGTGCGGCCAGACCGGGAAGCTGTTCCAGTCCATACAGATTTTCAAATGTGGTGGTAAAGGCGGTATACCCGCCTGCTTCCAGAAAACTCCGGATCCCGATCTCCTGACGGGCCGCTTCCCGAATCGAGTGCATCGCCCTTTCCGAACGGTCCGGGACCGTATAGAGATCCAGATACTCTTCGACCAGTCCGCTGATCTGGCTCTCCGATACGCTGGAAATATACTTCAGAACATCACCGACTCCGAACCCGTCAACGGTATACCCGAACTGAATCTGCGCATCGACCTTGTTTCCTTCGGTTACGGCGACATCCCGCATATTGTCGCCAATTCGCGCCACCTTCATGGTCTGCGAATCCAGCCAGGCGGCAGCGGCACGCCCCCAGACATCGACCACCGCACGAACCCGCGCCGTATCGTAATACCCGTTGACCACCTTGCGGCGGATGCCAAGCCGGGTGCAGATATAACCGAACTCCCGGTCGCCATGAGCCGCCTGATTCAGATTCATGAAATCCATGTCGATTGTGCTCCAGGGAATGTCCCGGTTCGCCTGCGTATTCAGATGCAGCATCGGTTTCTGCAGATTTTTCAATCCGTTGATCCACATTTTTGCCGGACTGAATGTATGCATCCAGCAGATGATCCCTGCACACGCGGGATCTCCATTGGCGGCCTGCAGGACCTCCGTAATTTCGCTCTGGGTTTTCACGGTCGGTTTCCAGACGATATCAAGAGCAATTTCTCCGGAACGGTTCCAGGAATCGACAATCTGCTGCGAATGAATTCCGACCTGGCGCAGGGTTTCCTCTCCATAAAGGTGCTGGCTGCCGGTAATAAACCAGATCTGATACTGCTTCAAACTATTTTTGTCCATAATACGCATCCTTTCCATGTTTGCGTTGATAATGCTTTTCAATCAGGCTTTTTTTCAGGCGGATTGCTCCGGGATTGAGCTGTTCCGTAATAAGAGCCATCCGGCAAAGTTCTTCCAGAATTTTTGCGTTGTAGACCGCTTTTTCGGCGGATTCCCCCCAGGAGAACGGGCCATGCCCGGCAACCAGAACCATGGGGACTTCCTCCGGATTGAGCTGTTTTTCCCGGAAACAGTCGACAATTTGGCGTCCGGTTTCAGTTTCATAGTCGTTCTGAATGCGATCATCGGACATGAATTCCGTACAGGGAATATCCGTTGCCAGATGGTCCGCATGCGTGGTCCCGTACAGAGGCACCGGGCGCGCCGCCTGAGCCCAGCCCGTAGCGAAGGTCGAATGCGTATGCACGATTCCGCCGATCTTCGGAAACGCCCGGTAGAGAACCGTGTGCGTGTTTGTATCGCTGGAGGGGCGCAGATTGCCTTCCACCACCTCTCCCGTTTCAAGACGGATGACTACCATATCTTCCGGCCTCATCTGTTCATAACAGACTCCGGATGGTTTGATGGCATAAACACCGGCCTCTCGATCAACTGCACTGACATTGCCGAAGGTGTAGACCACCAGCCCCAGTTTCGGCAGTTCAAGATTTGCTTTCCAGCAGATTTCCTTCAACGCTTCATACATGGCGCATAATCTCCCCTTCCACCAGTTTTCCCCAGTCGAGATACCGGCGGTACAGTTTTTCATAAATCGGAACGAGTTCCGGATTCGGTTTGTAAATTCGGTCAGTTCCGGCACCCATCTTTCGCATCGCCGTTGCAAGATCCGGATGCACACGTGCTGCGACCGATGCAACGATTGCCGATCCCAGAGCGCAAGTCTGATCCGCCGCAGCCGTTTTGATCGGCAGATTGAGAATGTCGGCACAGAGCTGCATAACGAACGGCGATTTGCGGCTGATGCCGCCGATTGCCGCAACGGAATGAACCGGAACGCCTCCCTGACGGAAGCAGTCGACAATCGCACGGGCTCCGAAGGCGGTACTTTCTGTCAGAGCCCGGTAAATCACCGGAGCCGTGGAACCGAGGTTCAAGCCGAGGATGGCTCCGGTCAACCGTTGATTCGCCACGGGGGTCCGGCGGCCGTTGAACCAGTCGAGCGCCATGATTCCGGTGGAACCGGGAGGAATCGACGCGGCTTCCGCTTCCAGTTCCGGCAATGAAACTTTGCCCGCATAGCCAAGCAGACGTTTGAACCAGGCGTAGACATCGCCGAAGGCGGACTGTCCGGCTTCCAGACCGACAAAACCGGGCAGAACCGAACCATCCACCTGTCCGCAGATTCCTTTCACGCACTGTGGAACGTCCGGTGCGATCAGAATATCGCAAGTTGATGTTCCGATCACTTTCACAAGCTCATACGGCTGAATCTGTGCTCCGATTGCTCCGAAATGACTGTCGAATCCGCCTCCGCCGATTACCACATCCGTGGAGAGTCCGAGCTTTGCCGCCCATTTCGGCGAGAGTGTCCCGACCGGGATATCTGCTGTATGGGTTTCTGTATAGAGTCCAGCACGGACTCCGGTCAGCAGCGGATCGATTCCGCGGAAGAATTCTTCGGGCGGCAAGCCGTTCCAATCGGTGTGCCACATTGCCTTGTGACCGGCGGCGCAGCGGCTCCGGGTCATGGTCAGCGGGTCGGTCCGTCCGGCAAGTTCGCCTGTGATCCAGTCGCAGTGTTCGACCCAGCTGAATGCGGCTTTTCGAACCTCCGGATCCACGCGCAAGATATGCAGAATTTTGCTCCAGAACCACTCGCTGGAGTAGACTCCGCCTTCATACATCCGGTAATCGGTTGAAGCGGAGAGGGCAGAGGATTCATTGATGCGGGCAGCTTCTTCGACGGCCGTATGATCTTTCCAGAGAAGAAACATCGCGTTGGGATTCTCCGCAAATTTCTCGTTCATGGCAAGGGGGGTGCCGTTGCGGTCCACGGCGCAGGGAGTCGATCCGGTCGTATCCACTGCAATCCCGGCGACACGGGAAGAATCCTGACCTTCGAGCACTCCCCGGATGACCGCTTCCATCCCTTCCAGATAGTCAAGCGGATGCTGGCGGAACTGATTGTTGACGGCATCACAATATTTGCCCTCCGCCCAGCGGGAATAGTTGTGCACGCAGCTTGCAAGCAGGGTGCCGTTTTCCGTTACCAGAACAGAGCGGACACTGTCTGTGCCGAAATCAAGACCAATCAATAATTTTTCCATTTCCGCTCCATCTGTGTTGGAAACACTCATTTTTCACCTCCGTGTTGAACGTGTTGTTTTGTTTTTTGAAGATACTCATTGCCGTTTTTCTTTCCTCAAGTTCAGGTCAGCGGGAATAAATCCCGGAAAATGCTGGTTCTGGACCGTTCTTAGACGGTCCGAAGCTCAGCTGTCCCCTGCATTCGATATCCCACAGCACCATTCGATACCTCACAATGCCGTGAATTCTCTTGCAAACGAATCTTTCCATTCATTTTCCTACACAACAAAACAGACTGAACTTTAAGTCAGAGAAGTTCCCAGATCTGCCTCTTGACCGTGTGCGCTTCCGGAATTGCCTCAAACACCCGTTATGATTGTGCAAGAGAACGCAAGCAGCATTCAGACCAATGCAGGAGTCTGTTGTCCGGAAAAATGCAAATTCATGACTTCTTTCCTGGAATAGAAGTTCCTCGATCGGTTGTCCATTCCGTAATTCACGGATCATTTTGGGAATCAGATTTTGCGGAACCAAGTTGAAAATTTGCGATAATACTGCCTTCTTATGTTTTGATCCTCTTCATAATGGGCCCTTGAGTTTTGTTCCCTGAAAACACAAGCTGCATCGGAAAATGTTTCCTGTCTATTTTTCAGTTTTTCTATGGGACAGCTTTGAAATCTTTCGATTTTCCCTGCAAGCAACAGCAGGAAGAGATCCGCGTTTTCTTGCATCATGATTTGTACAGGTCGTGAAATGGACAGGGTAGATATGTCCATTCCACAGTTTTCCTTTTTTCCTTTGATCAGAGTTTTCAGAAAATCATTTGATTTCAAAGTAGTCGAAATCGGCACTATTGCTGTGACAGAGCGCATCCACGCAAGCGATGCCTGCGAAGGTTCCGGTAAATTGTCCCTGGGTCACATAATCATCCGAAAGCACGGAGATATCCATCTTTTCACCATGATCGCGGAAGGCTTCTCCATTCTGAGCATAACGACATTGCAGCAGACGCCCGGAAATCTGCATCTTCAGGAAAAGCGGTCCGGGTTCAACTACATGAGACCAGTCATAAAAATCATGTTTGATTCCATTCGTGATCTGCGTCACAAGCAGAATCTCCTTTCCGCGCTTTGTGCAGAACGTCTTGCGGAAGAAGATGTAATTCAAATTGTTATAGTAGAGGACCAGTCCTGCGCTGTGCTGATAGACCGTTGCCGTAAATTCCATTTTGCAGGAAATTGTCCGGTTCAAGGAATCGAGTTTGCGGGCGATCAGGCTGGTTTTCCGGGTGGAACAGAGCGACTCCTGTCCATAAATTCGCAGATATCCCGGTCTCTGTTTCAGATTGCAGAAGAGTTCCGGAGCACGACGTGGTGCGTAATAATAGATCGACAAATGTTCCTCGTCAAAATGATCACATTCGGGTGGGGATGGGAATTTCTGTTCCGGAAGCATACTCGGGGTAAATTCTGTCTTTGCCAGATTGCCGCCTCCTTCGAGCCTCAGCCAGCCGTCCTCTGTCCAGAACATTTTCTGCATGGCGGTTTCACGCCCCAGAACACAGCGGAGTTCCGGCAGGATCGGGCGCGAACAGAGGTGAACGAGATAGATTTCTCCGTCCGGCGTTTCGACATAACTGCCGTGTCCGCATTTTTGAAGGCGAGAATCCGGATTGAAATGCCATGGCTTGAGAAAATCAAGAACATGGCGCTCATTGACGTTGTCCGGAGAGGACGTCAGGATCGGATTGGCCGGATCTGGCGTATATGGTCCCTCTATCTGTCTGCTGCGTGCCATTGAGACACAATGGTTGTAGCCGGTTCCTCCTTCAGCGCACATCAGATAATAGTATCCGTTGTGGCGGGTGATGTGCGGAGCTTCGATGCACCCACGGTCAGTGCCGCCGCAGTAAATCCGCCGGGGCGTGCCGATGATTCTCTTCTGTTCCGGAGAATACTCCACAAGACAGATGGCGCCCGGCTGCTCATAGCCTTCCCGGGTTTCCCATTCGAGCGAAGTCAGCCACTTGCGATTGTCCTCGTCGTGGAAGAGCGATGCATCGAAACCAGCCGAATGCAAATAGACCGGTTCGCTCCATGGACCGCGGATATCCGATGCGGTAATCACAAAATTATCAATATCGAAGTAGCCGCCGTCCATAGCATTCATCACACCATAGACCAGATAGAATAAGCCGTCCTGTTCACACCATGTCAGACACGGTGCCCATACGCCGCAGCCCGATGGCAGGCCGATCAGCTGAAACTGATTTTCCGTTGTCAGAATATGAGTATACAGCTCCCAGTTTTTCAAGTCTTTGGAATGATAGACCGGGACACCGGGATACCATTCGAACGAAGAGACCGCAATAAAATAATCTCCGCCACGACGGCAGATACAGGGATCGGCATTGAAGCCGGAGAGAATTGGATTTTGCATCATGAAGGATTCCTTTTGTTTGGTTCTAACTTTTACAGGACGTCGCCGTCCCGGAATTTGGCAGTGATGTCGTTTCTCCCGTTTGGATCATCCTTCAATCGGAAAGGCACTCCGATTTCAGAATCTTCCGTCCGGTGGTATTGTATGCACTCTGGACAACGGCAGTAGCGTCGCCAGAGATGTTGTGCGTTTTTTTCCGTTTCATGTCCCCGGAAGGGATTGGGTCGAGGATCTGCTCCGGAGCAGCCAGCACGAACAGCGCGGTGACGGAGGTAAGAATTGTTTCCTTCATAAATTCTCCTTCCGGTCCGTTGGTTTTCGAATGATTGAGAGATGGAATACGCGCCCGCCGTCGCCGCCTTCAAGATGGCGTATCGTCAGACGGACTCTCTTTTTTCCCGCTGTAAGGTTCTCCGGAATCGGATAATGGATTGTACACCATTCTCCGGGACAAAGCGTATGGGTCTGCTGCTCTGCGACTGTGATGCCGTCGACCAGAAGTGCGATTCGGGTACAGCTCCACTCCGCTCCCCAGTAAAGCAGCTCAAGTTCGAGCGGCAGAACGGGATCACTTTCCATTGCATAACTGAATTCGCCTCCCTGCATTGCCCGGCGAAACTTGCGGTGCTGGAAGTCGCCTGTGTCGGAATTGGACTCCCGCAGTGTATGTTCGACTTCGGATTGCTGAAAACCGGGGGTGACTTCGTCAACAGTAGCCCTTCTCCGCGCTTTTTCTTGTTCCGAGATGCGGCGCAGTTCTTCCGCACACTCCAGCCAGCTCCTGCGGTTCATCACACGGAAGTAGACTCCGTAATGTTCCTCGTAGACCCGGTAGAGCGGCATCCAGTCCAGTTTCATTGCTGGGAGAACCTCCGCTTCGTTCGGATTCCTGACCGGGCGGTCCGTAATCAGGTGAGGCGGGAATTCATCGGTTCTGCCCCGTGCCTTCAGATGGTCGCTGAAGCGTTCTCGGGCGGGATCTGTTTCCTCCTCTTTTACGGGAGGCAGGACTCCTGCCAGCAGTACCGGGCCTCGAAAGAATGCGTGGCGGTCGGTGCCGGGCAGTGTTTCGCTCCGGAATTCCATTGGCAGCGATACCTTAAGGCGGTCTCCGTTGCGCCAGGACCGCTCAATTGTAAAATAACCGTCCGGACCGCTGGAGACGGGGAGGGCGGCTCCGTTCAGTAGGATTCTCATCCCGGATACCCATCCGGGCCGGCGAAGTTTCAGTGTAAGGGTACGGGAGGATATCCCCGGATCAAATTTCATTTCAAACGTTACAAGTTCCGATTCCGGAAAGTTTCCGCTCGCAATCACTTTCATCCCCTGTTCCTGCCATGTGAGTTCGGATGGAAAATAGTGGTTGATCCACAAGGTGTTTTCTGAATGGGCATAGAGTGTACGTCCGTATCGCATCGGGCTTTCCATCCCGGTACCGACACAACACCAGAAGGAGTCTTCCGGAGTTGAAAACACCTTCACCGCCACTGGCGCCATCGAGAGAAAGTAACCGAATTCTCCCGGTTTACGGCCGATATTCGCGGCAATGTGATTCAGCAGGGCCCGCTCCACGAAATCCATCACACCGGCACGAGGTTCCCATTCGAAGAGATGTTCTGCCAGTTTGATCATGTTGTATGTGTTGCAGGTTTCGGTTGTGAAGGCAGTCAGATGATCCTTTTCCGTGCCGACCGCGAAGAAGTGTTCGCTCTCTCCATTGCCGCCGTTTGCGAAACTGCGGCAGTTCACAACCCGGTTGAAGAAGAATTCTGCGGCTTGCCGGGCGTTCTTATCCCCGGTAGCGTTGTAAAGTTCGGCCAGGCCGATCACCTTTGGAATCAGGGTGTTGCCGTGCATTCCGTCGAGTTCGTCTCGTCCTGCGCGCAAGGGATCAAGCGCGCTTTTCTGGCAGAATGCGCGACAGGCAAACTCAAGAATTTCCCGCTCACCGGTCGTTCCGGCAAGATCAATGAGTGTTTCAGCGATGCCTCCGTGTTCGCACTTCAGAATTTCCTGCATCTGATCATCGTTCAGGTTTTGCCAGACTTTCATCAGATAGTGTGTCTGTTTATATGCGATTTCCCGTGCTGAGACGATGCCGCAGAGCTGATCCGCGTCACGCAGTCCCGCCATCATTTTGTGGAGTGTGTAGAGCGGTACCCAGACATTGTTCAGCATAAATCCGCTCGCATGGATTTCACCGCACCGGAGCTTTTCAAAACAACACTTGTCCACCGCTCCTGCATAGCCATCTTCATGTTTTCTCTGGCAGCGTTCAATTCCGGAAACGAACTGTTCCGCCCGTTCGAGCGCGCGCCTGTCGCCGGTTGCGGCATAACAGGCGGCCAGCGCCGACAAATAGTGACCGCCGGAATGCCCCGCAATGTCCCGCGCTTCCCAGCCGCCGTATGGCGGCGGAGTGGGAAGGTGCGCCTGCGCATACCAGGGAGCAAGCAGCCGTTCCGGATCCAGGAGTTCCAGCAGATAGCGGCAGTCAGTTTCCTGCCGTTCCTTCAGAACTCCCGGCAGCAGCCGGACCTCTGCGAGCGAAAACAAAATGGCTTGTTTCATTTACTCTTTATTCCGTTTTTTCCAGCAGGGTGCCGTTGCGGTGGAGTTCAACCGATGGTTTGGCCTGTACGTCATAGAAATTGCGGAGTTTCAGTTGGTCGACGGTTCCATCGACGAGTTTGATTTCGATGGTATTTTCATCAAGCGCGCGGGCGGATTTCACACGGGACTTTCCCTCGTGCGGCTCAAGGACGGTCAGGAACTTCGCCTCGTTTCCGACGGTGCGGACGCTCGTGACTTTCCGCAGGTTCTCCTCCTGTCCGGCAGGGAAATCGCCGCCGATCACGGCAGTCAGTCGAACCGCATTCAACTTTGAGAGATCGAACTTCAGAACAGCGGGAGTCTTGTCGTTCTTTGGTTCTGCCGGGATCGTATCGGAACAGGGCATTCCCGCAAGGCGTACCGGACCGCCATAGTAGTCTTTGCCTGATTCCGGCTGCGCTTTGAGTCCGGTCGCAACCGGCTTGAGCGACGAGAGGGGAATTGTCCTGCCGTCGGCGGTTCGCAGGACGGCGTTGCCCCAGAAAAGCGTATCTGCGGCATCGCGTCGAACCCAGTCCTTACGGGTTTCGAGCGTCAGGGTCTTGACGCCGGTCACATCGACATCAATCGAACCGCGGCCGAGGATCCACGTATGGAACATCCCTGCGGCGAGTTCTTTCCCATCCCCGAGAACTCGGTAGTTCAGGCGCTTGTTGATTGTCTGCGATTCCGGATAGTCGCCGAGCAGCATCTGTGCTTTCCGCGGCCAGATCTGCCAGGCTTCGATGTAAAGCTCACCCGGTTCATGATAGTAATCATCGGTCAGTTCCAGGCGTTTGCGTGTGTTTTTTCCGTCCGCCCGTTTCCGGTTGAAATGGTGACGGCTTGTGAGTTTCGCCGGAGCGGTCATGTCAAACTCCTCGACATTGACGACGAACTGGCCGGAAGAGAGCGGTGACGCATCGAACTGTTCCCGGTGACCGGTTTTCTTCAGCCCTTCGAGCGGTTTCGCGCCGCGCAGATGAAGCAGATTGTCGAAGGTGTGTTTCTTTCCGCTTTTCAGATAGTCGGCAACGAGAACGTAGTCATCGGTAACGAGCTGCATCCGGCGCGCAAAGACAGGTTCCGTATAATCAGTGGTTTCCGTGAATGGCGGATGTTTTTTGGGAACCGGAACAAAACGTTCGGTCCCTTCCTTGATTTCTTTGACCTTGTCATAACCGCCCAGGAAAGGCGGATTGCTCCAGCGGGCGGAACCATCGGCCGCGACCGCCTGAAGATAACGTCCCGTATGGAACATCAGCGGACGGCATTCCGAGGGCTCCTGCATCTTGCCGTCAACCACGACCATGTTGTGCGAAAGGGAAGGCTGTACCCAGAACTTGTACATGAAACTCGGATACCCGTACCAGGTCGACTCCGGATTCCAGAAGCCGCGTCCATATCGCATCAGGCTCAGGAGGCTCAGGCGGTCGAAGTGTCCATGATATCCGCCATGAGTTCCATACTTGAATCCAAGCTGAATCTGCTCGCGGTCGGAGCCGGACTGCGAGCGCAGGAGTGCGATTCCTGCATTGTCGCTGTGGGAGGATTCCCGGTAGAATTTCGGGGTTTTCTCCGGCAGTTCGGCGACTGCGTAAACGAGGTCGCGATCCGTGTTTTTCTTCAGAATCGCCGCGTAACGGGGATCGCGATAGGCGTAGTATGCAAGTTCGAATACATCGCCGCCGACGGAGAATTCATGTCCGTCGCCCATGCCGATCATGATGCCGCGGTAGTCGGGATAATTGAGAACTCCGTCCCACATCTCCTTGAATCCGATGCTGTTGCGTGTGATCGGTCCGTATTTTGTGAACACCATTCCCTGATAATTTTCCAGTTCGAACGGGCGGCGTCCGGAAAGATCCGAGAGCGCGATCGGGAATTGCGTGTTCAGGAGATCAATTCCGAACGGCTTCGCCATCAGCCCGAGTTTCGTGAAACACTGCGCGCAGTGCAGATTGTAGGTGACGGACATCTCGAACCACCAGCCGTCGCTCATTGTTCCGCAGACAAACTGATCAATCAATCCGGTCGGTTCGTAGACGAGCTTGTTGAACCGCACCAGGTCATGCAGGATGAGTGCACAGGCCGTCGCCGGGACCTGATTGAAAATTGTCCAGTTTGTGATCGCGCCGTCACCCATGCGGTCGATGATCGTGTCGACGTAAAGCCGCATCGTGTGTTCGACCTGGTCGCGCTCTGCCGGCGTAAGTTTGTCGCGGATGATGTCATAGGAATTCGCCACGAGTTCGAAGGTGCCGCCCTCCTGAGGTTGTCCCTGGCTGGTCGCGTGCAGCAGCACCGGATATCCGTCTTTCGGATTGCTGAACATCAGAAGAAAGTCGCGGATCTTTTTCAGGTATTTTCCTTCACCGGTCAGCTTGTACATGATCAGACAGCTGCGCAGTTTGTGTTCGTATCCGGTGCGTAGAACGCCCCGTGTTCCCTGATCGGAGTTGACTCCGGATTTTGCGGGCGGCGTCCAGCCGTCCGCGAGCGCCTTTGCTTTGGCGAATTCCTTTTTCGCCCAGTCATACTTTTTGACATTGGCGGCGATCTCTTTCCAGCCGGTTTCATCGCGCATCAGGAAGGGAGAGGGAACGCGCTGGACCGTGATGAATTCCAGTGCTTCCGGAGCCGCGCCGGGGGTGAGCGGCGAAACTTCAACCCGTGTGATTTCGTTTGCTCCCGCGGGCAGGCGGGCCGGAACCGTGACTGTCAGTTTTACGGAGGCACTTTCGCCGGGAGCGAGGCTGAGCGTTTCGTGCGAGAGCTTCGCGCTCATTCCTTCCCAGCCGCGTTTCGGCAGAGTCAGGCGGAAGGTCTGCTTCCGGACGGTCGTGTTTTTGACTGTGAACGTGTAGACCGCGACGCCGTTTTCCGCGGCTTTCGAGCGGATTTCCGCAGCCAGCTTGAGGAACGGCGCTTCGACGAACCGCACATTCCGGATCTCCGCCCTGCCGCTTTTCGCCGCAAAGGAGATCCGGCCGATGAATTTCAGGGTATAATTTTCGCCGCGTGTAAAATCAAACGAGGAGATCGGCAGTTCCACGCTCTGCCATTCCGGCGAAACGGGCAGCCGGAAAGTCGCACCCGTGCGCTCAAACCGGTCACGCCGTCCTTCAAACTCAGCGACATGCAGGGTTGCGGTACCTTCAAATGGCTTCGTGCCGGTGTTGCGTACTTCGAACCGTACAGCATAGATGTCGCGCAGATCCCAGGCCGAATCGTGTTTCTGTACCAGACCGTGAAAATACCACCCTTTCGGTCCCTTCGGTGCGGTCAGCATTGCTGGTTCGTTGAGGGGGACCGCGACGGGGTCGTTCAGTTTTACTTCCGCTGCGACTCCGGTGAGACAGATTCCCAGAAGAAGAGGAAATGCAGATTGCGTGAACATGAGTAAGAAGTCTCCTATTTGACGATATGGAATGTGCGTGTAACCGGGCGTGCCGACCGGAGTTCAGGTTTGGCACCGCTGCCGCAGCCGTACTGCCACGCGGTGACTTTGACTTCGACCGGGAATTTTGAATTCGGCGGTATCTCCGTGAAAATGAGTTCCTGATCTTTCAGATAAGCGGGACCATGGTCGACGAAATACTCCACCGGCATGCCTGTATTGCAGACGGCTTTGAGGGGAATTGATTTCGTCCCCGCCTGCACGTCCGGAATTTCCGGGAACGTGATGAACTGCCGGATCCCGCGTTTGTTTTCTGCCGGGAAACCCATCGCCGACTGCAAAATGCAGCGGCGGTAGACAGCGTCTCCCGGATGGATCGCATTGAGCGTAAACGAATGGGAACGTCCACTCTTGTTGAATCCGAAGCGGTCAAACCGCACTGCGATGGTTTCGTCGTCGATCCGCACTGCAGGGCCGCTGGAGGGATAAATCCGCACGTTTCCCGGATCGTTCCCGTGGACAAGCCCGGTCACAGTTTTCCCGTTCCGATTTGTGAGGGTATCCGCGAATCCCCCCTTGATCTTAAACGAGAGCCCATCCTTTTCCGGCTGGAAATTCGGGTGTACCTGGAAGTGGTCGCCGCGCCGGGGCAGCATTTTGCCGTTCTGCACATAGCCGAGTTCCTGACGCTTTTTGCCGCGATAGAGGGCCTCGTGCGCCTCGTGGAATTTTGCGTGTTCCTCATCGAAGACCCAGTTGTTTTCGGGACCCCAGTGTCCGATCTTTGCCGGTTTGAAAGAGCCTGCGGGGGCGGGGGGAACACGCGGCGGATTGTCACCCTGCCAGAAGTCGATGTTCCAGCCATCGGAGACCGCAACCTTCCGCAGAGGGAGAGTGCCGACGCCGCGCGCCCTGTCCGCCTTCATGAGATATTTTCCCATGTAATCAATGATTTCATCGTTGATGTCGAAATGAGTCGAACCGGGATCGGAGATTTCTGTGAGCACAATGCCCGGCATCTTGCTGCGAACGATCAGCGGACGGTCGTTCCCGACCGGGCCGTAGCCGCCGGTGCGCTGCAGAAACGGGATTCCTTCCATGCGTTTGAGGTCGTCCGGCGTGATGGTCGGATTTTTCCCGAAGCTGCGGTCGTGGAAAACCCCGGGAGCGGTCCCGTCAAACGAGATTCCAGAGATCGTTCGTTCGGGCTTCCACGCAGCGAGCTGATAGGGAAAGTCCGCCATTGCGGAATGACCGAGTCCGATGAACGGTGCCGTTTCCAGCTCCGGATAGCCGGTGATCTCGGCAAATTTGCGGAACATCGCTTCGAGTGGTTTTGTGTGCGCCGGATTGCGCGGATCAAGATTTCCATTCCACGGCTTGCCCGAAAAATAGGTGGGAGCAATCCAGATACAGCCATAGTTCAGTTTCTGCATGTAATCCCGGAACTTCGGGTGTTCCATGATCGGACGTTCGAGCATATTATACTGGCCGATCACGAGACCGCGTACATGCGTGGTCTTTTCCGGAATGTAGAGGAATGCTTTCGACGGTTTGCCTGTCTCATGGCTGATTGATCCGGGAATATCAATCGACCATTGCCAGACCGCCTTGTCGAGCTCCATCCCGCGAAAAGGCGATTGGATCTTCTGCGCTTCCGGAATCGGGTCAAACGCACCGGAAATGGTGCTGCCCTTGAATTTTGCGCGCTCTTTATAGTGTTCGCAATGTGCTTTCCCTTCCATGCCGTAGAAAATGAGGATTGATTTCACCCGGCCTGGAGCCGGATCATCCTTGCCGTTGATGCCAAGCGTCGGA
This sequence comes from uncultured bacterium, assembly GCA_949292215.1. GTDB lineage: Bacteria > Verrucomicrobiota > Lentisphaeria > Victivallales > UBA1829 > UBA1829. Next base: position 53,651 of record CASEYW010000135.1, read on the forward strand.
AAATCAAGCGATACTTCCCGGTTGGAGGCGATGATTTCCCGCATTTTCTCCGTGATGTTGAGATAGTTGCCGTTGTCACCGAACCAGGCGCTGCCGAGTTGAAACTCCTGCGAGAGCGGCGTATTCGCCGCAACTCCGCCGAAGGTGCGTTCGTTGAGTTCCGCGGTTTTTTCCTTGCCGTCATTGTCCTTATAGTTCACGATGAGTTTCTTGGCAACGCCGGGAGCAGGATCCTTTCCAGCCATTCTGTTGCCTTCCAGCCACCCGAAATAAAGATTGTCATTTATTTTCAACTTCCGGAATGCGGTGGTTATGTCGGCCCAGCGGTCGCCGGAGCCGAATTTCGCACTCTGGATCTCAAGCGCCGACATTGCAAACGGAATGCAGAACGCCGTCATGATCAACAATCGATGGATTCGTTTCATTATGCTTTCTCCTCTTGAAGGTTCAGTTCAGGTTCGCTGTGTCTTTTTCCTTGCTGCAGCGGGATTTGCGTTTTCCGCAGTTGATCAGCCAGATCCCGAGAGCAGTGACGAAACCGCCGCAGCCGAGGATTGCAATTCTGCCTGCCGGTGCGTTGTCAAACACTAGCAGAAGCAGAATGGAGATGCCGTAAACCAGCGCCAGCATGCCCACAGTAAAGTACTGGCGCGTATCGCTGTTGTATTCCGCTGCGGCACACTCGGTTTCAGGGTCGATCGGGCGGTTCATGTCGTCGAAGAAATGCTCTACGCGTTTCTTCACTTCGGCACTGCGCTTATCTGGGAAAAGCATCGTGGCGTAGAACCAGAGGACACAGACCGCAATCAGAATGCCAGTGGTAATTGCAAGTTTCAGATCGTTCAGTTCGCTGGCGTTGAGATGATAGGCTGAGAACCAGGCTGCCAGATTCTCTTTCGAAAGAACGAACACCAGCATCAGTGAGAAGGTGAAGCCGACTGCGAGCGTGCTCCATGCTGCCCAGTCCGGAGCCTTTTTGTGGAACATTCCGAGCATCATTGGAACTGCCTGCGGAATCCCCGTACAGGTTGCCGTGATCAGCACAAGTTCATAGAGCGGCAGACTCTTCAGTGTTGCGAAGAAGATCGCCACGAGCGCATACAGGATTCCGAGCACCGCGGTGAACACTCTTCCGAGTTTGAGTTGCTTTTCCTCCGTGGCGTGCGGATTGATCAGCGGCAGATAGATGTTGCGGATAATTGATCCGGCAGTCGCGTTCAGTCCGGAATTCATGCTTGTAAGTGTAGCGGCGAAGATGCCACAGACCAGCAGTCCGAGCAGTCCCTGCGGCAATGCGAGCGAGGCAATATGAATGAAGCTCGCCTCCTGCGGATTCGTCATTTTCGGATAGAGTGTCTGGAGTTCCGGCAGTGTAAAGAGCACTGCGCAGGCAAGCGGCGGAATCATCACGATGAACGTGTGCGGCAGCGCTGCGAGCCAGGAGATTGCACAGATTTTCTGAGCATCCCTGCCCGTCTTGACAAACACAAAACGCGCTGCTCCCGAGGCAAGACTGTTGGCAAGAATCGTCTGGTTCAGGATCAGCGTGATCAGGTAGGGAATCAGAATCCACCAGCGGCTGAACTGGTTCCAGTCAACCAGTTCCGGTTTCGAACTGACCGCCTTGAAAAGCCCGGAGAATCCTCCGATTGATTTACCGGTTCCGCCGAGATTGTCGGAATAGAGGATCAGCAGGACCGTTGCAAGTGATACGACAACCAGAATCAACATCTGGATGAAGTCTCCTGCCGTCGCCGCCCATGATCCGCCGAGCATGGTCATCACGACGATGATCGTCGTCAAGACCAGGATGAGGAACAGCATGCCGCCGTCGATTCCAAGCCCGGTCGCAAAGTCGTTGAATGCCCCCTGGTTGAGCCATTGCAGTTCATTCGGAAATACACAGCTCATGAAGAGTGCGATCGTGTAGAGCGAGATGCCCCCGAAAATGATGTTGAACGGCATCGGAAGCCAGGTGATGACCTGTTCATTGATCCTGCCGAAGCGATTGCGCACAGCCTCCGCGCCTGTGATGACACGCATCTGCCGGAACTTGTGAGCGGTAAAGAATACCGTGAATACCGTTCCAAAGAAGTTTGCAATCGTGAGGGTCAGAAAAAAGAGTCCACTGTAGTAAATTTTTCCCGCTGCTCCAGTGTAGGTCCACGCAGAGAAGCCCGTCATGAACATGCTCGCTGCGGCAATCCACCACGCCATATTCCCGCCTCCGCGGAAGTAGTCGCTCGCATTCCGGCTGAACGATTTGAACACCGGACCGAGTGCCAGCATGAAGAGCAGATAGAAAAGAATAACCAGATAATCCGAAACGTGCAGCATGATTCAGTATCCTTTATTCTCCAATCCAGAATCCCCGCGGGTCCGAATAGTTGGAACTTGTTCCCATTGTGGACAGTAGTGTATAGGAGACAATATGCCCGTCATAAAAGCCGTAATTCTTTCTACCGTTATGTGCTATAAGGTTCGTGGCGTCATTGATGTTGGAAGGCTGGACATCGTAACAGGAGTTGGCAAAAACCAGATTGTTGTACTGAAAGCGTTCCGCGATCCAGATCGTTTTGCTGGGGGATTTCAGGTTTTCGAGCTTTCCGCCTTTACGGAAGTCGAGTCCGAATGTCCACTCCTTGTTTCTGATTGTCAGGTAGGAGTTTACGCTGTAGCTCCGGTAAAATTTATTGTTCTCATCAATGCGTCCCAGCGGATTGGATGGGCAGTTCAGCATATCCGAGGTGCGTTTCTCCGTCCGCTTCAAATTGCCGAGGTAGGAGCCAAGAGCACAATCCCAGGAATCCTTGTTATGATAGCATTCTGCTCCCATTGTCCAGTCATTATAATCATTGAGATACATGGAATGGGCGAGTGTGATGCTTTTAATGTTATTAACACACGAAATCTTTCTGCCCGCTTCCCGAGCCTGGTTCAGCGCCGGCAGCAAGATGCTCACAAGGATGGCGATGATTGCGATTACTACCAGTAATTCGATTAATGTAAAGTTCCTGCGCTTCTTTCCCGACCGTTTCATCTTACTGTTCTCCTTTGATCAGTTCTGGTTTTACAAAAATTTCATTAACGGCTCCGCAGCTTTCTCCGTTGATGCGGCGGAGCAGCTGATCCACCGCCATCTGCCCGATCTGGGCGATCTTGATGTCGATGGTTGCGGGGCGCGGGGAAATATATTGCAGAGCAACTTCGTCGGCATTGCAACCGACCATGTCGAGATTTCCGGCAGGATATCCTGCTGCGAGCAGTTCAAGGTAGATTCCGAGCATATCGTGGTCGATGCAGAAGAATGCTCCGGTGATGCCGTCCGTATTCCGGAGGAATTCCGCTGTAAGTTTCTGGTAGTTTTTCCGGACTTCACGTTCGGCTTGTTTCACTTTGAAGATTCGCGGCTCCATGCCAAGTGTTCGTGCTCGTTCGCAGAAACTATTCTCTCTGACGATGAACGCGGTATGCTCCGGATCGGTGTTGAAGAACGCCACCTTCTTGTGTCCTCGTGCAGCCAGGTATTCAGCTGCCAGCGGCCCGACTGCCGTGTTGTCATAGAAAATGTGGTCGAAGCGGTGTTCCTCGTCCGCATGTTCGCGAAAACACCAGACTGTCGGCAGATCCGGCTGTGACTTCCGGAACCCTGCTGCCGCTTTCAACGTTGTCGGCTTTGAGAAGAAGATTACTCCGTCACACCGTCGTGAGGAGACGCATTCCGGTAATCGTCCATTTTCGTCAAGATTGCCAAGAAACAGGGAAAGCTGACGCCGCAGCAGTGTTGACTGAATGCTGCCGATTAAAATCGGGAACACTGGCAAACGCCACATCTGCTCAAGTGAAAAATTATTGAGCGAGACCAGAGCAATCACTCCTGTCCGGATTCCAACGCGACTTGCAACCTTGGGACCTGGACGCACGATCCGCGGACGGTAATTGGTCTCAGCTACAACTTTTTCGATCCTGGCTGCAATCTGCGGCGACAGCGATTCCGGCTTATTAAAAAAGCGCGAAATCGTACTGACACTTACATTCGCAGTTCTGGCAATTTCTGTAATTGACATTTACTGTTCCTTTGATTTCTGTTATTAATTATAACATAAAATAAGAAAAATGTCAATCCTTTTTCTGAAAAATAATTAAATAATTTTTTTGAAAATATTTCAGAACTCATGAATGTGACCAGGATTTCAAATAAGACGAGAGGGGGATGACCTTCCCTAAGAGGGCGAATGAAACGGGAAGCAGAAGCGCTGAAAGCTGGAATTCCTTTTTTTGTTTGAGCTGGATTCGATGAAAAATAGTAAATTTGAAAAAAATTAAGACATCAACCATGCTTGAAAAAGTAACAGCATTTCTATAAAATAATCAGAACGTGTTTCCGCATGAGGATATTCGGTGTAAGCGAATGTCCGTGAAAGGGCCAGCGTTGACGGAGCGCAGAGAGCGGTTCTCTTTCCGCAGTTCCGTGAACTTGCGGCGGAGTCCCCGCCGGATCACTGCTTTTGATCCCATACAGACATACAGAGCGCGGATGATTGCGCAGGAGCGAGGTTTGAGATTCCCCCTCTTTCCACTTGGCAGAGGTATCATTTGGAACAGTTTTCCGGCAGACAGTCTGTTGCGTTCATGACCTCCTGTTTAAGCAATCTCACATCAAACTCAAAATCATCATTTGAGAAGAACTCTGCAAAATCTGCAGAAAAGACTCTTTTTTCTGGTTCAGAGATGGAATAGAAGATTACTTCCAGAGGAGATAGACCGGCCAGAGATGCGGTTTCTGATGGCAGTCCGTTCCATCTGTTGTGTTGGAGAGAGCCGATTTCCGGCGTTTATAGAGCGGAAGGGTGGAATCGTTGACATTATTGACTGTGATCCCGATCCCGAGGGCTTTCCCCGTGCGCAGGTCCGCCGGAAGAAGATATTTCGCTGGGAAGAAGATCCGGTAGCGGTATCCGTCCTTTGTACGGACGAAAGTGCTTGGGATATCCTTCGCGACACTCTTGTCTTTCGGCGCATAGATTCCCAGACCGAGCTGCTGGTCCGCAGTGCGGACGCGCCAGACAATCGACGAATTGCCTTCGGCGTTCGGATAGACCGCGTATTCGTAATCGTTTTCGTCATATCCGCGAACATCTCTTGAACGCGCGTCGGCGAGGGGATCAATGTAAATTTGCAGGGAGTCGTTGTCCCAGCGGTTTGCTGTAATGGGGAACTCCTGATGGACGAAGACCGGATCGGTTACACTGATTTCAAAAAAGAGCCCCTGACGGTTCCATGCGGTCCGGGAGACGGCTCGGAATGCGGAATCGTGCCGGTTCTGATAATAATTCTCCAGAGGGATGGCGGGAATCCTGGACCAGTCGATGGTTTCCAGTTTGCTGTCTTCCGGGACAGCATGCAGGAGTGTTCCCCGGAAGGAGAGATCATAACGGTACTGCGTTTTCCGTTCAGAAACAATGGCCGGACAGATCTCCTCTTGTACAATCCGGTTGCCTGAAAGCGGACTGGGCAGCGGCAGTTCAATCTCTGAAATTCCATTGCCGGGAATTTCCAGCGCCCGGTTTTCCAGTTTACCGCGGAAAGGGACCGAAAGAAAATTTTTGAGATGGATTTTCATGCGTTCCGGAGAAACCGGATTCGCGGAAATCTGAAGAGGAGAGATTCCCTCTCCGGAAATGACAAGCGCCTCTTCCAGTGCGGCGGTCATTCGGGAGAGCGTTCCCGGTTTTCCACGCAGGAAAAGAGGCGCACTCATCAGAGGAAAGCGGAGTTTGCCCGGAGAGAAGGCGCGTTCCTGATTCATCAGATCCATGACCGATTCCAGTGAGTTGCCGAAATCGGCCTCTGCGATGGGGGCATCGGCGATTCCTTCGTCTACGGATTCCTTGTGGCACCAGACCGCAGCGACCGGACGTTTTTGTGCATCCTCAAACACATAAGCTCGGATATAGGGCGCAAAACGAATGTCTTTGCGGAACTGTGCATCGCCGAGAATATTACCAAGCGTATTGGAGACCATTTGTGATGCGCGAGGGGTGTAGAGATAGTCCAGGGAGAAGTTGTTGGTGTTGCCCGATTGAGCACAGAGAACGCGGTCTGCATATTTCAGCGCAACCAGCCATGCACGGGCACGCCATGCTGCACTGAGTTTTTCTGTCCATCCCATGTCATAGCTGAGAGTGCAGTGAGCGGGCCATGTGACCGGAGTACTGCGCCATGAGGAGGAACGAGTTCCCCACTGCGGAATATTATAGGGCCCCCAGTGCATCATTTCCCCCCAGTAGACGGGCGTTTCGCCGGAATATCCATGCTTTTTCATCATGTTGAAGACTTCCTGCGCATCTGCATCAAGATCAGGGTTTTCCGGGCTGAAGCGGTAGGGATGGAAGCCGATGACGTCGAATTTGAGTCCGAGTTTTCCGCAGGCGCCGAGCAGTCTGTCCGTTTCGGCAATGCCGGATTCCGGACTCATGTTGCAGGGCTGGTCCTGATAGATTTTCGCAGAAGGATTGGCATCCCGTACACCTTCTGCAAAGGCTTTCAGAATCTGTGCAAATTTGGCTGCCGCCTCTTCCGGATCGTTGGTTTTACTCCACCAGCTGACAGGAAATCCGGCGAATACCTCATAGCCGAACCCCCAGACCGGAATCCATGGATGTGCGGCAACATAGCTGGAGACAGCCTTTCGAAGTTTTTCCAGATATTCCGATGTGATTTTGCCGTCTGCATCAAGGTAGAAATCCCGGATCAGAATGTTGCCGGAGTCTTTCAGCTGAGGATAGTCGCGGAAAGGCTTCTTTTTGAGAATGGCGAATCCGACTTTTTTCCGTCCGTTCGTGTAGAGCGGATTGTAGACAGTGCCGTCGATCGGTTCGATTCCGAATGCTCGGTAGGCGTCACGGTAGAATTTCTCGTTCCGTCCGGAGTGTGTTTCAGAGCCGATGCCCACCTTGCGGAGACGATCGGCAAGACGAAGAAAGTCCGGCTGATCCAGATCGGTTCCCCCGTACTGTTTGGCAAAGATACGTTTCAGCGGATGTCTGTTTTCAAGAAAGTCGGCAACCGTCAGGCGGTGCTGATCGTAGCAGCTTCGTCCATCCGCAAGTTTATAGTCCGTTCGGATCATGAAGATTCCCTTGCCGAGTTTTCCATCCAATGGAAGAGAAAATTCGGCAATTCCTTTTTTGTCCGCACGGAACGGGAAGGTCTGCCGGAAGAGCGGTTCATTCAAAAAGTTCTTGACGGAGATGGTTGCCGTTCCCTCCGCTTCCGGGAAGGTGTGCAGACGCAGCCTTGCACCGATCGGTGACTTTGCAGAGATGAAGTTATCGGGTGCAGAACTCAGCAGTTCCCCTTCGACGAGTTTGCTCGTGAATGGTGTCATTGTTTTTCCGCGTTCAAGCTGAATCGCGTCGACATGGACACTCCCCCGCTTCGATGGCGCCACCGCATTTATGTTCAGAATCACCGGTTTCGGCAGATTAACCTCAAACGTGAAGGAAAAGCGTTTCCACTCCTTTCCCGGACGGACCGTGCACACGGCATTCCGGAGATTTCCGTAGACAGAACCGGAGCGAAAACGGCTGGCCCAGAGATTCAGATATGCGTCTGGAACATCGCTTTTCGCATAAAAACTGCAAGTGTAGACGCCCGGTTCGAGAATCACTGGAGAAGCACTCAAATTCGCAGCTTTGCGGAGGGAGCGGACATCATGATCCCTGTCGTTCAAAATATGGATCTTCAGGGATTTTTCCCCCGCAAAGACTTCCTTCGTGTCGATTTCAAACGGTGGACGATTCCATTTGTCAGGGATGGGATCATATCCATAGAAAAAGAGAAAATATTCATGAAAGCCCTGTTCGAACGACGGATTCCGGAGGAGATTCCGGGAAGAGCGATCGGGCATTTCCAGATTTTCAATCCGTTTGAAATTGATTCCTGCAAGAATATCCGGAGACTCTTTTTTTCCGACTCCGCGGCGCAAATCCAGATAAAAGCGCAGCTTGCGTGTTTTCGGAATCTCCTGCACGGAGATCCGGACATGGTCCTTGAAGCAGAATACACTGAACCCGTTGAATTCCTTTTTCCGTTCTCCGGAAATGCGGAACTCTTTTTCAGCATTGTTTTGAAATACAGTGAGAACAGACGACGATTCCCGGAGTGAACCGAGAATGAGGTTATTCATATCCGGCGTCACAGTCACGGATCGGCCGGAAAGATCAAACGTGTTTCCGTTCATTCCGGATCGTGGAATTGTAATCCAGAAGGAATGGCCCCGCAGTTCATTTTCCGGATCGGGGGAGGGGAACCATTCACAGTCGATGCGGATCAGTCCATCCGGAAGAAGGGTGAGTTCCTGTCGATACTGCTTCCATTCATGTCCGCCGAGATTCATTACGCCTTCATAGAGAAAGGTGTTCTTCTCCCGCCGGAGAACAGATTTCAAGGCCGGATAGACATTGGCACTCCCTGATTCAATCCATTGTCCTTGTCCGGTATGACGGTTTTTCCCGGAAAAAAAATAGAAGAACCTGGCAAGGTTTTCTCCGTTCGCGTTAAGAATCAGTTGTCCATTCGGATTGATCTCAAGCGTTTTCCCGCCGCTTATGATGCTTTGTTTCTCAATTTTGGGAATGAAATGCTTCACGGGAGCGAACGACTCTGTCTGCTTCAGTTCCGCTTTCCCGGAGGGGAGGGGGAGTTTTTCCGCTGCTCCGCAGAAAACAAATACCGGAACCAGAATCAGAAAAATAAGATTTCTCATTTACCACTCCTTTGCCGGATTTAATCAATTACCGCACAGGTTTTCTGATTGACGCGGAATTTTGTGACACTGTAACTGTTGACATGACCGTCTTTGAAGACGAAGTTGGCACTTAGAGAGGCGTGACGGTATGCAATACATTTCTCATAGTCTCCGCTTTCCATCATCTCAAAATGCTTATTGTAATAATATGGGTTTCCTCCAAAACAGGATAAGGCAAGTCCGTTGGGCTGTACTTTGTTTTCCGTCATTATTTTTTCCACGAGAATAATGGACTGAGAATGTATTTCATTGAATTTCCTGACGGTATATTTGTTCTCTTCGTTTCTGGAATCCTGGTAAAACAGCCCTCCGTAATTTTTTCCGACAGTATTTGCATCTCCCTGCATGGGCTGATAATTCGTGCGATACCAGCTTGCGCCGGGGAGCGATTGCTGAGATGGACACATCCAGCGCCCCTTGATTCCCGGCTGATCAAATTTCGGATTGATGGAAGTGGTTCCCGGCACGGAGTAGAAAATTCCAGGAAAACTGCGGGCGCCCGCCCAGCGGAACATCTGTTCTTCCGCCGGGCACCAGTCGTCGTTGTCGCCGACATAGATGTGAATCGTAACCCCGTATTGTTTCATGTTGTTGACACAGGAGATTTGCTGCGCCTTGTCTCTTGCCGCATACAATGCGGGCAGAAGAAGTGAAGCAAGAATCGCAATGATTGCAATAACAACAAGCAATTCTATTAAAGTGAAACATTTTCGAGTGAGAATAGCGGGTGTTCTGGCAGTCATATCTGGTTCTCCTTGGTTGAGATGTTTTGAACGGTTTCTCCGGGAATGAGTTCGGCGGGAATCCTTCTCTGAAACACGCCGTTGCGGTTTTTCTGCCAGAAGCGCAGATCAAGCCAGTCGACGATGGCGTTCTCCAAGTTGTTTTCGATGGAGATGGTGGTTGGCTTCCTTCCACCAAAGAAGGAAGAGAATGTTTTTCCATAGACGAGATAGGAGAGATCGCGGGGGACGGAAAGACCTGCCTCCTTCAGAACCTGCATCACCGGCCGGGCAATGCTCCCTGAGGAGTAGATCATTGTGAATTTCCGGAACTCGGGTTTCCGGATGAAGTCTCGGAGTCCGGTGAAGTGGAGAAGATGGGTGTCAGGAACCTGCCGGTTGGAGGGAAGATCGAAAAGATTTCGCATAGCCGTGGTGTAGGCGGTATTCTCTTCCAGCTGTATGTCAGGTTTGGTCCTGTAAAGAAACAGGATGTTCCGATGTCCCATTCGTTTGGCATATTCGGCGATCTGACGGCCTTCGGCTGTTTCGTCCACCATGATGCAGTCGGAGTCTTTCTCCAGATGTTTCCGGTAGATCAGCAGGAACGGAAGCGCACTTTTTTTCAGAACCTCCAGGAAAACTTCGCTCTGTTTTGTGTAATATTCCCAGATTACTCCGGAAAGTCCTTTCAGAAGTTCGGTGAACTGTTCCGCAGAGCTGGAAGCGATGTCCAGCAGGTCATAATCCATTCCGCACTGTTCGATGACCTGCGGTCCTGTACCGGAAAGCTGACTGGTGGCCTGCATTCCTCCGTGCTGGATATAGCCGAGGAGAGAGGAATCCAGATCCCGGCAATTCTGATGCGCGGGATTTACAAATGTCCCCATTCCACGCTTGCTGATCAGTATCCCTGTGGAAATCAGCGGTTCCAGCGCATTCCGGACCGTTACCCGGCTGACGCTGAACAGTTCGCACAGCTCTTTTTCCGATGGAATTTTCCGGTCCGTGTCCGTCCGGTTCATCGCAAGCGAATAAACAAATGAACGGACTTTCGCATATTCCGGTGTCGCAGTGCCCATTGACCTCTTCCTTTACTTGTATTAATACGTTATAATACATTTGTTTTTAATTATACTCTAACCATCCGGAAAAGTCAATCCCGCAAAGGGAATTTTTCTGAAAAATTCTTGAATTCGTGTTGTCGGACAAAGAAACGTCCGCGCAGAGAAAAAGAGTTTTGCGTTTCCTTTTTCAAGCTTTTCAAGTTAAGATTTTTTTATCTTTTCTTTTTTCTCTATTGACAGGAACAGAAAAATGGAGTATAATCTAAAAAGAACTTGTAATGTATTGTTATGTAATAGGGGATTAAAATGGCAAATCCGCTTCCGGAATATATCAAGGTCAGGACCTTCGTTTACAATCTGGCTTTGCAGGCGTCGGACGGCAATTCGAAACTGCCTTCGGAAAATGAACTCTGCAAACTGTTTGATGTCAGCCGGATCACGGTGCGGAAGGCTCTGCAGGAACTGGTGAAATCCAGAATTCTTCTGGCCAGGAAGGGAATGGGGACCTTTGTTCATCCGGATTTTATGATGAACAAGCAGAATTCATGGTGTATCGGCTATCTGCGTTATAACGGGGATTTGGCGGTCAGTCATTTTTCCGGACTTTTTGCCGATGTCATTGAAATGCTTGGTCTGAAGTATGAGCTTCTCTTCCGATCTGACATGCCGGACTCCGAAGCCAGACTTTTGGAAACAATCCGTACGCTGTCCGGAATCGTCTGGGATGGATATTCTCCGGAGGAATCCTCCTATTCTGAAGTCGCGGAAAAGATTGCGAAGACAGGAATTCCTTTTCTGGTCATATCCAGGGAAAAAACCGCGTATGATACAATTCTGCTGGATTCCGAGCAGGAAGCCGATGCTGTGGTGGAATTTGCTCGGAAAAACGGGTACGAACATATTCTGTTCATCTCCGATCTTGGAACTCTTCCATATCGAAAATTTCTTACGGCAAATCCTACCTATCCGGCAGTCTATCGGCGGTTGTGCAAAAGCGGCAAAATCCCGCAGGATTCCTACTGCTCTCCCACACAGTTGAAATCCAGGCTAAGAAACAGGAGCTTTCTGAAAGAGAATATGTTGATCTATACTCGAAGAACGATGGTCCGTGAAGTCCTTGATATTCTGAACGAACAAAAGATCCGGATTCCGGAGGATCTTTCTGTTCTCGTTTTTGAAGAATCGACTCCGCTGCTGTTCAATGGTATCATTCCTTCCGTTGTCTCATGCAGGGAATCCATGAAGGAGCACCTTCTGAATTGGCTTCAGCGCAGAATTCTTCGAGGGGAGAGAAACGGAACCTTTTTTGAAAAACGGGTTGTTCGCCTGTCTCCGGGAGAGAGCACTCGGAACCGATTGAAATAAATTCCCGATACACATCATTACAGCTGCATTCGCTGGAACTAAGAAAGGAACAATACAATGAACAGACGGGAATTCCTGGCAAACGCTCTGAAACTTTCCGCGTTAAGCGTAATCCCCTTTTCCCTGTCCGGGGAGACAACAGAACACGCGGACGTTTCTTCGAGCGCAAAGGCAAAAATCGGACGGAGAAACTTTCGTGGATTCTCTCTGCCGCTGCTTGGTCTCGGCCTCATGAATCTCCCTCAAAACGTTCATTCAAAAAGTCTTGATGCAGAACAGGTGGAACGGATGATCGGATCCGCAATGGAGCATGGAATCAATTATTTCGATTCCGCATCGAATTATCTGGGCGGACGTAGTGAATATTTTCTCGGAAAGATCCTGAAAAAATATCCGCGCAGTTCCTATTTCCTCGCTTCAAAACTGAGCCTGAACCGGATTCATTCCCCTGAGAATGCCCGGAAAGAGGTCGAGCGTCAGCTGAGGCAATGCGGAACAGGATCATTTGATTTCTATATGCTTCAAATGCTGGACTCCGCCAAAGCGGTCCGGGCGGAACAGCTTGGCATACCAGAACTGTTTCGGAGTTTGAAGCGGCAGGGAAAAATCCGTTTTGCCGGAGTCTCTTTCTCCGATACTCCGGAAGTTCTTGCCCGACTTCTTCCAGGTGCAGAGTGGGATTTCATTCAAATTGAAGTCAACTATGCTGACTGGGATTTCTGTCGCATTCGGGAAATTTACGAACTCCTGACGACCTGCAAAATTCCCGTTCTGGCGGTCAATGCGCTTCGTGGTGGGGATCTGGAATATGCGGAAGACAAAAAAATTGCGCAGGCCTATCGTTTCCCGATCTCCCTGCCAGGAGTTGTCTTGACGATCTGTCATGCTTCTTCCGAACAGCAGATTGTATCCGCAGTACAGGCACTGAATAACTTCCGGTCACTTTCGGAGACAGAACGGGATCTATTGGTCAAAACGGCGGAAAAACTCAGAAACAGCGGAAAACTGAATTCCTGTGGTGATTGCTGCTGTTCCAGAAACAATCCGTCAGTTGATTCCAGGTCCCTGGCTTCGTGTCCATTTTCCATTCATCCCAAAAACCGGAGATTTCAATTCCTATGAAAGAAAAAACAGACGATTTTCAGCAAAAATTTCTGCCCATGAGGAACAGCTTTTTTGATCGGGTTCGGGGAGGATGCCGGATCGTTTCGATTTCATCTGTTCCGTGTCCGGTGAACTGATGCGGAAAGGAGTGTCATGAATCCTGAAATTGATTGTGAAACCCTGATTCTCGGCGGAAGCGCCTTTGCCTGTGGAGTCGCTTCCCGGAATCCGGAAAAAAGCCTGATTCTGGAACGGGGAATTCTCCTGATTCCGGAATTTGCGTCAGCACTGCATCCGATCAGACTTGCCTCTCCCCGGACTCGAGTCGGAAAAGAGATTTTCCGGGATTTGGAACGGCGTGGAATTGTCAGCGGAAAAAAGATTCATCCGCCGCCGTTATCCGCTTATTTTATCCACTGGATGCATCAGAAAAAGTGCCGTCTCCTCTTGAATGCCGAACTCATTGATGTCATAAAAACTGGGAAAGAGAGAAGAGCAGAGGTCTTTTGCATTGATGGTCTGAATGGCATTCGTGCGCAGCGGATTATCGACACAACAGCGGAAGGCTGGCGAAACCGCGGCAGAGGTTTCCTTCGCGGGAAAGCCCTCTGTGCTGCCGTTTGTGGAACAATTTCCCATCTCCCTGCGGACGGAGAACTGCGATGTGCTTCATTCTCCGCAGGAATTCTTCCGGGAGAACATCTGCTGCGTGTTGATGTTCCTGCCGATGCGACCTGGCATGAAGCACGTCTCCGTCTGCACGACATTTTCCATCAACTGCAGAAAAGCAATCCCCGGATTTTCCTCGGAGGAGAAGCCACTTCCATGGTTTATGAATATGAGGATGAAGGGGCGATTCGCCGGATCACGGAAGATGGAATCCTCTGGATTCCTTCCGCGCAATATAAAGATCCCGTTACCGCATTCGAGGAGGGCCTGCAATGGACATCGGCATGATTCAGAGAGGCATTTTTCAGCGGAAGGAAGCTCATCCAGACTTCAAAGATTCCTATGATGCTGTTGTTGTCGGTCTTGGAACCGCGGGAACGGAGGCTGCTCTTTGTGCAGCGGCGTTCGGTCTGAAGACCCTTGGTGTGGAAAAACAGATCGCAATGGGAGGACAGTCTACCATTGGCTGTGTCTGGTTTCAGGGAAAAGGTCCTGCGCCTGCTCCGAATCCAGCGGATGTATTGAAAAATCACCACACCACCTTTCCGATCCAGAGAATGTCCATTCCGGAACGGATGGTTCTTTATGAGCGGGAGGCCGATGAGGTCGGTCTGGATCTCTCTTATGAGACCTTTGTCGTTGGAGTCTATCTGGAGGATCATTGCGTAAAGGGGGTCCGTCTTTGCCGCAACGGAATCGTTTGCGATATTGCCGCGCGAATTGTTATGGATTGTACCGGCAACGGAAGTGTTGCAAGAATGGCTGGATGCCGTATGATTCTCGGAAGAAAATTTGACCATGGACAGGCTGCCATTTCGAAAGCAATCTTGCAGGAGAAGCGCGGAGGACAACGTCCCCGCTATGGATTCTTCCGTGACAATCCCGTCTGTTCCGCACAGGAATACAGCAATATCATAGAACGGATTTCCCGTAAATGGCCCGCACTCTGGAATGCCCGCGCCTCCCGGGTTCTTCTGGAGGCCGCCATTCCCGGCATGCGGGAGGAGGGCCACGTGGAAACAGAGGAGTTTGTTACGCTTCGAGACTGTCTTGCGGGAAAGCCTGTTCAGCGTCCCATTTTCCATACATTTGAACCTCTGGATTTAGTTCGGATTGATGAAGACTGGGCGTTCGAAGACGAAGATGTGCAGACGTGGAAGGCTCTCTGCGGTCTGCTTTGTTTCGGTTTTTTCGCTTCTCTGCCTTACGGTACATTGTTGCCGAAGAACATAGACTCCCTTCTGGTTCCCTCCAAACATTTCGGCGTTGCCCATGATGCGGGAAGTGGAATCCGGATGATGGCGGATATGCGGAAAACCGGAATTGCAGCCGCCTGTGCGACTGTTCTTTCCATTCGGATGGGAGTCCCCCTGAGAAACGTTCCTTACGATCGTTTGAAAAAGATGCTTGACACCTGCGGCGTTACCGTATTTCCCCGGAAACGGGAGATCTCTCTCTGGAGCAGCCGGGGAACTCCGTTGAAGCCGTTTTCCAATGAGGAGATCATCACAGCCCTGAAACAGGATGTCACACCGCCGGATTCCTGGATCTACCGGGCGAAAAATGGACCACGGGAACGGGCAGCCTACGCCTATGGTAGTGTCTGGACGGCTAATTTCCGCCGTTCTCCGGAGGAACGGAAATTCCTTGCAGAAATGCTGTTTTCCGAAATGGAAAAAAAAGGACGTTTTGCTGGAAATTTTGCTGTCGCTCTTGGCTTGCTGGGAGATCGGCGTGCCTGTCCGGTTCTGCGGGGAATCGTAAGCAAACCGGGCGCGGCAAATCCGGATGGGTGTGATCCGGTCATTCCGGATGCCTATCCGAACCGGATCAAGGCTCTCTGTCTGCTCGGACGCCTTGGAGACCGGGAAGCAATTTCGCTGCTTCGGGATCTTGTCCTGGATGATGCTCAGCGTTTTACTGCGGATTTGCCGGTGAACGGGAAACAGAAGAAAACCCGGGATCAGTATCGTTTCGATGCTCTTTCCTTTGCACTCTTTTCTCTGGTTTCCCTGCTTCGTCAATATCCTGATTCCAAGGTGCTGGATACGCTTCTGGCATGGAAAAGACAGCCGTTTGTTCTTCCAGCAGGAAGAGATCAATATGACTGTGCACCGATGCTGAAGCGGATTCTCGACAGCCTTTCATCTTAGGTCCAATGATGACTCAGACTGGAAGAGCCAGAGTGGAGACGATCTGTCTCCCATTCTTTTTCATGAGAAGCATTTAACAGTTTTGTTGTTTTCCGGTCGCCGACACGATCTTTGAAGTTTCTGTTTTTGCTTCCTGTACAGTTTTTTTCTGTGAGCATGATGAGAGATTCTTTTTTACAGGGAACTCAAGAGGCTTTACGCCAATCTTTTCATAAAAGTTATTCAACCTAGATCGTGTCGTCAATAGTTAAAAGACCCAAGCTGCAATACACCTGATTTGTACTGCAGCAAGAAACGAAGCAGTGTTTTTAGCATATCTGGTTGCGACTCCGCGCCAACGTTTTAATATCATGAATGCATTCTCGAC
>CASEYW010000136.1 GCA_949292215.1 uncultured bacterium
AATAAAATTACGGAAAAATGCGCAAGCATTTTTCTCGGGTCAAGGGCCGCTGCCCTTGTCGCGGTCCAGCGGCGAGACGCTGGTCGTGCGAAGCACGAAATCTTTTATGCGAAGCACGAAATCTTTTATGCGAAGCACGAAATCTTTTATGCGAAGCACGAAATCTTTTATGCGAAGCACGAAATCTTTTATGCGAAGCACGAAATCTTTATTGCGAAGCACGAAATCTTTATTTTAGGAAGAAAAATATTTATACTGAAATTCTATCAGGATGTTTCGCCCGTTGGGCGACCAGCTTATTCAGCTGGACCGAAGCAGGTCACGGACCTGCACCGAGCCTTCGGCTCCTATTTTTTTCTTTATTTTATTTTTATAGTTGAATCGTTTCTTCTCGTTTCGCCCGTTGGGCGACCAGCTTATTCAGCTGGACCGAAGCAGGTCACGGACCTGCACCGAGCCTTCAGCTCTCCCCCCCCTCGCTTTTTCGTTAACGAGGATATGTTACCTCGTCCAGCGATTTCGCTCCAAAAAGCAACATGACAATACGGTCAAACCCCAGCGCACATCCAGACGACGCCGGAATCCCATAACGAATCGCTTCCAGAAATTCCGTCGCTTCCGGATATTCGGAAAGACCATTCTCCCGACGCTTTTGATTGTATTTTCGGAAACGCTTTTCCTGCTCCACAGGATCAATCAGTTCCCCATAGGCATTCGCCACCTCAACCCCGCGAATGTAAATTTCCCACCGCTCCGTCAACGTCGGATCCTCCGGTTTCGGACGGGCAAATGCCCCGAAACGAATCGGATAGTCAATGAGAACACACGGCCGATCCTTCGGCAGCTTCGGCTCCACCTGCTCCACCAATACCGTCTCAAAAAGCGCCTCCTCATCGGCACATTGATCGGCATCGGCTCCGGCTAACTTGCGAAAGGCCTCCCGCACGGGAATGATTTCCCAGTCACAGAAAACATCACAGATCTCATCCGGAACATTCAATCCCTTCGCCAGCGACCGAATCAGACGAATCGTAAAATCCAGCATCTCCCGATAGTCCGCTCCAGCCATGTACCACTCCAGCATGGTGAACTCCTGCCGATGCAGCCGCCCGTTCTCTCCCAGACGGAAACAGGGGGATAACTCATAGATCCGCTTCATTCCCGCCGCCAGCAGACGTTTCATCTCCAGCTCCGGCGAAGAACGAAGAAAAAGACCATCTTTCGTCTGCGGCGCCTCAATGTATTCCTCCGCCGCGGGCGCACGAATGGCAATCGGCGTCTCAACCTCAATGAAGTCCTGCGATCGGAAGAAATCCCGGGTAAGAGAAAGGGCATTCGATCGAAATTCGAATGCCCTTGCAAGACCGCTCAGAAGTGCAAGCGAATCAGGCTTTGTTGACGCGTTCGGCATATTCGCCTGTCCGGGTGTCAATCTTGATCGTGTCCCCCTGATTGATGAACAGCGGAACCATGAGCTCATACCCGTTTTCAATTTTGGCGGGTTTCATGACATTGGAGGAAGCCGTATCACCGCGGGCTCCCGGCTCGGTCTCCGAAATAACCGCAATGTACCACGTGGGCAACGTGATGTCAATCGGATTGCCGTTGAAGAAAACCGCCTGGCAAAGAGCGTCTTCAACCAGGAATTTCGCCTTGTTGCCGAGAATTTCCTTCGGAATGCGGACCTCATCATAGGTTTCGGAATCCGAGAAAACGCAGTTGTCTCCTTCGTCATAGATGAAGTGCATTTCACGCTCTTCCAGATCCGGCTTCCCCACCTTGTCAACCGGACGGAATGTGCGGTCCATGGAAGCTCCCGTCATCAGATTCTTGAGCTTGCAGCGGTAAAGAGCCGTCCCCTTGCCGGGTTTGCAGAAATCAAAGTCGGTAATGACCCAGGGATAACCGTCGATTTCGATTTTCAGTCCTTTTTTCAGATCGGATGCGCTGTACATTTCCATAAAGATAACCTCGTTTGTTGTAATTTCGAAATTCCGTTATTTAAACTCTGTAATATAATCTCTTTTCCGGAAAAAAGCAAGTGCCGGGAAGCGCTTCCCCGGTACACGGCTTTATCGGGCCAGCACGAGAATTCCGAATTGTTCCGGCTTTTTCAGGGAAAACGCTTCCAGACGGACTCCGGGCCCTTTCGGCTTGTCCCGGTCGTTGACGCTCATTGCCCAGCCGATTCGTGTCCCCGCGGGGGGCGCGGATGAAAAATTCAGAAAGTTCCACGGAATCGCCATTTCATATTGCAGAAGGACTCCTCCGTCGGAAAGACGCGTCTTTTTCACGCAGAGAGGCGCTTCTCTCAGCGGAATTTGCGCCACCGGAAAACGCGAGGCGTCGAACGTGACGGTCCGATAGACTTCCGGACCGTTCTTCGTCAAGGCAAAGTCGATTTCGCTGTAGGCAGCGTTCCGCTTGTCCTGAAGCTGATTGGCGCTCTCCTTGTAGCGGACGGTTCTGGTGAATCCCATTTGAAGACTGTCCCCATCCCAGGTCTGCCACCCGGTGTGGGGCTGGCAGAACACATCGTCGCGCACTTCCACAAAAAAGAGAAGACCCGTGGAATTCCAGGCAAATGAAACGGAGGCGTCCAGATCCTGCTTTCCCCGGTAAAGTTTCGATTCGTCGCGAATCATTCCGGAATCGAAGGAGCAGCGCGGAACGTTCTGCCAGTCGGAAAACCTTCCGTCGATCCGGATGCCGGGCCGGTATGCCGCCGCGAGAAAGTTCATCGTCGTCCGATGCTTGAACCGGAACCCGGAATCGGTGGCGACGCGGATTTCCAGAGCGTCGTTCTTCAGCGGATTGACATCCAGATCCTCATAGACGCAAAGCAGATTCATGGAATCCTTTCCCGCGATCCGGTAGCGGATCCGTTTGCGTCCGTCCGGATTGCCGACAATTCTTGCCTCAAGGGTTCCTTCCGCGTTCTTTCCGCTCCGTTCACTCAGTTTGATGTTCAGACATTCTTTCCCGTCACAGAATTCCGGCAGAATTTCATCCACGGAAATCGGCGGTTTCACCCGGAGAAGGAGAGTGCCGGCCGCCACCGTCTTCCCCCCGGAAAGCAATGTCAGAGTCAACGGATAGTTTCCTCCCGGCAGATTCCCCGGCAGGGAAAGGGGAAAGGCGAAGGAGCCGGATTCCCCCGCATTCACTCGAATCTTCTGTTCCATCGGCGGCAGGTTCGATTCCGGGTCTCCTGTCAGACGGAGAATTCCGGACAGCGGCGTTTTTTTCGCATGGACCTTGCAGCCGACGGTAACGTTTCCTCCGGGAATCCCGTCGACGGCCGTCGGATCCGGAGCAATCGTCCGGACTGCGCCGCGGCCCCAGAATTCCGGATCGACGTCGATCACATAAACGGGATCTTTCGTCAAAGTGAGTTTCAGCATTCCGTTGTCGGTGGCGACCCTCCGGGTATTGCCCATCATGTCGCCAAGTTCGATTTTCTCTCTTCCGACGGGCAGTTCCACTTCGCGCGGATTTCCGCTGAAATCCCAGAGCGCCAGTGTGGTGAAGCCGTCTTTCCGCTGATAGGCGTATCCCCATGCCGTGCCGCCGAACGATTCGATCGCTCCCGCGCTGGTGTGTCCGTTCAGAAAATAGGCCGCCGCGCCGATTGCCGGCGCCACGGGCTTCGGCGCGACCTTGTCCGTGCCGAACTCCCGTTTCGGATTCAGATTGTAGGTGTATCCATATCCCGGTTCTCCCCAGTAGTCATGGGTGTAGAACACCATGTTCGACTTGAAGCCTTCGCCGAGCAGAATCAGGTTGCTCCGGACGATTCCGTACATCTGTTCCTTTTCCCGTCCGGGCAGTTCATGCGTGGCGAATCCGGCCTCGTTTCCGTGGATGTCGAGATCGCGTCCCGCGTACTTCCGGATCAGCGCTTTGAGTGCCCGCACCTTTTCCACCATTCCGTTCTGTTCCGGCGGAAATGCAAAATAGGGATGGATCGAGATGGCATCCACATAGTCAAGGAGTCCGGCCTCAAAGAGTTCCCGGTGCCACTCCAGCGTATCGAGTCCCGCCGCGGTCGGTCCGATCACCCAGGCGTTCGGAGCACCCGCGTGGATCGCCTGATATGCGTTCCTGTGGATGTTCACCAGATCTCCGGCCGTGCCGCTGAAGTTCCAGGGATAGTGCGGTTCCCAGGTAATCTGAATGAGCGCGCGCGGCTGGTTCTTCCGGATCTGTCTGGCATAATTCGCGGCAAAGGTTTTCAGGTATTCGGCGTAATACCTCTCCCCTTCCGGAGTGAAACGGACCCATTTCCCGTTTTTCGTAATTCTGTATCGGGGATCCTCCATCCATTTCGGGATCGGATTCTGATTGGTCTGATAGTACTCCTTCCACTTGGGAAGTTCCCCCAGAAGGTCGATCTGATCGGCGGCAGGATTCCCGGCGTACTGTCCGGGCTTTTCCACCTCCAGAACGGACCAGTTTTTGCCTTTGTATCCCCAGCGCAGTCCGAGCATCCGATGAAACCCGAAGGAGGGACCGTGACTGCCGAAAAAGGTTTCGTCCATCGGATATTCCTTGTAGCGGTGTTCTCCGAAGACGACGGCATAGGTCAGATATCCCGCCTTGCGGCTGGCAAGTTTCTGAAGAAGCGTGCCGTCGGAGAGTCTGGAATACACGCGGTAAAAACCGAGCCGTTCGCAGGGCGGGTGCACGCTCCCCGACCAGCGCCCCTGCGCATCGGCCTTGACGGGAATCCGGAATTTTTTGAG
This sequence comes from uncultured bacterium, assembly GCA_949292215.1. Lineage (GTDB taxonomy): Bacteria > Verrucomicrobiota > Lentisphaeria > Victivallales > UBA1829 > UBA1829. The sequence goes on from CASEYW010000136.1 coordinate 4,746, forward strand.
ACTCTTCTCCTTTTCATCCACCACGTTCAGTTCCAGATTCACTCCTTCGTGATTCGCGGGGAGTCCGGTGACCTGGTAGAAAAGCTCCACCTTCTTTCCCTGCGGGAACATGCTTGTCTCCGGAGCGTTGGTATCACCGGTCAGCTGGACCTCTCCCGGAAGAACGGACGGAAAAAGAAAGACTCCAGCCAATAATGCGGAAATCCATGGTTTGTTCATCAGAAATCTCCTTTCGGATCATGGTTTCAGTTTGAATCGGAGAATGGCGGCTTGGTCCGGATCGGAGCCGATCAGCCATTTGCCGTCGGCGGCGAGATGATCCAGCTTTGCCGGAGTCCTGAAAACGATCTTTCCCTCTTTCCGGTCCAGCAGAAGCAGGGAGTCGCCGGCTGCGACGGCGAGATATTCGCCGAGAACGGCAATGTCGCGGATCTCCTTCAGCGCGGTCGTCCATTGCTCTCGGCCTTTCACAATCAGCGAGACGCTCCTGCTGTCCGCGACGGCGACCGTATCGGAATCGAAGGCGTCAATCCGGTTCGGATTGTTCCGGAAGGCCGCGGTTCCCGCATCGAGAAAGAATCTTTTTCCGTTCCGGACCGCCATATCGCGGAGATCGCGGAAGGTTCCCGGCTGCCGGACCCAGCGTTCCGCGCCTTCCGCCTTCGGCTGGAAACGCCAGAGAATTCCGCCCTTCCGGTCATAGACCAGAAACGCGTTGCCGTCCGCAGCGATTCCGTCGGATTCCCCGCTCCAGCCGTTTCCGACTCGCCACGGCTCATTGCCCTGACTGGAGAGCGGAGAGTCGCAGGCGTCATCCAGCTTCAGGGCGTAGAGCCGGTTCCCGAGGGAGACAACGATCTGCGATCCGTTCAGCGCAAGCGTCTTTACAGTCCCGCTGCCGCCGATGCGTTCCACCGCCTCGTCGAAACTTCCGGCGGGATAATGGAGGATTCCCTGACTGGTATTCAGGTAATAACCGTTTCTGCCGTCCGAGGCAATGCCGGAGAGATAAAGATCGTGTTCCCCGATTTTCCGGAGGGCGTTTCGCCTGACCACTGAATCTCCATACCGGGTCGCCGCGGAGTGGAATCCCCAGACGGCTCCTTCGGTGAAGGCGCTTTCCGTGACCCATCCGCTGATCGGCCAGCCGTCTTTTTTATATTCGGTTCCATCCGTCCGAAAACGGTAGAACTTCAGATCCGGGTAGTAGCTGGAAGCAAGCAGATCGCCGGACCCGGGCAGAATCGCAAGAGCGGTGTAGGGACAGCTGTTCCGAAGTTCCGGCAGCGTCAGGACGATTCCGAGCAGTTTCCCCTCCCGGGTGAAGGCGTGGACCTCCCGCCCATCCAGAGCGAAAATCTTTCCTTTTGCGGCGAATCCGCCCGAAGTTCCCGCATCGGCGATGGTGATGTGGCGGTACGGTTTCTTCAGGAAGAACTGGTGGAGTTTTTTCCATTCGTTTTCGACTCTGCCGATCCGAGTCACAACCTGATTGGATTTGAGGAAAACATTTTTTCCGTCATTGCAGAGCGTTCCCGGAGTGTTGACCAGATTCAGCACCTTTTTCCGTCTGCCGTTTTTCTCCTGTTCGAAAAGAGTTCCTCCGTTCAGAATCAGCAGATTTCCGGTTGCCGGATCATTGGTGATTCCGGTGGAATCAAGAGTCCGGAAGCCGGTTCCGTTTTCCGCGTTCTGCGCCAGAATGCCGGAAAGGCGCAAAGAGGGGGCGGCAAAGCCGCTGATCGCGGTGGCTGTCCCGAGGATCAGAAGTAAAGTTGTTGTTTTCATGACCGGTTCCTTGCTGTGAAACATGATTTGTATCCTTTTTTCATATATCCGAAGGAGGAATGTGCCTGACAGTGCTGGTAACTGGTCCGTCCGGAAACGTGGCAATCGAACCGGCCCTGGTTCATTTCACGGCTGTGGAGGAAGGCCATATCGCACAGATCGGAAATGTCCTCCGGCCAGCAGGAACTCCTTTCACTGCGGTTCTCCGGAATGGTGGGGGCAATCGAAGGAGAAACAACCCGGGAAGCGTTTCGGACCATCTGCGGAGATTTCTGTTCTCCATGCAGGTGGGGGGAGAGACCGTAAAACCCGCTGGCGATCTTTTCCCGGGCTTTGCCCTGTGCCGGAAACAATATTGAAATTAAAACAACAATAATTGCTACAACAAGAAGCAGCTCTATCAATATGAAATTCTTCTGCGTTGAATTCATCCTTTACTTCCCGTTTTTCCTGTTGAATTTTTGATATCGGCAGAGTGCTTCGCCTGTTTTTTTTCTGTGGATTGCCGGATGACAAGTTCCGGTTTGATGCGGATTTTTTCCGGAGCGAGCGTCTTGTCATTCATGTGACGCAGAAGAGATTCGACGGCGGCGCGTCCCAGTTCCCGCGGTTTCTGGTCGAATGTTGTGAGAAAGGAGGGCTGGCTGGAGAGCAGGGGAAGATCTCCGAATCCCGAAAGGGCGAGCTCCTCCGGAATCCGCCGTCCCAGTTCTTCTGCGAGACGGAGCACCTGAAGGGCATAACAGTCGTAGAAGGAACCGATGCAGCTGACTTCCGGATGACGGAGCAGAAAATTACGGATACATTCATCCGGATCCGCATACCACCGTTCGGTTCCGAATTGAATATACCGGCAGTCTGCATGGGCGCTGCAGAAATCCAGAAATCCTTTTTTCCGGAGAGCGGCGGAACTGGCCTGCTGCGGACCGCTGTAATAACCGAGCTTCCGGTGACCGAGCTGGTAAAAGTATTCCGCGTTTCGCCATCCTCCTGCATAATCGTCGGTACCGACGAAGCTGACGTCGGCGGGTATTTCGCGATCCATGGCCACGATGGGAATGCCGCATCGGGAAAGTTCCTGAAAGAAATCGTTTCCCGCGGTGTCAAAGGGGGCAATGAGGATCATTCCGTCGACGCGCTGTTCCACAAGACGATGAAACAGCTCCTGCGCCTCCTCTCTGCTGCAGTGGAGAAGGAGGGGCAGAAAATCATTCTGCCGCAGAGTCTCCTCGATGCTTTTTGCAATTTTTCCGAAGAAGGGATCGGTATAATCCATCAGCACGCCGACCAGACCGGTTTTTCCGGTTCGGATCGCCTTGCTGAAACGGTTTTCGCGGTATCCCATCTGCCGGGAGATGGCCATGATCCGTTCCCGTGTTTCCGGTGCGATCTCCCCTTTGCCCTTGATGACGCGGGAAACCGTGGAGATGGAGACTCCCGCCTCCCGCGCAATGTCTTTCAAATTGACGGCAAATCCGACCGGCATTTTTTTCTCTCTGGTTTTCGGAAATGGAAAATTATCGTTTTCCGCAAATCGTCACCGCAAACGATTTGCGGACTCAATGGAAAGAATATCATTTCTTGGGTGAAATGTCAAGAAGATCATGGAAAAAAGGAGAAAAATTTCAGAAAAAGGAGAGGAAAGCGGGGCGTTGCGGAGGCCTGCGTGCCGGAGGGGGAAGAAAGTAGTACAATTTTTTCTTGTATTACCGGAAGAGTTTTTTTCCTGTATTTTCCGGGAAAAAGATCTTGTTGACCAGAAAAAGATGTTTTATAATATTACCGGAAAGCGAAGTGGAGGAATGAACATGTCGCCGCAGGAGATCATCTGCAAGCATATCAAGGACCGGATTCGATCCGGAGAGTGGAGGCCCGGGATGCACCTTCCGCCGCATCGGGAGCTCAGCCGCCAGTTTTCCGTGGCGATTACGACGGTGACTCGTGCGGTCGGCCGTCTGAAAGGGGAAGGCATTCTGGAGTGCCGCCGGGGACAGGGGACCACCGTTGCCGAGCCGCGCCCTCCCGAGGTGGGAAAGGACAACCGGCGTGTAATGCTGATTAATCCGCTGAATGAAAAGATCAATCTGACTCTTTCGCAGGCGGTGAACGAGGTTTTCATGGAAACGGAATGGCGGGTTGAGACCTATTGCGCCTGTGCGAATCTTTCCTGGTACGCGCGTTTTCTGAGGGACTGTCATAACAAACCTCCCGCCGGACTGCTTCTGCTTCCGGTTTCGCCGAAATTCTTTCAGTTCACTGCGGATCTCATGCCGGTACCGGGAACAAAAACGGTGATCTGGGGTCTTCCGGTACCGGGACTGAAGGCGGACAGCATTTCCGCTTCCCCGTTCGGGGAAGGAATTGTTCTCGGCGATTATATTGCTGCACGGGGGTTCCGGCGGATTTTGTACATTACACAGGGGGCCGATATCGGGCGGGAGGAACAGGATACGCTCCGCGGAATGGGACAGGTGCTCCGACGGAAAGGAATCCCATTCGGTGCGGACAATATTCAGAATTATCCGGACTCCTATTCTTTCGGACCGATGCGCGATCCGGAGCGGGGCGCATTTGAATATACCTTGAAATTGATTCGGAATTCGGGAACGCTGCCGGAGCTGATCATTGGAGGACATGACGGGATTACCTCCGGAATTCTCCGTGCGCTCCTGAGCGCAGGAATGAAAGTTCCGGAAGATGTTTCGCTGCTTTCCGCGGAGACCGGATGCGACAGGCCGCTTGTTTCGATTCCGGGCTATGCGATAACGGCGTTCAACAATATGTATTATCTGCGGACACGGATTGCAGCAGAGCGTCTTCTGAGCCGTCTGGAGGGAAATAACGATCCTCCCACACATTGTGAGGTCATGGGAAGACTCATCGAAGGCAATACGGTCAGGAAAATGATAAACAACAATCCAATAACAGAGGAGATTTTTTTATGAGGCGATCCATTTTCACATTGATAGAGCTGCTTGTAGTGATTGCAATTATAGCAATTCTTACTTCACTTCTTCTTCCAGCATTGAATTCGGCAAGAGGGAAGGCAAGAGATGCTTCCTGTTTCAATAATTTGAAACAGATTGGAATCTTTCTGCAAATGTATCTGGCAGATCGGAATGATATCTGTCCTACCTATGCGTCAAACGGCGGAGGAGCTTCCAAGGTTCAGGATGCTTTGACACCGTATTTGAACTCCTCTCTTTCTATTTATGACGGGGTGCACTGGGATGTGAAGCGGAAGCGTCCCAGAGCGGTTTTTGACTGCCCGGCACAAAATAATTTTGTTTTTGTGGACAGCGGATATGCCGGAAGAAACTACTGGACTCAGTTTTACGGAGTCAACGTTCTTGCAATCAGCAATGATATTTCCTATTACAGTAAACAAACGCGGATTCATTCTAAAATTACGCGTCCCTCTTCCCGGGCATTTCTGTTTGATATTGACAATAAGGGTGAGTGGCAAATGGGCTGTGCCATTCGGAAGTCCGATATAGCCATAACAGCAAACCGGCACTCCGGCGGGACTTCCCTTAATATTTTGTATTGTGACGGACATACGGGAGGTCTCAAATATTCATTGATTCCGGAAAAGAGAACAATTCCTCCAAATGGCTTTTGGGGAGATTCCAGAGGGGAACAATATTAATTGGAAACAGGAAAGAGGAAAATGAAGAATTTGAAAGGATTGTTTTTTGCGGCGCTTCTTGCTTGCGGGGGGAGCATATGCGGGGGAAACACATGGAAAAAAACGGAATCCGGGATTTTTGAAACCAGTTTTTTCGGGAGGAAAATGAGTTTCGGGGTGTTCGATGCAAAGTGGAAGGGGTATGGTCCAGGGAACCTCCGGAATCCGCAATGGAATGGAAACATCTTTTCCGGAGAGTGGCTGATTGACCGTGTGTGCATGTCCTTCCATACAGAGATTCTGGAGAGTTCTCCAGAATCGTTTTCTCTGAAAATAAAAGCGACTTTGGAAAAACCAATGAAAATCAATACGGTTTACCTTTCCATGGATTTTCCGTTGGATAGCCGACTGACAATAGACGGACAGCAGAAGGTTCTGCCGGAAAATTATGAGAAATTCGAGCTTTATAAATATCTTCCGTTCCACAATGTGGAGATTATCTCAGGGGAAAAACAGCTTGTTGTGGAGAGTGCGCAGAAACTTTCTCTGTTGATTGGAGATTGCAGGGCGCGAAATCAGTCGTTCTTTTTTCTTCGGATCATGCTTCGGAAAACATCTCAGGCAACTTGGGAAGGAATCTTAAAATTTTCCGTGAAAAGCCAGTGCTCCGAAGCCCTTGATTTCCGCAGGGCGATGAACCGAGGATTTGCAGACGATGCCTCTTCCCCAGTACGCGGATGGAGCGGACAGGGAGGTGGAAATGATCTTTCTTCCCTGAAAGAGCGGGTGCTTGCCTATTCTGGAGTGGAATTCCATATTCAGGATCCTCGGGAAAATGGGGGGCGCAGTGTTCTGGTGCTTGGAGGGAAAAAGTGTGCTCAGAATTTGCCGTCGGAGGTGGTTCTCCCGGTTCCTGATTCGATGCCTGAATCCGGAGCGATCAATCTTCTTCATGCGGCTGCGTGGCCGGAAAAGAAAATCGGCCGGATCGAGATTGGTTATGCCGACGGGGATACGGAGAGCTGTTCCGTCGATTCGCAGTCGGTCGGAAACTGGTGGGAGCCTATGGGAAGGACAAATGGGATTGTTCTATGGGAAGGGGAGAACCCGGCCCAGCGGATTGGATTGTTCGCGTCCCGCTTTCCCTTGAAAAAGAAGAAGATAAAATCCATTCGGCTTGTCATGATCAGTGACAGAAGTCTCTGGATGATTCCCGCAATCACGTTTTCAGCCTTTCCATTTTCCACGAAAGAAATTGTAATCCGGGATGTCCGGCGTGTCGCCGATTCTCAATGGCTGCCGATGGAGTTTCGACGTTGCGTAATTCCAGGTTCTCCGCTTGATTTTTCCCGTTTTGCTGATGCTCCGGCAGGAAAATACGGTCGCGTTCGTATTTCTTCAAAAGGACATCTCTGTTTTGAAAAGGCCCCGGAGAAGCATATCCGATTTTTTGGAACGAATCTCTGCTTTTCTGCATGTACCCCCTCTCATGAGATGGCAGAGAGGATGGCTCGCGAACTCAGGAAAAGCGGCTATAATTCCGTCCGGTTCCATCATATCGACAATGGAACACTTCTGAACGTCTCTTCTCCTCGTTCCACGGATCTGGATCCGGCAAAAATGGAGAAGTTTGACTATCTGATTTATTGTCTGAAGCGGGAAGGATTATATTTTACTCTCGACTTCTATTCCAGCCGAACATTGAAAAAGGCGGATGGGGTTCCCTCTCCTGGAAAAGGCTACAAGGCACTTGTTGTCATTCAAAAAGAGGCACGGGAAAATCTAAAGATGTATATTCGCAATCTGATGACACACAGAAATCGGTATACTGGATGTTCTCTGGCGGAAGAGCCAGCACTGATTGCCGTCAATCTGGTGAACGAAGACTATATTGCCGGGACATGGAAAAGTACTCCGCAGACAATAACTCTGTTCCAGAACTCGTTTGAAACGTGGAAAAGACAGCAGGGAATTCCGGATGCAAAAGCCGACCTTGTTGATCCTCAGTTCTACCGTTTTCTTCTGAAAATGCAGCAGAAGGCCATGAGCGAACTTGCTGATTTTATCCGGATGGAACTGAAATGCCCGGTCCTGACAACCAGCTCTAACGCTCATGTGGATCCGTTGAGTGCCGTGCTGGTCCGGAATTTCGATTTTGTGGACAATCATCTTTATCAGGATCATCCGAGCTATCCGGAAAAAGCCTGGAGTCTGCCTTCCGCGTTCAAGCAGAAGAGCGCACTGGAAGATTTCTGCCGATTTCCTCTTCTGCTGGCTCCGACGAGGGTCTTTGGAAAGCCCTTTTTTATAACGGAGTACAATATCTGTTATCCAAATCAGTTCCGTGCGGAATGCGGACCCGTGGTCGGAGCGCTTGCAGCTCTTCAGGACTGGGATGCCATCTACCGTTTCGCCTGGTCGCATGGAATTGGAAAAATGGAAAATAAAAATTCCGGCATTGGTGGATTTGATATCGTAAATGATCCTGTCGGACTTTTGACAGAACGAATTACCGCAGCGATGTTTCTGAGAGGCGATGTCCGTGCTTCTGAATGGAAGGCCGCTCTGGAAATCTCTGAAAATGAATTCCGGAAAAAAGATGCGAACTTTCGCTCGCCGGAGTTAATGAAACTGGGATTTCTAGTTCAGATCGGGAGAGCGGACCCGGGGCGTCCGGAGGTTCTTTTCCGGAATCGGAGCGAGATTCGTCCCGAATGCTTCCCGAACCCGGAACTCTCTGCCGGATGGAAGAATCTTCTGGCATGGAAAAAGTGTATCTCATCTACAAATGAGATCCGGTTTGATCCCCAGGAAAAAAGTTTGGCTGTTGTATCGCCGAAAACAGAATCTCTGACCTTTCGGAACGGGTGTCTTTGCGGGAAAATGATGGCTGTACGCAATTCCTCTTCTGCTGTAACGGTTGCACTGATCTCTCTGGATGACAAAGCGCTTGAGGAGAGCAGGGAGATGCTTTTCCTTCATTTGACAAATGTCAACTGTACCGGCATGGTTTTCGGTTCGCCTCAGATGACACTGCTGCGCAAGGAAGGCGGAATGCCTGCGCTTGTTCAGAAAGGAAGTGCGGAAGTGACGTTGAGGTCGTCGCATGACTACCGGATTACAGCCCTGACCGTCGACGGCGCTCCTCTCGGAACCATTCAAGGCAGACGATCCCGCGACGGATTCGTATTCCATGTCGATACCGGATGCTTCAAAGGCGGCGTCATGGCGTATCATCTGACCCGATGAATGCAAAACACTCTCCCGCTGCGGAACATAACGCCGCGGGAGAGTGCTTCTCAAAATCTTCGGAAAAGTCCATTCCCCTCCTCCTCTTTTCCGAAACGAAGGTGTCCCGACTGCTGTTCAGCGGATTTCCAAAATGTCATCCAGCTCAAGACGGGAACACGGTTCCGGTTCCGCCGCCGGATATCCCAGGGAAATCAGCGCAACCGGAGTCTCATTCAGCGGAAGATTCAGAATCTTTCTGATTTTCACCGCATTGATCCAGCCGATCCAGCAAGTTCCCAGTCCCCGTTCCTCCGCTGCGAGGACAAAGTGTTCCCCCGCGATTCCGATATCAATATATTCATAGGGAATTCCCGAGAGCAGCGGGGCAAGAATATGGGTGAGAAGTTTCTTTTTCAGACAGATCACCATGAGAACGGGAACCTGTTCCAGCCAGTTCATTTTGATTCCCGGCAGAATCGCTTCCCGGCAGATCCGTTTCCGCAGGTTCGCATTTCTTACCGCAATAAAGCGCCATGGCTGTTTGTTGCATGCCGAGGGGGCCATTCTTGCGGCGTTGACGCATTCCCGGATTTGTTCTTCGGGAACCTCCTTGTCCAGATAGGCGCGGCAGCTTCGCCGCTTTTCAATCACGGTTTTCAAATCCATTTCACTTGCTCCTTTTTCCGTGTGTTGCTTCAAAGATGCGATCCAGTGTGCGGACGGTTTCCAGCTGATGCTGTCGGAACGGGGTGGAGAAGTCATTCTGATAGCTTTCCCTCAGAACAGATTCCAAGGTGGCGGGGAGAGTTTCCGGAATGACGCCGCCAACGCGGCCATCGGCATACAGAACATTGAAAAAATTCTCATGATTGCCGCGTCGTTCAATGATGAGAATATCTCCAGAATCATTGTGTTTCGGATCGCTTCCGCTGAAATAGTGATAACTGCAATGGGATTCCTCAAGAGAGTCTGTTTCGCCAGGACGGAGGGGGGAGGAGGGGCAGAGAAACAATCTTTTCCATTCCGGATAGGAGCGGATGTTCAGCAAGTTCAAGCCCTCTGTTCCATCCGGGAAAGGATAGGCTCCTTCTTCTCTTGCATATTCTCCGAGTGCGATTCCGATCTGTTTCAGCTGGGAGGCGCATGTGATGCTTTGCATCAGTCTTCTGTCTTTCGTATAATTCACACGGCATTGGGTAAGAAGAAAACAGATGCCTCCAGCAATCAGACAAAGCATCAGAAGAAGATCCTTTGTTTTTCTGTTATCCTTCCGCATCCTGTTGTTATCTCCTTGCATTCCATATGATTCTAGAGGAGAATATAATCGGTTTCCTGAAAATTGCAACTGGAACTGATTTGGATTAGGAGCCGCAGGCTCGGTGCAGGTCTGTGACCTGCTTCGGTCCAGCTGAACAAGCTGGTCGCCCAACGGGCGAAACGAGAAGAACTGCTTCAAGTATAAAAAATAAGAAAAAGAAAAAAATAGGAGCCGCAGGCTCGGTGCAGGTCCGTGACCTGCTTCGGTCCAGCTGAACAAGCTGGTCGCCCAACGGGCGAAACATCCTGATAGAATTTCAGTATAAATATTTTTCTTCGCAAAAAAGATTTCGTGCTACGCAAAAAAGATTTCGTGCTACGCAAAAAAGATTTCGTGCTACGCAAAAAAGATTTCGTGCTACGCAAAAAAGATTTCGTGCTTCGCAAAAAAGATTTCGTGCTTCGCAAAAAAAGATTTCGTGCTTCGCAAAAAAAGATTTCGTGCTTCGCAAAAAAAAGATTTCGTGCTACGCAAAAAAAAGATTTCGTGCTTCGCAAAAAAAAGATTTCGTGCTTCGCAAAAAAAAGATTTCGTGCTTCGCACGACCAGCGTCTCGCCGCTGGACCGCGACAAGGGCAGCGGCCCTTGACCCGAGAAAAATGCTTGCGCATTTTTCCGTAATTTTATTCAGCAAGATATGTCAACACAACGGAATCAGAGAGATGATCCTAATTCAACTTTGTAAATCAAATCACAGGTGTCCGGAGTCGGCAGCGAATACAAAGACAGCAAATCCAATCGGAACGGATGACGCGGCGCCTGAAGCAGAAAAAGTTCCAAAAGCTCCTGAAGATCCTTCGGCGGCTTCCGCAATTTCAATGTGCAGTGCGGCTGATAGGGATAAGGAGAAGGCTCAAACCGAAGCCCGCAATTCGCAACAATCTCATGGGCACGCAAAAACGGAGTCTCATCAATCAGATTCAGAAAATAAATGTCGGTGTTCTCAAATCGTTCCACATTCCCGAACTCCGCTTCAAAAGGCGGAATCTGTTCCGCCGCTCTCCGAAGACAGTTCGCAATGAACTCCAGACTCTGTCCGGGAGAAAGAAATCCAATCCCATTGGACCCGGTCAGCGTGATTTCGGCAGGAAGACGCGAACGTTCCTCATCGAACCTTTTGCGCATGGCTTGAATCCACTCCGCCATCGGCGAGGGAACGTCAAGGACAATGTAAGTGGGTGGAATCCCTGTTTCCCGCATATCCGCCTCTCCAACCTATCCTTTGTTGAGCGACTGAAGAGAATGCCGGATGATGTTTTCCACCGACCGTTCCTTTTCCGGCAGCGAATTGGCAACCTCCACCACGCATTTTTGAATTTTGATTCTCTGAAACCCAAGTTTTTCCAGCGCCATAATGGCATCTTCCGTATTGCGGTCGATCACCGCGGAAGACGCTCCGCCCGCAGCGAATTCCGCGGAAGGATCAATGTCACGAATCTTGTCCCGCAGTTCAACAATCATGCGCTCCGCGGATTTCGGCCCGACTCCATTGATCTTTTTCAGAGATTTCACATCCGCCGAAAGAATCGCCTGACAGAAGGAGGGAATGTTCATGCTGCTGAGAATGTTCAACGCGGTCTTTGCTCCGATTCCATTGACCATGTTGAGCAGATTGAAGATTTTGAGTTCACGCTTCGTCGCGAATCCGTAAAGACTCATATCATCTTCCCGCACGACAAGAACGGTGTGAAGAGTAACCTCCTCTCCCGGTTTCGGAAGCTTGTCATATGTGCAGATCGGAATGAAGACACTGTATCCCACCCCTGCACAATCCACCAGAGCCTCCGTGAAAGAGGCTTCCGCCAGCGTTCCCCTGAGACGTGAAATCATCTGTCAGCTCCGTTTTGAAAGAATGTCCATGGAGATGTCCGCGGATTTGACGGAATGGGTCAGCGCTCCGACCGAGATGAAATCAACCCCCGTGTCCGCCACCTCCGGAATGCGCGGCAGCGTCATGTTTCCGCTCGCCTCCAGTTTTGCCCGGTGCGCGGTGATCCGGACCGCTTCCGCCATGTCCGCCGTCGACATGTTGTCCAGCAGAATATATTCCGCACCGGATTCCAGCGCTTCGGGCAGTTCCGCCAGCGAATCGATCTCCACCTCCACTTCAAGATCGGGATACTGTTTGCGCGCACGTTCCACGGACCGCAGAATGCCGCCTGTTCCGCCGAGCCCGGCAAGCTCGCGGTGATTGTCCTTGATCATGATCCGGTCGTAAAGTCCGATCCGGTGATTCTGCGCACCGCCGACTGCCACGGCATATTTTTCCAGATTCCGCCATCCGGGAGTCGTTTTCCGGGTGTCCAGAATGACGCTTTTCTCTCCAGCCGCCTCCTGATAGCGCCGGGCCGCTGTGGCAGTTCCGCTGAGCCGCTGCAGAAAGTTCAGCGCGGTTCGTTCCCCGGTCAGCAGCGAGCGCGCCTTCCCCGTGACCTTCGCCATGACGGTTCCTTTTTTACAGAAATCGCCTTCCCGCACCAGGTTTTCCCAATGGATGGAGGGATCGACCGTTTTCATCAGGCGTTCCGCGATATTGAGTCCGCAGCAGACGCAGTCCTCCTTGGCGAGAAAGACGGCGTCCACGATCAACGCTTCGTCGATGACCGAATTGGTTGTGGTGTCTCCGCGGTCGCCGAGATCCTCGTCGAGGGCCATTTTAATCAGGGCGTCCACTCTGTTCCAGTCGATATCAGGCAGTTTGTTCATTTCAGCTCTTCCCCATTGTACATTCTTGAGATCGGTTTGATGGCCACGGCTCTTCCCGTTGCAAGTTCGTAGGAAACGACTGCTCCGTCAAGCCGGATGTTCTTTTCGCAGACCGGAAGACGCTGCGGCATTCCGGTTCTGAATTTCCGGACGACCGCGTCGATTTCACGTCCGAGCACGGAATCCTGTGCTCCGACCATTCCGGCATCGGTGAGAAACGCGGTCCCTCCCGGAAGCACACGGGCATCGTTGGTCTGAACATGCGTATGCGTTCCGATGACCGCGGTGACTTTCCCTGCCAGCATCCAGGCAAGCGCGGCTTTTTCACTGGTCGCTTCGGCATGAATGTCGATGACGATACATTTGCAGCTGACGGGAATCTGTTTCACGATGGTTTCCGCAGTTTCAAACGGACAGTAGGCGGACTCTTTCATGAAGACTTTTCCCAGCAGGGAGATCACCGCGATCTCTCCGCCGGCCGGATTGCGGAACCGTTTCCAGCCGACTCCCGGCTGAAGATTCGAAAAATTCGCCGGCCGCACCAGATTGGGTATGTCACGAATCTCGCTTTCAAAGGTTTTCTGATCCCAGGTGTGGTCGCCCGATGTGAAGACATCGGCACAGGACATTTCCCGGAGACAAGCCGCCGTCATTCCGGAGCCGTTTGCGCAGTTTTCCGCATTGACGATCACAAACGGACAGTGAAACTCCCGTTTCAATTCCGGAACCAGATCCCGGACCGCATTCCGGCCCCCTTTCCCGACCACGTCGCCGATAAACAGAAAATTCAATACCGCACCGCTCATTTTTCATTCCTTACGAGTTGTTGTTTGCCCGTTCAATATAATCTCGCATTGCCGCTTCTTCAACCCGGAATCCGTTTTTCTCGCAACTTCTCCGTTCCATCCGTTCCGCCGCGGAAACCTCTTCCCTTCTAAAAGGAGCAAAAATAAGATTTTTTTTGGAAAAAAGGTGTTGACTAAGTCACAAAAATGTTGTATAATGTAAAAACAGGAAACCGAGGAGAGGCGGAGCGTGGAAAACAAGAATGTGCTGGTGAGGAATCATGTGCTGGGACTGCTGGAAGGCGGGAGTCTCTCCGGACAGGGGAAACTGCCGGGCGCGCGGGAACTGGCGTCTCAGCTCGGGATCTCGCTTCTGACCGTGCAGAATGCGTTGGAAACGCTGGTCAATGAGGGGGTCCTGCGCGTGATTCCGCGTCAGGGAACGTTCGCCGATCCCGCTTGGGAAAATCGGATTCTTCAGAGCAACATCAGCTTTTACATGCCGGAGAAGCATCTCCCGTGGAGTTTCCGGTTCGGGGAGATTGTCGCGGAACATCTGCCGCAGCTGCACTTGACCCACCGGATGCGGAACGGAATCTTCGAGATCCGCCCGACACTCGACGTGCAGACCCGTCACAAGGAATATCTTGATGCGGAGCCGTTGTTCCGGACGTGCTGTCCGAATCCAGATGAATTTTTCGATACTCCGGTTCAGGCATTTTATTACGGGAAAAAACTGGCGGGCATTCCGTTTCTGTTTTCTCCGCGTGTTCTGTTTGTCAATCTGAAAATGCTGGAGCAGGCAGGGTGCCCGGTACCGGAGCCGGACTGGATGTGGGAGGATTTTCTGGAGTGCATCCGGATTCTTCGGAAGACCTTTGCTCCGGAATGCGTGTTCCATTGGAGTCCTGCGTATTTCCTCTGGATGAATTTCGTGCTGAGAGCCGGAGGCGCGCTGATTGATCCGTCGGCTCCTGATCCGGTTCTGATTGATTCTGAAAAGACACGTCTCGGTTTGCAGCTCTTCCGGGATTTGAGGCGTCTCCTGGAGAAGAACGGCTCTTACCATCCCCAGGGGATTTATGCGTTTGAACATGGGAAACTTGCATTTATGGTGGATGCGCGTCAGGCGGTCGGTCGCCTTCTCAAGACTGGAATGGACGGATGGACCACGCTTCCGCTTCCTCACATTCCCGGCGGGTGCGATACGACTATTCAGGCAACGGAACTTCTCTGTATTCGAAAGGAATGTGTCAATCTGGATACGGCCGAACAGCTCGTGAATCTGCTCCTTTCCGAAGAGTTTCAGGATCATATTGCAGATCTCGGCTATGGCATTCCGCTTCGGAAATCTTCCGCGGAGCGTTCCCTTGCGACCTCTCTGCCGGGGAATGATCTTTTCCGCGCGGAACTCAAAAACATGTGTTCCCGTTATTATCTCGATTCCGAGGAACTTGCGGCTCTTGTTTCAACGGGAATCGGAGAACTGCTCACCGGGAATCAGGATATCGAACAGGGGACTGCGGAACTCGCGGATCTGGTGCGTTCCTATTTCCGCATCCAGCGAAAAACGGCGCTTGCTGAACAAATGACAGAAGAAAGATTCTCCATCTATGAAAGAGGTGCATGAATGAAACGGATTTTTACATTAATAGAGTTGCTTGTTGTGATTGCTGTTATCGCGATTCTTGCTTCACTTCTTCTTCCCGCCTTGAATTCGGCAAAAGAGAAG
>CASEYW010000137.1 GCA_949292215.1 uncultured bacterium
CAAATCCGGGTCAGAAAAAAGAGGGTGTTTTTTCATTTCGACCGAGTGCGATACCCCCCACCCATGCCAGTTACACTACAAAAATTAAAGATTGTTCATAATCAACGACTTGCTACTTTAACTGAATTTTTGACCTTTTCAACAAAACTCAGAATTCAGACGCCGGAGTCGTGATTTTTCTCTAAAAAAGGCCTTTTTTCAGATTCTGAGTGTGTTTCAAACACACAGCTTCAATTTGCGCAAATCCCTTTACGCCAACGACTTTTAGCGTTTTTGAATAAAAGATTCTCTTTTTACCAGAAATCGGAAGGGGAAAAATAAATGGCGGAGAGAGCGAGATTCGAACTCGCGTTAGGATTTCTCCTAAACAGCATTTCCAATGCTGCGCCTTCAACCGCTCGGCCATCTCTCCTCATAGAAAAGATTATATACTATAGCTTGTTCTTGAAATTATTCAAGTCCAATTTCAAAAAAAGTTACAACATCAGGAAAAAAATCTGAAAACAAACCAGCATTTCCGTCAGCTGCTCACAAGCGCCAATGGTATCTCCCGTCGCTCCCCGAATATGACAAATACAGATCCAATTCCAGAAAATAATAAAAAGAAGAGTCGGCAGAATGAAAAAACTATTTCCAAAAAAAGAATCACTTGCGGCAATCGAAATCAGCAGTCCAATCAGGGTTCCGATATATGGCCGGCGTGTATAAAGAATCTTCCCAAGCCCGCTTTCTCTCGCATATCTGGAGATCAGAACATAGAATGTTAAAGCGAAACGTCCCGCGAACACACTCAGGGCAGCCGTCATCGCAGCCGTTTGCGGCGACATTGCGGACAAACAGGAATATTTTGCCAGCAGGACCAGAACGATCGCTGCCACCCCCATCGTTCCAATATGACTGTCATGCATGATTTCCAATTTTCGTTCACGGGTCCGACTGCTTAAAAAGCCATCGGCAGTATCGGCTAGACCATCCAGATGAAATCCTTTGGAGATGCCTTCCATCATCAGTATGATTAAAACTGCTCCTGCGGCGCCGAAATATTTTGCCGCCCAGAGCGCGGGAAAATAGATCAGCGCTCCTGCCAGCATTCCGACTATGGGGAAATAGTTGGAACAGCGCTGAAGTTCTTTTTCCGTCGGCAGGAATCTGCCAAGAGGCAAGCAGGTGATCAAAGAAACCGCCGCAAGAAAGGAGCGCATATTACAACCCCTCCTCCGTCACGCCCGCGGATGAGAAGGTGGACATATCGCGCATAACCGCAGATGCCGCATCCAGAAGCGGCATCGCGAGAGCTGCACCAGTCCCTTCGCCAAGTCTCAGCTCCAGATCCAGAAGAGCCTTCTTTCCGAGGATCTCCGCCATTCTGACATGTCCGCGCTCAACACTGGAATGAGCCAGAATCATATAATCGGCTGATTCCGGAATGAGGGCATGTGCGATCAATGCTCCGGCAGTAGAAATAAAGCCGTCGATCACGACCGGCTTTTTCAATTTGGCAGCCCCGAGAATCACTCCGGCAATTCCCCCGATCTCAAACCCGCCCACTTTGGAAAGAATATCAATCGGGTCTTCCGGGTCCGGCTTATTCAATTCGATCGCATGTTTAATCACCGCAGCCTTATGGACAAGACGCTCCGGTTCCAGTCCGGCACCACGCCCGACATACGCCAGAGGATCAATTTCACGGGAAAGAACAGTCACTATGGCGGAACTCGGTGTCGTATTACCGATTCCCATCTCGCCAGTAGCGAAAACATCTGTTTTTTCCGCAAACAACTCCGCAGCCTCGATGCCAATCTCCAGCGAGCGGATCGCCTCCTCACGCGTCATAGCTGGTCCCAGGAACATATCTCTGGTTCCGTAGGCGATTTTACGATTCAGAACATTTGGAATATCGGAAGTTTCCGCGTTTACGCCAATGTCAATCAGTTTCACATCCGCACCGACGCTTGCAGCAAGAACGCTGATAGCCCCGCCGCCCCGACTGAAATTCTTCAGCATCTGAACAGTCACACTCTGCGGCTGAGGCGAGACACCTTGTGCAACAACACCGTGATCGCCGGCAAAGAGCACAACCGTTTTTCGTTTTGTCTGCAAATCAAGAGTTCGGGTCATTCCGGCAAGATCAACGGCGATTTCCAGAATTCTTCCCAAAGCCCAGCGCGGCATTGTCAGATCGTGGATATGGTCCATTGCCCTGTCGCGCCAGGAATCATCCTGCGGAACGATTTCATTCAGACATTCACTTAATGCAGTCATATTTCATCCTTTCAATTTCATTGGAATTCCGCAGACCGTCAGATAGACTCGGTTTGCGAAGGAAGCCATCATCTGCCCACAACGACCGGAACAATCCCGAAAACGACGGGAAAGTTCATTTTCCGGAACGATACCAAGTCCAACCTCATTCATTACAAACACAACCGTCCCGTCAAAGGAGGCGCACGCTGTCTGAAGACGTTCGCACTCCAAACGCATTTCTCCCTCGGTAAAAACGGTGTTTTTCTGTTCAGCGGCGTATATAAGATTGCTGATCCACAAAGTCAGGCAATCCACCAGGACCGCTCCGGAACCGCAACGGTTGAGAGCGAACACCAGATCTGTTTCCTCTTCGACGGTCGTCCAGTGATCCGCAGCGCGCCTTTCCCGGTGAAGACGGACACGCTCCTCCATTTCAGAATCAAACACGGGACAGGTCGCAATATAGAACCGTTTTTCCGGCTCCGCCTCTCGGACAAGCTGTTCGGCGAATGCGCTTTTTCCGCTCCGGCAGCCGCCGGTCACCAGAATGACATCCGCCATCAGAAGAGCTCCCGCACTTTCAAGTTGAAGACCCCGAACCGTCCCGGCGGGTTCTCAGGGTCAAAGTCAATCACAGACAAACTTCCCCGCGACGGCTGCCACCGCCACATAGCCTCATAAGGCAAATCCACGAGCTTCCGGATCATCGTTGTTAAAACTCCACCATGGGAAATCACGGTAATCACAGTTTGAGGAAGCGTGGAAAGCATTTCCGTAAATTGAACAACCCGTGCTTCAAAAGCGGGCACCGCCTCACCATCCGGGAAATGAATTTCGCGCGGGTGGTCAAACCAGTATTTGCTGTACTCAGGATCGCCGCCGGAGATTTCATCGAACGTCAGATTTTCCCAGCGGCCGAAATTAACTTCCCGCAGACGATCATCAAAAACCAACGGAGCATCACCGCAGATCAGACGGGCGCTCTGCTCCGCACGCAGTTTCGGACTGACATAAATAACTTCACTTTTCAATTTCCGCCAGACTTCCGCCAGCGCTTCGCAATCCTTGATTCCGTTTTCCCCCAGCGGAGCATCCGTCGATCCGACAAAATGCCCGGAATATTCCGGCGGCAATTCTCCATGCCGAATTAAAATCAGTTTTTTAGAAGACATAATCCAACTCCCAGCAAAAAGACTGCAAAGATCATAGCGGAAAGAAGCGCCAGATGTTCTGCAAGTTTTAAGTCATTCGGATTCAATTCCTTACGTCCATCACCCCAGTATGGGTACTGTTCACAGCCATCGCTGTAGTCAGTCGGTCCGCCAAGACGGATTCCGAGCGCTCCGGCAAATGCCGCCATCCCCCAACAGGAGTTCGGACTCGGATGATCCGCCCTGTGACGCCATGCCATCTTCAACGCAGCGAATGGACGCAACCCCAGGAACAGGGCGGCAAAAGCCACAGCAAGCGCTGTGAATCGCGCGGGAATCCAGTGTACGGCATCATCTGCACGCGCCGCAATCTTTCCAAACTTCAGGTAATGTTCACTCTTGTATCCCCAGCAGGCATCCAGCGTATTGACTGCGCGGAGAAATATTGCACCGGCAGCAGCCCCCGGAACCCCTCCTGCGAGGAATCCGAGAACCGCCCAGAAACAGGCACTGTTCACAGCATCAATCAGATTTTCTCCAATGCTTTCGATTCCACCCCGGACGATTTCACTCTCAGAAAGAGTCCCCGTGTTCCTGCTGACAACCATCCCAAGAGCACATCTCGCTCCATACAAATCTTTCTTTTCCAGAGCATTGCGAATTCTGATCGAATGCTCCAGCAGACTGCGCAATGCTATTGAGATATAAAAACATGCTCCTGCCGCAACCACCCCCAGCACCCAGGAAAGCCCGCTCAGAAGCCAGACCACACTGTATGCCAGCCACGTTACCAGCCCGACGGCAATCAACCAGGCAATCAAACCGGAAAAAACTCCATTGCCGAATTTGAAACGGCAAACCAGTTCCACCAGTCCGGCAAAACGCCCGAAGAGCGCTACCGGGTGAAACTGACTGTGCGGATCTCCAAAAAGAAGATCCAGCAGAAACGCGATTCCGAAAATCAGGATCAGCAAGGTCATCTGATGCATTTTTCCATGGCTCCGACGAAAGATTCCACCGCCTGCGGAGCAGACGCCCAATGAATGTGGACATAACTGCCGCAGACATTTCCATTCCGATATCCGCCGCCGGAAGAGACAATTCTGTCTTTGGAATCAAACGCATCCCACAAAGGCTCTCCCGTTGGCGCGGCTTCCGAGTAATGAAACTCGTGTCCTTTTAAAATAGCACCGCTTTTACCGAAAATACAATCGGATTTCAAACGAACCGTACGATATCCGATCGATTTCAACTTTGACTCCATAACCGCATCGGAGGGAATCACGCCGCACATCTCAAAGCTCCGTCCATCGAAGTCCGTAATGGAACGCATGAGGTACATATAACCGCCGCATTCGGCGTAGACAATTCCACCCCGCTCCGCATATTTTTTTATGGCGGTACGCATGGAAACATTCTGCATCAACCGCTGGGCAAACTGTTCCGGAAATCCTCCGCCGATGTAAAGAGCTTGAATCTGCTCCGGCAGAACAGAATCGTTCAAGGGAGAAAATTCAACAAGTTCGACCCCGTTTTCCTCCAGCATCCGGAGATTGTCACTGTAGTAGAAATGAAAGGCAGGATCGCGCGCAATCGCAAGCCGGACCTTTTTCTTCTCCGGAAAGCGGAAGGAGAAACGCGGACGTTCCATTTTGGAGCATTCCAGCAGAAGATCAATGTTGATTTTCTCCTCTGCTGCATCGGCGAGCTTGTCAAACCAGGCATCGTATTTTCCGTTTTCGAGCTCCGGTACGAGCCCGAGATGGCGTTCCGGAAGAGTCCATTCCGGATTGCGGGGCAGAGCGCCAAGCAGCGGAGGCAGAGAATGTTTCTCCAGAGAATCCGCAAGCAGACGAACATGATTCGGTCCGCCCGCATTGTCCGCAATGACACCGATGATCCGCAAATCGTTCCGCCAGCCTGCAAATCCGGCGATGAGCGGAGCAATGCTTCCCGCCATTCCGCGCACATTGACGACAAGTACAACGGGAATCCCGAGCGTAATCGCCACTTCCGCGCTGCTGCCGGAAAGCGAATCAGCGGAAACACCGTCAAACAATCCCATGACCCCCTCTACAACAGCTGCTTGCGAACAGGAAGCCGCAGCGTGAAAACTGCGCCGGACCGAATCGAATCCCATCATTCGGCAGTCAAGATTCACGGACTCGCGGCCGGATGCGCGCCGATGGAAGGTCGGATCGATGTAATCGGGACCGCATTTGAACGGTGCAACCACCAGTCCGCGCCGTTTCAAAGCCCGCATCAGCGCCAGAGAAACGGTTGTTTTTCCGCTTCCCGAGTTCACTCCGCCAAGCAGAAACGCAGAAAAATCAGTTTGCAAATTCGCCATACTTCTCCTGGTACCCCCGCATGGTGTACATTTTTCCGTTCCGGATCACAGTCCGGGAACACCCGATGATGAGAATCGTTGTCATATCGACCTCGCCGAAAGGAAAATCAGCAATCCGGCAAAGAGAAAAACGCTGTTCCGGACGTGATACGTCATGAACCACCGCCACAGGCAGAGAATCGCCGTGGGTACGGCGGAAGAGTGCAATCGCCTGTTCAAGCAGTTCACGCCGACGAGAACTTCCGGGATTATAGAGTGCAGTAACAAAATCCGCTTCCGCTGCCGCGGAAAGACGTTTCAGGATCGTATTCCGGTCCGCCAGGAGATCAGAGAGACTGATGACCGCAAAATCGCACATCAGCGGCGCTCCGACCAGCGCTGCCGCCGCTGACGCCGCCGTAATTCCGGGAACCACTTCCACTTCAATCCCTTGAAATTCCGTGGACTCCGAAAGTTCCATCAGAAGTCCTGCCATTCCATAAATTCCCGAATCACCGGAAGAGACCACCGCTACGGACGCGCCAGCTTTCGCCGCGGTCAGCGCCTCGCGGCAGCGATCAAGCTCCTGGCGCATCCCGCTTGCGATAATCCGTTTGTCCGCGATAAGATCCGATATCTGTTCCAGATAGCTTCTGTAGCCTGCAATGGTATCGCAGTTTTCGAGTACCTCTCTTGCCCGAGGCGAAAGCATCGCCGAACTGCCGGGACCGAGTCCAACAGCATAAATTTTATGGTTCATTTTCCACCTTTTCCGCCAATGCCGCGGTTACACCGTTTCCCTTGATTTTGCGAACTGCAAGTTTTCCTCCGCCGGAAGCCAGAATTGCAGCAGCTTCCGAAACAGAATTGATTCCAAGTTCCGTCATCGCTTTCGGAGAAGGATCGGGCACCTCAATCCGGTTCAGTTCCTCCGCGGAATAACCGGTCACCGGGATCGAATGACGGAAGGCGAGCTGGAGAATCCCCGGCTCCTCAAGCTTCAAGTCCGCTGTTGCAATGGCAATGATGCTGTCCCAATCTGCACCTTCTGCTTCAAGAGCCTGCAATGCTACCGCTTCAAGATCGGAAAGCGCTGCATTTTTCCGGCATCCGATTCCGAGTGCAAATTTTCTCCGCTTCAGATAAAGAACTGGAATTCCATATTCCCCGGGAATTTCTCCATCTTTCAGAAGAACCACCGCCGGATTCTCTCCGGGAAGCGAAACAAGAGAATATTGAGGCGAATCTGCATAATAACGTTGATAAAACTTTTCCGGCAGCACCAGATCAATCCGCTTCCCTTCAAGAACAGCGGAAGAGAGTTTGACTATCGCTTCGGGATTTACAACGCGCAGAGCATGGCGGGAGGCCATTTCATCAAAAGCCATGATTCCCCGTACGTCGCTGGCGGTAGTCACAACTGCGTCTCCATTTGTTATGGACGCGACATCCTGAGCAAGGCGGTTCGCCCCGCCGAGATGACCGCTCAGCAAACTGACGGCATGATTGCCCTCCTCATCGGTTACGACCACGGCAGGATCGGTTGATTTGTGGCGGCAAAGCTCAGCACACATCCGCACAACGATACCCGATGACATCACCATTACAAGACCATCGAACTGTTCCCATGCTTTCCGAAAGGCTTCATGGAGACCACCTTCCGGATAAATCACAACACGCTCCTGCGGAACAAGAGGAGACAGTTTTTCCGGAAGGATGATTCGGGAATCGAGTCCTGCGGCAATCTCGGCGGCTTTGCACGCTCCGGCAGTTGTCAGAGCAAAAACTGCGGTTGTCCCATGAAAGGCATTCCGTTTCCGATAGCCGTGGGAAAAGTTGCGATTGTATAGAGACGACATCTCCCCATTTCTGGCTAGGACTTCTCCGATCACAATCATTGCCTGCCGTTTGACAGACGCCTCCTTCACTCGCTGCGCAATATCGGAAATGGTGCCGCGGACCACTTTCTCATTGTCCCAGCCGGCACGATAAACCACTGCGGCAGGAGTCTCTGGAGAGCGTCCGGCGGCAAGAAGCGAGGAGACCACTTTTTCCATATCTCCAACGCTCAGAAAAAGACAAAGAGTCGTTCCATGGGCGGCAAGTTTTGAAAGTTCCTCAGCGTCGGGCACCGGAGTACGCCCGGAGGCACGAGTCAGAATGGCGGTCTGGGTAATTCCCGGCATGGTAAATTCGGTCTTCAGTGCAGCGGCCGCCGCGAATACACTGCTGACTCCGGGAACCACATCATAGGGAATCCCGCGCCTGTCAAGTTCCCGATACTGCTCCGAAACAGCTCCATACATTGCGGGATCACCGGTATGCAGGCGGACCACCCGTTTCCCCTCATGATAGGCATCCAGCATCAGGGACAGGATCTCATCGAACGAAAGAGACGCACTGTTCCATTTCTGCGCACAGGGATTGCCATCCAGAAGTTTTTCATTAACCAGGGAGCCGGCATAAATGATGACATCAGCTTCATCCAGTGCTTTTTTTCCCCGGATCGTAATCAGATCTTCCGCACCGGGACCAGCTCCGACAAATGTGATTTTTCCTTCCATCCTCTCAGTTCCTTATTTCATGAAAACTGCAATCGTAATCGGGTTTTCCGCTCTCCAGAGATGCTGTCCGCCGGAAAACTCTTCCGAGCGGCTGATGTTCAAATTCAGGAGCTCCATCCGATGCTCCGGCAGAACCGAGACCAACCGGTGACAGGTCTCAAGAAGAACCGCAGTGGCAACCAGAATCCCTCCAGGCTTCAGACGAGCAAACGCCGCTTCCAGCCCAGCCGAGCCTCCACCGAAGAAAATCCGGTCCGGATCAGGCAGAGTCTTTATAACGTCAACTATTTCATTTTCAAATACTTGAATCGAAGAAACTCCGTGTTTTTCCGCATTTTTCCGAATCTGTTCCGCCCGTGCTTTGTCTTTCTCAACAGAACAAACCGCAAGCCCCGGGCAAAGTCCCGCCGCTTCGATTCCGACAGAACCGCTTCCAGCCCCCAGATCCCAGAGAACTCCCGAACGGAGACGCAATTTGCTTAGCACCACCGCTCTCACCTCAGGGTGAGTGATCATTCTGTTCTGATGTTCATACTCGTTATCAGGAAGACCAAGCGGAATGCCTGGTGTCACTTCTGATGGGAAAAGTACCAGTACCGAAAGCGCCGGAACACTCTCCGACGCCATTTCAGCCAGAGAACCGGAATACACCTTCTCCCGATCGGTCCCAAGTTCAGAACCAATTGCCGATGAACGAGATGAAGATTCCGGAAAACGAGCGAGAAGTTCTGCGGCAATCCCGGAAGCGGTCCGTCGGTTGTCCCCGTAAACAACCGCGGTTGACGAGTTCAGAATCCTGCGCCACGGAAGAGTCCCCTCTTCTCCGTGAAGACTGAACAGCGATGCCCCGTTCCAGGGTTTTCCAAGCAATGCGAAAAGACGCTGAAATGCGGTCACACATGGAATAACCCGCAGGTGCCCGCTTCCCGCGAGCTTTTCAATCGTTCCCCCGATCCCGTGATACAGCGGATCGCCAGACGCAAGCACCACTACTTTTTCCCGTTCCGCACGTTTCAGAACCTCTCGGAGACGCACCCCCAGAGAGGGACCCAGCTCCACACGCTCCGCACGATACGAATCCGGAAGCGACTCCAGAAGACGCCTTCCGGCAGCTATAACATCCGCTTCTGCCAGCAGCGATTCATCACGCCCCCAATCGCCCATTACCGTAATTTTCCAGTCCTTCATAAAATGCGATCCCCCTTGTCATTGTAAAGGAGCAGTTTCAGTTTTAGCGCACTTCCCGCCCAGCCGGCAAGCTGTTTTTCCGCAAGCGGAAAGAGCTGATGGAGAAGCGCAAGAAAAGCAGCTTTCTCAAGATGCGCTCCAAGTTCTCCCATGGTGTCGAATTTCTCCAGCGGAAGATCAGGAAGATCCCGCAGCCCCATCAAACGGAGACGCTCCGGACGCAGTTTCGCTGTATGGGCATGCGTATTCTCCTCTCCACAGGCATATTTGAAAAGCTTCCCCGGCATGCAGGCGACAAGAACATTCTTCAGTCCGGCGGCACGCGCAGAACGAATAGAAAACGCGATAAAATCGGCAATCCGAACGACTTGCATCGGATCAAGCGATGGATCATCCCGCAGAACGCTCTGTTCGGTCCGGTTGCCTGTTACAAGAGCAGCAGTATCTTTTCCGGAAGCGGCAATCGTGCGCATCTGCAAGGCGATCGCGGATGTATATGCAGCATTTGAGTATGGTT
This sequence comes from uncultured bacterium, assembly GCA_949292215.1. Taxonomy (GTDB): domain Bacteria; phylum Verrucomicrobiota; class Lentisphaeria; order Victivallales; family UBA1829; genus UBA1829. The sequence goes on from CASEYW010000137.1 coordinate 9,994, forward strand.
TGACAATTCCGCCACCTCCTAAAATGGAAAGTCCTCCGATAATACCAAGAGTCGGATTCAAGGTTTTCTCCGCGATCCTTGCTCCATCTTCAATGGAAACGGTCAGCAGCCATGTTCCATCGGAAAGCCCGGCCCGGTCCAGATTCCTGACAAGAAGACGGCGCGGTCCGGGATTGATCGCCCATTTTCCCACTGGAACAGCCAATCCCGGACGTGTTACCCTGCCGATTCCTCTGCCTCCACGAATCATCACAAGCGCTTTTCCACAAACCTCCTGATAATCCGCGGCATCCAGCTCCGTCGGGACTCCCGGACGGAACTCAACAGAAATGCGTGCACGATCCGTTGCATCCGGATCATCTCCGGCATCCTTGATCACCACAGCCCGCTGCATATCGCAATACGCAATCGGCACAGAAAGCATGGAACCATCCGGCAAAAGCAGATCCGCAGCTTCCGTTGTTTTACCACTCCGGGCAGACCAGACAGCAAGAGCACCGGCAGTCATGGCTGCACCCGTCGTGAATCCACTGCGGAGAAAATCAGGCATCAGAACTCCTCCATGATCGCATGGAGCGTGGCAACCGCAAGCGGACTCCCGCCACGTCGGCCGGACAATGTGATGTAAGGAACATCCAGAAAATGCAGTAACTCTTTGGACTCCAGAACATTGACAAAACCAACCGGCATCCCGACAATCAAAGCGGGACGAACGGTCCCTTCAGAAATCATTCGAATCAATCCTGCCAGCGCCAGAGGAGCATTCCCGCAGAGAAAGATTGCGCCTTCCAATTCCTTCCGATGAAGTTTGACCGCCGCAAGCGCTCTCGTAATCCCCTCCTTCGCTGCCAGATCTGCAACAGCCTTCGAAGCGACTTCACAGAGAATACTCTCCCGCGTATAAGACGGATTCCACTGCTTCAGCTTCGTGATGGAAAGTCCAGATTTAATCATATTCGAATCCGTATAAATCAACGCACCGGTACGCAATGCGTTTCTTCCGGAAGCAATCGGATCCCCGCTGAACCGCAACAGATCCAGAATGGAAAAATCAGCCGTTGTGTGAACCAGACGCCGTGCAATATGCCATTCAGCATCCGAAAAACGCGCACGGCTCTCCGCGGAAACCTCGGAATCAATCCGACGGAAACTCTCCGCCTCAATCGCACTTCCCGGAAGTTCCCAGGAAATCCGGTCAAAATATTCTTTCGGAACTTCTCTCATCTTCCACCTCGTTTCAATCCCATGCGAGCATAAACAGCATTCAAGTCGATCCGCGAACGAACATGGTCCGCCAGACGATTCAACGCTTCCTCCGTCCCATAATGCGCCGTCACCTCCGCAAGCACCTCCATTCCGCGTTCCCGCCGAATCCGGTTCAGAAACTGCCGGCGAAAACGGTCATCATCAAAGATTCCATGCAGATATGTTGTGAAAATCCGGTCCGCTCCGAAGCCAACCGGAGAAGAATCCTCCTTCACCATCAAGACGTAACCTTCCGACCTGCAAGTTGTAATGCCATTATGAATTTCATATCCACTGACGGGTGTGCCATCGGCAACGATCCGCCCTTTTGCCTGACAAAGCGTCTTCTCCGTCCGCATCACAGTTTCCAGCGGGAGAAGTCCGAGACACGGCACAGCATCCTGTGAAGACTCCACATGCTCCGGATCCAGCAGCATCTCTCCCGCTAGCTGAAGCCCACCGCAGACCCCGATAAACCATGCACCGCGCCGGACTGCTGAATGAATCATTTCCGCCAGTCCGGAAGATCGCAGGAATGCCATATCGTCCGCAACGCTCTTGCTCCCGGGAAGAATCACAATATCCGGCGTTCCGAATTCTTCCGCAGAATGGATCTTGCGAAGCGCAACATCCGGCTCCAGTTCCAGCGGTGTGAAATCCGTAAAATTGGCAATGTGTCCAAGGCCGATCAGAACAACATCCAGAGTCTTTTCCAATTTTGGCGCCGGACGGATCAGCGAAAAGTTTACGGAATCCTCTTCGGGCAGCCCAATGTCACGTATATAATCCACAACACCAAGAACAGGCCGTCCCGTCATTTTCCGCACAAATTCATGAGCAGGCGCCAGAAGACTCGGATCTCCCCGGAATTTGTTTACCAGAAATCCGTACAACAAACGACGCTCCGATGGATCAAGAGTTGCATAAGTTCCTAAGAAGGAAGCATATACACCTCCTCGATCAATATCCCCCGCGAGAATGACCGGAGCATCCGCGTACCTGGCCATTCTCATATTGACCAAATCACCGGATTTCAGGTTGATCTCCCCCGGGCTCCCGGCTCCCTCCAGAATGACAGCATCGTATTTCTCGGACAGTTCATCATAGCATCGACAGACTTCGCTCCATAGCTTCTGCTTGTGCGCATAATATTCCCGAACCTTCATACAGCCGATCGGCTTCCCGCAGACGATCACCTGGCTTCCCGTATCACTGGAGGGCTTCAGAAGAATCGGATTCATTCTGACATCCGGATCCAGACGCGCCGCTTCCGCCTGCACCGCCTGTGCACGTCCCATTTCACCACCATCTGCGGTTACAAACGAATTCAGCGCCATATTCTGCGCTTTGAACGGCGCAATCCGAAACCCATCCTGAAGCAGAATCCGGCAGAATGCGGACACCAGGATACTTTTCCCCGCATTCGATGCAGTCCCCTGAATCATCAGCGCAGGCTTCCTCACCTTCCTTGCGACGTGCGGCATTCCAGGCGCCAGAAGATCCGACAAAGCGGAAATCAATTTCGCATTCTCCTCCCGCGAACGAACCGCGACACGGAAAAAGGAATCGTCAAGTCCTTCATAATTCCCGCAGGAACGAACCGCAATCCGATACTCTTTCAGCAGCCGTTCCCGAAGATTCTTCGCTTTCAGCAGGATGAAGTTTGCCATCGAAGGATACGCTTTCACGCCAGGCAACACGTTCAATGCCGAAAACAGCTCCCCGCGGAGTTCCGCAGTCCCGGCCCGGCAACGCAAAGCATACGAATCATCCATGGAAAACAGAAACTCTGCCACCGAAAGCGCTGCGCAATCCAGCATCCATTCCGGCTGAATCCTGCGCAATTTTGAAATGATCCTCTCCTGAGCGATGCAGAACCCGATCCGAATTCCCGGAACTGCATAAAACTTCGTCATGGACCGGAGCACCGCCACATTGGAGAGCAAATGACGGGGAACCAGAGAGAAGCCTTCCGGCAAAAATTCGGTAAACGCCTCATCTACAATAAAATACGTTTCAGGATTTCGCTCCGCGATTCCGGCAAGAACCGAAGCGGGCCATGCACTTCCATTCGGATTGTTCGGATTGCCGAGAATCACCAGATCCCCCGGACGGATCATCCGTTCGAGCATCTCCGGAACCGCCGTCATATCCTCCCGCAACTCAAAAGGAACGACCTTCAATCCGCATGTCTCACAGGCGACACGATATTCCAGATATCCAGGAGCAATCACCACCGCACGCTTCGCTTCAAAAATATGCGGCAGAAGATACAACAACTGGTTCGATCCGTTTCCGAACAGAATGTTTTCCGGTCCGACCCCGAGTTTCTCCGCTGCAGCACGGCAAAGCGTTTCACAATATGGTTCCGGATAATATCCGGCAGAATCAAACGCACGGAAATATGCGCTGAAAACTCCTTCCGGGGGACCGAACGGATTCAAATTCACACTGAAATCCAGAATCTCCTCCGGAGCACAGCCTGCCGTTTCTGCAAATTCACTCCGATTTCCGCCATGTCTCATGATTTTGTTTTCCCCAGCAGCATGGAAAGGTATTCCTCCGGACGCGAGGAGATCTCCTCCGGGTCCTTTGAAAAAAATTCGTTTGCCAATCCGATGTTCGCACCATATACCATGCGGCATCCGCGTTCGCGCAGAAGATCCGCATAACGATCACGCTCCCGATAGGTTTTGAGAAACACCACCGTTCCTTCCGGCTTCATGACAGACTCTAGCACGGCGGAATCAGGAGCCAGATAACCAGGCACAATCCGCAGAATTTCATTGTCCTCCACGAGCGGTTCGGCAGATGCGGCGGCAAGTGCACTCCACGAGTTCACGCCGGGAATGATTTCAAATGCAAGCTCCGGTTCAAGCCGTCTCAGAATCCGCAGGAGATACCCGCATGTGCTGTAGGTCATCGGATCGCCAATCGTCGTAAAGGCACAGTCGTTTCCGGCATTGAGATCGTTCAGAATCCGTTTTGCATGTTCCTCAATCCGGGTAAGACGCTCCCCGAAATCACGCGCCATCGTGAATTCCAACCCGACTTTCCGCGCGGAAATTCCAGGCAGGGAGTCGATGATCTCTGCCGATATGCTCCGCGAACTCTGCCGCGATGCCACTGTATAAATGATAGTTACGTTCCGCAGGACTTCGGCAGCCTTCAGGGTCACCAGCCCGGGATCACCGGGGCCAAGTCCGACCCCATAGAATTTACCTTGTTTCATGATTCAAACCCTCCGCAAAAAACTCCGCGATTTCCGGATACTCGCAAAGTCCTTTCAATACCTCGTCCGTGGAAAAGCCCTCCGCGGCAAGGCGCGATTTCCACGATTCGTCCTCATCTCCCGCAAGATCGTTTACAGCATGATCCCCCGCCACAATCATCAATGGACGAAGAGTCACATGCCGGATGCGGGCATCCTTCATCCGACGTACCGCATCCTCCAGAGTCAGCGTGCCTTCGACACAGGCTATAAAAACGCCATGGAGCCGTTTCTGCAACTCTCTTTCCAGTGCGGCATACGCAAAATCGGTTCTTCCATCCTCGTGCCCGTGTCCCATGAAGAGAAGTCCACGGTCCGGTTCAAAGCGTTCCGGGAGAGTCCGCAGCAAAGCGGATACAAAACGGTGAAGCGTCACCGGATTCGCCAAAGGAGGCAGAGAATACACAATATCCATGTTCCGTTCCCAGCGGCTCAGAAGGCACTCAATTCCCGCGAATTCCTCTCCCATTGCGAGAAAAACAGGAAAGGCACGAACCCGGCGGTAACCTTCTGAGGCAAGGCGTTCGAGAGCCTCCTCCACAGCCGGAACACACCGTCCGGAGTCACGCAGTTTCCGGATAACACGGGAAGAACAGTACGCACACAGCAAGGGCAGACCGGGATGTGCGGCACGAATTCGAGATTCCAGCAGTCCATACGCCTTTTCCGCACGAGCCACCGTGGTACCGAACACAATCAGAAGCAGTGCCGTTTTTTCCGTATTCATTTGACAGTTCCTCCCGTTTTGCAGGACGCAACCGGAATGAAACACGGAATATGATCCGGTCCGTCAATAATCTCGGCCTTAATCTCAAACACATCCTCCAGGACTTCCGGACGAATAATCTCCGCTGGCGTTCCGCAATAACGAATCCGCGAGTCCTTCACCGCCGCCAGACGATGCGAACAGCGTGCCGCCAAATTCAAATCATGCAGGACCATAAGAATTGTCAGATTCAATTTCCGGTTCAACATCCGGATCAGTTCCAGTACCTCGAACTGGCAGCAGACATCCAGGAACGTAGTCGGCTCATCAAGCAGCAGCACCTCCGGCTCCTGTGCAAGAGTCATTGCAATCCATGCACGCTGGCGTTCCCCGCCGGAAAGCGTGGAAAGCAAACGGTTCCGCAACACGTCCAGACGAGTCATGGCAAGCACATTCTCCACCACCTCGCAGTCATGCGGGCAGAGTCCGCCGAATCCTTTTCTATGCGGGAAACGCCCGTACCGGACCAGCTGTTCTATGGTCAAATCCTCCGGGGCTGAATGAGTCTGCGGCAGAAGCGCCATCTGCTTTGCCAGCGCCGCGGTATTCATGGAATGCACCGCTTTTCCGTCCAGAAGCACACATCCGCTCTGCGGACGCAGAATCCTGCCAATGGTTTTCAAGAGAGTCGATTTCCCGCATCCATTCGGCCCGATAAGCGTCAGGATCTCACCTTTTTCGACCAAGAGAGAGATGCTGTCCAACACCCGTTTTCCGGAATAACCGGCACAAAGATCGCGAATCTCAAGTTTCATTGCGCCCCCTCCGGAGAAGATACAGGAAAAACGGCGGACCAAGAAGCGACATGATCACACCGACCGGCAGTTCCATCGGGTCCATCACCATGCGCCCTACCGTATCGCAGAGGATTACCATGCCCGCACCGAACAGCGCACACCCCGGAATCAGGAACCGGAAGTCCGACCCCAGAATCAGCCGCACAATGTGCGGTGCAATCAGACCAACAAACCCCAGCATGCCGACTACGCTCACCGCAGAGGCCGCCAGAAGCGCACTCACCGCAAGGAGCAGAAATCTCAGTCGCTCCACCCGGACGCCAAGTCCCGTTGCAATTTCATCACCGAGTGTCAGGATGTTCAACTTCTGCGCCAGGAGCATCGCCGCAAGATACCCGCCGAACAGATACCATTTCACCAGATGCAGCTGATCCCACGATCGCGCCGAAAGACTCCCCACCGTAAAATCAAGAATCCCCGCCACCTTCTCCGCATTCAGAATCAGGACCGTGCTGCTTACAGCGCCCAGCATACTCGCCACGGCCACTCCGGAAAGGATCAGACGCACCGGATTCACGCCCCGCTTCCATGCAAGCAGATACACACACACCGCCGTTGCCAGCGCCCCGCAGAACGCCGCCGGAATCAACATCCCGCTGAACTGCGGCAGAACCAGCATGATCAGAATCCCCGCAAGCCCCCCGCCTGCAGAAACGCCGATGATCCCAGGCGCCGCAAGCGGATTCCGCATTACGCCCTGAAGAATCGCTCCCGAAATTGCCAACGCCGCACCGACCAGTCCGCCGAGAAGCACCCGGGGCAGACGAATGTTGCAGAGGATCTGATAATTCACATCCTCCGCGGAACCATCCCAGAGAGTCGAAAGAATGCCGCCGAAGGAAAGCTCCAGAGAACCGCAGCGCATCCCTGCCAGGAACGATGCCGCAACAAACAGCAGCAACAGAATCAGAACGATACTCTGATACGATTTGCAGGTGCGGAGACGGGATAACTTCATTTTCAGAACTCCTCCCCGGGATACATCAGGCCCGCCAGATGCCGGAACGCCTCCGGAAAACGCATTCCGGGAAGATACAGATACCGTTCGACAGGCAGAAAATGCACCCGTCCGTTTTTCACCGCTCTCAATTGCTTCCATGCGGGCTGTTCCATAAGCTCCTGCGCCACCTTTCTCTGAATCTTTCCCGTCGGCCCCATGGTTATTATAAAGATGATTTCCGGATCTTCAAGCAGGAATCGCTCCAAACTGAAAGGAATTCTGCTTGTTCCCGGCTCTGTAACGATGTTTTTCCCTCCGAGCATCGTCAGCATGTGCGCAGCATTCACACCGTTCTTCTCCAGAGCAAATCCGCGGGACGCGGCAAACAAAACAGCAAACCGGAGCGGCTTCAGGCTTTTTGCTTTCCGGCAGATCGAATCGACCTCCTTCACAATTCCCTCCGCAAGAGGGGTTCGTTCCAGAGAAGATCCGTTCAAACGACAAAAAAAATCAAGGATTTCCAGAAAATCGGAATAATTCGTATAATCCAGATAGACCGATTCGATTCCCGAACGCTCCAGAATTCCACGCAGCGCACGATGCTTCTCATGCTTCACAGTGAACAGTACCAGCGACGGGCGCAACGCAAGCAGCTTCTCCGCATTCGGCGCAGTCACCTGTCCAATGGATGGAAGATTCCTTGCTTCCGGCGGAAGAGTCTCCTTCGCTTTCACAAAGGGAATCCCGACCGCGGTCCCGCCGGCACAATACCAGAGCTGCGTAAGAGAAGTATAGGCAACAACTACACGTGACGGATGTTTCCTGAGAGAAACAACCCTGCCGTCGCTCTGTCTGTACACAATCGTCTTCTCCGTTTCAGAAACGACCTCGCCGGCAGAAAGAAACGTCATCGTGCAGAAAAGGGAAAGCAGCATCCGGGAAAAACTCATTTTCAGCACATTCTGCAAAAAAACCGGAACAGCAGTTGCGGTTTTTTCCGGAAAAACAGGAGGAAACAGATCCGATTCCCGGAGGAATGAATCCGGAATTTTCCCGGTTGTATTCATCTGGGATTCACCTCATCGGATTGTAAAGATCGGTTGCAGGACGGGCGGCATCCGGAGTCACGCCGCCACCGACAAAACCGATGTTGTACTGCACGGCAGATTCATCCGGATTGGAATCGATCATCCGTTCCGCAGAAGCATGTCCATCGACCCATGCCACACCTGCCGTCCGGAAATGGCGGAAATACGTGGTTCCCGAATCCTTGTATTTCCAGGAACTGCCGCCAACTTCCTGCGGCTGGATTTTACAGTAAAGATACGGAGAAATCTTCGCGGGCTTGTACAGCGTTGATCCCATTTTGGAACGGGCGCAGTCTGAAAAAGCAACCGTATCAGAAGTCCGCTTCATTTGAGAGCGTTTCAGGAAATGACGGGTCTTGTCCGTGCTGTCGGGATATCCGCCGAGCCAAATCGCGTTGTACCCGTATCCAGTCGCCTCCGAAACATTCGTAAATTCGGAGAGCCGTTCCGATGGACAGAACATCACTTTCGGCGCACATCCCAGATAAGATCCCAGCATCGCATTCCGGGTAAGATCATAAGTCTTATCAGAATTCTTGTATCCAATCCAGTAATCGGCATCCACGTCGGAAGTGCCGTTTGCGGCATTGCTGTACATTACGAACTGTTCGTCATAATCGTTTGCATACATCTGATTCGCAGTTCCGATCTGCTTCAGATTTGCAATGCAGTTGAGCCCCAGGCTCTTTTCCCGAGCACCATTCAGTGCCGGCAGAAGCATTCCCGCAAGAATCGTGATCACAGCAATGACCACCAGGAGTTCTATCAGTGTGAAATTTTCACGGCGACTTTTCCCGAAGGGAAACGGCAGTTGAGGCAGACGATGCAGCATGACCAGCTCCTTTGTGTTACGCGCACCAGACCGGGGAAGCGCTGATTGCCCGGCGTTTCATCGACCATGAAAGGATCTGGCTTGCCGTTTCCGGCTTCACAGTTGCGCGACAGCTTCCGACTTTCACGGAATTCACTTGTCATGGTCTGCGGAATATGGTACTATACTGCGAAAAAGAAAAAAGTCAATCCGCCTAGTTTCTGAAAAGAGAACCTGGGCCACAACCGTTCCGGATGGAAAATTTCGTTCCCTCTCTTCGGTCTCATCCGAACAAATCACGGTCCCACGGAGGATTCCGTTTTCTCTCTATGCCGGAGTTCATAAATCTTCGGGATCAGATATTTGATCACAGCCGCAGCGGGAACGGCAAGAATCATACCTGTAATGCCTGCGACAAGTCCGCCGATCAGAACCACAATAATCGTCTCAATGGTACTCAGTCCGATCGCTCCCCCGACAAGCGATGGATAGAGGATCAGCTGTTCCAATATCCCGTTGATCAGCGTATAGGCAACAGCCACACCGATCAAGGTCACCAGCAGATGCGAATCACAGAACCCGATACACACCCCGCATGTCAGCACAAAACTCGCCACGGGACCGATGAAGGGAAGAAGGATCGTCAGTCCCGCAAGAATCGCCAGAGGAATCGCGTAGGGAACGGAAAACAGCGAAAAGAGCACCAGATAAATTACCGTTTCAATGAGAATGATGGAGATGTATCCCCTCACCCAGCGATGAAACATATTGCTGATCGTGTTGATGATGGAAGCGGCTTCAGCGCGAGCCTCTCCGGAAGTCTCCGGCAGCCACGCCGTACTGAACAGACTGTGAACACACCACTCCCCGACGTTCGATTTGCCGTCCGAATCACTGAACAGCGCCATCTTCTGAAGAAAAAACAGGAAGAAGAAGACAAACAGCAGAATGTCAAATGCAAATGTCCCGAGATGGGAAGCCAGCGAAAACAGAGATGCCAGTATCCCCTTTCCTTTGGAAAAAGCAAACATAGCCAGTTCCGAACGGTTTGCATGGATATACTCGCGGATCTGCGGACGCAGTTTCTCAAACAGCGCACGCAAAGAAAGTTCCTCCGAAACGACCGTTCCTTCCGACAGATTTCCCTCTTTCGGCGTTGCCGTCTCCGCCTGAGGATCAGATTTGCCGCGGGATTCGACCGGTTCCCATTCTCCCTCAGCGGCATTCCCTTTTTCCTTGCTGATCCATTTCGCGACTCTCAATTCCGCCTGTTTCAGAGCGGGACTCTCCGCCGCCCACGCATTGATGGATTTTCCAGCATCAATCGCAGCAGGAATCAGGAAGGATGCCGTCACAATAACAAGCAGTCCCAAGGCAGCAATGCAGGTCAGAAATGCAGCAATGGAGGCGTTCAGGACCAGACTCTCCCGTCGGGCCTTCCCCTGCTCTTTCCGGGAGAGAGGAGGACGTTTCCGCATCAGCCGTCCGCGCAACCGGATAAAAGGAGTGGATAAAAAAGAAAAAAATGCCGAAATCCGTTTCACAGAACGGCTCCGGAAAATCCGTTTCTCAAAAAGTTTTTCCAGCGGCAGCAGAAAGTAGGCGGCAATGATCCCGAACACAAGCGACTTCAAAAACGTCGCGGCAAACACAAACAGAAGAATGACCACCAGAGCGACAACGACCCCCGCTCCCGAACCGATGACTTTTTTCCTGATTCCAGAATCCATTTTCTCTCTCCTCCTGCCAAGAAAACCGGGACGATACCCGATTTCAAAGTTTCGGCACAGCGCGCGTCACGGCAAGGATCTGCGGCAGAAGCTGTTTTTTCCGGCTGAGAACACCGGGCAGCATGAACAGCCCGTCCGGACGTTTCCGATACGGAAGATTCCGGATAATCGCCGGGGCTCCGGCAATCAGGAGTTCGGAATTGCCGCGCACAGGATCTGTAACCAGCAAACCGATGAAGTCAAGCGATTCCTCCCGCATGATCCGTTCCATCTCCTTCTGGAGCTCTCCATGACGGCGGTGCAGAAGCTCCAGATTGTTCTCCTCCACCTGCGACAAAGCAAACTTGTAGGCGTTTTCCGCATAGTTCTTACGATCGGCATCAATAACCTCCGGAGAAGACTTCACGGCAAGTGGAGAATCAATCTGCATCAATCCATCCATCAGCTCTCCGGCTGAGGTACCGGAAATTTTCTCCAGCCAGGCTCCGGTCTCCCGGTCAAGACGTGTGGTGGTAGGCGACTGGAACAGAAGCGTATCGGTCACGATCCCGCACAACAGAACTCCGGCAATCTCACGCGTCGGACGAAGTCCGGCGGAACGGTACATTCCCGCGACAAGCGTACAGGTGCTCCCTACAACATCCGCCGTGAATTTGATCGGTTCAGAGGTCGGCTTCATACCGATCCTGTGATGATCCACCACTTCAATCACCGGAATTTCCTCCAGACCGGGAATCCCCTGTGGAATCTCATTGTGATCCACAAGAATCATCGCAAACGGAGGCGGAGCCGTAAACGATGCCTTCGAGACAATCCCCCGCAGCCGGCCATCATGGTCACAGACCGGAAACACATCATCCGGCGAAGCAAGAATCTGCGGACGGATCTCGCGAACCATGTCGTCCTCCGACAAAACCGAAACCCGGCGATTCAGCGACGCATTCGCCACTGGAGAACTGAATTTCAACCGACGGATCACCGTTGCGGAATCGCACGCGGTCCGCAGAATCGTCACTTTTTTAAATTCCGCCAGTTCGACAACCGAAGATTCCACCGGGCAGTTTCCCGTGATAATCAGCAGACGGATCGGTCTCTGCAGCACCCGCAGATGAATCTCCGGACGATCCCCGACAATAATAACCGGTTCATTCGCATGGGCTGAATTCAAATGCCGATCAAAAAATTCCGAACTCATCGCCGCGACAAACACATCGAAATTACGGAGTTTCCCGTCAGGCGTTCCCGCGAGGCTCTCTGCCTGAAGCACATTCTGAATCATCGCAACGGAAGAGTAAATTGTCCTTCCGGTAAGACTCTTCCCCGCATCAGAATCCGCTCCGATGTTCAGCAGATCGGACAGCAGGGAAAACGGACTCAGAATTCCCAGATATTTCCGCTGCGCATCCACCACAGGAAGCGCAGGCGCATTCGACTCTTTCAGCATTTTAACCGCATCAAACAGCGAAACATCGGCAGGCACCGCTCTGCAGTTTTCCTCCATCATGTTTCCCACGCGGACATAAACATCATTCCGGCACTGCGGCGGCTCCAGTTTGAAATGCCGGAACACCCATGCGGCACGCTCCGGCATCAGGCCGGGACAAATCGGGGTTACATTGTCATGTCCAAGTGCATGTTTCAGCGCCGCAAGCGCATACGCCGCCATGACACTGTCGACATCGGGATTCCGGTGCCCGGAAATGAGCACCGGACGTGAATTCTCCTGAATCCGGGAGTTCTGCATCGCTGTGTCAATCAAGCCTTCGGCAGATTGAAGGCTTCGACAATGTCATCCACCTGTTCCTGCGTGATCGGCTTGAGCGTACCGATCCGTCCCGCAAGCAGAATGCACTTTGCCGTGAACTCGGAGACCTCCAGACGGTCGAACGCTTCAATCAGCGTCTTGCCGCAGGAAATGACGCCGCAGTTTTCCACCATCAGCACCGGAGTCGCCGGCGTGATCCGATCCACCACTTTCAGCGGATCATTGAAATATTCAGCGGAAGAAACCAGCGGAATGTCTCGGAGCTGAATGTAGCTTTCGGGAATGGTCCGACTGTCCATTCGGGTACCGGTGGAAGCAAACGCCATCGCATTGGGCGGACGCGTCATAATGATCGCATTCACCCAGCCGCAGCGGCGATAGATTTCGCGGCAGAAGGCAGATCCCGAAGAGGGAATCTTGCCAGCCTCGCGCTTGCCGTTGACAATGCGCACCATATCGGCGGCATTCATATCCATCGGATCGAAATTGGTCGGAGTTACGATGAAATCATCCTCTGCGAGTCGAGCGGAAAGAAACGCATTCCCGGTAAAAAGCAGTTTCTGACGATACGCACGGGCGCGGAAATTGATGATGGAATCGCGCATTTCGCACTCGTATGGAGAAGCGCTGATCGGTTCGAATTCCGGCCAGACGGTCCGTCTCGGTTCTCCCTGCGGATGCAGAAGATCCCCGAGTCCGCTGGCGTTGATCTGAATGCGGGCGACATAATCAAGAGATTCAAAACGGGTAAAGGCTTCCGCAATCGTGGAACCGCACATGACAGCGCCGTGATTTTCCATCATGACGGAATCGGCGCCCTTCTCAAACTCCGCCGCGATAATCTCGCCCAGGGTTTTGCTTCCGGGAATGTCGTATCTGGAAAACGCAACTTTGCCGCACGCCTCACGGCATCCGGGAACAAGCGACGGGTCCGGGCATCTGCCGACAAGACTGAACGCAACCAGTGCCGGAGAATGAGCATGCAAAACGGCACGGACATCCTTACGGAGCGTGTAGACAGCAGTATGAAACGGCAGTTCGCAGCTCGGACGGTGCTTGCCGATGATTTCCCCTTCCGGAGTGACTTTGACAATATCATCCGGTTTGAGAGACCCCTTGTCAATGCCGCCCGGTGTGATCCAGATGTTTCCATCCTCGTCCTTGATGGAGAGATTCCCGCCTGAAGTGGTGGTCATCCCATAGTCGTAGAGGCGCTGAAGAGTGGCCACGAGAATATTCCGCGGATGCGTGTAGTTGCAGCTCATTTCGTTACTCCTTGTCTTATTTGAGTTGACAGAGGGAATATACCGTATCCCGGGGCATTATGCAAGTCGGACTCAAAAACAAACCGGGGATTTTCCTTCTCTTTCCAGACTCATTCCGCAAATCCGGAACCTTCCTGCCGCACTCCCGGGGAACTCCTCCGGAAAAATAATAAAAAAACGAAATCCCCCCTTGACAGATCAAGTGAACAGACTTATAATCTGAAGTAAACAAAAGTGAACAGAGAGCCTGAAATGCAGAAAATCGAGTTCAAAATAGACGAAGACAGCCCGGTATCCGTTTACTGCCAGCTGAAGGACCAGCTGATTTCGGAAATGCGTTCCGGAGTTCTGCGGGACAGTTTGAAACTGCCTCCCGTGCGGGAACTTTCCGCTCTCGCACATGTCAGTCTCGGCACCATGCACAGGGTCATCTCCAAACTCGTGGAGGAAGGATTCTGCATTCAGAAACCGCGCATCGGAGTTTACATCAACCGCAAGACGCTTTCCGGAACTCGGCGAAAGATACTGATCCTCAAACACATTCATCCAATTACAGATCATTATTTCGATCAATGTTTTCAATTTGCCCGGGAAGATCTTTATCGGGATTTTCTGATTCAGACACGTTCCTGTTTCTACGAACAGTATGGAAATGGACTTCGAATTCTGCCACCGGGAGAATTGGATGAGATCCGCCGGGAACAGCCGGATTGTCTGCTGGTTGCCCTGCCGCATATCTCACGGAAAGAGGTGCTGGAACTTGCCGAGCTTCCGTTCCCGGTCATCTTTCTCGGGGATTTCCATTTCGGCGAACTCCGCGATCCCCGAATCAGCCAGATCCGGGAAGATACCGGACAGCGCGCGGAAAACTTTGTCCGCATCGCATTTGCCATGGGCTTCCGGGATCTGGTGTTCGTTGGAGGAAATGAAGTGGCGTATTATACAACGTTCCTTCGCAATGCCGGAGAACAGACGGCCCGCGAACTGGGGTGCCGTTTCCGTTTCCTCCATTTCGACCGCTCCAGAGTCCCAGCCGGAGAATCCCTCTCGAAGTTCTACGACATTCTTCTCCAAAATCTTGCGTCCGACATTCTCGCCGGAGGAATGCCGGACGCCATCTTTTTCGACGGGTCCGAACGTGCCGAAAAAGCAGTCGCCTTGTTTGAGCATGCGGGATATCATCTGGGAAAGGATTACAGTATCTTTTCCGGAGCGCTAGAATCCTGTACCACGGTCCTGATCCGGCGCAATACTGATGCGTTCGCTGGAACTGCCGCAGAATTCATCCGGAATGCAACTGTCAGCGGCAAAGCCTCGTTCGGTCTGCAGACCATCCGAAATGCCATCACATCAAAAGTGATTTCATGCAAGGAATTCAAACCCATTCTTTCAGGAGGAAAAAAAGGATGAGAAAATTCACACTTATTGAATTGCTGGTCGTGATTGCTGTAATCGCCATCCTGATTGCAATGCTGCTTCCCGCTCTGACCAAAGCACGCGACGCAGCACAGAAGACACAATGTCTGAATCACCTGAAACAGATCGGACTCGGAATCACAGAATATCGCGGAGATTATTCGGATTACATTCCGCATCCGACAAAGCGATATCAGAACATCTCTTCCGATGCAACATGGATGACACACGTCTGGCGTTACACGAAAAACACAAAGATCTTTGATTGCCCCAGACGGAAGGACGGACGCTCTCCGCTCAAACCGGCAAACAGTCAATACATCTATGGAGAAGGCGGATACGGCATGAATACACATTGTTTCACGGCGAGTCCGTTCAGCGGCAACTGGTGGCAGGTTGACGTTGCGGCAAACACACTGGACGGCGGAGTCGAGAGGGCAGTCCGCGGGACGATGGTTCTGACCCCATCCAAATTCATTGTCGTGGCGGATACCGTGATTGCCCCCTCCAGCGTGTACGGTTCCCGAATCCTGATGGCATATTCCGGCATCAACGATGCCAGCTATGAAGTCTTCGGAGCATTCAGCGACCGACACGGAATGCTCTGCAATCTCCTTTTCTTTGACGGCCATGTCCAGTCGATGCGTCCCTATCAGTTCAACTACAACGCAGACAATGTGCAGAAAATCCGCGAATACATGACCTGTAGGCAGAAATAGCCTCCTCTGAGTGTTCCGGAAAATAACAACCCGATTCCCGTCGGGAAGCGGAACGGATACATCGGAGCTGTCATTCTCCCTATTTCACCCGCAGCGTCTTTCCTCCCGGGAAGGCAGTTTCCGGATCATTCTCCTCTTTTTCATAAAAAAAATTGCGTTCTTGCATTTCACGGTGTACATTATCTGGACGAACAATGTGTTTCATGGAGATCTTTTCTGCTCCGGCTTCAAACAGGCCGGAGAGATCGGATGCGGTTCGTTGCCCCGTCTCCGGAAAACATCGACGGACGGGAACGAATGCCAGATGGAACAAACAGAACCTTATTTCAGGAGAACAAAATGGAAAACTGGGCGGACAGGTGTCACAAATACACCTTTGTGGACGGTGAAAGCGGATTTCAAATCAATTTTGCCGGAATGAACTTCAGCGACGCCGACATTGAAGCGTTTGCAAAAAAAATCGTTACCGTTCATGAGGAAATGCTCAAAATCGAACGGGGAGAGATCAAGAACCCCGATGAAAACAGAAAAGTAACCCATTTCACCGATCGTTCCGTCTATACCGGTTCGGAAGAATATCTGGATGTGGAAAACTTTGTCGAGCAGATCCGCACCGGAAAGATCGTCGGCTCCACGGGCAAGAAATTCGAAGCGGCATTCATCAACGGAATCGGCGGTTCTGCGCTCGGACCGCAGCTCATTCAGATGGCGATCAACGGTCCCTACTGGAACGAAAAGACCGAAGAACAGCGTAATGGCTACCTCAAAATTTATTTTCTCGACAATACCGACACGGCAGGACTTGCGGATGCGCTTCAGGTTGTCGATCTGGAAAAAACTCTTGTCGTCAATATTTCCAAATCGGGCGGAACGCAGGAAACCAAAAACAATATGAAGGCCTGCATGGATTTCTATACCGCAGCCGGACTTGATTTCGCAAAACATGCCTGCGCCATCACGATGAAAAACAGCGAACTGGATCAGCTTTCCCGCGGTTCCAAATGGCTGAAAGTGTTTGAGATGGCCGACTCCATTGGCGGACGCACCAGCGAAACCAGCATTGTCGGGCACCTTCCTGCGGCGCTTGCCGGAATCCGCTTCAAGGATCTGCTTGCCGGAGCCTGCCACATGGACCGTCTGACGGGCAATGCGCAGCTGACGCACAATCCCGCCTATATGCTCTCCGCAATGTGGTATCTCGCAGGCAATGGGAAAGGCGATAAGAACATGGTCATCGTCCCCTATTCCGACCGTCTGATCCTCATGTCACGCTATCTTCAGCAGCTTGTGATGGAAAGTCTGGGGAAAGAGAAGGATCTTGACGGGAAAACGGTTCATCAGGGACTCAACGTCTTCGGAAACAAGGGAGGAACCGACGCCCATGCCTTCATTCAACAGCTGAACGATGGCCGCAACGACTTCTTTGTCACGTTCATTGAAGTCCTGGAAGACGCTCTCCCCGCACCGATTGCCAAGGGCATTGCAATGGGGGATTATCTTCACGGCTTCCTGACCGGACTCTCCAACGCCCTGCGCGGCAAAGGACGCCAGGTGATCGAACTGCGCATCAACCGGGTCGATGAATACAACGTCGGCATGCTGATTGCTCTGTACGAGCGTGCAGTCGCGGCCTATGCGGAACTGATCCACATCAACGCATTCCACCAGCCCGGCGTACAGGCGTACAAACTGGCCAGCAAAGGAGTCATCAAACTGCTGACCGATTCCGAAACGACCTTTGCGGAACTCGCTCCGCTTTCGGGAACCGCGGCAGAAATTGCGGCAAAAACCAATCTTTCCGCTCAGGAGTACGAGCTGGAAGGAATCCTTGCGAAACTCTCCGCAAACACAGCGAAACGCAGCAATGCCGTCCAAGTGACACGCGCCTGGAATCCCGACAAAGGCTGGGTCTACACAATCACAAAGTAAGAACGGACTTCTTTCATCATGGAAACAGAGCAGGCGGTTCTTCTCGCGGAGGTGGAACGGCGGTATCCGGTCAAACTGAACGAATACTGCCGGAAACTTGCGAAGGAATCCGCCGCCGTTTCCAAACTCTACCTGCCGGATCCGCGCGAACTTGAAAATCTCGGGCTGTCGTCCGACGGTCTTGCCGAACGTGCGCAAAGTCCGGTTCCGAAACTGATTCGGCGCTACACGGACCGGGCAGTCGTTCTGACAACAACAGAATGCTTCGTCCGCTGCCGTTTCTGCTTCCGCAAACGGCTCTGGGCAGATGGAGCCGCGCATTTTCATCTCTCCGCCGATGAACTGGACCGTATCTGCACCTTTCTGGCGGGACACAGGGAAATCACCGATATTCTTCTCAGCGGAGGCGATCCGCTCGTTCTCCCCGATGACCGTCTGCTTGAAATTGCCACCCGCATCCGGAACTCCGGAGGAGTGGAAACGGTCCGCATCTGTTCCCGTGCACCTGCGGTTCAACCGTCGCGAATCACGGAACAGCTTGCGTCAAACCTTGCCTCAATTGACGGAACCTGGTTTGTCACCCATTTTGACCATCCGGATGAATTGACACCGGAAGCGGAACGGGCCTGCAGGCTGCTGGTCTCCCGCGGAGTCCCCGTTCTGAATCAGACCGTTCTTCTGGGGGGAGTCAATGACAACGCGGAAATTCTGCGCAGACTCTTCAAACGTCTGGCGGCTCTTCGCGTAAAACCGCATTATCTGTTTCACATCGACCCGATCGAAGGAGTCTCCCACTTTGCAACGGGAATCGGGAAAGGACTGGAAATCATGAATGAATTCCGGGCAACCCTATCCTCCATTGCCACGCCTTCCTTTGCCATCGACCTGCCGGAAGGAGCGGGCAAGGTCATCCTCACACCCGAATGCAGAAGAGAAGACGGAGCCTATCTGAGTTCCGTCACAGGCGAATACGTCCGCCATCCCCTTGTTGACCGCAATTCCGGGGAGACGTCATGCTGAATCTGGTGAACCGGTTGAGAGCGATTCTTCTCCCGCGCGAAAAATACACGATTCTCTTTCTGACGGCGGCAGTCTGCTTCAGTGCCCTGCTGGAACTCTGCGGAATCGGACTGATTATGCCGGTAATCGCCCTCTTCATTACGCCGGAGCTGTTTGAACAGAACAGGATTCTGATGATTGTCAAACATGCGATTGGAGATCTTCCATTCAATCAGTTTCTGAGCGTTCTGTGCATCGGAATCATTCTCTTTTTCTGTTTCAAGAACATCTGTCTTTACCTTGTCACCTGGTTTCAGGTCCGCTTTGCCTATGCGCTCACTTCGCGGATTGGAGCGAATCTTCTTGTCAAATACATCGGAACAAACTATGAGTATTCCCTCTCCAAAGCGACTGGAGAGCTTGCCGCAAGAATTCAGATGTGCCGGAATATTTCCGATCTCATCATCAGCCTCATCATGCTGTTTTCGGAATGTCTGGTGATTCTGCTGATGCTGGTATCCGTTTTTATCCTGGCTCCGGCAACTGCACTGGGTCTGACAGTGATCTGCGGAATCTTCTCGTATCTGGTCTACCGGCTGATGCAACGCCTGGTACGGGATCTGAGTCTCAGGAATATGAAACAGAGCGGATTGCTCAACGCATATATCATTTTTACGATGGAAGCCCTGAGGGAGATCAAACTAGCCGGACGGGAACTCTTTTTCCGGGAAAAATGCCGCGGAATGGAGGATCTGGCTCTGGAACCGGAACGACAGCTGTTTCTGTATTCCCAGATTCCGCGATTCATCATCGAAGCTGCAGCGGTGGTACTTGGTATGGGAACGATTGTCGTGCTTCTGCAGTTTCAAGTCTCTCCGGCATCCATTGCATTGCAGGTTTCTTTCATTGGAATTGTCCTGCTGCGTATGATGCCTTCCGTCTCCCGGATTCATTACTATTTGACCAGAGTCCGGGCATTTCTTCCGCTTTTCCATACCATTGCCGATGATCTGAACAAGATCCAGCTGGAAAAAACGCCGGAGGAAAATTCTCCTCCAATTGAATTCAACCGGGAAATCAGGCTGGATCATCTTGCATTCTCCTATCAGGAAAAATCCATCTTTTCCGGAATCAGCCTGACGATCCCGAAAAACACTTCTCTGGCCCTGGTTGGACAGACCGGCTGCGGAAAAACAACGATGATTGATCTTCTTGCCGGACTTCTTTTCCCGTCCGAAGGAAAAATCCTGGTGGATGGACGCGACATCCGCGAAAACATTTTTTCCTGGCGCAGAATCATTGGCTATGTCCCGCAGACCATCACGCTGATGGAATGCTCCGTTGCGGAAAATGTAGCTCTGGGAATCCCTCCGGAAAAAATCAATCGGGAAAAAGTGTGGCAATGCCTACGGATCGCACAGGCCGAAGAGTTTGTTGCCAGACTTGACAACGGAATCGACACCATCCTTGCCGAGCGGGGAAAGAATCTTTCCGGCGGACAGCGTCAGCGGATCGGCATCGCACGTGCTCTTTATACGGAACCTGCCATCCTGATTTTCGATGAGGCGACCAGCGCTCTGGATACCGAAACGGAAGCGGCATTCGTGGAAGCGCTTTCCGCGCTGAACGGGAAATTCACAATGATCATTGCGGCACACCGTCTTTCCACCATCGAAAATTGTGATCAGATCTTCCACTTTCCGGAACACTGATCGAAACGTCTTCCCCCATCACAGTTCTTCATCGAAGAGAATTATGGATTTTCTGTATTCCAATTTCCCGTCCGGAATGCCATCCGGCAAACAGAGGAGAACAAAAAAAGACGCGAAAAGGGCGAATTTCCGGGCGTCCGTACTTCTGCACGGACACCCCGGAAGAGGATCTCTTCCCTTTTCACGTCCGGTCCGGGATCTGTCAGAATCTCTTAGTGCTTCTTATACCCGCACTTCGGGCAGACTCCGTTGACAAGGGCAACGCCGCAGAGCGGACAGCGATCAACCGTTCTGACAGGAGTGTATTCCTGGGTCGCGGCATTGACTCCGCTGGTAAAGGTGATTTTCGCAATGTTGAGTTTGTCTTTCAACAGTTCGTAAACGATCTTGATCATTCCCTCAACCGTCATGGTCTCTTTGGTGACGACAAGGCGGGCGTCGGGATAGGCGGTGGCAAGTTCCGTCTGGAAAGCGGCTCCCTTCATCTTGTTGGAGGGTGCACCGTTCTTGATTCCCTGCTTCTCGTAGACATCAAGAATCGCCGGCAGGAGAGGATCGTCCTGACGCAGAATCAGTGCATGGTCAAAATTTTTCAGGACCTCCCATGCAGTTTTCTGAATCTCATTGCAGGGGAATACCATATTGACCCCGGGTTCGATGGAATCCTCGACCTCAAGAGTCAGAACTCCCGTGTGACCGTGGAGATACTGGGCCTCTCCCTGGAATTTGTAGAACCTGTGCGCATACTGCAGTTCGATTTTTGTGATGCTTCTCATTCTCTTCCTCCTTTTTTGTTTTTGTTTTGGTTATTATGGGGGGAGTTTTTTTCCTCTTCTATTGATTGAAATGCGGACCCGGAATTCATTTCCGGGAAGTTTCCGGGTGCGGATTCGCGAATGAGCATTCCCGGCAAAGTCCGATCAGCCGGATCTCCATGTGATCAATCGTACCAGTCTGAGCGTCTTCGGGAAACACTGTCCCCTCCGGCCAGTCGAAATCAGTGATCCTGCCGCATTTCCGACAGATAAAATGACCATGAAGTCCCGTGCGGGAATCGTAACGGGCGTTGTCAATGTGGTCCAGACGCCGGATGATGCCCTGTTCGGCAAATTCATTTAAAATCCGGTAAACACTCTCCCGGGTAATGGAGGGAAGCGAACTCCGGACCGCCTCCCAGACAGTATCTACATCGGGATGCGTAAGATTTCCATGTACAAAACGATAAACCGACAATCGCTGGGGTGTACACTTCCAGCCGTTTTCCCGGCAGAGTTCTCGAAAGTCTGAATGAATTTTCGCAGTTCTCATTTTTTCACTCTTAATTTTATTTTCAATTTAATTAAATATAATATTTATTTATAAAAAATCAAGAAAGATTATTGTTTTTTCAGATTTTTTTTCCCCTCTGAGCAGAAAATAGATAGAGAAAGAGCTATTTTCAGGGAATAAAATCTTGAGAAAATGAATGGGACTTCATATGCTGCATGACTCGCATCAGCATTCATCGGCCGATTGCGAAGGATACGAACCTTGATCCGGAAAAAGCCGATCGATCTTGTCATCAGCTTTTGGGAGATGGTGCCGAAGGAGGGGGTCGAACCCTCATGCCATCGCTGGCGCCAGATTTTGAGTCTAGTGCGTCTGCCATTCCGCCACTTCGGCAGCAGGAATGGAATAACATAATTCATTTTTGATCATTTTCAACCATTTTTTTTCTTTTTTTCGTTTGTCTTGCGCGCATCCGCATGTATTTTACGGTAAGAAAGGATGGAGACGATGAAACTTGCTGCTTTATTGCTGCTTCCCGCAGCGCTTCTGCTGGGAGGATGCGGCTTATTTCTTCCCCCGGGCGATCCCCCGGAATCTCTTACCGGACGGGTCCCGGATTCTGCCGACAGAAGTATCACAATGGCACAGGCAGAGTCCTCCATGTGTGTTGCACTCACGCAATTTGTCGTCCGGCGACAACTTGCACCGGTACGTCTTGCCATGCTTTCCGCCGAAGGAGTCAATGCACGCTTTCTGAATTCCCTTGATCCAAATCTGTTCAAGCTGACAAACGATAAGACCTACGACTATCTGCTGCTCAGCACCCGCCGCGGAAGCGTCTGGACTCTTTCTCTTAAGAAAAAAGACGCTCAGGAAATTCTCTGGACAAAAACAATTGAACGGATCAAAAAATAAATTTTCACTCTTTTTTTCAAAAAAACTTGAAAAAACCCGCATGTATGGTATAGTTTAAACTTTCGACAGACTAAAACACAGGAGTGATAAATATGTCCAGACATCCAAGCTTGAAATCGTCGGGAAAGATCCGCAAGAAAAGAAACGTTTTGAAACGCTATGAGCGCATCAACATGCTCACAGCTGAAGGTCGCTGGAAAGAAGGCCAGAAAGTCCTCAGCGGTCTTCCCAAGACCAAGCCGATCGACTGATTCGGCAAACTGTATTCAAAATACAGGAAAGATGCGGGTGCGGTCCGAAGGAACGTTCCCGCTTTTTTTTTAACAGTTCAACAGAAGGTTTGCTGAAATCATGGCAAAAAACACATTGATCCAGAAAATTCTCGATGCCCACATCGTTTCCGGCGAGAAAAAAGCCGGAGAACCGATTTCCATTCAAATTGATCAGACCCTGACCCAGGATGCAACCGGAACCATGGCATACCTCGAATTGGAAGCTATGGGAGTGAAAAAAGTTGCGACCGAGCTTTCTGTCTCGTATGTCGATCACAATATGATGCAGAACGGACCGGAAAACAGAAACGATCATCTGTACCTCCAGAGCGTTGCAGCCTCCAAGGGAGTCCGTTTTTCGCGTCCGGGGAACGGAATCTGCCATCAGGTGCATCTGGAACGATTTGGGGTTCCCGGCAAAACGCTGCTTGGTTCCGACTCTCATACGCCCACAGGCGGTGGAATCGGAATGATGGCGATCGGCGCAGGCGGACTTGATGTCGCACTTGCCATGGCGGGGCAGCCGTTCCGTCTTGCGTTCCCGAAAATCATCGGTGTGGAACTCACGGGCAGACTCTCCAACTGGGTGTCTGCAAAAGATATCATTCTGAAAATGCTGGAGATTCTCTCCACCAAGGGAAATGTCGGCTGCATGGTGGAATATTTCGGAGAAGGCGTAAAAACTCTGACAGTCCCGCAGCGCGCAACCATTACGAATATGGGTGCGGAACTCGGCGTTACCTGTTCCGTATTTCCGTCGGATGAAATGACAAAAGAGTTTCTGGACGCTCAGGGCAGAGGCGCCGACTGGGTCGGACTTTCCGCCGGACCCGACGCCGAATATGACAGGCTCATCAAAATCGACCTGAACACGCTGGAACCTCTTGCTGCATGTCCGTCGAGTCCCGACAATATCAAGTCCATTGCGGCGCTGAAGGGGACTGAAGTCGGGCAAGTCATCATCGGCTCCTGCACCAACAGCTCCTATCGCGATCTGATGATTGTCGCCGGGATGCTGAAAGGACGTAAAATCAGCGAAAACGTCACTCTTTCCATTGCTCCGGGCAGCAAACAGGTTCTGGAAATGCTTGCACGCAACGGAGCCCTTGCGGATATCATCTCCGCCGGTGCCAGAATTCTGGAGGCCGGATGCGGTCCCTGTATCGGCCAGGGACAGAGTCCTGCAAACGATACCGTCACGCTGCGTACCTTCAACCGGAACTTCCCGGGACGTACGGGAACAAAAGGCGATCAGTCCTATCTGGTCAGTCCGGAAACCGCCTGTGCGGCTGCGCTTGCCGGCTACATCATCCCGCCTGCGGAACTTGGAATTGCCTATCCCGAAGTGGAAAATCCCTCCCAATTCCTGATCGACGATTCCATGGTCATTCTTCCTCCGGAAAACGGCGAGGGGGTCGAAATCATCCGTAAGCCGACCATCGGCAAGCCGCCGGTCAATACGCCCCTGCCGGACAGCATCGACGGCGTTGCCGTCATCAAGACTCCGGACAAGACCAGCACCGACGACATCATGCCCGCCGGAGTTCATCTGAAGCACCGCAGCAATATCCCCGAATACGCAAAAGTCGTGTTCGAACGCTTTAACGAACTTGGAAAAGAAACCTTTGCCCAGCGCGCCGCCAAAGTCCGGGATGCCGGAAAACATGGCGTCATCATCGGACGCGACAGCTACGGTCAGGGTTCCTCCCGTGAACATGCGGCAATCTGTCCCATGTATCTCGGGATCAAGGTTCTGATTGCAATGGCAATTGAGCGCATCCATGCGGCAAACCTGGTCAACTTCGGAATTGTCCCGCTGACTTTCGCCGACAAATCCGACTATGACAAAATCGCGGAAGGCGACTCCATTCATATTCCTCAG
Organism: uncultured bacterium; assembly: GCA_949292215.1. Lineage (GTDB taxonomy): Bacteria > Verrucomicrobiota > Lentisphaeria > Victivallales > UBA1829 > UBA1829. The sequence continues at coordinate 34,785 of CASEYW010000137.1, forward strand.
ATCCGGGAAGCTCTGACCTCCGGTTCTTCAATCACCGCAACGGTCATTCCTGCCGGCGGCGCCGCACCGTTCGAAATCAAGCTGAATTATCACTTGACCGATGAGGATGTCAAAATCATCCTTGCCGGCGGCAGATTGAATCTGAAATAATCCGCGCAGAAAAATTTGCCTCCAGTACCCCTGTCTGTCATCCAGACAGGGGCTTTTTTCTGTTTTCACATTCTGCTGCTCCCATTTCATCCGGACAAAAGAAAAATCCAAAATTGCATCTTTGTAATCTTGCCGCAATACTCCGGACACTTTCATTCGTTATAGTAACTTCCGTAATGTAGAAGAAGTGCCTGATCAAAAAAGGAGCATGAAAATGAAAACGATATTCCTGATAGCAGTCCTCATGCTTGGCCTGTCCGCTGCAGGATTGGCACACAACAACCGACAGGTAGTCATCTATACAAAAAAAGGACCGGCAAAGATCACATTCCTTTCGCCAAAGCAGAATGCAAAATATCCGGATTACAAAAATACTGTCCGCTATGGAGGTTCTGAACGCTATACGCCTCCGAAAATCAAAAATACCTTTGTCCGGAAATAGAAAAAGCTCTCTCTCCTTGCGGGCGGCTGTTCCTGATCTGGAACAACCGCCCGTTCTTTTTTCGGATCAGGAAGAATGTTCTTGTCGCACTCAAACGGCAAGACGCCGTCAGGGAGCATGAAATCTTCTGCATTGACAAATACCCGGGATTCCGCCTTTCAAGCGAACCGCTTGTTCAGCGGGGGCGATGCAGATCAATGACCAGCACCGATCTGCGGGTCCTGCATCATTGTTTTTCGAATTTATGGATGTATAGTATACAAAGTATTGAAAAGGAATCTTCGGTCATGAAGCATCTGCTTTTAAGCATTCTCCTTCTTCTTGCCGCGAATACGCTTTCCGCTCTGGGACAAATCCCCGATTACAGCGAATACACGGTGTTTACAACACAAAAAAACGGATGGATTCCCGTTCAGGCAGGAATTGGCTGGGTCCGTCTCGCGCCGATGTCATACATGGTTCTTGGCATGAATACCGATTTTCTGTACAGCTGCCAGAGTTGCAGTTATGGAATTTCTCTTGCGCCTGTGCTGTTGGTCGGAAAACAGATCGGTCTGGGAATTTCGGGATGGCAACGGATTTGCGGAACCAATACCGGTCTTGTCATCAGTGGAGCGGTCTATTGTATCAAAAACCGGGGAGTCGTATTTTCTCTCTGGAACCGTCTGAACCGCAATCATGGTGTTGCAATCGGGCTGGTCAACACCCATTCCGCAACAACGTCCCTGTATTACGGTCCATATCACAGTATGGATCTGACTGCACTGGAGCTGTCGGATCATTCTTCCAACGGGATTCAGATCGGACTCTGGAATTCTGCCGCATCCGGCATCCAGATCGGGCTTTTGAATTATAACCGGAACAACGGTCTGTTTCCTTGGTTTCCCCTGATCAACTTCTCATGGAGACGAAAATGAATTCCATATCAACGGAAATCCGCACCGGAAAAAACCTCCCGGACACCATCACGCAATCGACGATGGAACGAATTCTCATCATCGGCTGCAGCGGTGCGGGAAAAAGCACACTGGCAAAACAGCTGGGAGAAGCCATGAATCTCCCGGTATACCATCTTGACAGGCTCTGGTGGAAACCGGGATGGGTGGAGGAGTCTGTCGAACATTTTGATGCGGAACTGGCAAAAATCCTGAAACGAAAACAGTGGATCATCGACGGCAATTATAATCGAACTCTTCCCGAACGCCTGAAGTATGCCGATGCAGTCATCTTTCTCGACTACTCCCCTTTCGTATGCCTTTACCGGGCGCTGAAACGGATTTTTTTCTGGCATGGACGAGTGCGTCCTGATATGAGCGCGGGTTGTCCGGAACGGCTTGACCCGGAATTTCTCCAGTACATCTGGACCTACAACCGCTGCATGCGTCCCAAAACGGAAGCATCGCTGCAGGGATTTTCCGGACGCATCATTCGTCTGAAACGATTATCCGATACGACGGCGTTCTTGAAATCTCCGGAACTGCGAACCTGAAGTCTTGCGATCGGGAATCAGAATTCAATTCCCAGAATCAGAGCGGCAACCGTGTTTGCTTCCAGTGCGGCGGCGAGTCCGACCCGCGGCGACTCCGGCGGCTGATCGCCAACTCCGGCAGAAAGATCACCCGCCAGATAAAGATTCTTCCCGATCTTCCGGACCCGCATCTCATTGGAGTGTCCCCAGCCGGCAAGCCCGCTTGCTGCAATAACCGGCTTGCCCCACGGAACAGTTTCCCGGATGAACATCGCTTTGGAGTCCGCATCATCGAACGCTTCCACGAGAACATCGCAGTGACCGAACACAGCACGCAGATTCTTTTCTGTAATACGGACAGAATGCAGTTCCAGAGAAAGATCCGGATTGATCCTCCGCAGATTCTCCGCAAGGGCTTCGGTTTTCAGACGGCCCACCTGATCCTGAAAAAAGAACTGTCGATTCAGATTTCCCGGAGAGACCCGGTCGAAATCGGCGATCACAAAATGCTCCAGTCCGCTTCGCACCAGATGCATCAGAACGTTCGAGCCGAGTCCTCCGGCACCGGCGACTCCGATGGTCACGCTCCGAAAACGTTCCTGCTCCTCCAGAGTCAGAGAAGGGTTCACCAGCATGATTCACCCTCCCCCGACAAGAGAAAACACATTGAGGCAATCGCCTTCCTTCAGTTCCGGTGACGCGGAAGAAAAAGCATCCTTTGAAAAAATTTCGCCGTTCAGTTCGAGAATCAGATGCGGATTTGTCAATTTTTTCCCTTCGAGAAATTCCCGGAGAGTCATCTTTTCTGCGATCGCTTCCGGTTTTCCGTTGAATTCGATTGTAATCATCGTTCCGATTTCCTGTTTTCCGGTAATAGAGCATAAAAACGGAAAAAATCAAAACCGCTTTCCCTGCCGCTCTTCCCCTCTTCCACTCTCTGTTCCCAAAAAGATGCTCCACTTCCATTTTTCATTTGATTTTGAACAATGGCGATGTATCGTTCCCCAGGAAGTTTTTGTTCAGGAAATGGAACTACGGAAACTGCATGAAAAACCGTACCGCATTTACAGAAGAGTTCAGGGAACAAATTTACCGTCTGGTTCGAATGATTCCCCGGGGGAAGGTGGCGACCTATGGCCAGCTTGCTTTTCTGGCGGGCTATCCGCGTCATGCGCGCATGGCGGGCAGAGCACTGAAAGAGGTTCCGCATGTTCTGCATCTCCCGTGCCATCGGGTGGTCAACGCCTCCGGACGTTGTGTTCCTGGATGGCTGGAACAAGCGAAGCGCCTCCGCAGCGAAAAGGTTCCCTTCCTTCCCTGCGGCAATGTCGACCTGAACCGTTGTCTCTGGGACAGCTACGGGGAACGGGAAACAGGAAAGCCGGAACCAGGAGAACAAAATCGGCAACGCCTCTCCACGGGTCCCGGCAAAAAGGGGCACTTCAACTCAATCCGGAAGGGAAAAAAAGGGTGAAAGCAGCCTCCGGTTCCTCTTTTTCCCGGAAATCCGAACACAATCCGCTTGATAAAGATGCAATATACATGTAATATAATTGCGGAATGTAAGGAGAACCGTTATGAAATTGTCTGCCATTGCCAGCCTGCTGATTCTATCCTGCGGGATGTTTGCCGCCGATCTGCCGAATTTGAAAAATGAAACGGACTGGACACTTCGTTTTCCGGTCAAACGCCATCAGAGTTATCAAGTTGTCGAGTATTCCAAGTCCGAAGGAAATGCGGCGGAACTGACGGTGAAACCGGAGATCTTTCCATATACGGAACTCCAGCTCAAAACGCCGGTTGTCGTAGCGGAAAAAGCGGAGGAATTCAACGGTACGATCGGAATCCGCCTGAAAGCCGATAACGTTGCCGGTTTCGTTGCCGTATCCGCCCGTTTTGAAGACGGAGCCGGAGAGATCCGTCAATACAGAAAAGTCGTAAAACTCCGGAGCGGACAGTTTGAGACGATTCTAATTCCCGCAGGTGAAAACGTTCGTCCGGACCGCATCTGGGGAAACCGGGGCAGAACAATCACCTATCCGGTCAAATTCATCGGACTGAAATTCGACTACAATCCGACTGTTTCCTCACTGAAACTCACAATGGACAATCTGAAATGGGAATCCTCGAAACAATGAAACCGATCCACAGAATGAACGCAATCAAAGGTATTATTCTTTCCGGAAGCGTACTGTTTCTGACATCCTGCGCATCAGGTGCCAGACCCGTCGTTTTTGATCCTTCGCCGCAAGCCTCCCTCCCGGAAAATGCTGTAATCTACAAACTCTCCGGGCATGCGGAAAAAAAGATTTTCGGAGAAATGTATCCGGCAGGCAGTTCGAGTCCGGAAGTCATGGTTTACGGGAAGATTCATATTGCCTCGTGGCTCCGCCCTTCTTCCGAGGGTGGACAGGAACGGATCACGGCTGTCTGGACAACCGGACAGCCTTCAAAAATTCTGCTGAAAACCAGCGGAAGCATTTCCGGTTTCTACGATGCAGACGGCAAACAGCTGCGTCAGGAACTTTCCGGAAACTACATCCGAGTTTCAGTGAGCAACCGTCTGCTTTATCTGATCGGGAGTGTCGATCTGGAAGTGGAAATTCCGGAAACATAAGCGGAAAGAGAACAGCGAAATCAAAAAGGGACCTCCCGCAGTGGATACGGGAGGTTCTTTTTTTATACGAAATTCAAACGGTCAGCGCATCAGTCCCCACTGAGTATTCGCATAAGGAACCGAGACTCCGGCATTGGTCAGCTTGTCCTTTGCCTTGCGTATTGCTTCAGCGGCATCGCCGTCGAGTTTGTCGCCGAGGGTATCAATGACAGAACACTCCAGAACAAGAACCAGCTGTGAACGTTTTGTCGCCTGAGACTCCGTTGAGAAGAGATATCCCAGAAGGGGAATTTTCTTCAACCACGGGATTCCGCCGTCGCTGGTCACAAGAGAGCGTTTGGAAAGTCCTCCGACAACGAAAGTCTGTCCGGCATTGTTCATCATGACTTTTGTCCTGAGTCCGGTATCCCGGCTGATCCGGGGCGATCCATCGGAATTCCAGCCGATCAGACTGTCGTTTCGGATATCGATTTCCATCAGGGTTGTCTTCTCCGCCACAACGGGTGTAAGGGAGAGTCTGAATCCAAAGGAGGAAGGGGTTGTCTCCACCTGGAAGCCCTTCTGTGCAAGATATCCGTCACCGGTGTTCCAGGGGACATCAACAGTGACCTCATTTCCGGCGGCATCTTTTTCCGTGGTTGTCACGGAAACATTGGCGACCTTGATTGCGCTTCTGCCATTGTCAAAGAAACCGTCTCTGGATTTGATTGTATAGAACTCGGAGGTCCCGTTTTTGAGTTTTGTGATCATCCATGGGTAGACGGCTCCGGAAGGGATGTTTCCATTTGCCGTGTCGATTACAACCACGCCTTTGGAATCGGTCGCCGTAACCGAGTATGTGCTGTCCGGAACATAGAGGAAGCCCTCCACGCCGGAAGACGGCTCCAGCGGCTCTCCATTTTCGAATTGGAAAAGACTCGTTGTCGCGGTAACGGTTCCAGTTGCAGTTGTATCAATCCGGATTCTGCCCTTCGTAGCGACTTTCGCCTTGCCTTTTGAAACAAGAAAATCCAGATAACGGGTATTCCATTTCGGGTTGAAGTTCAGGAACCGGGTATTGCCGGCAGCGGAACGCGCAGGACCATCCGACCAGTTGGCGCTCCATCCGTCGCGGAAACGTCCGCCGACGCTGAAAAACTCCGCACCGCCGTTGTTTTTCCACGCCTGAAAATCCAGACCGATCTTCGTATCATTCTCCGCGTCAATTTCATAGAGAAGATATTTGACATCGACATCATATGTCGGAATATCGTAAAGCTGAATCAAACGCTCCAGATGCTTTGCACTGTACCGGGGCACATACATCAGCATGGCGTTGAGGCCGGTGTCATATCCGAGACTGTCGCGTCCATACTGGAGTTCAACATTGTCGCCTTCCACATTCGCTCCGACCTGTGACAGCAGATTGCAGAGCGCTTCCGCGGAAAAATATTTCGGGAAATACAGATAGGTCAGAGAACCGGAAGAAGATGTCATACGCGGTTTATCGAGCATTGCCACGATCGTGTCGATACTCATTCCCGGGCTTGCCTCCTCTGTAAACCGATATTCTTCCGCGGAAACCAGCAGAATGCCGGTTCCATCGGAATATTTGATACATTCCACCGTGGTCGGCGAAGTTTTAACCCGCCGCGAAGAAACCGCATTCCTGACAAACGGACGGATCTCATACGGATCAGCATATTTAAGTACATAGGCTTTCGTCACCACATTCGGGTCGTTGTTGTTGCGGATGAAATGCACCTTCTCCACATCCCTGTCAATATTCAGACGGAGCTGAGCCTGAACCGCGGTTTTGTCATAAGGACCGGTTGCGGACTGGCTTTCCGGCTGCTGCCCTTCGTCCGGATATGGGGCATACTGAGCATAAACGCCGGAAACAAAACCGACTCCGAGGATCGCTGTCATTATCCATTTTCTGCTGTTTTTCATGGCAAAACTCCCAATGTTCCTGTTTTATTATTTGGAGGTTTCTTTTTTGAGTTCCAGAGAAAGCGCTTTTGCTTCCGCCGCATCATCCGCGCCTTTTTCCGCAGCGACCGGAGAAGGTGCGGCGGAACTCCGGATGATCTCGTTTTCCGGCAGAAGTTTTCCCGCCCATGCCGCGAGTCCGGCATCGGGAGCCACCCAGTCTGCCTGGAGAGTAACAAACACTTTCGCATTCGATCTGGAAATCTTTTCCGTTCCAAAGAGGTATTTCAGAATCGGAAGATCGGAAAGAAAGGGAACTCCGATGTTCTGCCGGACCTCGTAACTCTGTTCCCATGTCCCGAGCAGCTGTTCCCTGCCGACATCGAAGCAAAGTGAGGATGCCATTCCGGTCGAATTCACCAGCTGAGTTCCCAGATTGCTGCTTTCCACCGGCGAGGAGACTGAAAAATCGTATCCGAACAAAATCGTTCCGGAAACATTGCCGGGCTCTTCCTCATAGTAGAGATAGCCGTCTTTGCTTTCGGTTTTCCGGTATTTTCCGCCTTTGAAATTGATGGTTGCGTTTCCGATTTTCAAAGTATAGGTGGTTGTACCGCCTTCCTCCACAGTGGTTTTGTCATTATCGCTCTTGACGATGTTCTGAAAATCCGGGGCAAACGAGATCTCGGCATCCGAACCGTTCACAAGCGTGACGGAAGCGGAAGACGCAACTGTTGCGATTCCCTCCTGTTCCAGAATCTTGAGAAAACTCGCATCAAACTGCGGCGCAAAAAAAACGCCTCCGAAAGCAAACTGTGAACTGCTCAGATACTCAAACCCCTTTGTTCCGAGCAATTCAACTATTTTTTCAATCCCCCAGGAGTTGAACATGTTTGCTCCGGCGCCGAACAGATCGAGCCCGGGTCCGTTCTTCCAGGCAACATAATCTATGCCGAGATCGCGCAGAACACTTTCACGCACCTCGTACACGTTCAAAGTCAAGGCAACCTGCGGAACGGGACGATCCAGCGCGGCAAGCCATTTTTGAATCTGCGCGCCTTTGGAAACGGAACTTTTCCAATAGATCATGGCACAGGCGATATCAGCATACGCACGACCGTTGTCATCCAGAATATTCCGATTGATGATCTGCTTCATGTCCTCGCTTGTCCGGTACTTTGTATAGTACACGAAGTTGCTGATTCCGGTGCCTTCGATACCAGAACCCATGGAATCGGGTTTCCCGCAGGGACGGTCCAGCGCTTTTACAATCTCATCCACATACGGCAGCATTGCGGTTCCCGTGGAAACGACAAGATACTCCTGTTTACCGGCAGCATAATGCAGACGCTGGACCCGGGAGTCTGTCCGGTAACGTTTGACCGCCCCTTCAACAAACGGCGTAATATCCGATGCTCGGACATAACGGAGTTCATAGATTTTTGTCGACATATACTTCTGTGCATTGTCCTGAAGCCATTCAATGCGCTTCACCTTTTCCTCTCTGCCGCCCCCCGTTCCCCCGGATAGCGCGGACGCACAGACGGCAAGCAGAAATCCGGCCGTAACCACCCTGAAATACGTTCTCATTTTTGTCTCCTTTCCTTTTCATCAGTTCCTTTGCCGCACCGATTTCAACGCAGCGTTGCATTGGATTAAGCATTTCACATGCCAAAAAAGGAAACAAAATCTCCTTCACCTCATTCAGGTCCGGAGAAAGAAAAACAGAGAAGCTTCAAATCACAAAAATGTCATTTTCCTTGAAACTTTCACATTTCCGTCATTTTTGATATTCACGGGAAATGTGACAAATACAAAACGATGCCTCGGTATTTTTCCGGGCCGGGGACGCCGCTTTGCCGCGGTCCAGCGGCGGAAAATGCCAGCCAAACAAAACACGACTTTTTCTCTTCTGCCTTTGCCGGGAGTTTGCGCTGCGGGTTATCCGCCTGTTCCCCGGAGCAAAGCAGATCACAGGCGTGTACCGGACATCGGCACCCGCACGAGTGAATTTATTTTCCGGTAATCTGCTCTTCCAGCCAGCGGGAAATTTTTTCGGAAACAAGTTCGAAATCGTCTTCGATGTCACCAACACGCAGTTCGAGGTTTTCGATGTCTTCCTCTTCCAGAACGGCATCGCGATCCAGAATAAAAAGGGTGTCCAGCACATCCTTGTGGAGCTTGACCATCTGCTCTTTCAGGTCGTGAGGCAGTTTGGCTGTTCTGTGTGCAAGAACGGCCGCTGAGAGTTCTATTCTGGAATCCGTCAGTTCCAGCAGACGCGCGCGCAGAGGTGCCCGGAGCGAATCCATATTATGACTGTAATGTTCGAAGGTCAGTTCCCAGAGCTCTTCGACAAAATTCAGATAAGCCGCCTCCTGGGCCTCGTCGGTAAACACAAGTTTCAGCAGGTTTTCATGGACACGGGCAAATTCCGCAAATGTTTCCGCTCCATTGGCGATGGTATCCATCATATATGCCTGTAGTTCGGTCTCCTGAATCGGAGCATGGATTTCCGCCAGAATGGCCTCGATGGACTCCATTGTCCCCTGCGATGCGGAAAAATCTTCCGGAGCCAGATCACCAAAATCGCCCTGATCTTTCTTTTCTCCGGATTCATGGTCATAACCATGTCCGCATGCGCAGCTCCCGGAATGGGAATTCCGTCCGGTGGAATCTTCCGGTTGAGAAGAGACGGAGGAATCTTCAAGCATCTCGTTTGAAATCAGTGTCCATTCCGCGCCGTCGCGGCGGAAGGAGATGGTCTGCATCATGTTCTGGAAAAGGTCGACCGGGGGCCCCGGAATCCGGCGCACATCGTTTCCGGCAGCGGCAGCATAAACATAGGCGAATGTCAGTTGTTCATGGATTTCGAGGGAGTCCTTGTAATCTCGGCAGACATCCGTCAGGGCCGATTCGAATTTATCAATCCAGATGTTCACCTCCCGCGGAGAAGGACTGTCCACCCGCGGAACGTGGGAGATCGTCACTTTTCCTTCACTCCATGACTCGATTTTACAGCGAATCAAATCTCCGTTCCGGAAATTGACATCCTTGTAAAACGCGGAGCAGTCGAATGCCTCCAGAATTACCGGCATGGCATCTTTCAAGCCCCCCATCCGCCGGATGCTGTCATAATTTTCCTGAGACTCAGCGATCAGCATATCCATCGTTCCGGCAGGTCCCAGCATGAGGAAGAGATCGGAAATTTCCCCATAGTTCACGCGAATTTCCTTCAGACTGAATGCCTCCCGGGAATGCTTTGCCGAAATTTCGAGTTCATCCGGATAAAGCTCCGCCGGATGAAACGGTTCGAAACGTGCCGCAGGAATCAGGATTCCCTTTGCGATTTCGACCTCACGGGGTTTGCAAAGAAATTCCGTTCCCCGGAAAAAATGATCCAGGATATAATAGAGGTCCGAAGAATGTTTTCTCGCGACCAGTCCACAGGAATCGAGAATACCGCAGACACGGCGGAGAACGGTCTCCCTGTCCTCTCCCTCCGCCTGCGGTTCCAGTTCGGAAGCCAGCTCTTCCGCATCGAAACATTCCAGTTTAGAATCGTCGAGGAATTTCATCACCCCGGATTCGAGTTTGTCATAGCTCAGCATAGCGTTGGGAGTCTCCTTTCAGAAGGAAGAAAACGTTGTCATTTTTGCCAGTTTTTTATGCAGGAATTCCGTAACGGCATCCTCAAGTTCCGGCTGTTCCCAGGTTTTTATGGTATCAATGTCGTATGCGTCATCAAGACTGAATTCTCCGCTGCGGATTCGGTTCAGGCTGTAGAGACAGGCGCCGCAGCCGAGGTATTCTCCGATATCTGCGCACAGGGTGCGCACATACGTACCTTTGGAGCAGCTGACGACAAAATCAGCATAAGGCAGTTCAATGTTGGTCACACGAATGGAAAAGATGGTCACTGGTTTTGCCTCCCGTTCCACTTCGATTCCCTTGCGGGCAAGATCATACAGCCGGTCGCCGTCATGCTTCTTGGCGGAAACCATTGGCGGGACCTGGAGAATTTCCCCGGTAAATTTTGCGAATGCGCTGCGAAGTTCTTCCGGAGAGATGCCGGAATAGTCGGAAGTGCTGAGCACTTCTCCGTCCATATCCTGTGAATCGGTCACGGTACCGAGGAGAATGCGCCCCTCGTAGGTTTTGTCCTCTCCGCTGAATTTCTGGCTGAGTTTGGTAAATTTTCCGAGCACGATGACAAGAAGGCCGGTTGCTGCGGGATCCAGCGTTCCACAATGTCCCACCTTCGGGACATTGAAACGGGAACGTATGAACCCGACCACGTCATGACTTGTCCACGTTGCCGGTTTATTAACCAGAAGGATGCCGCTTTTTTCAAACGGCGGAAGGCGATGCTTATTGGGGTTGTGTCTCATTTCGTTTCAATTCCGTTTCCACATGCTTCACTAAAATTGCTTCGGCTTCCTCTGCAGAGGAGGCCGGGATAAACCCACCGGCAGCCATTTCGTGTCCGCCGCCATTCAGGGAGCGCGCGATTCTGCCAGCGGAATAAGGCGGATTTTTCGAGCGCAGAGAAAGTTTAAACCCTCCATTTTCCGGACGGAGCATTGCGGCGAATTCCACTCCGGCAATATTGCGCGGGATCTCGATCAGCGTCTCCGTATTGCGGATCTCGACTCCGAACCGCTTCAGGAGTCCGTGGTCAAGAATCATCCATGCGAGACGCCCGTCAAGCGCGGTCTTCAGGTGATGTGTCACAAGCTCGGCTTCCAGACGCACCACGTTTTCCGGTTTTGAACAGTAGGATGCCACAATGATGCGATGATGATCTGCACCAAGTTCCATCAGCTCGGCAGCAGTGCGCAGAGCGTCGGCGGAAGTGTTGTCGAAGCGGAAACAACCGCTGTCCGTAATCACACCGAGCAGCAGACGGGTCGCATTTTCCGGAGAGATATGAAAACCGTTGTCACGAAACAATGTATAGACGATCTGCGAAGCGGAACAGGCCGCAGGATTCAGAATGGAAAGGGTTCCGAATTTTTCGTTGTCCGGATGATGATCGATATTGATGATCTCTCCGCAATTCTCGACGGGATATTTCCCCGCGGCAAGCCGTTTCCGTGTGGAACAGTCAAGCGCAATGAAAAGAGATGCTTCCAGTCCTTCTGCGGAAACGACTACATTTTCCGGCAGGAATTCCGCATAGCTGTCCGGAGCAGGATCCGGCAGAATCGCCTTTGCCCGGAATCCGTTCTCCTTCAAAATGGAAGCTGCGGCACTGAGAGAAGCTATCGCATCACCGTCCGGACGCTCATGCGTCGCAATCAGAATCAGACCGGAACCGACGGACCGCAGAAGCGAAAGGAAATCGGAAGCCATCAGCGTTCCTCCTCTCCGGATTCCAGTTCCCGAAGGATATTGAGTACGCGGTCCCCCTCCTCCAGATTTCTGTCAATGGTAAAACGAAGGACCGGTGTATATTTCAGAATAACCGTCTTCGATACCCGCTTCTGGATCAGCGCACGTTTTTCCTCCAGCAGGAAAAGCGCATTTTTCTCCGCCTCTTTTCCGCCGCCGTAAACGCTGACGTAAACGGTTGCATTCTTCAGGCAGGAAGAACACTGAACCTTGGTAATTGAAATCAGCACATTCGGAATCGTGATATTTTCCTTTTCAAGGATCTCCGCGATCTCCCGCTTGAGAATCTCGTTGACGCGGGCTATTCTGTCAGGCGCGAATGCCATATTGACTCTCCCTTTTGAACGGTGAATGAATCTGGGAAACGAGCTTTCCGCAGGAAATCCCTGCGGAAGATCCGTTACAGGGTGGCTTTTCGAAGTTCGATATCGTAAACCTGAATGATGTCACCGACATCGAAATCTGTAAAGTTGTCCAGTTTGATTCCGCATTCAAGTCCCTGTTTGACCTCGCGAACATCATCCTGGAAGCGGCGGAGCGACCGAACTTCGCCGTTGAATATCAGCTCATTTCTGCGGAATACCCGTGCCTTGGCTCCAACTTTCACCACACCTTTTTCCACGACACATCCGCAAACGCGGGGACCTTTGGAAAGTTCAAAGATCTGAAGAATCTTTGCAACCCCGAGTTCACGATCGCGCTTTTCAGGTTCGAGCCGTCCGGCAAGAGCATCCGTGATATCTTCAATCAGCTCGTAAATGATGCTGTAAAGACGAATCTCCACCTTCTCCTTCTTCGCCAGAGCGTTCACCCCGGGATTGACCCGGACATGGAACCCGACAACTATCCCCTGCGAAGAAGCCGCAAGCAGAACATCGTTTTCCGTGATTGCTCCGACTCCAGCATGAATCACATTGATGCTGATTTTTTCGGAAGGCAGCTTTTTGAATGCCTCGGCAATCGCTTCGCAGGACCCGTTGACATCGGCCTTCAGCACAACACAGAGAGAATTCTTCTTGTCGCTCTCCATTTTGCTGAACAGGTCCTCAAGACTGACCCCGGCCGACGCATTGCTGAGAAGATTCTTCTCCCGGTTTGCCTGAGCACGTTCCTCCGCAAGCTCTCTGGCATGATGTTCGCTGGAACAAACGATGAGTTTTGTTCCGGCTTCAGGCACTCCGCTGAGGCCGGCAATCTTCACCGGCATTCCGGGACCGGCGGACTTCACACGCTGTCCGCGGCTGTCCGTCAGATTCTTGACTTTTCCCCAGTATTCGCCGCAAAGGACCGGATCACCGATTTTAATCGTTCCATTTTTAACAATAATGCTAGCTGTCGGGCCGAATCCCTGTTCCAGCTGGGACTCCAGCACATAGGCAGCCCCCGGGCGTTTCGGATTGGCCTTGAGTTCCAGCATTTCCGCCTCCAGCAGTATCCGCTCCAGGAGATCCTGAATGCCCTGCCCTGTCTTTGCAGAAACGCGGATTGCAGCGGTTTCGCCGCCCCATTCCTCGGAGGTCAGGCCGTTCTGCTGCATATTGAGAAGGACCTTGTCTGGATTCGCGTCCGGCAGGTCCATTTTATTGATAGCCACAATAATCGGCACACCGGCAGCCTTCGCATGATTCAGCGCCTCAATCGTCTGCGGCATGAAACCGTCATCCGCGGCGGCAACAAGCACCACAATATCGGTGACATTTGCACCGCGTGCACGCATGGCGGTAAATGCTTCATGACCCGGCGTATCCACAAACGTAATGGTCTTGCCGTTCACATTGACAACGGATGCTCCGATATGCTGCGTAATTCCGCCGGCCTCACCGCCTGCGATATCCGTCTTTCGGATACGGTCCTGCAAAGAGGTCTTGCCGTGGTCGACATGCCCCATGAAGGTTACGATCGGGCACCGGGGTACGACATCCTTCGGATCATCCTGATACTCAAAGTCCTCGGGATTTTCAGTATCCTCGGCAGTTTCGCGCTTTTTCTCCTGTTCTCTGGAACCGACGGTCAGTTCAATGCCGCACTTTTTTGCATACTCGACAGCGACTTCAGGAGTCACGGTCTGATTGATGCTGGCGAGGACATTCATCTGCATAAGCCCGCTGACGACCTCGTTCGGTTTCTTTCCCAGAGCCTCTGCAAGAGCCTTTACGACAATCGGCGGAGTGACCGTTGCGGATTTCAAGCCTGCCCCTTCGGAAGCGGCTGCGGCTCCCTGTTCACGATTTTTTCCCTTGCCTTTCGCCTTGCGTTTGGCAATATAATCCTCAAAATAGAGCTCAACAATATCAACCGCATCGGCGGGGATGGAGGAAGAAGCGCTTTTGACGTCATCAAAGCCCTGTTCATTCAGTTCCCGGATCACATCCTTGGGCGACATACCGTATTTGCCGGCAATATCCTTGACTTTCAAATTCTTAGCTGGCGACATATTTCTTCATCCTCCGGTTCCGCTGGTCACTCTTTCTCGGAAGTCCCTGCGCTGTTTTGTTTTGCAATTTTATCCACGATCACGCTCACGGTTTCCGGTGAGAGTCCTTCGATCGCTTCCAGATCGGAAACCTGAACGGCCTTCAGCCCGTCGATGGTAAGAAAACCGTTGTTGACAAGAACCGCCGCTTCCGCAAGCGGAATTCCAAGAAGCCCGGAAAGATGTTCCGTAATATGAGCCTTCTTTTCATCGAACGATTCGGTTTTTTCCTCTTCGGGCTCCTCTTCGGCCGCCTTGATGTCAATCTTCCAGCCGAGAAGTTTCTGCGCGAGTTTGACATTCTGCGCCTTTTTGCCGAACGCCAGGCGGGAATTTTCCGGAGAGACATAGAATGTCACGATTCTGGCGCTTTCATCAACCTCGATTTTTTCCGCTTTTGCCGGATGAAGCGCATTCGCAGCATACTCCATGATGTTTTCGGAATAATTGATCACATCAACCCGCTCGCCGCCAAGCTCGTTGGTAATGTTCTTCACTCGCATTCCGCGCATGCCCACGCAGGCGCCCACGGGATCAATCCGGGGATCACCGCTCCTGACGGCGATTTTGGTTCTCACGCCCGGATCACGGGCAATGGCAACGATTTCCACCACACCGTCGTGAATCTCGGAAACCTCGCGCTCCAGCAGACGGCGGATGAACAGAGGCGACGTTCTGGAAAGAATCAGGCTCGGCCCCGCCACATTGATGTCAACTTTCAGGAGCACGGCATTGATTCTGTCACCCGGCATATACTGTTCAGTCGGCACTTTATCCCTGGGGGAAAGAATCCCTTCGGCTTTCTGAAGATCGACAATGATGGAGCCCGCATCGTAGCGTCGGACAATGCCATTGACGATCTGACCGACCTTGTCTTCAAATTCATCCTTGACGATCGCCTTTTCCGCCTTGCGGATCTGCTGAAGGATCGCCTGTTTCGCGGTCTGGGCGGCGATGCGCCCGAAATCCTCAGGCGTGACCTCCCACTTGATGGTTTCACCGGGCTGCACTTCCGGATAGCGGACGCGCGCAGCCGAAAGCAGAATCTGATCGTTATTCGGATTTGCCTCGACCACCTCAAGATTTGCCCATGCACGGATATCACCGGTGGTTCTGTCGATTTTCACTTCAAGATCACTGGCCGGGTGTATGCTTTTGCGGGATGCCGTCAGCAGTGCTTTTTCCACCGCGTCGATCAGCTGATCCTTGCTCACTCCCCGATCTTGTTCCATATAGTCCAAAATGGCCAGAAGTTCGTGATTCATTGTCGTTTCCTCCACCCTGCATTCATAACTGCGTCATTTTCTGATAACCGTATCAAAAAATAAG
>CASEYW010000138.1 GCA_949292215.1 uncultured bacterium
CGGACATTTCTTTTCACATGCCCCGCAGGAGATGCAGGCGGAGGCCCTTTCTCCCGTATCCCAGGGATTTTTGCCGATGGAGTTGTATCGGTTTTCTGCTGCAGTGTCCAGATTGTAGACTTCTTTGTAGATCAGCGCTTCAAGACATTTCGAAATCGCAACCTTTTGGGGACAGGCTGGAGTGCAATAACCGCATCCGGTACAGTAGAGAGTCCGAAGTTGTTCTTGTTTCCAGTTTTAAATGCTTCGCTGTCTTCCAGACAGCGTTGACGGGAAAGTTATCTGCAATTAGTTTCGCGAGAATGATCTCCATAGGCGGAGGTTTTATATATTCAAAAATACCTTTCTCTTATAAATGATCAATAACCTTTTTAACATTAACATTTGAATATTTATTATCTCGGAATTCTAGACGAATTGAGCAGAAAGCGCAGGGATTCAACCGATTCCAGCTCTTTCTCAGTTCCTGATAGGTGTAGATGGAAAAAACAGGCGGCCGCAATGGAGATTCTGCTTCCCGGCATAATCTCTTTTTTCAAATCGTCTTAAAAAAATTGTGTTATGCTATCAAACATTAGTGTCGATTCTGTTTCCTCTGCTGTTTCAGGAACGGTATGTGTCACTCTATTTCTGCTCAATTCTTTGTAAAACGGATCGACTGAAAACGGACAGAACACACCTCCTTTTGTGTTTAATTCAAGTTTTCTCTGATGAATTCTGTCTCACTTTTTCCGCAGTTTTTCTTTGTGTTTTTTGATGGAATGGTGCGCAGAAGAGGCTCCTTCCCGGGGAGAAGAACTCCGCCGGGAATGTTTTTTATTTGCATCATGAAGGAAAAATCCATTTCGGGGACCGAGAAATCGTTTGAATCGTGGAAATGCTTCTTTTTTGTGAAATTATGATTTCCGGAATTCTTCCTTCTGTTCCGAAAAAAAATTTTATTCTTTTTTTACAGGAATGGACTGCCTTTTATCTTTTTTTTCCGGAATTCCAAAACATCTCCTGCATAAGAGATGATCTTTCCTGCCTGTTACAAAATGGCCTTTTGTTTTTTGATAATAAATACAGCCCTCTTTATGGATTCTTCCGGTACTTTCCGTCAGCCAGTATCGTTCCGAATCGGAAGAATGACACCACCATGCGCAGAAAATGGCAGCGGCGATCACCAGAAGGACAATCGCAATTGCGAGCCATTTCAGGTTGATGATGAGGGTTTGATGGATGGGCTGTTCGACATTTCCGTCGACTTTGATGTTGCAGAGTTTGAACTTCACGGTAACCTCCTTTTGGTTGTTGGTTACCGGAGATTATAGTGAGTCTAGTTCAGGTTTGTTATTTTTGCTCGTCAAGAAAATCTAAAAATTTCAATTTCTCCTCGGCTGAAAAGCGGCTGTCTCTGCGCAGATTTCGTGCAAGCATGACGGGGTCCAGACCGGAGTGTGTTTCCATTGTTTCTCCTGCACCTGCATTGGTCAGGGAAACCGGTTTGGAAGAACTGTTTTTATGATTCTGCAGAATCATTCCGGAGACATGTCCGCCCACTTCAATCGTATTCATCTTGACATTTGTTTTTTCCGGATATTCCTCCCGGAAAAAATAGATTTTCATTTCGGGGAAAAGACGGAAAAAAGTGGAAAGATCCAGTTTTTCAAACTGCGTCTTTCCGCTTCTCAGCCGGTTGACGATGGAATAGGATATTCCAATTTTTTCCGCATAGCGGTTCAGATTGTATTCTCTTTCGACTGCTTTTGCAAAGGCTTCTTTTGTTTTTTCAATCCATCCCATGGCAGGACTCTCCAGTGTTAAAACAGGTTTCTCCTGAGAAATATATGCGATTCGGAAAAAAATTCAATTTTTTTCCGAATCGCACTTGATATTTTATGCTTTATAGCATATAATTATAGAAGCAATTTCTTCTTTTGCAGGTCTTTTTTCTTTGTTTTCTATTTGAATATAAACAAAGAAGACTGGCAGCTGAAGGAGGTGTTTTTTTTTCTTCAAAAATATGCTGTATAGCATAATGAAAAAGTAACAGAAGGAGCACAGATGAGAATCGAAAAAACGATGGACCCACAATGCAATCTTACACCTGCAAATGCGGACCGTTCCCCGGAACGGGAAAATGAAAATAGTTCTTCCGGATGTTCAAATACGACAGGAAAGAAACAATCTCCTCCGGCCGTATCCCGGGAGATCGTCACTCCACGTGATCTGCTCTCGGAAGGCTGGGTTGCTGAAACAAATGGCTGGCAGGCTGCGAACAAACGAATTCTCACCGCGCGCAGAATGATCGCCCTTGCGGATTTTTCAGCGGGCGACCCTCTTCGCTGGCGCACGATCCGAGCCCGTTTCTTTTTTGAAGAGCTCGGAGTCAATGAGTTGGCAAAAATGCTGGGCATTTCCCGGAGAACTGTTTCCAGGCACCTGCAACCGGTGCATATCAGTGAAGAGATTTATGACGGACTTGTTCCCATTCACCGGGATTTTTCTTTGAAAAAAAGATCCTCCTCCGAAGACCGGGAATGAATTCCGCTCCGGATTTTTGCGTTTTTGTTGAATAAATATACTTTTTTTTTCGTTTCCCTCTTGACAAAAACGCTGTTATCGCTTATAATTAGTATCAGATAGTATTTGATAGTATTTGATGAGATGAAAAGGGCAGGAAAGATGAATCTGGAGTTTAAAAAAGACATCCTGTTTCGGGAATTGAAGCAGGATATTCTTTCGGGGGTTTTTCCTCCCGGCCATCGTTTTCCTCCCGAACTGGAATTTGCGAAACAGAAGGGGGTCAGTTTTCAAACGATGCGTTCGGCGCTGGGAATGCTTTGCTCCAGCGGATTGATCGCACGGATTCCCGGAAAAGGGACATTTGTTCTGGATTCCAGCGCATTTTCCCGGCGGAAAGAGAATGGGACAAAAACGATTCTGCTGCTGTTTCCGGAGTATTGCGGTACTCCGGGAGAGAGTCCCCTGTTTGACAGAGAGCTGATGCTCAGTGTCATGAACGAGGCTTATCTCCGGGGATACAAGATGATTCCCGGGGATCAGAAACACGATACGGAAGACCTCTTAAAGCGTTTTCAAAAGGGGGAAATCTCCGGAATCATCTGGGATCGTCTTCTGCCGGAAAAACGTGATCTGGCGACGGTGCTTCATGAGAACGGGGTTCCGCAGGTGCTTGTCAACCGGAAAATTGAAGGTGCGCCCTCCATCAGCTGCGACTATCCGGCGGCGCTCCGGCAGGCGGGCAGATTTCTGCGCGGGATCGGGCATCAGGAAATTCTGCTGATCGATTTTCTGCCGAATCATGAGGTCTATCGGGAGCGGGAGCAGACGTTGCGCGAGATTTTTCTCTGCGAGGAAAATCGGAATATGGGTGATTTCATCCTTTCTCTGCCGCAATCGGATCCCTCCAACTGGTACCGGATCGCGAAAACCTGGCAGCAGAGGCCGCAGATTACTGCCATGATTGTTTCCAGCATTCATTTTCCGGCGTTTCAGAAATTCGTGGAAGAATTTCAGGTTGCCGTTCCCCGGGAACTTTCTGTTGTTGTGTGGGGGGAAAGTGATCTGTTCAGCAGAAAATCGCCGCAGGGATATACCATTTTGACGGAACCCCGCCGTGCTGTCGGTGTCAAAGCTGTGGAGCAGCTTTTACATATTCTCAACGGAGAACCAGTATCAGAAGAACCAATTTCGCTCGACGGTGAATTAATCCTGCGCAAGGGATGCGCCCTTCCGCGGACAACCAAGGGAAAGGACTGAAAAATGAAAAAACGGAATTTCACACTGATAGAGCTCCTCGTCGTCATTGCCATCATTGCCATCCTTGCGGGGCTTCTCCTGCCCGCCTTGAACCAGGCAAGGGACAAAGCGCGTGCCATTCATTGTACCGGGAATCTCCGGGGCATCGGACAGGGACTGGCTTTGTATTCCAGTGACAGCGATGATTATCTCATCACCAACAATCGGAATTATTTTGTCAAGAAAGGTGACAGCACGGTTGACACCACCTGGTATTTCGCCTATTACGGTTATATGAACAATGGAACAAAGGTTCCGTCCGTCACCTCGGGAAAACCGAATCCGGGTCCCCTGCTTTGCAGTGCGAATCCGCTCTACTATTCTCCGAGCGGAAACTGGAATTTTTCCGCGAATTACGGAATTAACGTTTTTGCGGGAACAGTCTATTCCGGAGGAGCCGTAGCGGAAGGCGGCAGAGCAGGTGGAATCAAGATCTCCAACATCAGAACTCCGTCGAAAAAGCTCTACATCGCCGATGGCGGCGCCGATGAAGGCAAATCCACTGTTGCCGCCTGGAACACCTATGCCAGTTCCAAGGCCGCGCTCAACTATCTGGTTGCTTTTGTCCATTCCGGATATGCGAATACTTTGTGGATTGACGGGCATGTCGACGCGAGAAAACTTGCCGAATATCAGTATAACGCAACACAGTTCACTGCGTCCCAGAACCAGAACTGGTGGGCTCTTGACAAATAAGGATTCCGATTTATGAGACGAACCGTTCTTTTCCTCATCGCGTTTGCGGCGGTGCTTGTTGCCGCCGCAGCCGATCAGACGGCTCTGCTGCGGCAAACTCTCTCGAAAGCTCCCTGGTTTGCCGGAAAGAATCTTTCGGAATCCCAGAAAAGGGAACTTGCCGACTCGGCCACCGCCAAGACCGCAATTGTACGTGCGGATCAATATCTGAAGCAGAGCTTTCCATTTCCGTTCCCTGATCTTTATCTGGATTTCCAGAAAACGGGAAACCGGAGCCGTTTTCAGGCGGTGTACGATCAGTACACGCGTGCGATTGCCATGCTCTCCACGGCTTATTATACAACAGGAAAACATGACTATCTGAAAAAGCTGGAGGAGCTCATTCTCAAAGTTTGCGACTTCCCCACCTGGGTTCTGCCTGCACATGACAAGAAACTGATCAACTTTTCCGGAAAGAAGGTTGAAATTGATCTGGCCTCTTCTCTGATGGGATGGCGTCTGGCAACGGTCCTCGGCCTTTTTCAAAAGGATCTTTCTCCTGCGGTGTCAAGGCGTCTGGAACAGGAATTGAAACGGAGAATCGTGGAGCCGTTTGATCAGATCAGCATCGGGAAACGTGCGCCGTTCTGGTGGATGAAGCGGAAAATGAACTGGAATGCTGTCTGTCTTGCCGGAATCACAGGAACCGTCCTCGCGGTGGAACCGGATTACGGGAAACGGCTGCGGATGCTGTCCACCGTTCTGCAATACAGCAACTATTTCCTCGACAGTTTTCTTCCGGACGGCTACTGTTCTGAAGGTGCCGCTTACTGGAATTACGGATTCGGGCATTATCTCTACATGGCGGCAATGATCTACCTCGCCACAGATCGCAAATTGAATCTTCTGGAACAGCCGGCAACCAAAGCTCCCGCAACGTATCCGGACCGGATCGTTATCGCCGGAGGATGGCTCCCGGCTTTTGCGGACTGCAACTACAAAACACGAATTGCCGACCAGTATCTGGACCTTCATGATCTTCTGCTGGGACAGGCGGAGAAGCGTCGTCCGCTGGGATGGTTTCCGGAGCTCCTGCTTCCTGCGGAACTCTGCAAGGCGAATGCTCCGGTAACGCCGCGGAAAGAGATGCTGGAGCCTGTTTCCGTGTTTCCGGATGGAGCCGTTGCGGTCATGCGTCCGGGAAATTCCGATGCCTGTCGGATTGCCGCAGCGGTCAAGGGCGGACATAATGATGAACTGCACAATCATAACGATGTCGGCAGTTATACGATCATTGTGGATGGAAAAGCTCCTGTTACAGGAGATCCCGGTCCGGAGATTTACAACGCCTGGACCTTCGGACCCAAACGATATGAGAATCCGATCATGAATTCATTCGGTCATCCGGTCCCCCGTCCTGCCGGACAGCTCCAGGTTCCCGGCAAAGAAACCTCGGCACTTCTCCTGGAGGAGAAGAAAGATGCCTCCTCCTTTCTCTGGAAGCTGGATCTCCGCAAGGCTTACCGGATTCCCACCATGACAAAACTGGAACGTTCTTTCCTGTATTCCAGAAAGGGGAGCGGTTCCTTTACGGTAACCGATTCGGTGGAGTTTTCAAAACCGGAATCCTTTGAAACGGCTCTCATTGCGTTCGGAGGATATAAACAACTCTCGCCGAATTGTCTTGAACTGGAATTTGCAGGCAGAAAACTGATTGTCTCTCTTGAGGCAGACGGGGCTCCGTTTACGGTGAGCGCTTCCGCGATTCCGGGAAAGTATCAGGGAGGACTCAAACCGCAGAGAATTGCCATTCAACTGAAAAATCCGGTTCGGAAAGCTGAAGTCCGCGTTACCTTTACGCCGGAACCGGAGCAGTAACCGGTACGGATGAATCTTCGATTGCCGTCCTATTCCGGGGCGGCGGGGGAATGACGCGTTCCTGTTTCGACAGGAACGCGCTGTTTCTATCCGATGGGGGACCGCTGGGCTGTTCTCGTCGTGCGGAAGAGTTGCCTCAGAACAGAATTTCTATTTGATTCGAACCCTGTTCCAGAGGGATGCCCCATCCGTTTTCCCGTTGCTCCGTCTGAACTTTTTTCCCGTTGCGCAGAACGCGTTTTGGCGGATTTGCGGAGGAGAGAGTCAGTCGGGATTCCGGAATCGCGTCGACGGAAAGCATAAGGAGGCGTTTTTCCGGGTCATAGCAGGCGGAATGAATCATCAGTTCGCGCCATTCTCGGAAAGAGATCCGGAGCGTTTCGTTCCAGAGCACCATTCCGAGCTGAGTCGGGACACGGATTCCGGGCCAGTCTCCGGTTCGCGGATTCAGAGCCATGCTTTTTCGGACCATATCCCGCAGCGGCAGATTTTCGGCAAAGAGTGCCAGAACCGGAATGTATTCGGAGAGAAATCCTTTTGGCTGTTTCATCAGGAGGGGGATCGCACGGGTCTGTAGATGCGTTTTGATTTCCGGGATTCCGTATTTCTGGTAGAGCAGAATCAGCTGTCCGGGGAATCCCTGGGAGTAATCGAAAAGATCGTTTGCAGCAAAGAAATTTCCGTTGGAATTGGGGAAGAGCATGTATTTTGCACCGTCTTCGCCGAAGCCCACGATCTGGTAATCCGTTTTTCCCCGGAATTCCGGACGGATCGTTTCGAAATAGCGGTGGAAAAAGAGGCGCGCAAGGGTCGGAACCGCTTTTTTTGCTGCGCGGTAAAGGGCCTGTTCCTGTTCCGCTGTATCGTTGTTCAGTTCGGCGAGACGCGCATAAGCAAGCATGCCCGAATATTCGCCGTTTAGCATGTCCACCCATGCACCGACACCCGTTTCCCGGCAGCTTCCGGCGAGAAACACATAGTCGTCAATGTATTTCTGATATCGCATGACATAGCGGAAGTAGTTCCAGTTCAGGCGCGCCATGTCCGCCTGTCCGAAGCCATCCGCGAGCTGCCGGGCGATCCAGACTGCCACTGTGCAGGCTTCGTTGGAATCTCCATAGATCACCACGGAACCCATGTCTCCCGCATAGGCTGCCGTATTCGGATAGAAGCTGTTGAAGACAATGGGATAGTTCAGATGCGAAAACGGTTCCTGCCGATGACGGGCAAAATTTTTATACTGATACAGTTCGACCGGCTCCAGGAAACGCCGCCGTGCCCGTTCCTCCAGACGCTTCCGGTTGGTGTCGTTGAGGAAAAAAGCCCCCTGGAGTGCGGAACAGAGACCGAAATTCCAGGCAAACGGATCAATGTTCCGCAATGGATTGCCGGTTCCGGCAGGATTTTCCGGGGTCCACGCATTCATGGGAACACGTCCGCCGCAGGACCAGCGGACTCCTCCCTCGAAACTGCGATTCTGTGCGGCGTTGATTTCTTCATCTTTTACGCCAACTGCCATCAGGTCGTCATCCGGCGGAAGCGGCAGGGTATAACGGATCGTATTGTTTCCCAGCACGCCGGTCAGCGGACCGTGGAAAGTCGGGATCTGAAAATCGTTGATCTGTCCCTTCGGCGTTACGAGCCGTTTTTCCTGAGCCATGAATCCGCAGAGCGCAGGCAGAAACGCGAACTCTTTAACCGGAGTGTTCCATTCGTCTTTGGTTCTTTCAAATCGGAAGACATTGATGATATCCACAATGCGCTTTTCCCGGTCGATTGAAAAAATCTCCTCGCAGGCAACCGGGAAGTTCAATGCGAAATTCAAGGAAAGGCGAATCTGTTCCAGCGCCTTTTCCGGAATTTTCGTTTTCCAGGTTCCGCATTTCATTTCCCGGACCCCCCACGGGCGTCCCGTTGCCAGAATGCCGACCGATTTGTTGCCGCGGATTGCAATCCCTTCCACATTTCCTTTCCGGCTCCGGGCGCTGAGTACTTCCGGCTGCTTTGAGAAGGCCAGGAGAAGGGGCTGGCCTTTTTCCGAACGGAAGAGCAGAAGCCATGGTGCAGTCCATATTCCGTTTTCAGATTTCCGATAGAAGATGCCGCCTTCTTTCAGAGAAACTGTCCGGACGCCGTCGGCTGTCTGATATGCGGCAAAATCCGCGATGTTTTCCAGATTCAGGAACACCTCCTTTTGCGGGAAGCGCCAGCGGAGGAACGGGGTCAGCAGGGAGAGTGACATTTCCCGGATGCCGTTCACCCCCCGGATCCGGTAGGTTTTTCCGGTCCAGTCGATCCGGCTGACCGAAAGGGTGTCTTTCGCCCGGTTATCGCTGATGCTCAGAAACGGACGTGAATTCATTCTGGCGTTGTCTCGCAGATTCTGTACCCGGACCGTGAAACGGTTTTCCTTTCCCCATTGAATCCGATCTGCGGGAATCCGATAGCGGCGGGGAACGCTCCAGTAATAAGGCGTGTCCTTACCGGTTCTGCCGGCAGGTTCGCCGTTGAACAGGAATTCATCCAGATCGTCGATTCCATCCTTGACCTCGAAGAAAATATTTTTCCCTTTCCATTCCGGGTCCATCATCAGCGTGGTCTCATACTGGACGGTGCCGATACCCGACCACTGCTCACAGGGATCCACATCGACTCGGGCTTTCGAGGTGAAGACGATCTTTCCCTCCACAGGGTTCCGCTTCCAGTTCGAAAAAGGAACGGTAATGAGTCCGCCGGAAGCGAATCCGTAATGCTGTGTCTCGTTGGATACGCTCAAATCCTTTCCGACGGTATCCGTCAGGAGCGGTTCGCCGATCAGCCAGCCGAAACGCCCGATGCTCTCGGAGGAAAGACCGGAACGCCATTTTTTTGACTCCTTTGCAGGAAGGCCAGCTTCCCTGAGTGCGGCAAGAACCCGTTTGTGTTCCGTCTGCTCGAACTGTTTCCGCACTTCCCGGTCCCGTGATTCGAGCCCTTCCGTGACGCGATCGGAAGAGAGGGCGATTGCACGGAGCAGAAATTTGTCATAAAACACCGAATCAGAAGGATCCAGCCGACTGCCGATTCCGGTATTGACATGCAGAACATTTCCCTGCTCGGTCAGGAAAGGTGTCCCATCCGCAAATGCCACAAGAACGGCTGCGCCTTCCTTCCGGACAGGACGGTAATAAACGCCCGGCGCCGCTTTGGTCACGTTTCCTTGCCGCAGAAGCGGATGATTCTGCTGTTTTACTACAAGCTTTCTGCGTTCGGGAAGACCGGAATCGCTTTTCCGGGAAAGCGTCACGGGCAGAAGCGCCGCAATCTCCGGGTCGGCGGGATTTCCATATACGATCAGACGTGTCCCCGCTTTGACCTTCTTTACAATTTTTCCGGGCTCCGTTCCTTTTCCCGCCCGGGAATAGACGATCACATCCGCGTGTTCCGGTGAGTCCGCATCCTGAATCAATCCCTCCGCGTGTTCCAGCAAAGCCTGGCGGAAACTCCATTTTGAACTCCGATCCTGAAACTTTCCCGGGGAGACGCGGCTCTGCACCAGAGTGGAACGGTCGTCGTTGTCAAGTTCGAACCAGACTTTCAGGGGACGGTCGATCCCCCTTCTTTCCGGAAGCGTTTTCGGAAACGGGACAACCACAAAATCCGCGCCGGATGCGGAGAGTTCATCTGCGGAAACAATCCGGATATCCTCCACCTGAATTTTTGCAATGCTGTTCCGTGGATTGGTGTCGGCATTCAGAACAAATTTGATCTGACGCAGTTTATAGACCCCATCTCCGAGTTTGAAATCGGTGTCAAGTCCGAAAACATACGTTTTGAATGCCTGGTTCCGGAGCCGGACGGAAGGACTTTTTGCCGTGATCCATTCTTTCCCGCGTTCATATAACAATTCCACGTTCAAAAACGCGTTGCCGTTATTGTTGGACCCGAGCACACGGAAGGCCAGCTTTTCCTGGGCTGCCGTATTTCGCTTGAAGTTGGCGCATGCAATGACATGGTTTTGTTTTGCCGTGTTTTTCAACGTCATGGAAAAACCGTTGTTCCGGTTGTCGGTGACGCTTCCTTCTCCATAGTTGCCGTGTTTCAGAATTTTGAACTGCAATTGAAGTTTCTCCGTTTTCTGTATTGCAGGAGCTTGCGATTCTGCAGGGAACGAAAGTCCGAATCCCGCTGCCGCAAGAACTGCCCAAAGAGCTTTATATTTCATGAATCATCCTTTCTTCTGGAATCAATACGATTTCTGTTTCCGTGCTTTTCTTCTTTAAAGACTCCAGCGTCCGAGATCCGATTCCGTTCGGAGAGCTCCGGTGGCGTTGTAAATCTGCCAGAGAAAAACATATGGTATGGCGACCTTGGTCTTCAAAGCATACTGGACATGACCGTCGACAAAAGAGAAGTTCCGGCCCTGACCGTTGGAATGGCGGTTCGCGTTGATGTTTCTTGTGGTCGTAAGATCCGTAGTTCCGACATAATTGTCATAATTCGGCGTTACCGTGGTATCGTAAAGCATGACGGTGATGGAGGGTTGTTTAAACTGTCCTCTCCGCGCCCAGAAATTCCAGTTGTTGCCGTAGCGGTTCATCCCGTAGTGAGTGGAGGTGCCATTTGCGGTCTGTGCGCCTCTGGCGGTCGGGCACTCCCAGACACCGCGCGGCCAGTTCGGATTCGTCGTTGCGTTGTACGTCATCGGAGCTTTGCAGAGTCCGATATCGGAAAGCAGATGGAACCAGTATTTGCCGCCGGCTCCATTTGCCCAGGCGGTCGGGATGTAGTCGTCGCAGCTGTCGGCGTACTGCTGGCAATATAAATTCAACTGCTTCAGATTGGTCTGACAGGCGCTGAGACGGGCTTTTTCCCGCGCACTGTTCAGCGAAGGCAGCAGAAGCGCTGCCAGGATCGCAATAATGGCAATTACGACAAGAAGCTCAATCAATGTAAATTTTTTCATGATTTTTTGATCCGAATTATACATTCTGTACTCCTTTTTTATTAAGTGTTATCAGTTCCATCGGCAGAAGAATTTGTTTGACATTGCGGTCGCCGTTCAGCAGTTCCGTCATTCGGTTCACGGTCTTTTCCGCACGTTTCCGAAAGGGAAAGCAAAATTCGATCCGTTCGTCTTTTGTATTTTTGAGCCGCAGACGCGACAGCAGTTCCGGAGGTTCGATGTTCAAGCGGGCGATGGTGCTTTCCAGCAGGGGAATGTGCTGCGGCTGAGAAAAGATGGCATCCCATTTCTTTTCCAGAAGGAAGCTGGAGAGTGTTTCATTATCCAGCGGGCCTTCCGTGTAGTTCCCGAATGAGACCTCCAGCGGAATTCCCGCTTCGGAAAAGGCTTCCCGGATGGATGGCAGATCGTTTTCTCTGCACCACTTGCCCAGACAATAAAGAATCGTTCGCTTGTCTTCCCGTGCAAGTCGTTTTCCGATTTGCCGGCATGCGGACCGGGTATCGAACGCAACAGTATTGACCGAAGATAGTGAAATGGAGTCGCAGATGATGGGCAGTCCGCTTTCCGAGAGCCGTTGTAGGAGCGATTCATTGTAGAAAAGAGCATCAACCCAGATCAGTCCATCCGCTTGAGCTCCCTGAATTTCCCGGTACAGGTCATCCTCGTTTGTGGATGTCAGAGGCAACTGACGAAAACTGTATCCGGCGTCTGTGACCGCTTTGCCGATGGTGCTGATGCTTTCCCATTCCTGGCTTCCGTAATAGAAACTGCGGCCGTCGCTGTGGATGAGAAGAATCAATGGAGGCATTTTTCCCGGAAATGGCGTCATGATTTTCCGGGGATTCGTGAAGTTGCCTTTTCCACGTACCGGAATGAGAAATCCCTGGTCAATCAGTTCCTTCAAAGCGATGGATACGGTGCTTCTTGCCATGCCAAACTGTTTCGCCAGATTTCGCGAGGACATGATCTGGACAGA
This sequence comes from uncultured bacterium, assembly GCA_949292215.1. Taxonomy (GTDB): domain Bacteria; phylum Verrucomicrobiota; class Lentisphaeria; order Victivallales; family UBA1829; genus UBA1829. The sequence continues at coordinate 12,282 of CASEYW010000138.1, forward strand.
CTGTTCCCCTGCATGATACATGACTCCAATTACGTAATGGCGTATTTTCAGCGTTTCCTTCATTCTTTGTTCTTTCTGTTGGAATCGGACCACATCGGACCTCTTGATAAATTATATCATAATTTCATCTTTTTGTCAACCCCCTTTGGAGAAAAAAGCCGGAATCAGGAAGTTTTGACTCTACATGAGGCTGTCGCATTGAGAGGAAAGGGAATGCTGTCCGGTGGTCCGCGGAAGTACCGGTTATAACGGGAGAGTCGTGGAAAAGGAAGAGATGCGTTCTGTCAGAGAGAATTTCCGCAGAATGGAGAAAAAAAAAGATGCGTTCGGGGAAGAACGCATCAGGCTGGGATTCTGTGCAGAGAAAGAATCAGAAGGAGTCGTCTTCGAGGGATTCGGATTCGATTCCGTTGTCGGCGAACATTTTACGAAGGTCTCCGCGGTCGATTGCCTTGAAGAACGCTTCTTCGGGTGTAATGATGTCCCGGAGAACAAGATCAAGCAGAGAGCCGTTCAAACTGCGCATGCCGAGTTTGTGGCTGGTCTGAATAACGGACTCAATCATGTAGATCTTGTTTTCGCGGATCAGGTTGCTGACAGCGTTTGTCACAAGGAGGATTTCGAGTGCGGCGATACGTCCGCGTCCTTTCCGTTTGCAGAGGGTCTGTGCGACAATTCCCTTCAGGGAACCTGCGAGCATCGCACGAATCTGCTCCTGACGGTTCGCGGGGAACTGCTGAATGATACGGTCCGCGGTACTGGCGGCGGTTGTCGTATGCAATGTTCCGAAGACAAGGTGACCTGTTTCCGCCGTTTCGAGAGCGATTTCCACGGTTTCCAGGTCTCGCATTTCTCCGACGAGCACAATGTCCGGGTCTTCACGGAGGGCTGCTCGCAGTGCGGAGGAGAAGCTTCTGGTGTGGCGACCGACTTCACGATGGTTGATCAGACACTTCTTGTTGTGATGCACAAATTCGACCGGGTCTTCAATCGTGATGATATGGTCGGTTCGAATTCGGTTGATATAGTCGACCATCGCAGCGAGTGTGGTTGACTTTCCGCTTCCGGTCGGTCCGGTCACAAGGACGAGTCCTTTGTTCAGTGTGCAGAGATCGGCAATAACCGGCGGCAGGTTCAACTGCTCGAATGTCAGAATATTCGCGGGAATTACGCGGGCGACGATGCCGACGCCATTCAGATCCCGGAAGACGTTGACACGGAAGCGGTCTCCATTCGGCAGCGAGTATGCAAGGTCGGTATCGTTGCATTCGGCAAACTGATCGATATTGCGCTGAGGCATGATTTCATTGGCGAGTGCTTCAATGTAATCGCTGGTCAACGGTTCGGATTCCGTGAAAATGATTTCTCCGTCGATTCGGTAAACGGCGGGAGCCCCGCTGGAAAGATGCACGTCTGAGGCTTTCTGTTCCAGCATGAAGTTCAAAAAAACGTCGATATTCGGCATAAAGATGCTCCTTCGATGAAAAATTCAATACCTTATATTAATAATTACAGCAGACTGGATTAAAAAGCAAGTGCCGAACTTTCTTTATTTTCCTTTTTCCGAAAGATTTTTTTGTTTTTTTCCTGAAACTCTATTGCTTTTTTCAGAAAATGTCGTATAATGTAATCAGCGATTGAACCGGTTCAATTAAAGAAACAGAGCAGAAAAATGAGAGCAACATTGAATGATATTGCAAAACGGGTCGGAGTTTCAAAATCCCTCGTTTCAATGTATTTGAACAATCACAGGCTCTCCAGTAAAATTGCGGCGGATACGAAAAGCAGAATTGATCTGGCAGTCAAGGAACTGGATTACCGGCCGTCGTTTACCGCACGTGCGCTTTCCAATGGAAAAACCAGAACAATCGGTATCATTTGCGGGGGAATCAAAAATCCCTACTTCGCCAATCTGGTGGAGGATGCGCTGGATGAAGCCGCAAAACTTGGATATCAGCTTCTTCTCGGTTTGACCCGCTGGGTTCCGGATGAGGAGGAAAACACGGTCAAAAATCTGTTGAACCGGCAGATCGACGGTTTGATCTGCTGCATTCATCCGGAAAAGAACTCCAAAACGTATGAAAGATTTCTCCAAAGCCGGATTCCGATCATCCGCTTGAGCCCGTCGAATGATTTTCCTGCGGTATGCGCTGACGGCAGAGAGGCGATGAATGAAGCGGTCTCTTTTCTGGCTGCGCGCGGACACGTCCGCATCTGCGGTGTTTTTTATGATCGTTCGGAGTGGCCCGAACTGTTTTCAGATGCCTGCAAAAAGTCCCATGTCGATTCAATTCTGCTTCCGCAGAATGATTTCCTCGCGGATCAGTATGTAAAATCATTCATCCGGCAGAAGGAGACTGCATTGATCATCAATGGCGCACCGCCTCTGCTTGGTGCACTGGAACGGTATCCCGATTATCATCCGGAAATCATCGTCGGATATGACGATTATACCATGTATCCTTCTCTTGACCGTATCTCAGGAGGGTTTTATACCGATTCAAAAAAGCAGATCCGAACAGCCGTGAAACTTCTGATAGACAAACTGGAACATCCCTCCCGGGAAATTCCAATGCGGACATTCATTCATTCCGAGTTTATTTCCAGAGATGAAATAGAAATAAGACAGAATCGGAGCTACGGGGTCTTGACTCCGTTTCCAATCTACAGAAAGGAAAAGGTGTAAAAATGAAAAGAAGAAATTTCACACTGATAGAACTCCTGGTTGTTGTTGCGATCATTGCAATTCTTGCCGGTATTCTGCTTCCCGCTCTCAATCATGCGAGGCAGAGCGGGATCCAGGCAAAATGCAGCAGCGCACTGAAGCAGATGGGAACCGCAGGACACAGTTATGCAATCGATTATGACGACTGGTGGATGCCGTTTATCATGGCGGTTCCCGGCGATGAGACCAATATCAATCGCCGCTGGCCGAACAATCCGGATTTTGTCAAATATCTCGGCGTAAAAACAAAAAGTCCCACTTATGTGTGGGATCTTGCCTATTGGGACACCGCATTCCTGTGCAACAATTCAAGGCCTTCCACTTCAAAATATAAAAGTGCATGGTATGTCTACGGAATGGTCTGGAACGACGGCGACACGATCCATCCGGACGGCAGCCTGGAAACCGATATCTGGAAACTGTCCAAAATCAAAAGTCCCACCCGGAAACTTGTCTTTACGGAGGTTTCCGCCGGTGCAAAGATCCAGTTCTACGGCAGCAATATTGCCAGTTTCTGGTGGAAATATGGAAACGGAACCAATGATGATGAATACCTGACCTATCGGCACGGCGGAGGCAATACCATCAACGTGACCTGGTTTGACGGTCATGTCAGCAATGTTCACCATTCCAGAATGGACTATAAGAACGGAACCAATACGAATGGAATCTGGCATCAGTATTTCCCCTATAACAACATTCAATGGTAATCTTTCTTTCAGGAGTTTAATGTGAAATCTCTGCTGCAAGTTCTGTCGTTTTTTTCTGTGATCGTTCTCTCTGCCGAACCGGTTTTGTTTCAGGAATCCTTTTCCACTCCGGAGTCGGTCGGGAAATATTATCCCTGGGTGGTGAAGGCCGGATATGTGCGGGAAAAAGACGGTTCCGGCGCTCTGAAACTGTCCCTGTCGGAACGCAAGCCGAATGGAATCATCAGCATTTCTCTGAAACCGGATGAAATCGCCGGGAAACGGATTCGTGTTTCAGCAGAGCTGAAGGGGGAAAATATCGCGCCAGCGAAAGAGCGTTTCAACGGCGGAAAGTTCATGATGCCCGTGGAGAGTGCATCCGGGATGTTCTATCCGGGGGCGCAGCTTTCCACCGGGTCATTCGACTGGGAAAGAAAATCGTTTATCACTGATATTCCCTGGGATGTGAAGAAAGCCTCAATCATTCTCGGATTTCAGGATTCCTTCGGTACACTTTTTGTTCGCGATCTGAAAGTGGAGGTGCTGGGGACCTCGCTGGATCTGCGTCGTGCCGCCAACATGGGGTTCGCGGATGAAAAGGCCAATGACGGCCGCGGCGGCTGGTCCGATCAGGGGCCCGACAACGATGCCGCCAGATTCAAAATCCGTCCGGATGGACTCTATGCGGGAATTCCCTTTCATGTGATTGATCCGAAGAAGAACGGCGGAAAATCGGTGCTTTCCATGAAGTCGTTCCATCTTCCCGGCGGACTCGATTCCGCAAAGATGGAACTGAAACATCCGATGAAAGCAGCATACCTGTACCTTCTGCATACGATGTGCCATAATGAAAAAGGAGTTGCCGGAGTTCTGGAGATTACCGGAGCAAACGGAAAAGTCTGCAGAATCCCCGTCACAATCGGGAAAGATATTGCAGACTGGTGGAATCCGAAACGTATGGAAAATGCGTATCCTGCGGTCCTGTGGAACAATTCGCAGGGAGGCACTGTCGGAGTCTATGCTTCCAAATTCAAATTGCCTCCGGAGGTTTCTCCTGTGGGAGCCGTGACGTTCCGGAGCGCCGGGAGGGCTCCGGTGTGGATCGTTATCGGCGCGACGCTCTCCGAGACGGATTACAACTTTCCGGATACACGCAAAGTCATCACAAAGGCGGATCAGAAATGGCGTCCTCTGCCGCCTGCAAAACCAGGTGTGATCGCCGGGTCCGCACTTGACCGTTCCGCTCTGACTAAGAAAACGGCTGTGACGGAGCGTGTTATCGTGAATTCCGCCGGACAGCTCGCTTTGGAAGGGGCCCCGGAAGTGCCCGTCCGTTTCCTGACGGTTGCCGATTCGTATGGGACCTTCCGGATGTTTCAGTCCAAACAGCATATTGAGGAATATACCCGTCAGCTCCGTCTTCAGGGTTACAACATGGCGAGACTGCACTATCTGGATTCCATTCTGATGAGCGGTGCCAAAAAAGCGCTGGATTTCAACCAGAAGAATCTGGACAAGTTCGATTATTATGTCTATTGCATGAAAAAGAACGGCATTTACCTGAATCTGGATGCCATGTGCAGTCTTTACGGATACGATTTGGGCAATACCTGGTACCCGGACAAATCCGGACGCAATTTCGGATATGACATCTATTTCAAGGAGAGTGTGCGTGAGAACTGGCGGAAAGGTGTCGGGTACCTCCTGACACATGTCAACCCATACACGAAGACCCGTCTTGCGGAGGATCCTGTCCTTGCAATTGTCAATGGAAAGAACGAACAGGAATTCGCTCTGATGGCGTGGAAATATCCGGAGAATCCGCAGTATATGCTTCCAACCTGGCGGGAATTCCTGAAACGTCGTTATGGGACCGTAGCCGCGTTCAACTCCGCCTGGGGGATGAACGCGAAGACATGGAAGGAGATTCCTGTCTTCACTCGACAGGATGCGATCGCACGCAACCGCCGGGGTGAAGATGTGGCGCGCTACAAAACGGAACTTGAATCCGGAATATACGACTGGTATGTCGCCGAACTCAAAAAAATGGGATACAACGGCATCGTCACGAATTTCGACATGGGACAGAGTCTCCGTTATATTGCCTTGAGAAAGCCGTTTCAGGCGATCGGGATGCACTCCTATCACGGGCATCCTTCCGCTGACGGCCAGTTTGAACAAACGATTGACCAGTCCAGCTCTCTGACGAGTGCAAATACCATGTTCCGCGGAATCAACAGCACCCGTCTGACCGGGAAGCCGCTGCTGGTTACGGAATACGGTATCGTATTCTGGAACAAATACCGCTACGAGCAGGCATTTGCCGTCGGCGCGTATGCGGCGTTTCAGGATCATTCCGCTCTGACGGTCCATTCGCAGACTGTTACAATCGCGCCGGAAGAGGGAATTCGGCCATTCGGCTGTTCCAGTGATCCAGTGATCCGGGCGTCGGAATTCCTGACGGCATACCTGTTCCGGCGCGGGGACGTTGCTCCTGCGCAGGTGCATATCCGCCTTGACCTGAATACAGCGGCGATGTATCGCGACCGTACGTTCCTGGACGGTATCCATACAGGTCAGTCGCGTCTCTGTCTCCTGACGGGCGTGTCCACTGCGGTCGATCCGGACTTCCCGGTCCGGAAAAACGAACTTGCCCTTTCCACAGCGGGCGGGTCCACCATCATGACGCGTCCCGGGTATACGATGGTTGTCGATAAGCCCGGAGCTCCGTTTGATATCAACACCATCATCAATGAATTCAAGAAGCAGGGTCTCATTCCACGGACAAACCGGACTGACGCAGCAAACGGAATTTTTGAAAATTCCTCCAATCAGCTCTTTATGGATACCAGGAAATGTTTTCTGTCGGTCAATACTCCGAATCTGCAGGGGATCTGTGCCGAAGCGGGAATTTCTCCGGTCCGACTGGCGGATTTCAGCGTTTCGGATCTGACTACACGCGGAAATGTTGCTGCGGTCAGTGTCGACGGGCTTCCGCTGTCCGGCTCCCGGCGGATTGTTCTTGTGTATGCGACGAATGCCCTGAATACCGGTATGGAGTTCCTATCGGAAGACATGCGCATCCTGAGAAAGCGGGGAAATGCTCCGGTTCTTGTGGAAACCGGTGGATTCCAGTTCCGACTTGTCAACCGGAATGCGGGAAAACTGAAGCTGTATGCGCTGGCAACGGATGGCTCCCGTCGCTTTGAACTGCCGCTTTCTAAAGAAGGAAATTCTGTCCGCTGCCGAATCAATACGGCAGAATACAAAGACGGTCCATCCCTCTACTTCGAACTTGTGGCGGAACCCTGATTCAAAGAAAGAGTCTGGTTTTCTCCCGAACGGGACCGGTTGTGCGGCCTGCGGAGAACTCCACGTCGAATATTTCGCAGACCGGCGCCGCTGTGCGCCCTTCAACAAGGTCGGCGAGGAGTTCCGCCGCATAAGCGCCCATACGCCGGGGACGCTCATCCACGCTGGTGATTCTCACCAGCGACTGCACCTCCGGCAGACAGCTGAATCCCGTCAGAGAGAGATCCTCCGGAACCCGGACGCCGAATTCCCGCAGAGCAAGAAGAATGCTCATTGCAATGTGATCGCCGTCGCAGGCGATTGCCGTCATTTCCGGAAAGCGGCGGAGAAGCCGATCCGTGAATTCGCGGGCATTGAGGCTTTCATTCGAGAACAGTTCGACAGAAAGCACTTCGATTCCCTCTTCCCTCAGAACTTCCCGGAATCCCCGGCAGCGTTCCAGCAGGGGCTGCTCCACGTTGTTCTGCGCCACATAGACAATCCGGCGGTGCCCGAGTCCGATAAGATGTTCCGCCAGCATTCTTCCCCCGGCACGGTTGTTATGACGAACCTGATTGCAGTCTCGGAGATTCGATGGAACATTGTTCACCCACAGAACCGGAAACGGCATATCGGCAGGGAATTCCTGGAGATGAGTTACGATGACGCCGGAGGGATCCTCCGCTTTCAGACGGTTCAGCGCCAGAGTGAAATCCGTTACATCGGGAGAGCTGTAAAAATACAGATCATACCCCCGGCGGAACGCACCTTCCTGAAATCCGTGCAGAAGATTGGAATAGTAACTGATCTTCCCACTCATGAAGACCGCAAACTTCCCTTTCAGCAGAGCGGGATTTCCGCAGACAATACTGCCGCCCCCGCCGCGCCGCCGTTCCACCAGCTTCCGGATCACCAGTTCCGAAACCGCCTTGTTCGCGGTTTTCTTGTTGACGGAAAATTGTTCCGCCAGTTCATATTCGGAGGGAATTTTTTCTCCGGGACGGAAGCGTCCTTCCGTAATCTCTTTCGTAAGCCATTCCGCAATGACTGCTGTTTTACTTTTTCCTGTTTCCATACAGATCGCCTCTCTCCTTCTCTGTTTTCCTCGGGTACTATACTTGCTGATGTTGACCCATTCAAGTTATTTTAAGAAAAAAGAATTTCCGATATTGACAGAAGAGCCTCTTTCGAGTATAATGTAGAAGATAGAGAAAGAATAAAAAGGAAAAAATTAACCCACCCATCATACGATTATACGGGAGGAATCAAATGAGTTTTCCGTTCAGAAAGGCGATTCCGGTGCTGGCGGTATTCCTGGTCCTGTGTTCCGCGGGACTTTTCGGAGCCGTTCCAGTCCGGTTGGATGTGAACATTCATACCATGGGCGGCAATGTCCGCGGATTCGGTGTGCTGGCGGAATATTCCGCCGTGTCTCCGGGAAAGGTTGTTCTGACCAGGACCACAAAACCTGGCGCGTTTGAATTCAAGCCGGATTACGGCGGATTTTCTTCGATCTGTTCGTTCAAGATTTATGATCCGCAGGGAAAAGTCATCAAATTTTTTGATCTTGGTGTTCAGAAAACGGAGAGGGCTCAATATGTGTTTGATCTGCCCGCAGGGAAACCGGGCATCTGGCGTTTTTCCGTGGCGAACGGGCTCGGGACCGACTCTTACCGGATTGAATTCCCGGAAACTCCGGTATGGGGTGTCCGCGGAGAAATGGCACTCGGAATTCGGAACGGTTTCCCGGAAGAGATGTATCTTTATGTACCGGAACAGGCGGAACTGCTCATTGCGATGGTCTGGGGGGCGAAAGAGGCGAATATCGAACTCTTTCGCGGAACAAATCTTCTTGGCGCTCCGAAGCCCGCCGGACGTCGCAAGCTCGCGGCTCTTGACCGGATTCCAAAAGGGGACGTGGTCAAAGTCGGACTGAAAAACATGAGAGGAGCCGCACTGGCATTCGATGGGGTTCCCGGGCTGCTCTGTCCGACTCCCGAAGCGGCGCGAAAGCTTCGCGGCGGCCAGGTCAGTGCCGGCGGGTTTACGCTCAACGGTCCTATTCAGGCAAATGTGCGGAACGTGATGGCAGCGTTCCGGCCCGAGGATTTTGAATTCACGTTGAAGTATCCCGCCTATGACCCGCAGAAAATCAGGAATCCGCAGCTGGAATGTCTGCTGTTTGGAAAATACGGTCCTCTGGGAACAATTGTTTCCGCTTCCAAAAAACAGATTCTGGATTCCTCCAGTCCGTTTTTCGGAGCCAACACGAAACTGGACAACAAAAATCTGAAAGACTGGCGCAAGGGCATCTACGGAGGAGTCATTTCACCGTTTTCGGCGGAGAGTCTTGCCGCGGCTGCGGAAACGCCGCTTTCCCTGAATCCCCTGTACCGGAACCGGGCGATCATCAACCGCGCTCTGATTGCGGCTTTCTATCATCTGGTCCAGCTTCAGGGAGACGGCATTCTGCGAGAGGGAGATCTGCGGCGCAACGATTATCCCATGACCCATTCCTTTTTTGTCTATGACAATCTGGCAAAAACGCTGGATTTGCTGAAAAACGATCTGACTCCGCTTCAGCGGAATGCGTATCGCGACGCTTTGATCGAACTTGGCGATAAAATCGCCGCTTATCAGGCTTACGAATCGAATCAGTGGGGACATGTCATTTCCGGTCATTTGAACACCTACAAGGCGACCGGCGAACCTCGTTTCAAACGGTATTTTGAGATTTTGATGGGAGCATACGTCAACTGCACTTTCGGAAAGGATTCGAAACACGGACTTCATCCGTCCGGATTTTTCCTTGAGGAATACGGGCCCGACGGCAACTACGATCACTTGAATATGTATGCTCTGGCAAGTGCCTATTACCGTTATCGCGCTTTGCCGGATGCAAAACCGGAACTGGTCCGGCAAATGCGGGACGGCATTCAGCGGAACCTGTATTACAAGAGTTTTCACTGGCTGCCTTCCGCCGGGAACAATCTGGATTTCATTTTCACGCCCAACGCGATGAACTGCCGGACCAATTCCCTGGTTTCCATTCCGAGCTACCCGGGCGATTATATGGCGGGACGCGAGTTCGATCTCGGATATACGCGTTTTATGATGAACCGTCCGGTGCGTCCGAGTGTTGCGTATCCGGCATCGGTATTCCCGCATCTGGCGAACACGGATGAATGGGCTTTGACCCTGATCCGCGAGGATCTGAGGAAAGGTCCTGAAGCCTCCCATGCCGATGATTATTTCGGAGGATGGACTCCTGAACTTTATGATGTTTATAAACTTCCGCGCAAAGCGAAGATTGTGGAGCTTCCGTACCAGAAGAAGAGCGGTATGTGGGATCTTCCCGGACAGATCGCCTGGAAAAACGGCGGACTTTACGGAATTGTCTTCTATGCCGTAGACGGAGCCAACCGGAAATGGGAACCGCGCGGCGTTATGAGCGGCGGTCCTCTCGGACTCTGGAGCAGGGAACTCGGATACGCACTGGCTTCCATGCGCAATTCCCGCATCAATGCGGTTCAGGACAACCGTGACATTACCTGGAGCGGAGTCTATGGAACGCTTGCAAATGGAAAAATCGGATACAGCGGCAAGGAACACAGTGATTTCAAGTGGCTTCGCCGCGGTTCGGAATTTGAGATAACAGCAGCTCTCCGTCCAGTGAAAGGAACGCTAACCTGGACCTACCTTGTACAGGAAAACGGTGTGAAGATCCGGGTGAAACTGGATGCGCCGGAACTCAAGAATGCGATCCTGAGCCTTCCGTTCCGCATGGAAAAGGAGGTCAGCATGAAACTGGAACGGCCCGGCGAATTCGTCTATCGTCGCGGAAACAGTTCCATGACGGTAACCTGGTCTGCGGATCGTAAAGCGTTCCTGAGCGGAAAACTGGAGACATCGCACAAGGAGATTCCCGTCAACGCTCTCCGCATTCCGTTTCCGGAAAACGGCGTGATTGATGTTGCAATAACAGTAAAATAAAAGAGAAAATCAGGAGATCCCGGAATGAAAAGAAAACGTGCTTTCACACTCATAGAGCTCCTCGTGGTAATTGCGATCATCGCCATTCTGGCAGCCTTGCTGCTGCCTGCTCTGCAAGCGGCGCGGAAATCTGGTCAGAAAGCGTCCTGTTCTTCAAACGTAAAGCAGATCATTGCAGGTTTTCTCCAGTACGGGCTTGATCACAACGACTTCATTCTTCCCACGCAGACCTCGGCATCCACACCGGGAAAATTTGACAACCGGGGATTTGAAAGTCATTATTCAACCAATCAGCCGGGCTGGGCATGGTATATCACTTCGTATGTGGGAATCAACGCCCCGTTGAAGACGGATAATCCGCTCTATACGCCGATTCCGAAGGAGAAACGAAACGGGCTTTTCTGCTGTCCCGGCGACAGCAAGCGGAACGTCGATAACTTTGCTTCCATCCACTACGGACTGCTTCAATATGACATTGGCGGACGCTATGACGCCTATGGTGCCACCGGCGTTGTCCAGGCATTTAATAAATTGAAAAATCCCTCCCGCAAGGTTGTCCATGCGGAAGGGTATTACAAAGCGGGAACCTCCTATCCTTTTGCGATTTACAACGATTTGGCAACGAACGCTGCAATCGAACTTACCGGCCGTCATGGAATGCGTGCAAATTTCAGTTATGCCGACGGTCATGTGGAGAACCGGTCCAAAGCCAGCTTCCCTCCTTCCGGCGGATACGGATGGGCGAAAAATCCTGAAGTGGGATTCGACTGTATTCTTTATCCTTGATGGATTTTCTGGAAGAGTTTCTTTCCCGCGGGGATGATTTTCATGAAGCGAGGTTTTCCGGAAGGAGGACGTCCTTATCCTGCCTCAATTTCAGCAAGCGCCCGACGTGCGGATTCTTTTGTCTTTTCATCGGGAAACAGCGCGTAAAGGGTCGGTCCGCTTCCTGTGATCTGGACTTCGAGGGCACCCGCATTTAAAAGCTGCTGCCGACGGATTTGGAGAATCGGAAATTTATCCCAGAGAGCGGGAGCCAGATCATTGCGCAAAAAAGTCGATGCTTCGGTAAAATTTCCGGCTTTCAGGGCGCTGAGCAAATCGTTCAGTGTCCGGCTGTCTCCAGTCTGTTTGATATGCCTGTATCCCCATGGCGTCGAAACGGGAAAACGCATGGGGCAGATCAGGACAGGCGGAAGATGCAGGCCTTCAACCGGTTCCAGCCGGTCGCCGACTCCGCGGCCGATGGAAGGAACCGGGTGGAGGAAGAGCGGGACATCCGCACCGCAGGAGAGTGCGGCTGCATGCCCGCCGTCGGGGAGTGTACCATACCGTTTCTGTGTCGCAAGGATGACGGCTGCCGCATCGGAACTGCCCCCGCCCATTCCAGCGGCAACCGGAATGCGTTTGCGGATGAAGATGCGGATCGAAGGCGTGATTCCCAGTGCGGAACAGACAGCGCGTGCGGCGCGTCCGCAAAGATTGTCTCCATCCCTTGGGAGCGGGAGGTCGGACGAGACGGAAATCTCTCCGCGTCCATCCTCTGTAAATTCGATGTCGAGTTCATCGCAAGGATCGGAGAGTGGGAGAAAGAGAGTTTCAATCTCATGATATCCGTTCGGCAGAGTTCCGCAGACCCGCAGATACAGATTGATTTTGGATGGCGCTGCAATCTTCATTGTATTCAGAACTTCTTGAGATTGTAGAGTCCGTATTTTGTGTTGTAGGATGAGATTTCGTCCGTAATGCGGACCGCGAGTGCCAGCGCGTTGAGTCCGTCCCTGCCCGAGACACGCGGTTTTGCCGGAATCCCTCCGTTTTTCTGTGTTTCCGCGACACATGCGATGAAATTTTCCAGCTCCGCCGCCAGCGCGTTGGTTTCACAGAGATCGATTTGTTTCTTGGAGACGCCGATGAGTCCGCGGCGATAAATTTTTCCGCTGTGGTTCGCATAGTCCATGGAGATGTAGGAATCGGTCTGGAAGACGCGGAATTTCCGCATCGGTTCCGGACTCATGCGGCTTGCCGTGACATTGGCGACCGCACCGTTTGCAAATTTGATACGGACATTCGCAATGTCTTCCGTCTTGCTGAGGACCGGAATTCCGACTGCGTCAATCCGTTCGACAGTGGAACCGACCATCGTCAGGACCAGATCCAGGTCGTGAATCATGAGGTCGAGGACAACGCTGACCTCGGTTCCCCGGCGGTGCTGTCCGGGCCGCGGCGGAGGATATTTGGCAAGCCGGTGCGCTTCAATGAAAAGCGTTTTTGAATGATGTTTTTCCAGATAATCCATCGCGGGATTGAATCGCTCCACATGGCCGACTGCAAAGACCAGATTTTTTTCCTCGGCAGTTTTGACCATTTCCTCCGCTTCCGCAACGGTGACTGCAATGGGCTTTTCCATCAGAATGTGTTTATTCATACCCATGAGTTCCATTGCGGCAGCATGATGTCCGGTAGCTGGTACGGCAACACTGAGGGCATCGCATTGTTCGGCGAGTTCGCGGATCGTGGCAAACGGTTTTGTGTGAAATTCCGCGGCGACGGCTTCCGCGCATTTCGGGTTGAGATCATAAACGCCAACCAGTTCCGCGTTTTTCGATTCGCTGTAAATTTTTGTGTGGTATCTGCCGAGGACGCCGACTCCGACGACTCCGACCCTGATTCTGTTTTCGGGCGATGTTCCGAACATGATGGGATATCCTGATATAGAAAAGGTTTACAAGAAAAGGGACCAAACGAGGTGTTCTTCTCGTCCGGTCCCGGAAATGACGGATGCTGACGGAATCAGTTCATCGTGGCGGAGGAGGGATAGACGAAATTGTAATAGTTCTTATCCGGTGTGATGATCCATTCAGGTCTCATGATCGGTCCATATCCCCATCCGGCTTCGTTCGGGTCCTGCCGGCAGCCCGGGAGAGGAACCAGGAAGGTGGCAATGTCGATCACTCCGACGATTTCCCGTTCCACGACAAAGCAGAGTCCGTAAAATACCCCGTAGGTGCATGCGGCGAAACCGCCTTCTTCAAAATTGACTTCATACATTTTCAGCGGCAGTTCCAGCGCGCCGAACGCAACATTGGTGACACCGCGTCCGAGTTTGCGGGTGATGCCCTGAAGGGCGGAGCTGAAGGCACTTTCGTCTTCAGCCGCTGCGAGATTGGTTGTGGTACCTACGACACAGAGGGTGACGACGGCCAGCAGAATGGTCTTCCAGAATTTCATTTTGTCTCCTGTTTGGTTAATTATTTTTAAAAATTTTTCATTTCTGTCATGAAAGACAGTAGCATTCCGAAGAATATGAGCTAATATATTCCCGCTTTCGTTGCGTTCAAGCGAAAGTTGCATACTTTTTTAGCAACTGAACGATAAAAAACGGAAATTTTTTCATGAAAACAGGAAAAAAGGCGGTCGAGACGCCGAAAAATCTCAAACATGAAGGTCTGACGCTCCTGAACAGGAACCATAAAGAGTACCCCGTTTCTCCGGAAACTGCAAAGCTGGAATTTTTTGAAAACGCCTATCCGAATCGTGATTATGTGATTGAATTCGACTGTCCGGAATTCACAAGCCTCTGCCCCGTGACCGGTCAGCCTGATTTCGGTCACATCAAAATCCGTTACATTGCCGACCGGCGGTGCATTGAAAGCAAATCTCTCAAACTTTACTTGTTTTCTTTCCGGAATGACAATACATTTCATGAGGAGGCGGTCAACAGGATTCTGACGGATCTTGTGAAGGTGCTCTCTCCGCGCTGGATGCGGGTGGAGGGGGTGTTCCGTCCGCGCGGCGGGATTGCAATTTCCGTTGTCGCCGAGGACGGAACACGGCCGGAACTTTCCTCCAGAACGGCATCGGTGATTCAACATTAACAGAAAGGGTCTGCGATATGAACATGGATTTCATTGAAAACGGCGGAATCACTTCTCCGAAGGGATTCCAGGCCGCCGGCGTCTGCGCCGGACTCAAACAGAACGGAGCGCTCGACATGGCGATGATCTATTCCGAAACGCCATGCACATTTTCCGGAACCTTTACGACAAATCTGTTTCCTGCCGCGCCCGTTCAGCTCTGCAAGGAACGCGTGCTCAAGGAGGAAAAAATTCAGGCGGTGATTGTCAACAGCGGCGTCGCCAACGCCTGCACAGGACTGGAAGGATATCGGAATGCCGAAACCATGGCGAGTCTCACTGCCGGGGAACTGCATATTGCTCCCGGTATGGTGATGGTCTCTTCCACAGGGCGAATCGGAAACCAGCTTCCCATGGAGAAGATCGAAGCCGGAATCAAGGCGGCTGCGAAAGCTCTCCGCACCGACGGCGGTGCCGAGGCGGCAAAAGCCATTATGACTACCGATACCAAACCGAAAGAGATCGCCCTGACGTTTTCTGTCGGCGACAAGGTCGTTACGATCGGCGGCATCTGCAAGGGCGCCGGAATGATCGCTCCGAAAATGGCGGTGCCCCATGCCACTATGCTCTGCTATATTACGACGGACTGCATCATTTCCGGCAAACAGCTTTCCTCCATGCTGGGAGAGGTCGTGGACGATTCCTTCAACAAGGTTACTGTGGATGGCGATATGAGCACCAACGATACGGTGATCGTCATGGCGAACGGTGCATCCGGCGCAGAGATTCGCGAGGGATCTCCCGATGAGCTTCACTTCAAGGTCGCTCTGACAATGGTTGCACAGCATCTCGCCCGCAGCATCGCGATGGATGGTGAAGGCGCAACGAAGTTTGTGAGTGTCGAAGTTTCGGGAGCGGCAAACAATTCGGAAGCGGAGCTGTGCGCAAGAACGGTTGCCAATTCCCTGCTTTGCAAAACCGCCTGGTTCGGCTGCGATCCGAACTGGGGACGTGTTCTCGCCGCTGCCGGCAGGTCCGGTGCGAGTTTCTCCGCGGAGAATGTTTCGCTTGATTATGACGAGATGCCTGTAGTCCGCAATGGAATGGATGCCGGTGTTCCGGAATCTGAGCTGGCGCAGGTTTTGAAGCGCGGAGAGTTTACCGTCAAGCTGAATCTTGGTGAGGGGCATGGAACGTTCACGGTCTGGACTTCCGATGTATCCTATGACTATGTAAAGATCAACGCGGATTACCACACCTGATCCGGTGTCGTTTTCCAGAAATTCCGGGAGAATAAATCATGATGCATGCAATGGAAAAGGCGGAAGTGCTGATCGAGGCGCTTCCCTATATTCAGAAATTCAGCGATGCGATCGTTGTCATCAAATTCGGCGGCAGTGCAATGGAGGACCCTGAGCTGACCCGAAAAACCATGCGCGATATCGTCCTGCTGGATGCGATCGGCATGAAGCCTGTTGTGGTACATGGCGGCGGCAAGGCCATTACTGCCCGTCTCAAGGAACTGAACATTGAAACGAAATTCATCAACGGGCTCCGTTATACCTGTGACCGGACAATCGCCGTGGTGGACGAGGTCCTTCATAACGTCACCAACAAGGCGCTGGTTGACGGCATCCGGGCTTCCGGGGCGAAGGGTGCGCAGATTTCCGGGAAAAAAATCCTGCGGGCAAAACGTCTGACCACCACGGACAAGGAGACAGGGAAGGAGCTCGATATCGGATTTGTCGGTCAGGTTGTCGCGGTTGATACGGCGCCGATCATGGATTGCATCAAGTATGGATTCATTCCTGTGATCGCCCCTCTCGCGACTGATTTTTATGGACAGGCCTATAACATCAATGCGGATATGGCGGCGTGCGATATTGCAAAAAGTCTGAAGGCGCGCAAACTGATTTTCCTCAGTGATGTTCCCGGGATTCTGCGCGATCCGAAAGATGAATCCACGCTGATCTCCTCCATCAAGACGTCACAGGTTGACGGTCTGATCCGGGAAGGGGTCCTTTCCGGCGGAATGCTTCCGAAGATCCGCAGTTCCGTGGAAGCGCTGGAGGCTGGAACCAGCGAGGTCCACATGATCGATGGACGTGTACCCCACTCCCTCCTGCTTGAAATCTTCACGGACAAGGGTGTCGGTACCGAAATTGTAAATGGCTGAGAGCTCCGGTGGGCAGAGCGGCTTTTCACGGGAGGCCGGTTCCTGAAGGGACCGGCCCGCCGGTTTTTTCCGGCAAAACAAAAAAAATGAAAAAAAAATTGCAAAATGAATTTTCCCGTGCTATATTACACGTTCTGATGCAACTTGTTCGAAAATGACAAATATGAAGGGATAGAAAAATGGCAGGAAAAGTTGTCAGAAAATCAGCTGTAAAGACATTCGCACAGAGCGAGAAGGCGCGTCTCAGACACAAAGCCACGAGAAATATGCTGTGGACTCTGGAAAAGAAACTCAGAGCCGCTGTGGAAGCCGGAGACAAATCGGCTGCTTCCGATCTTCTGAAGGGGCAGTATGCTGCTCTCGACAAGGCGGTCAAATCTGGTGCAATGCACAAGAACAAAGCCAACAGAAAGAAATCCCGTCTCGGGCAGCTGGTTGCGAAAACGGCTCCCGTCGAGATCAAACCCGCGTAAGAAGCGGTTCTGGACGGCGGTTTGTCCGGCACTCCGGGGAATTTCTCCGGAAAATGATTTTTCCCTGTTGAAAAAGGGGAAAAGTTGTGATACAATATTTTTGTCCGGCGCGGACGCCCCTGCGTTTGCGCCATGGCGGGATTTCCCGCCTTATTTTTTGATACGGTTATCAGAAAATGACGCAGTTATGAATGCAGGGTGGAGGAAACGACAATGAATCACGAA
>CASEYW010000139.1 GCA_949292215.1 uncultured bacterium
ACTGATGCTGAAGAATGTCTTTGCCCTGCCGAACGTGAAATACAGCGGCACCAAGTTCATGATCCATTTTCGGAAAGATGGAAAAGTGATCTACCGGGGAGCTGCGGACCGACTGGGAAGCGCTCCATGGAAAACATACGAATTCCGTTTCACGGTTCCCGCCGACGGCAGATTTATCATTTCCCTGGGAATGCAGGCAAAAGGAATGGTCTGCTTCCGGAATCTGAAAATTCGCCCGGCGGAAGTTTTTGCCGATTTTTCCTCTTCCGCCAATATGGGATTTGCCGATCCGAAGGAGAAGGACGGCAAGGGCGGATGGTCCGATCAGGGACCGGATAACGATGCTTCCGGGTTTGATTTCCGGAAAGGTACCTATGCCAACGTCCCCTTCAAAGTGATGGATCCGGCGAAAAACAACGGGAAATCCGTTCTCACGTTCGGATCAATCAATTTCCCGAAAGGATTGAAAAACGTCCGGATTCCGGTTTCCGCCGACGAGATGAAAATGCTCTATCTGCTCCATACCGCCTGCTGGGCTCCGGTAAAAGGAGATGCGGGAACAGTTACATTGAAGGGGAGCAAAGGAGAACAGAAAATTCCGCTCCGTTTCAAGATTGATCTCGGCGACCAGTGGAATCCGACCGGACTTAAAAACGGACTCGTCGGTGCTGTCTGGAACAACCGGACCGGCGGAAGCAACGGTCTGTATGTCAGCCGATTCCCGGTAAAAGCGGATCTCGGAACAATCCGGGAGATTGAACTGGAGGGCGGATCGACCGGAGCAGTCTGGATTGTCGCCGGAGTCACGCTTTCCGGGACCGACTTTCCTCGACCGAAAACAGAAAAGTTCGTGGTGCGTGCCGGAGATCGTTTCCGTGCGCTGAAACGTCCGCCGACCCCGCAGATTCTTCCCGGTTCCGCACTGGATTTCTCGGAACTCAATACGGGAAAAATTGAACGGATCATCATCAACCGCCACGGAAGGCTGGCCAAAGAAAGCACCCCGGAAGAACCGTTCCGCTTCTTCGCCGTGCAGATCAGTACCGGAACAAAAGACCATTATGTGTTTCAGGACAACGGCAAAAGAAAGCTCAACGCGCGGGCTTTCTGGAAAAACAAGGAACAGATTTCCGCTCTGGTTCAGGAAGTCCGGCGACACGGCTGCAACATGATCCGTCTGCATGATATGGATATGGTTACCGTGACAGACGGTGTAGCGACCTTGAATCCCGAAAAAATCGATCTCTGGGACTGGTGCGTCGCCGAATGTAAAAAGAACGGAATTTACATTCAGATCGACACCATGCATGTACAAGGTTTTTCCAAATTCAGCCAGTGGTCCCGTCAAGGGATGGAACGCAATGCCAAATTCCAGCTGCTCTTCAGCAAAGCAATGCGCGAAGAATACCGGACCGGCGTGAAGGCGTTTCTGGAACATGTCAATCCCTATACGAAAACTTCCATGCGCGATGATCCCGTTCTCGCTGTTCTGAATTACTGCAACGAACAGGAGTTCGCCTTTATCATCACCCGCTATCCGTGGGATGCCGCTCTGCCGGAATGGCGCAAGTTCATCGGCGATCCGAATGCCCCGATGTTCACCCGGAAAGAGTGGAACACCAAAAACGAAAAAGGCAGAAAGATCAATGCATTCATCACCATGAAATGGCGCGAAATGCTCGCATGGTACCGGAAGACGATCCATCAGGAGATCGGGTACAAAGGTCTTGCGAATCTCTGGGAAATGACCGGTTCCATGCATTACAACATTCTCCGAAACGATCTGGATTATGTGATGATGCACGCGTATCATGCCCATGCGCTCGACTGTGCGATACAGTCGCAGGGAAGCGATATCGGCGGAGGTCTGAAACAGCTCCGGACCCTGCTTGATGCCCGTATTGCCGGACGTCCCTTCCTTGTGAACGAATACGCCTCCGTCTATTGGAACCGCTATCGCTACGAGGAACCGTTCGCGGTCAGCGCCTATGCCTCGTTCCAGGGATTCGACATGCTTCTCCGTCACGGTTCACCGATTCATGTTCTGGATGGAGAACGTATTTTCCCGTGGATAATGTTTCATGATCCGGTCTGCAAGGCGTCGCTGGCGCAGACCGCTCTGCTGTACGGCCGCGGCGATGTGAAGGAAGCGGATCGCGGCGTTCGTCTGACCTTCTCCGAAAAGGCGGTTTCCGACAACATGATCTGGAGCGATGCCCTGAACTCCATGCAGTCGCGTCTCTCCCTGATTGCAAAGTTCGGACTGGAGCAGACCGATCCGGCTCCCACGCTCCGGCCTCCGGCTCCGGCAGATGATCTCCGCATTCCGCTGCTCGGGGGTGCGCAGGTCATCGAAAACACGCAGGGATTTGCGTCCTCGCTGGAATCGGGAGCGGGAAACTTCAGCCTTGCCGATCAGATCGGAATCCTCCGCAAAAAGGGAATCATCGACCGGGCAAACCGGAGCGACGGAGCGTATGTGTTTGAGTCTTCCACAAAAGAACTCTATACCGATACCGAACACAACTTCATGACCGTGAACACACCCCGTTTTCAGGGAGTCTGCGGAGAAGAGAAGGCGAAGGCCGCTCTCCGGGATGTCTCCATTGAACTTCTGAAAACAAGAGGCATTGTCAGCGTGGCATCGCTCCGGAAGGAGAAGCCGATCGCCGAATCCGACCGTCTGCTCCTGATCTATGCGACAAATGCGCTCTCCAATAAAATGACTTTCGAAGATGAATCCATGAGGAAGATTCGCTATTACGGGGAAAACCCGACCATGATCGAAACCGGCCGCTTCCGTGTGGAAATCCGGAATAAAAATGCGGAAAAACTGAAGCTCTATCCGCTGATGATGAACGGAAAACGCTGTTCACCCGTCAAACCGCTTTCCGTGAAAAATGGAACATTCCTTGTGGAAATCGACACAGCGAAGCTTCCGGATGGTCCGGCACTCTTCTTCGAACTGGCAGAATAATCACAAAAGGAAAGGATATCCAAAATGAAAAACAATCAGAACTGTCACATTCCGCCCTCTCTTCCCCTTTCCCATGCGTGGAAGATTCCTTTCACTCTCATAGAGCTGCTCGTGACGATTGCGATCATCGCGATTCTTGCCGCAATTCTGCTTCCCGCACTGAATGCCGCAAGAGATAAAGCAAACAAAATTTCATGCGCCAGCAATCTCCGTCAGGTCGGCTATGCCATGATGAACTATACAAGCGACAATGACGACTACTATCCGCGGGCAAGAAATTCTGCCGATACAAACTATTACCACTGGCCGAAATATTTTATTACCTCGGCAAAATATATCACCTACAAGGGAATGCTCTGCCCTGTTGCCAAAAATGCGATGGGAAGTTACTGGCTTTCTCAGTGGGAAAAGGGAAAAATAACAGATACCAACAGCTGGCAGTTTGCCAATTATGCCATCAATTATCGGGAATTCGGTGATGATGCCAATGCTGCAAATGCCGCGAAAACCAGAGTAAGCGAGGTGAAACGTCCGGCGAGTTTCATTGTCGCCACGGAAAGCGGAAATGGAAGCGGAACGTTCGGTTCCACGGTTCAACCGTATATGAGAGTGGATAACTACTCCAACTGGGGATACTGCACCGTCTATCCGCGTCATCAGAAAGATGTGAACGTTCTCTGGGGCGATGGACATACTACAAGTATTACGGGCTACGGTCTTACGACAGAAGAAGTCGCCAAGAACTTTCTGAACGCCAACGGCCCGCTTAAAGGCGCTGCCTATGCCGGCAACTGCTGGACCTGGGATGGCAAAACTCGCACCTGGGGTTCCTGGAACCGTCCCTGATCCGATTCCTTCGCGGAACAGGAAATGAGAACTTTTTTCTCTTTTCCCTTGACAATCTCCGAAAAAGGGATATTGTCCATTCAAACCAGAACAACCGGGGGAATGGACCGTGAAAAAAATCCTGCTCTTGTGTTTCGTGCTCGGACTGCTGCTTGCGGCGGTTTCCGCCTATGCTTCGGATCAGCCGTTTGAATGGTCGTGGAAGCTGGCGGACGGCCGTCTGGAGATTGTTCTTTCCTCGCCGAAAGATGCGTATGTTTACGAGAATATGACGGAAGTCAAGGTGGAACACGCGGGCAACACGCTGCCTGCCGAAAAAATGCCTCGATCCGTCGAAAAAGAGGATCCGCTCATGGGGAAAACGCGGATCTACTCGGGGAGGAATGTATGGTCCTATTCGCTGAAAGCGGAGGATCTCCCGTTTACGCTCTCTGTTTCATGGCAGGGATGCGGTCCCGGGAAAAACGGGGGCGCTCCTGTCTGTTATCTGCCTGCCGATCTTGCAAAAGAATTTCAAAGTCTGACCCCCTCTTCCGGGATTTTATATGGAAAACATGCGGACTTCCGGAAAAGGGAATCCGTGCCGGAGGATTCATCCGGTCCGGGCTTCCGAATTGAACGGACTGCGTACGGGTATCTGAATCCGGGGGAATTCCTCGCATTTCTGGAAGGAAAGCATTCCGCGCTCTCGTTTGCAGGCAAGGGGATCTTGCTGATTGTTCTGCTGACGATTCTCGGCGGAATGGCGCTGAACCTGACTCCGTGCGTCCTGCCGATGATTCCGATCAATCTGGCGATCATCGGGGCGGACACCGGAGATCGGAAGAATGCGATTGTCCGCGGATGCGTCTATGCTGCGGGAATTGCCATTGCATACGGAGTCGTCGGCCTGGCGGCGGTGCTTGGAGGAGCCACCTTCGGCGCGCTGGATTCCTACTGGTATTTCAATCTTGGTGTCGCTGTGGTTTTCGTGCTGCTCGGACTCTCCATGTTCGATGTTTTTTCCATTGACTTTTCCCGCTACGGTTCGAACTTGAAGACACCGTCCACGGCTCGCCTTGCGGGAGTTTTTCTTCTTGGAGCCATTTCGGCGCTTCTTGCCGGAGCATGCGTTGCACCGGTTGTGATTGCAGTGTTGATCCATTCTGCGGGATTGTATGCGTCGGGGAATCCGTTCGGACTGCTTCTTCCGTTTTTGCTGGGGGTCGGAATGGGACTGCCCTGGCCGCTGATTGCAGCGGGAATTGCTGTTGCACCCCGACCGGGGAAATGGATGGTCAAGGTCAAATACGCGTTTGGTGTTCTGATTCTGCTGGTCGGATTTTACTATGGCTGGCTGGGCGCGCGGCTTCTGATTGCGTCGGAAACACCGGCTGACCGACCGGAACACCGCTCCGCGGGATCCATCGACAAGGCATTCGCGGATGCGGCAGAGAACGGCAAGCCAGTTCTGATCGATTTCTGGGCTGAGTGGTGCAAAAACTGCAAGGCGATGGATCTCCGGACCTTGAAGGACCCCGAGGTGGCGGAGGCATTGAAAAAATTCAATTTCGTCAAATTTGATGCGACCGCTGTTTCCGATCCGCAGGTCAAAGCCGTGATGGAAAAATTCCGCGTGACGGGTCTGCCGACTTATGTCATCGCTGTTCCGGAATGATGGGGGATGGTTCCGCCATTCCTGTTCCTGTGGCGGAGAAGGGAGGTTTTCCACTCCGTTTCTCTCTCGTTGTTCGATCTTTTTTCCTGAAAAAACTTTACAAATTTGAAAAAGAGAGTATATTAGGAGATTAATAATCTACGGTGAACAGAATGTCTGAAACGTTCAGAAATAAGATTTTCATTGAAAAAGTCTCTGTTATCAGCCCGGTCGCTCTCATTTCTCAGTAATGCGGCCGGGCGGACAATTCTACTGCGTGTTGCTTTTTGCAGTGCTCTGAGATCCCTTGTTTATTTTTATGAAAAAAGAAACTTGAACGAAAGATTGAATCATCATGACAACAGCACAGAATCAGGATACCGGACTCTATAAAGGCGCGGAAATTGCCATCAAAACACTGGAAGCCCTCGGGGTGGATACCGTTTTTGCCTATCCGGGAGGCGCTGCGATTGAATTTCACCAGGCTCTCAAGGATTCTCCGATCCGGGTCATTCTGCCGAGAAACGAACAGGGCGGCGCTTTTGCTGCGGACGGTTATGCGCGTGTGACCGGTAAAACCGGCGTCTGCATGGCAACCAGCGGCCCGGGTGCAACCAATCTGCTCACCGGCATCGCCGACGCCTATATGGACTCTATTCCGATGGTCATTATCACAGGTCAGGTGGCCGCCAGCTTCATCGGTAAAAACGCATTTCAGGAGACCGACATCATCGGCATGACCCGTCCGATCGTGAAGCACAGCTATCTGGTTTTGGATGAGAAGGACATTGTTTCTACCATTGTCAATGCGTTTTATCTGGCGAACAGCGGACGTCCCGGTCCGGTTCTCATCGATATTCCGAAAAACGTTCAGCAGGCAAAACTTCCGTTCGAATTCTGCGATAAGCCCAATCTGACCGCTTACGAACTTCCTCCGGCACCGGAAAAGAAGGACATTGAGGCGATCCGTTCCGCAATTGCGAAGTCTCGCCGTCCCTGTCTCTACGCGGGCGGCGGAATCATTGCGGCCGATGCGGCAAAGGAACTGACCCAGTTTGCGGAACTCTATCAGATTCCTGTCGTCACCACTCTGATGGGGGTCGGTTCCATTCCGGAAGACCATCCGCTTTCCCTGAAGTGGCTCGGAATGCACGGGACCTATTATGCAAACTATGCGGCGAATGAATGCGATCTGCTTCTTGCATTCGGAGCAAGATTCGATGACCGCGTCACGGGGCCGGTCGAATCCTTTGCAAAGGATGCGTTCATTGTCCATGTCGATATTGACCAGTCGGAAATTAACAAGAATGTCCGTGCGGATCTCGGTGTTGTCGCGGATATCCGGAGCGTTCTGATCGAACTCAACAAGGAGCCGGTCCGCAATGACTACTCCGAGTGGATGGGCATCATCGACGGCTGGAAAAAAGCGTATCCGCTGACCTATCGCAAGGAGGAAGGTCTGCTCAAGCCGCAGAGTGTCATTGAGACGATCTGCCGGATGACCAAAGGGGAAGCGGTTATTGTTCCAGGCGTCGGACAGCATCAGATGTGGGCGGCGCAGTTCTACACCTTCAAACATCCGCGCCAGCTTCTGACCTCCGGCGGACTCGGGTCCATGGGATTCGGACTTCCCGCCGCCATGGGTGCCAAGGTCGCGGCTCCCGATAAGACAGTCATCAATATCGACGGAGACGGTTCCTTCCAGATGAACATTCAGGAACTCGGAACCGTTTATGCAGAAGATATTCCAATCAAAATGGTCATTCTCAACAACCAGCATCTCGGCATGGTTGCCCAGTGGGAGGACCGTTTCTACGGCAGCCGCCGCGGCAATACCGATCTCACGCTGGAAGGACAGAAGCCCTATCCTGATTTCGTGACGATCGCCAAGGGCTATAATATCCCGGGACGCGAAGTCTTCCGCGAGGAGGAACTCGAAGATGCGGTTCGCGAAATGCTCGAAACGCCGGGTCCCTTCCTCCTTGATTGCCATACCTTCTACCATGACCATGTTCTGCCGATGATTCCTCCGGGAAAATCCTACAAGGACATTCTGGTGAAATGAGTTCCCCGATTGAAAGCCGGATCCGCGAACGGATGGATGCCATCCGTTCAAAGGGACGTCTGCGCTCTCTGCGGGCGGTCCGGCGGATCTCGTCGCGGGAATGTATCATCGACGGGAAAAAACTGGTGGATTTCTCCTCCAACGACTACATGGGACTTTCCATGCGTTCCGAACTGATCCGGGGCGCGGTGGAATGGACGGAATGTTACGGAACGTCATGCGGTGCCTCGCGTCTCATCTCGGGGACCAGCGGGGCATGTCTTGAGCTGGAGGAGAAGATCGCTGCGTGGAAAGGATTTGAAAGCGCACTGATCCTGAGTTCCGGTTATGCGGCAAACGTCGGAATCGTTTCCGCCCTCGCGGGAAGGGAATCGGCGATCTTTGCGGACAAGCTGAACCATGCCAGCATCAATACCGGGTGTATGCTCTCTCAAGCGGAGTTCCGGCGCTATCGGCATGCCGATCCGGCGCATCTGCGGAAAATGCTTGCGATGTCGCAGACCCCGGAAAAACTGATTGCATCCGATACCGTTTTCAGCATGGACGGTGATATCGCACCGCTTTCTGAACTGTACCGCATCTCCCGGGAAAACGGAGCCATTCTGTTTCTTGACGATGCACATGGCACCGGTGTCACGGGGAGTCGCGGAAAAGGACTTGCCTCGCCGGAGAACTGTGATGTTGCCCTTGCCACATTCAGCAAGGCTATGGGAGCATTCGGCGGCTGCATTCTCTGTTCCCGGGAGTTCCGGGAGTATTTTGTGAATGTCTGTTCACCGTTTATTTTCAGTACGGGAATGCCGCCTTCCACTCTCGGGGCGATTTCTGCGGCCGTTGATCTGATTCAGACTCCGGAGATGGAGGAGGCGCGGGCGCATCTCCATGCCCTTTCCGATTCCGCAAGAAGTGCAATCCGGTCCCTGGGATTCGACTGCGGAAATTCGGAGACCATGATCCTACCCGTCATCATCGGCGATGCAAACGAGACGCTGGAATTTTCCCGCCGGCTTTACGAGAAGGGATTTCTCGCCCTGGCGGTTCGCCCGCCGACCGTTCCCGACGGGACCTCGCGCCTCCGCGTTTCCCTGAACGCAGAACATACGGAAGAAGACGTACAGCGTTTCATCGACGCTCTTGCAGAAATCAAAAAGGAGACTGTGGTATGAACAGAAAATCAGTTCGGCTGGTATATCCGGAAGGCCGCCAGAAAGCCTTTACTCTGAGCTATGACGACGGTTGTACCGCCGACAGAAAACTGGTGGGAATCTTCAATAAGAACAAGCTCAAAGGAACCTTCCATTTGAATTCCGGTGGGATTCTTGATCCGAACGATACCTGGCACATCAAAAGCGATGAAGTGAAAGATCTGTATGCCGGCCATGAGGTTTCCATCCATACCCTGACCCATCCGTATCCGGACCGTGTTTCCAAAAACATCCAGTTTTATGAGATCGTGGAGGATCGCCGGAATCTGGAACAGCTCTGCGGTTATCCCGTGCGAGGAATGTCCTATCCGATGGGAACGTGGAATCAGGATTCGCTCGATATTCTCAAGGCGGCGGATATCGTCTATTCCAGAACGACCCGCGCGACCAACAATTTCGCTCTTCCGGAAAACTGGCTGCTCTGGCATCCGACGGCGCATCAGTCGCATCACATTCTGGAACTTGCCGACCGCTTTCTCGCCGAGGACCGCGATCTATCCACTCTTTATGTCTGGGGACACAGTTTCGAGTTCGACCGCAACCCCGACAACGAACTCAACAACTGGAAAATGATCGAGGAATTCTGTGAGAAAATGTCCGGACACGACAATGTCTGGTATGCCACCAATATCGAAATTTACGATTACATCACGGCGCAGAGCCGCTTGTACTATACCATGGATCTTTCAAAAGTGACGAATCCTTCGGCACTGTCTGTCTGGATCAAGGTGAACGGCACTGTGGTCAAGGTCCCGGGAGGAGCGACGGTGGACCTTTGACTTTTTCGGGAAAAAACGATTTTAAATTTGCAATTTCCCGAAA
Source organism: uncultured bacterium (assembly GCA_949292215.1). GTDB lineage: Bacteria > Verrucomicrobiota > Lentisphaeria > Victivallales > UBA1829 > UBA1829. The sequence continues at coordinate 9,552 of CASEYW010000139.1, forward strand.
GCGTGGTACATTAAAAGTCTTGAGACTGATATTTTAACTTTTCAGGAAAGATAACGGAAATCATGGAAAAAGCAAAAAAGACAGAAATCATCGGAAAATTCGCCCGTAAAGAAGGTGACACCGGTTCTCCGGAGGTCCAGATCGCCCTTCTTTCCCAGCGCATTGCGGAAATCACGGAACACATGCGTTCCCACAAGAAAGACCACAGCACCCGCAGAGGTCTGCTCGGAATGGTCAGCAAGCGCAAAAGCCTTCTCAAGTATCTCTCCAAAGAGAATCATGAGAAGTTCGTCGAGATTTCCAGCGAGCTTGGAATTCGCGGGCAGAAGTAATCGGTACTTGTCATCCGATGTCGAAAATCGGCTCTCCAGGAGAGCCGATTTTTTTTTTAGTTACTTTTCGGTCATTGGCCCGATTGTCCTTTTCCACTTTCCGGAAGCGGAACGGTGGAGTTTCTGGGAATGAAAAAAGGACAGGAGTTTGTATGTCACTCCTGTCCTCTATCCGAGTTGGTTTACGGCTTTGAGCAAGCCGTTCTTTTCTATTTTACTGAATCTCTTTTTTGATCAGGTTCTTCAGATAATCCGGAACGGACTGATTGGCCTGCTGCGCTTTTTCCGAAAGCGCTTTGTATTCTTTGACGGTCAGGTAAACACCCTGGTGAAAACCTTTTTTATCCCAGGATGTTCCGGCTTTTGCAATCTGGGCATCGGTCATGCCGAATGCGCGGAGAATTCCTTTTGCCATCATGATATTTCCGAGGGGATTCATGTGGACTCCATCGACGGTCAGGAGATTGCCTTTGAATTTCGGATGTTTTGCTTTGACGTCGGCAATCTGTTTCTGCATATCCGCATTGAGATCCACAAGCGTGCAGGATTTTTCTTTTGCCAGCGAGCGCAGGAATTCATTGTATGCGGCCAGTTTCTGGTTGTTCGGATGCTGCGGATTTTCTGTAATCATGGTGGACGTAAGAATATACACTTTGATGCCGGCGGCTTTGGCCTTGTCCACGATCTGTGTAATGTTCTTTTTGTAGTCTTCGAGCGGAACGCCGCGTTTGCCATGCCAGACGTCATTCACGCCGCAGCTCAAGGTCATGATCTGCGGTTTTTTCTGGATGACATCGCGTTCCAGACGGGCCAGCATCTGATTTGACTTGTGGCCACTGATTCCGGCAGGAACCTTGACCGCCTTGATTCCGTTGGCCTCCAGCGCCGACATGACAAGATTGAGATATCCGGAAGAGCCGTTGCCCTGCTGTGTGATGGAATCTCCCAGAAATGCGATCCGGTCGCCGTTCTTGACTGTGATCTGTGCCGACAGCGCGGACGCCGCCAGAAACAGTGCTCCTCCAAGCAGAAGATTCATGGATTTCACTTTGAACATTTTTGCTTTTCCCTTCCTGTTCTCATTTTTTTAACTTGTGATACGATTTCCTGGGAGTGCCGGAGGTTCGGGCTCCGTCTCTTTCCCCTGTTGCATTCCGAGTCCCTTTCATTTTCCGGCAATCTATTGCTGATTCCCGAAAACCGGTTTTTCCGTTCGGTCGAAACCTTATCGCGGTCCGGGCAGGGATTCCCGATTGAAAATACTCTAATCCATCTTGCTTATTTTTCAAATCTGCCTTATAAAAATCATTGCTGTGGTATGTTTTCCTCAGTATCCTTGCTTTGCGAAAGAGAGCGCGCGTTTCTTTTGTCCTTTTTCTTCACAGTGTAGACTTTCTGCATTTTCTGATTCCGAAACGTTGCGGAAAAGTCTGTTTTTCCATTTCAGAATCTTCCGCTTTCCTGCAGGAGGAAGCATGAGGCTAAATTGTAAAAAAAATCATTTGAATTCTGTAAAATTCATCTTCCTGATTCCAGAAAAGAAAGATTTTGACCGTCACCAGTTCAAGTTTTGCTGCGGAGAAGGATGTTTCCGGAAAAGAGAGTGCGGAATCCGGTAGACGGTATTGTTTCAAGAGATGCTGATATTCCCGGACGATGTCCCGGAAACTGCTTTCTTCCATCCGGCTGGATTGAAGAAAACGATGGAATTCCTCTTTCGTATATTTTGTGCTGAAAAAATAAACAGGATCCCTCTGTGTAAAGCGGAGAACAGCTGGATTCTCTCCTTTCAGGAATGGAAAGCCCCGCCATTCCATGTCCTTTTTCAGTTCCGCATAAAGAATCTTTTCCTGCTTCTGCTGGAATCTTGCCTGCACAAGGAACCGGAAGGTGAAAATCGCACATGGGATCAGGAGAATGCAGAGAAGCAGAACACAGAAGTGTTTCCAGTTCAAAGGAGAAGATTTGTCATAGCTGTTCCGCATTTCATTTTCCTGCTTTTGTCTTGAAGATCAACCGACTTTTATTCCGTGTCCTTGTCCGGAACGGATGCGGCAGATTTATTTTTTGCGATTTCCCGTCGCTTTGCCGGGAACAGAGGAATTCCCGATTGTTCCGCCGCATAAAATGCTTTTTCCAAAAGATTCCGGTGCCGGGGTCCATGTGCTTCGTATGGAAAAGGAACCATTGCATTCGATATTGAAATATGACACGCAAAGTGTCGCCTGCGTTTTTCCCGGGACAGTTTGAACCATGATTTCTGCTATTCCCTGAATTTCATTTTGCTGATCTGGAAGTAATTTCTCTTTTCTTTCCTGCATGAAAACAGGTAGGATTCCTGTCAGGGAGAATGGAAAGTCAAAAAAGACGGCCTGTTTTATTTGATCTTCGTTCTTGTACCAGATGACAAGAACCCTTTTTTTCATCGTCTCCTCTTTCAGTTCAATCGTGTGGCAGACGGATTTCTCCTCTTTGTATGAACTGCTATGCAATGAGGAAAATGGAATTTGTCGGGGATATACATGAAAATAAAATTTCCGTGATGCGATTTTCTGCGCGGAATATGTTTCCTCATATTCCAGAAAGAAATTTCCCGTTCTTTCTTCATTCCCCCGGACAGGGCATCGAGCAAAGAGGAAGAGAAGAACGGAAAACAGGATGAATTTCATTCCGCATGTTTTGGCAGATCTTCCTGAATTTTTCACATGAGAGCTCTTTCTCCGGAGCCGACAGAAGTTCCGCATGGAAGATTCCCGGCATACCGGCTGTGTTTTTCTTGTTTATCCGGATTTGCCGGGGCACTCCTTTCCGATGCCGGAGAACTCTCACTTCCGGACCGTTACAATGACGCGTTCCAGAGCGGCGATGAAACCGCCGTCGGCGAACCAGTCGTCGAGAACGCCCAGCTGATCGGCGCGCAGGAAAACTTCGATTTCTCCACCGACAATGCTGTCTCGTGGAATTTCCAGTTTCAGCAGGCAGTCAGGCGTGCGTTCATAAGGACAGATCCACGAGTCTTTGCGGTCGAAAATTCCTGTTCCGTTGGAATGGACGGAAACATGATAACGGTATGGTGCAGTTGTTTCCTTCGGAGTCGTATTGTAGAGGTAGAGGTTCACCATGCCGTCTTTGGAGACTGGCAGATGGTCAAGTCCTTCAACGTTGAAATGGAGTCCGCGCGGATGCACCCAGAACGATTTTCCTCCGCCGAGGGAAATGCCTCCATCCGAGTATTCCATCGCCGAAAGAGCCGGATCAATGCTTCGTACCAGCCGGTCAAAATTTCTGGCGCGGCTTCGCTCTCCGAACGCATGATTGCCGAAACAGTCGACTTCAAGTACGACTTGCTCTCCTTCGGGAATCTGTGCAGCGAACCACGCATCGTCCTCTGCATGAATTCTGCGGAGATTTTCTTCCGCATGTTTGAAGAAGTCCGCCGATTCTGCAGCGGCTTGTTCGATTTCCGCGATCACTTCATGGGATGGCTGGATTTCTTCGGCGGAAAGACCATGGAATCGGAACCAGGTGTGTCGGGAATCAAAATACAGTTCTGCGATCTCGTCTTTTTCGAACTCTCCGAGAGGACATTCCAGAGCATCAATCCGGCAATGTTTCGGAACCCAGAACTTCAGGCGCAGCGGCTTCAGAAGAGGAAACTCCAGATAGAGATAACACTGGCGATGCGGAGGCGTTCCAATCGTTTGCACTCTCCAGAGCGGATGGAACAGCCCTTTGAATTCCGCAGAGGGAGGCTCGGAGGTCTTTTCCAGTTCTATTTCAGCACGGCCGGTGAATCCGGCAGGCAGAACGAGTACGCTGTGTTTCCGTTGATCGTCCAGGACGGGCGGATAGTAGACCGTAACATGCCCTCCGGTTACGGATCTGGGAACGGCATCCCACAGGGCGACAGGAACTTTCCGTTTCAGCGGAGACTGCACCTCAGCCAGCATCCGGTTTCCGCTTATGGAAATTCGGACGGCATTCCGGTCGGATTCCGCATAGTCATGCGGTGCAGAGGTATCATCCGCCTTGAAGGACCACGGTTCCGTGTAATCATAATGATAATACGGCAGGGGATCCAGATGAGCGAAGACCGCTTTATAGTCTTCCATCTCCATGCCGATGGAAGGGCCGGAGTTCACGGGTTTGTCCATGATGCGGGTTCCGGCAAGATAGTCCCGCTGAGTGAAAACAATTTCCGGATGCATCGGGCAGAAACGTTCATAATAGGCGGCGACATCCCGGCCGGTCGCAAACACAATCGATTCTTTCCGTGCCATGTCGAACACGAGTTCCATTCCGCGGCGGTTATGTTTGGTCATAGAGCGAACGCCGAAGGAGCGTCCGAATTCGAATCCGGCGATGAGGAAGAAAGGCGTTTTTTTGAATTCTGCCGCTTTCAGATAGTCTACAAGAAAATTACGGAAGCGTTCCGGAAACGCTCCGGATTCCACGGTCCGGTGCCAGCGCAGAAAATGCGACGGAGAAAGCACATTGTCGCCGAAATGCACAACATGGGGCATGTAGAGGTGATAGGAGTTCATGCTCATTTCCAGAACGTTGGGTTCTCCATCGGGAGCTCGGCGCACAGGTTTCCGGAAATCATCGGGTGCGGCGTAGAACGGCTGGTTGACCATTCCCCAGTGATTGATTGCCCAGTGACCATCGGACCAGTTCTGTTCGGGGACAATGGAGTGGAGCACATTCCAGTTGAGTCGTTTCATCGCCTCAATCAGCGAATTCGATGGCGTATAGGTGGCAAATCCGTGCAGAGGACGGAGACCTTGTTCCTGAAAAAACTCATCCATCTTTTTCAGGCGGATGACGATTTCTTCCGCGTTCAGGGACTCCCAGTTGGAATCCAGCTGTTCGAAGGTCGGGTCAAAAAGACCGAAATGATTCGGCATCATATGCGGATAGAGGGCATCGCCGTAGTCCTGTTCATATCCTCGGAATGTGGAATCCATGACCTGAGCCGGTACGATGTAATAATTCAGGGGAACCCGTTTCGCATGAGCGACACTGTCGAAAGTATCCGCTGTAAAGACTCCGACCGTCAGCTGCATGATGACGGAATGATCGCCAGCCACCCCGAGATATCGAATCTGCTTTTCGGCTTTTCCCGTATCTTCGTAAATCAGGTAATGACCGGGATGCAGTGGTCCGATCGCTTCTCCTTTCCGCGCGGAGATCACTCTGTTTCCCGTGGATAGGTACGGATGTTCAAAAATTTCAGAATCAAATTCAAGAATGATTTTTTCCGTCTTGTCGTACAGGTAACGCATTTTTGCTCCCGTGAGTTGATCGTTTGCTTTTCCGGTAAGATAGTTCTTTTTTGACGGAATGAAAGCAGAAATCACGCATTTTTCTGAAAAACAGCGGATGAGAGCAGGAAAAAGCGGTATCAAAAAGAAGCCGCGCCGATGGAGATATGGTAATTTCATAGAGCCTTTGCGTTACGCAAAGGCGTCAAACGGTTAGGGAAAGAGAGGAGGGGGAGGGGTGAAGAACCTCTCCTCCTCGCGTTCCTCATCTTTTACGGCAGAAGGACGAGATCCATCCACTGATCCGGGCGTTTCGGCTGCTGTCCGATTCCCGGAGTGAGTTCGAGAAATCCGACCCGTTCCTTTCCGTTGTTCAGGTTGACGATCAGACTGGCGCGCATGGTTGAATACGGAATCAGCTTGAACGGACTGACGGCTCGCCTGGAGAAGGCTGCTTCATAGACGATGCGATCGCTGTATTTCCTGACGGCGAACGGCACTTCCAGCGGATCGACAATTCCGCTGTTTTTAGGCAGACTGTCATGCAGGGCGCTGGACGCCCAGCGACGAGTCACAAGAGATTTTTCCCTGCACTGGAACAGACAGTATTCAAAATCGTCATCCTCCAGCGCTGTCGTGAAGGGCTTTGCGTTGCGGAGCGTATCGTAGCAGATCTGAATGCTGTCCTGTTTCCATGCTGCGGTGATATCTTTCAGGTCGGCGAGCGGATGAAAGTCGGGTTTCCAGACGGTGACGGCGGTATAAAGATAATTGTCATCCCATGCGTAACGGAGTTCGGCTCTGATCCGGTCTTCCTTTGCGCTCCAGTGTTCGCTTCTGCACTTCGGATCGACATTGTGTTTGTCCAGCGTCACGACCGGAATTCCGGTGGGCCAGTCGGAAAGATCGCCATCAATCCTGAGTGGTTTTTCGAGCTTTTTCACAATCAGAGCCCTGAGTGTGGCGTCCAGCGATTCCTTCTCGCCGGTGGCGCCCGGAAGTGCGGCTGAAACTTTCACTTTCTGCTCCTGGGTTGAGATCATTTTCTTCAGAGAAAAGAGCGCCCGGGCGGAGGCTTCCGGCGGAATGGAGTCAATCGTCTTTGATGTTTCTCCGAGGATGGCTGATACCGTATCCGCCGAAACACGGATTCCGTTCAGCGTTTTTCCGGTTTTGTTTTTGACTTCAACAGCAAAGCGGTTTTCTGAAAGGACCGTGGTGGAAAGGGCGATCGGCGAGGAACCTTCCGCAATCAGTGTTCCGCGTCGGATCAGCTTTTCCAGCTCCTCTGCGGAAAGGGCGGAATCCAGATAGACCGGATATTCATTCATGGGAATGACTGCGGCGGAAATCGTCGAACCGACAAAATCAAACGCGGTCAATTTCCCCGCATCTTCCGGCTGGAAACGCAGGGTGCCGGGATTTCCATTCCACTTCCAGAGAACGGCGGTGCGTTTATTCCCATGGTCGAAGACAGCGCAGCGGTAGTCCACGCCGAGTTTGATCCGTCTGACTGGTTTCGCCTGTTCCAGACGGTCCGAGACGTTTCGGAGCGCATAGAGTGTCGGATTCGGAACCGGGATTCCGCTGTTGCCGGGAGAACCGGAGAAAAGGGTGCTCCAGGAGGAGCCGTCGGGCCAGACGCTGAGGGCAAAATGATAGTAGCGTGCCAGTCCCCCGGAGAATCCCTGGATGATATTGCGGATGTCACGCGCCGCGGCAAGACGGTTGTTGTCTCCGATGAATCCCGTTTCCAGTTGACAGGGAGAGACCCGTCCGGATTCGGTTGCATAATGAGGCAGTCCTTTCCGGTGATGATCGATGATTTTCCGGACTGTTGCAACGTCATCGGCATAATCCGGCAGTTCCGGCAGAGTGCGGTACGGGTGTTCCGTCACAATCGTCAGATGTTCTGCCTCTTTTCCGGCAAGCACACTGGCAATCCAGGTGAAATCGGTTCCGCAGGGAACCGGGCCCGCAAGATCAGCTTTGAGATGGAGCTGTTTCATCAGCACCGCGACTTCGCCGATCATCTGCAGATTTTTTTCAACAGTCCATCCGGGGGAGATGTTCGGTTCGTTTTTGACTTCGAAGACATCAATCCAGCGTCCATGTTCCACCATCAGCTTTCCGATTTTCTCCATTTCGCTTTTCCAGAGGGCCGGATCGGTTGATGCCTTGTGCACGGGACTCATGTTGATCAGCACATTGAGCCCGGCCTTTTTCAGATATGGCGCATTGGCAAACGACGCTTCAAGAGCTCCGGACGCCTGGCCGATGCGGACCGAGCCGATGCGGAAATCCCGAACATAGCCGATTGCCATTTCAATATTCTGCATACCGGGCAGTTCGATTCCGATTCTCGGGTTCAAGCGGCTGTTTCGTTCGATCATGCCGAGATATGCAACATCAGAATACTCTTTGTCCTTCTCCTTCACTCGCAGCACCACATTGAACGGACCGCGCAGCGTGGAAGGCGGTGCAAGGGTCACACTTTCTTTCCGAAGACTGTTGGATGGAACAGTGATTTTCCCGATTGTCGTTTGCTGAACGGGCGTTCCGAAGATGTTCAAAATTGTGTAAGAAAACTCGCCGTTGAATGAGACTGGACTGGTGTTGCGGATGCTGACATCGACGTTGATTGTTTCATCCGTGAAATAGTAGCCGGTATCCTTGTTTAATTTGTGGGAGACGAAAATTTTATCGCTGTTCCGGTATTCCGCGTGTCCGCCGATGGTGTGTGCGACATTGTCGATCCAGACTTTTCCCGGCAGAGATGGCTGGATGGAAGGGATCGCAACCCCGGTCGGTTTTGCATATCCGTTGACGATATCGCCGATGATGGTGACGTTTTTCTTTTTTTCTCCCCATGCAGGCATGTAGAACTCATATTTTTTCCAGTCTGTCCCGATCGTGATGTTTGTACCGACCGCGATCCCGCTTGCCAGAAAATACGAGACATACAGTTTCTGCGGTTTTTCCGCTTTTGCATAGAAGGAAAGGGAGGTGGATCTTCCAACTTCATAGGGAACCGGATGAAAACGGAGGGCTCCATTGACATCACTTCCGGCAGGCCGTTCCATGCAGAAGGAAAAGGCTCCCTCGTACTTGTTTTCAGGATCCAGTGAGAATTTCAGCTCCTTTCTGATCTCTTTTCGTCGGAAATTGATATATTTCCCCGTAGCGGAAAGCTGATAATTCCGCAGAGCGTTGTATACGATTCCGTTCCATCCATATTCCGCTCCCCCGTTGCGGATGTAGTTGACGGTTGGATCTAGTTTTTTCGCCTCCAGAGGGATCTGCTCGACCGTGACGCGACGGATTGCGATTTTTGCCGGTTTGCGCAGAGTGATCCGGATCCAGACTTTTTTCAGATTGTCGGGGAGAACCTGATCCAAAGAGATGGTCTGCCATTTCCCGTTCAGGACGATGCTTTTGGAAACATAGTAATGTTTTTCCTTGCCGTTGATCATCTGCTGTCCTTCGAAATAGAGAGACAGATCGGACGGCGTTTCGCTTTTGAGTTCGACGGAAACCCGGTTTGTTTTCGTATGATTTTTCCTTCCGGAGGGAGCCAGATACATTGTGTTCAGGTCGATTCCGTAAAAACGGAGAATCATGGAACGTCCGGCGACTCCGGATTTGTAGATCCCGCGGGTATCGATGACCAGAGTATTGTTTTTCAGCTCCGTCTTGAAGTTCGGAAATTCGCTTTTGGGAAAGACTCCGGCTCCTGCCAGGAGTTTATTGTCTGGAGTGAAGATCCAGAAGGAGCCCTGTCTGCTGTCCGCTTTCAGACGGCACGTTCCGAACTCCGGTGTGAGTGCGCCTGCACCGAAGATGTTGCATGTAAGCAGCAGTGCCGCCGCGGCAGGAATGGTTCGGAAACGGAAAATGGAAAAAATCTGTTTCATGAAAAAGTTTCCTTCTTTAAGTCCGGGTTATTGAAGTTTTGTGTAATAGAGATCGTATTCGGGAGAGGTTCCGTTGTAGCTGCTGTCCTTGTAAACCGAAAGGGCGGAAGCATGGCCGTCGAGCATGAGCATATTGGTTTTCAGCCCATGATTCCAGCCCATATTGTTGCTGTTCCAGAAGACGACTTCTCCCTCGGAGCTGGAAAAGGCGCAGTAGGCGTTGGACTTGTTTCCTCCGGCGGGCCGTTTTTTCATGGCGTCGTTTTCCGCTGCGAAAATACATCGCGAGGGCGATTTGATCCGGTTGATGCGGTGAAGTTCATCCGAATTGCTCATGTCGATATAGGAATAAAGAATTGCATAGCTTCTCGGTCTTGACGTGGATGCCGTATCCGGGCGCGTGTCGGATGGACACTGAAAAATTTTCCATGCGTTTTGGACCGGCCAGTTCCCCGGAGTCGTTTTCAGATGCAGAAAGTTTTTTCCGAAATAATAATCCCAGTGGTATTGGGCGGTATAAAGATGCGGCCCGTTGATCCGGTTGCTGTCGGATGGCGGCGCTATGCAGTCGTCAAATGCGCTCTGGTAGAGGGATTCGCAGATCCCGAACTGTTTCAGATTGGAGAGACAGGAGATGGACCTGCCTTTTTCCCGTGCAGAATGCAATGCTGGAAGGAGAAGTCCTGTTAAAATCGCAATGATTGCAATCACGACCAAAAGTTCTATTAATGTGAATGACTCTCTCCTTAGTTTCACGCGCATGTCTCATTTCCTTTCTTTTTATAGAGGGTTTCGATGTTGTGAATTCCAGGCGGGATGCGGATCGGCTTCAGTTTTTTGAGAGTTGCATGATCTGCGGCGGCAACGGTCTCCAGAATTTTCACGGCGATTTCTTCCGTTGCTGCGGAAAGAGTGGTAAAGGGAAAACGACGGTAATGCTGGCTGGTGTTGCTGGCATTCAGGGAAAGGATTCCCATCTGTTCGGGGAGGGCGATTCCGAGATCCATGAGTGTGTCGCAGAGGAGAGGAACTCGTTCGTCCGTGATGTAGAAGAGCGAGTCGTAACAGTCCTCTTTTGCGATGCGCTCTCCTGTGGCAACCACGCGCTGAAGAATTTCTTTTTCGCTGATTCCGACGTAGAGGGGGATCTGGAAGACATCTTTTTCATGCAGCGGGATTCCGAGGTTCCGGCACTCTTCGAGGAACCCTTCCGATCGTTGTTCCAGCGGGAGATAGGAGAATGAAAAATCATCCGCGATCAGTGCCGGTTTCCGATAACCTGCTTGATGGAGTGTTCTGGCTGCCAGGCGTCCGGCTTCCCGGTTGTCAAGGGAGATCACATGATCGTGCAGGCGAATTGCGTCCTCATCCGGGAAAATCGTGAATTTGCTGTTGAAATCAAACTTGTTCCATTCAAACAGTTCATGACAGGTCACGATCAGATACTTTGTGTTTGATTCCTGAATCTGCCGGATCGCCGGAAGCGCTTTTTCCCGCGGCCAGCCGACTAGCACCAGCTCCGGTTTGATCCCATAGTCCGGTGCGAGGCGGGAGAGGGTGAACCAGAGTTTTGCCCAGGAGCGGTTTTCGACCATATTCCGCCCAATCGCCGCAAACAGAAGCGGAATCTGGTTCGCCTGCGGATGGATGATCCTCCCGTTCGGAGTCTGCCGCAGACGATCCTGGGATTCCAGTTCTTCCAGAATGCCGCGGATCACTCCACGGGAACCTCCTGTCCGGACTACGAGCTCGCGTTCCGAGGGGAACGCATTCTCCCCCTGCGCCAGCAGATGCTGGATCAGCAGCAGAATCTTCTCTTTCGTCACTGCTCGCGACTGATTGCTCCGGGTTGCCCCCATTTCCGACTCCTTGCAATTATAAAATGTACCACTTGGTTCATTTTAATTATACTACAGACCACCAGAAAAGTCAAGGGGGGAAAGAAGGGAAAAACGGGAAAAAAGTCTGACAGGAAGAGCGGGAGAGAGGGTTGTCCCGGGGGCATTTTTCCGATGACTCCTGCCGGAGGAACCGGACGGAAACGGGAAAGCGGATTCTGCTTCCCGTTTCCGTTTCAGATGGAGTCTGGTGCGGGATCTTATGCAAAGATGGACGCGTCAGCGACGAGCAGCGGACAATCTGTCACGGGGAAATTCCGGATGCGGAGTGTCCCATGGAAGTTGCCGCCGTCCGAGGTGATTTCCAGGAGTTCCGGGTCCAGCAGCCAGACGTTTCGCCGGATCGGGTCCATGACAACCGGATGTTCAAACATTTCCGATTCGTCCATCAGCATGTAGATGGAACCATGCACAGTCTGAGCGGAGAGCTCGACATGTTCCGGTGTCCAGAATGCGTATACGGGTTTTCCGTTGCGGCGGAACGAATGCGCTTCAATCCGATAGGGTGCCCGCGGTTCGAAGGCTTGCTGGTTGCCGGGACGGAACGCGCAGAAGTTGTCCGGAGCGTTTTCGAGTCCGTCGAAGAGGAAACCCATGCCCTGCATGGTGTAGTATGCCAGTTTGCCGCAGTTGTTTTTGGCGTCGATCACGCCGTAATACTGATCGCGTCCGTCCGGATAGTAACAGAGAAAATCCGTGACAGTGAAGATGGAGCTCAGTTCCGCGCCGCAGACCAGATCTGTCAGATACCGGCGCGCCAGATATTTTGCCTGAGCCAGTTCCGTCGGGAAGGAAAAGAGAGCGGATTTTCCGCTGGCGCGTCCGCTTTCCCCCTGCCAGAAACGGATTTTCTTTGCCGGATCGGAAGGGATCAGATTCGCGCGGAGATTTTCCACTCTCGCTCCAATGAATTCTTCCGGAACGGGACCGTAAAAGTGATAGCTGAAAACGTCAATGAGATCGGCGAGTTTGTTTTTCCCGAGTGCTTTGATGTAGGAGGTTCCGGTCTGGGCGACGTCTGCGATGATTTGCGCATCGGGGATCTCTGCGCGGACAACCTCGGCGGTCCGCGCGACGAATTCGGTATAATCTCTGGCCTTCTCCGCGAGCGGCATTGTTTTCCAGAGGGAAACTCCGTTGTGGGTCCAGAACGCCTCCGGTTCGTTCCAGACTTCGAAAAAGCGGACGCGCCCGCGGAAATGACGGCAGAGTGCCCGGACATATTCCGTCCATGCTTTCATTCCCTTTTCCCCGTGATAGAGCGGAACCTCCCCGACCCAGCCTCGCGGCCAGCCGGGAACCAGTTTTCCGTTCGCTTCCTGCCACGCCTTTTCGTACGCTTCCGCCGGGGTGTGGACCGGGTGCCCGAAGCTCAGGCTGAACCAGGTTTCGATCCCGAGAGATGCAAGCGGATCGACGACTTCATCCAGCCATTGGAAGTTGTATTGTCCCGGAACTTTTTCGCACTTCATCCATCCGGTCTGGCAGCGTGCATACTTCACTCCGCTTTCCGCCAGAAAAGGGAAGGTTTTCCGGGGATCGAAGGTGTCGCGGTCGAGAGTTTCAAATCCGATTCCGAGGATGGAATGCTTTACGTCGACGCTTTTTTTGGATGGCAGGCGTCCCAGCAGTTCCGCTCCTGGAAACGATTTCATCGGGTCTTGCTGAAGGTTGAAGTGGTATTCGTCCGTCCAGAAGTCCTCTTTCGGCACGGGCGGGACAATGACGTTTGCGCTGTTCAATTTTTTTCTCAGTTCCTCCAGCATGGTTTTCTCCTTGTTTTTTTCTGCGGCGACGACAGGAACCCTGGTGCCGCGTGTGTGATGACAGGTCAGTTTGATTTTCTATCCGGAATTTCTTTCCAGTGCAGGCGGATAGTCTGTGCGATGCCGCGCCAGTCATTCTGATTCACTCGTTCCGGCGGAAAAAGAGAGGCTCCCGCTCCGATTGCGGCAGCTCCTGTTTCCAGCATGGAGCGGACATTGCCCGGATGGATTCCGCCCGTGACTAGAAATGGAATGTGCGCCAGCGGCGACATGACTGTTTTGACATATTGTTCTCCGCCCGGAAGGATCGGAAAGAGTTTGACAAAATCCGCTCCGGATTCATACGCATGCAGGATCTCGTTCGGCGTGAAGGCTCCGGGAATTGCGATGAGTCCCCTTCGGTGTGCTGTTTCAATCACTGCCGGTGAGGTTGACGGCGAGACAAGGAATTCGGCGCCTGAATCGGCTGCTGCTTCCGCCATCGGAGTGTTCAGTACCGTTCCTGCGCCGAGGTGCAGAGTCGGGAATGCCTGCCGGAGTTTCCGGAGAGCCTTTCCGGTTTTCTCCAGGGTATCGTGATCGGCGGGATCGAAGGTCAGTTCCAGAAATTCTCCTCCTTCCGCGGCGAAGGTTTCCGCGCAGAAAAGAATTTTTTCCATTGGGATTCTGCGCAGGATTCCGATGAAGCGGGTCCGTTTCAATGGTTCAGAAAGATTCATGTTCCAGCCCTTTGAAGTAATAAACGATATCGTTTTCCGGACGGATGTCGGTAAGATTGCCGGTATAGTGGCGCAGATTGCGCGGACGATAGGGATATTCTGCAAGAACTGCTTCATTTACCTCGATACCAAGTCCCGGACGATCCGGAATCCGGAGGAATCCATTCTCAAATTCGACACATTCATCCGTGATTCGTTTCCGGAAGGTGCCGTCCGTAAGCATGATTTCATGGATCAGAAAATTCGGTGTGCAGGCGGCAAGCTGAAGGATCGCCGCGTTGGATACTGGGCCGCTGGGATTGTGAAAGGAAACGGGAATGTGTTTTGCTTCCGCCATCGCCGCGATTTTTTTTGATTCGAACAGTCCGCCTGTATGAAAAATATCCGGTTGGGCGATGTCAACGGCGTTTTTGGAGAAGAGCTCCTCGAATCCGAATTTGGTGTATACCCGTTCGCCTGCGGAAATCGGAATGGGAGACCGGGAATGGATTTCCGCCAGAACGGAGAGGTTGTCCGGCGGACAGGGTTCTTCCATCAGCATGATGTTGTATTGTTGCAGTTCGCGGGCGATCCGGAGAGCGGTGTAACCGTTGAAGCGTCCGTGGCATTCGATCAGCAGATCCGTTTCCGGTCCGGCTGCTTCCCGGACCGCTCCTACGATGTCCGAGGCTCTTTCCAGTTCCCGGTTACCGATTGTCATATGCGCTTTTCCGAAGGGGTCCCATTTCAGTGCCGTCACGCCGAGTTTCGTGGTTTTGCGCGCTGCTGCGGCAAACTCTTCCGGTGTTCGCGCTCCGACAAACCAGGCGTTGGCGTACATCCGTACGGAATCCCGCATTTTCCCGCCCATCAGCGCATAGACCGGTGCGTTGTAATATTTGCCGGTGATATCCCACATGGCCATTTCGATGCCGCTGATTGCGGACATGAGAACCGGTCCGCCTTTCCAGTAGATATCGCGGTAGACTTCGAAGCACATCCGTTCGATTTCGCGCGGATCCCGTCCAATGATCAGGCGCTTCAGATCCTCCACACAGCCGGAAAGAGCACCTTCCTGGGTTCCCAGCGAGGCTTCTCCCCAGCCGGAAAGCCCTTCATCGGTTTCCAGTTTCAGAAAGGTCCAGTTTGTCCGGTACGCGTCCATGACGAACGTTTTGATTTCAGTGATTTTCATCTCTTTTCCTCTTCTTTTTCCGGAAATTATACTTGAAAAAAGAAAAAAATGATATCTATATTATGCTGAAAAAATGGAAGATTATGCTGAAACACGATTTTTTTGAAAAACTGCGAACCTTTTCGGAAGAGCTGAGTTCTCTTGGGAATTTTGTCGGAACGGGATTCGTCTGGCATTTCGCCGACAACGATCTTCTGATGAATGTTCTTCCTGAGCAGACTCAGCACAGCCATCCTTACTGTCGGATGATCAAGGGCAATCCCTATCGGAAACTGAATCAGTGCATTCGATTTCACCATTTTGAATCGTTCCGGAAACTGGAGCAGAATTCCGGATTCCGCATTGAGGAGTGTCATGCCGGATGCAAGATTCTTGCGGTCAGCATGGTGGTTTCCTGTCGTTTGAAGGGGGTGCTGTTTGCCGGACCGTTCGCGGGAGGAAGTTCAAGTCTGCTGTCGCGGGGAGAGCTGCCGCTTATGACGGATACACGGCTGGCGGAGCTTGGAAATTACCTGAAACGACGGATGGACAACCTGTTCAACCGGGAACGTCTGCCGGAGACGGAACGACCGCTTCTGCCGCAGATCGTCTCAAATGACCGGCGGATCCTCTGGGCGGCTCATTACATGAGAAGTCACTGTCGCGAACCGTTGACGGCGGAGGAGACTGCCAACACCTGCGGATTGAGTGTATCGCGCTTTCTTCATCTCTTCCGCAGTGAGACCGGTTATTCCTTCAGCGATTGGCTTCAACGGCTGCGAGTTGCCGCAGCATGCCGTCTTTTGGAGGAGACTCCGTACAAACTGGCAGAGATTGCGGAGATTTCCGGGATTCACGATCAGAGCCGGATGACGCATCTGTTCCGACGTTATCTGAATACAACACCGGGAAAGTGGAGACACAAAGAACTCTGACGAACAGCTCTGCGGAAATTCTTCTTTATTGGAAGCCTGTCTCTCTGATGGCCGGGAGGAGGCCACTTGTCGGGGCCTCGCGAATAAAGTCCGGGGGACAGCATTGTTGCCGTTTCCTGTCCGGAATCTTGAATTATAAAAAAAGACGGAACTGTTTCCGGTTCCGTCTTTTGGTATGCAAATTCAGAAATGGGGTTATTTGTCCATTTCTTCGAGAGCGGCCTTCCGGCTCAGGCGAATCTTGCCGGAGCGGTCGATGTCGATCACTTTGACAGTGATGTAATCGCCTTCCTTGCAGATATCCGTGACGTTGTTGACACGGTAGTTCGCCATTTCGGAAATGTGCAGGAGTCCATCCTGTCCCGGGAGGATTTCGACGAATGCGCCGAAGTCGCGAACGGTTTTGACGAGTCCGCGGTAGATCTTTCCGACTTCCGCCTCGGCAGTGTAGGAAAGGACTCTGCGCTTGACGTCTTCCAGAACGGTCTTGGTTTTGGCAAGAATGCTGACGGAACCGTCGTCTTCGATATCGACTTGCGCTCCGGTGACCTCGCAGATTTCCTTGATGTTCTTTCCGCCGGTGCCGATCAGGGCGCCGATCTTATCCGGATTGATCTTCATCACGGCCATCTGGGGTGCATTCGGGCTGACTTCGGGTCTCGGGGCCGGGATGCAGTCGGTGATGACCTTCATAATCTTTTCGCGGGCTTCCTTGTTCTGCGCCATCGCACGGACAAGCGTATCGATCGGAATGCCGGGGAGCTTGAGGTCAAGCTGGAAGCCGGTGATTCCTTTGTTGCTTCCGCAGACTTTGAAGTCCATATCGCCGAAATGGTCTTCCGCTCCGATGATGTCGGTGAGGATCAGTTCCTTTCCGGTATCATCCGTGACGAGTCCGCAGGAGATGCCGACGACCGGTGATGTGATGGGAACACCCGCATCCATCAGCGCGAGGGTCGCTCCGCAGACGGACGCCATGGAGGTGGAACCGTTGGATGCCATGATCTCCGAGACGCAGCGGACCGTGTACGGGAAATCTTTCGGGAAGACCTGCGCGACGGAACGCTCTGCCAGATTGCCGTGTCCGATTTCGCGTCTGCCCGGGCCGGAAACCTTTCCGACTTCGCCGACAGAGTAGTTCGGGAAGTTGTACTGAAGATAGAATTTCTTGTCCTTGTTGAGACTGCAGACATTGTCATATTCCTGCGCATCCTGCGGACCACCAAGAGTGGCGATGACGAGCGCCTGCGTTTCGCCGCGGGAGAAAAGACCGGTTCCGTGGACAACCGGCAGGACGCCGACTTCCGCAGAGAGCGGACGGAGATCCGTGATTCCGCGTCCATCCATGCGCATGTGCTTGTCGAGAATGGCGCTGCGAACGGCTTTCTGGACGCGCTTGTCGAATCCCATTTTGACGTAGAATTCGAAATCTTCTCCAAGGGATTCTTCAAATTTCGGCTTGAGATCTTCCAGAACTTTTGCCAGAACCACGTCGAGAGCCCTGGTCCGTTCCTCTTTGCCAGGAAGAAACGCGGCGCCTTCGATGGTGTCGCGGCAGGATTCGTCGATGGCGTTCATGACTTCTTCCGGAACGAGATGCAGTTCCGGAGTCTTTTTTGTCCGGCCGGCCTTCTCCGCGAGTTCGCGCTGGACCGCACACTGTTTCTTGATGATTTCATTGGCAAAATACATGGCGTCGGCGAGAAGCTGTTCGGAGCACTCTTTTGCTTCGCCTTCGATCATGATGACCTGGTCTTCCTTGCCGGCATAAACGAGTTCAATTTCGCTTTCCTCCATCTCTTCGAGGGTCGGATTGGCGATGAACTGTCCATTGATGTATCCGACTCTGACGGCTCCGACCGGTCCCTGGAAGGGCAGATCGGAAAGGCAGAGCGCGGCGGAAGCACCGAGCATGAACAGAGTATCCGCATCGTATTTCCCGTCGAAGGAGAGGAGCATTCCATAGACCTGGACTTCATCGAAGAAGCCTTCCGGAAAGAGGGGACGCAGCGGACGATCCGTCATGCGCATGGTGAGAATTTCCTTGTCGGAGGGTCTTCCTTCCCGCTTGATGAATCCTCCGGGGAATCTGCCTGCGGCAGCAAATTTTTCGCGGTAGTCGACCTGGAGGGGGAAGAAATCCGATCCTTTGCGTGCCGGTCCGGAGCAGACTGCGGCGAGCACGCAGGTGTCGCCCTGTCTGACGACGCATGAACCGTTTGCGAGATGAGCGAGTTTCCCGGTGGAGATTTCCATCGTCTTCCCGGCTGTGATTTCCACACTGACTTTTGTTTCCTGCATAAACATACAATCCTTCTGTGTTGCGGCTTGAATCGGTAGCCGCTTTTGGTTCGTGTTCCGATTGCAAATTGTGAAAACAGGAATGACCGGGACTGTGCTCTGATCGCGGTAATGCGGAATAGCGGTATCGGACTCCGACGTTTCCTTCGGGGCACGATACCGACCGAATTCCACGATACCGGAAACGGAACAGTCCGTTCTGGTCATGCCTGGCTGTTGAAATCCTCTTCAACAATAAGAAATATAACCCCGTTTTATAAAAATTGCAAATCGGAATCCTGTTTTGCGGAAAAGAAGCGCTTCTCCTCAAAGCTCAGCTTGTAAGACGTTTTGGTTTGTCCGGTTTTCAAGGGGGGCTGGGACTCCTGAGTTCTGCTGCAGGAGGGACCCCGGATCAGAAGAATGGCCTTGCGCAAATCAGGTGGATTTCCCGCGTCGGACCCCGCGATGCGGCAGGGCTTCCAGCGGATTTTCGGGCCAGTCATGTTTCGGGTAACGTCCGCGGAGATCCTTTCGGACCAGAAAATAACTTTCCGCCCAGAAATGCTTCAGATCCGACGTCGTCTGCACCGGACGCATCGCTGGCGAGAGAATCCGGATTGTCACAGGAATCCTGCCGCCTGCCACCCGAGGGGTCTCGAGCAGCCCGAACAGCTCCTGCAGTTTGACCGACAGAATCGGTACGCCATCCGGCGAGGAGTAGTCAACCCGGATATGCGATCCGCTTGGCACTTCGATCCGTTCCGGGGCGAGACGCGCAAGGTCTGTCCGCTGTTTATGCGTCAGCAGGGTTTCCAGTGCGGTGTGCAGAGAGATTCTTTTCAGCTGGCCGAGCTGGGAGAAGCCGTCGACAAACGGTCCGAGCCACTGTTCCAGAGAACCGAGGAGTCCTTCGTCCGATAGATTGGGAAATTCATCCGGAAGAAATCGCCGCAGGAATGTCACTCGCTCCCGCAGGGATTCGCTCTCCTTTTCAAATGGCAGAGCGGCGATTCCCTCCTCCCGGATGCCGGCAAGATACGCCGCAAGAAGGTGTTCACGCGGCAGGGTGTTCAGCGCATGTTTTGCCGAAACTGTCATATTGCCGACTTTGATCTGTTTTTCCGCTTCCACGGCTTTCCGGTCCGGATTCCAGTGAACATGGAACTCTTCCGAAATCAGTTCGGGGGAAAACTGTTCGATTTCTGGAAAGGAGAGCGGTGCGGCAGTGAAGATGATCTGTCTGTTTCCTTCTCCTTCGACCGATGCTGCTGCAATGAATTCGCAGTTGGTGATCGGATCGTCTTTCCGGAGCCGTGCGCCGGTTCCGTTTGCGAGCGCGTAATCTCCTGACCGCGGCGAACGGCTGTGTCCGATCCGGTCCGGATAAGCGAACGAAACGATGATTCCTGCGGTTTCCTGATCCATTTTTCTGTCGCGGATTCCTGCAGCGGCAGCACATTGGACGGCGGCATCGCGGATACGCCGCGCGGTTCCGGCGTCGCAGGCATATTTTCCCTCGAGAGCCGCAAGTCGGAGGCGCAGATCAGATTCCGGAGTCCGCAGGAGATCCCGTTCCCCGAGCAGAGCGGCGATACAGCAGGCGGTATACCCGAATCCAAGCTCCTTCGATTTCAAAACCGCATGAGCAAGACGCGGATGAATCGGAAGCCTGAGCAGGGCTTTTCCATGAGGCGTAATGGTATCTTGCGTGTCGAATGCTCCAATAGAGCGCAGAAGTTCTGTCGCCTGTGACACACGGGAAGCCGGCGGTGGATCCATCCAGTTCAGAGATGTGTATTGATCGGGGCGCAGTCCCCAGCTGCCCAGTTCCAGAACGAGCGGAGCAAGATCCGATTCCTGAATTTCCGGGAGATTGAATTCGGAAAAACGGACTTCTTCTTCCGGGGTCCAGAGACGGTAACAGATTCCGGGGGCGGTTCGTCCGGCTCGTCCGCGCCGCTGATCTGCGGAGGCTTTTGAGACACGGACTGTTTCCAGGCGGTTCATTCCGTTGCGCGGCGAAAATTTTGGTACGCGCATCATTCCGCAGTCGATGACGATCCGGATGTTTTCGATCGTCAGACTTGTTTCCGCAATGGCTGTGGAAAGGATGACTTTGCGTCGTCCCTGAGGATCGGAGTCGAGAGCTGCATCCTGCTCTGCCTGAGGCAGATTTCCGTACAACGGGCGGATGATCGTATCGGGGAGAGGGACCTCTGCCAGCAGTGCGGCAGTCCGCCGGATTTCTCCTTCGCCGGGCAGAAAAACGAGAAGATCGCCGGGATCATTCTGTATCGCCGCGCGAATCGCCGAGACCGCATCGCGTTCCAGCGGCGCGGAGGGGTCGGGCCGTTTCCGGTAGACCGTTCTGACCGGATACATCTTTCCCGGACTTTCAATGACCGGAGCGGAACCCAGCAGGGCGGAGACTCTTTCCGTGTCGATGGTGGCGGACATGACAAGCAGTTTCAAGTCGTTGCGCAGGGCGGTACGGAGGTCGAGGCAGAGCGCCAGAGCCAGATCCGCATGAATGCTGCGCTCATGGAATTCATCGAAGACAACCGTGTCGATTCCTGCAAGTTCGGGGTCTTCCTGAATCAGACGTGTCAGGATTCCTTCCGTCAGCACCTCGATCCGGGTGGAGGGAGAGACTTTGGTATCGAACCTTGTCCGGTAGCCGACGACCCCGCCGACCTCTTCCCCCATCAGGGATGCAATTCTGCGTGCAGAAGCCCTTGCCGCGAGTCGTCTCGGTTCCAGCATGAGAATCTTTTTCCCGGGCGGGCAGAGTTCTTTCAGCAGATATGGCGGAACCAGTGTCGTTTTTCCCGCGCCCGGTGCGGCGGAGAGCACTGCTGTACCGTGCATCCGCAGAGCGCCGGCAAGTTGCGGAAGAACTGTCTGGACAGGGAGATCAATCAACGGTTTACCATTTTTTCAGGGCGAACAATCCGGTCAAACTCTTCCGCAGAGAGAAAACCGAGCTCCAGACACGCTTCTTTCAGCGTGAGACCGTTGTGATGCGCATGCTTGGCGATTCTGGATGCGTTGTCATAACCGATTGCGGGGCTGAGCGCTGTTACGAGCATCAGGGAGCGGTTGACAAGTTCGGAGATCCGTTTTTCATCGGCTTTGAGTCCCTCCAATGCGTATTTTGTGAAGCTGTTGGAGGCATCGGCGAGCAGGCGGACTTCTTCGAGAAGATCGAAAATCATCATCGGTTTGAAAACATTCAGTTCGAAATTTCCCTGGGTGTCGGCAAAGGAGATGGCGGCGTCGAGTCCGACAATCTGTGTACAGACCATGGTCATTGCCTCGCACTGCGTCGGGTTGACTTTCCCCGGCATGATGGAGGAGCCCGGTTCGTTTTCCGGCAGGATCAGTTCTCCGATGCCGCAGCGGGGGCCGGATGCCAGCCAGCGGATATCATTGGCGATCTTCATCATTGCACAGGCGCAGGTCTTGACTGCGGAGGAGGCGGCGACAATCGCGTCATGGCCCGCGAGAACCGAGAACTTGTTTTCCGCCGAACGGAAAGGCAGATTGGTCAGCACGGCGATTTTTTCCGCCGCTTTCTCTGCAAATCCCGCCGGAGCGTTGAGTCCGGTACCGACTGCGGTTCCTCCGAGTGCCAGTTCATAAAGTTCCGGGAGAACGGTCTCAATCCGGCGGATGGCTGTGTTGATCTGAGCGACATAGCCGGAGAACTCCTGTCCGAGTGTCAGCGGAACGGCATCCTGAAGATGGGTACGTCCGATTTTGACGATCCCGTCGAATTCCTGCCGTTTTTTGTCAAGGATGTCCCTGTAATGCTGAAGAGCGGGTAGGAGTTTCCGGACGATCATCTCGGCGGCGGCGATGTGCATTGCCGCCGGAAAGGTGTCGTTGGAGGACTGCGACATGTTGACATGGTCGTTCGGATGAACCGGTTTTTTGGTTCCCTTCTCTCCACCGAGCAGTTCGTTGGCACGGTTCGAAATGACCTCGTTCACGTTCATATTGCTTTGTGTTCCGCTTCCGGTCATCCAGACTTTGAGGGGAAACTGGGCGTTGTAATCGCCGTTCATGATTTCGTCACAAACCCCGACGATGGCGGAGCAGAGCTCCTTCGGCAGAAGTCCGAGTTCGCAGTTTGTTTCTGCGGAAGCCTTCTTCACGAGGACGAGGCCGCGGATGACCTCCAGCGGAATGAGATCGTCGCCGATGTTGAAATGGATCAGGGAACGCTGTGTCTGCGCACCCCAGTATTTTTCCGCCGGAACGTCGATCTGTCCCATGCTGTCGGTTTCTGTTCTGTACATGATATTGTCTCCCTTATCTGAGTTTGAGGGATGCCAGCCCGATCAGCGCACAGAGTCCGGCGATGATCCAGAACCGTGTGACGATCTGGGTTTCGCTCCATCCCTTCTGTTCAAAATGATGATGAATCGGCGCACAGAGAAATACCCGTTTGCCTGTGAGTTTGAAGCTCGTCACCTGGATCATAACCGAGAATCCTTCCATCAGAAAGACGAATCCGATGATGATCAGCAGAAACTGCTGGCCCATCAGCACCGAGATCAGTCCGATGCAGCCGCCGAGCGGAAGACTGCCCGTATCGCCCATGAAGACCGATGCCGGTTTGCAGTTATACCAGAGGAACCCGATGCACGCGCCCGCCATCGCCGAGGCAAACACACTGACCTCTCCCAGTTCCGGAATGTACGGTATGGAAAGATATTTCGCAAATTCGATATGCCCGTGCATATAGGCAACCGCCGCAAATGACAGAACGCAGAAAACCGTGCATCCCGCAGCGAGTCCATCCTTTCCATCGGTCAGATTCACAGCGTTGCTGAAGAATGTGACCAGAACCGTGTTGGCAAGAAAGATAAGCCCGATCACGGCGAGTCCCCATGATGCGGCAAACGTGAACAGCGGATGCGGCAGAATCTGTGTCGGAAGCCAGAACTGGATGGTCTCCCCCGCCGGTTTGAGACAGACCGGATCCTTGCAGAAAGGAATCAGAAACTTCGTCGTCATCGTATCCGGCATCTTGTAGATGATGTACAGCGCAACCAGACTGACCAGGGTTTGAATCAGCAGTTTCATCTTGCCGGAGACACCATCCCGCACGCTCCGCTTATATTTGACCTTGATGTAGTCGTCGTAAAAGCCGAGAGCGGTCAGCGGGAGCAGGACAATCAGAAACACCAGGACCATCCGGTTGGAGAGATCGCCCCAGAAAACCGTGGCGACAGCGATTGCAAACACAATCAGCAATCCTCCCATGGTCGGAGTTTTGTCCTTGGAATGGTCGACGAATTTTTCATCGACGAGTCCTTCCAGACGAGCCGACTTCGGCACGCAGAATTTTTTCAGCTGCCGGATCGTCCACGGCCCGAGGAAAATCACCAGCAGCATCGCTGTGACCAGCGCTCCCCCCGAGCGGAAGGTCACATATTCAAACAATCGCAGCGGACCGAAAGAGTCCCGGAGTTCAGCCAGCAGATACAGCATCGTTCACGCTCCGCGGATCAGCCGCATTTGCTGTAGCCGCAGGAGAGGCATTTCATGCAGTTTTCCTGCATGGTGAGCTTCTTTTCGTTACAGTGCGGGCAGATCATCAGATGTTTGTCATCTGCTTCGGGATGGGAATCCTTGTGTTCGTGATCCAGTTCGGCAACCGGTTTTTTCGGTTCAATGATTCCAAGTTTGGAAAGATGACGTTCAATGACCTTTCCGATGGCCGCTGCAAGACTCGGAATATAAGCTCCTTCGCTGAAATATCCGCCGTTGGGATCGTAGATGCTCTTGAGCTCTTCCACGAGGAACTTCGGCGCAGGATCGTGGCGGAACACGGCGGAGATCAGGCGCGTCATGGCGACGATCCAGCTGAAATACTGGAGGTTCTTTGTGTTGATGAAAAGTTCATACGGATGCCGCCGGCCGTCTTCTTCGATGATGTCGTTGATGGTGACATAGAGGGCGTCGGCAGCGAGGGGAGTCTTGATTTTGTAGGTGGTTCCTTCGAGTTCCTTCGGTCGTTTCGGGGGAACCGGCCGCGTGATGATTGTGGCGGGCTTTGGTTCCTCTTTCTTTTTCTCCTCTTCCTTTTTCTTTTTGTCGTCATTTGCGACGAGGACGCCGGTAAAGTGTTCCGATGGACGGAAGGTGGTGCAGCCCTTGAGTCCGAGTTCATAGGCTTTCATGTAGATGCCTTTGAAATCTTCGTAGGGGAAGTCGGTCGGGACATTGATTGTCTTGGAGATGGAACTGTCGACCCATTCCTGAAGGGCAGCCTGCACCGAGAGGTGAGCCATCGGCGTGATGTTGGAGGCGTTCACGAAATAGGAAGGCAGCCTGGAGAGATCGGAGGCTTCCGGATGGAGCTTCAGATACTCTGCATAGGCATAGTCAGCAACGTCGAATTCGGAGATGCCGTCTGCATCGGTTCCGTTGCGGACCTTCCGGGTGTATTTGAAGGCAAACACCGGTTCGAGTCCGCTGGAGACGTTGCCGGCAAGAAGACTGATGGTTCCCGTCGGCGCGATGGAGGTCAGATGGGAATTGCGGATTCCATATTTGCGGATGTCGGCGATCAGATCTTCCGGCAGTTTGGAGATGAATTTTCCTGCACAGTATTTTTCCGCATCGAAAAGAGGGAACGCCCCTTTTTCTTTTGCCAGTTCCACGCTGGCTCGGTAGGCAGCGATCGTGATTGTCCGCATGATTCTGGATGCCAGTTCCACAGATTTAGCGGTTCCGTATTCGATGCCGAGGAAGAGGAACAGATCGGCTAGTCCTGTAATGCCGATTCCCATTCTGCGTTTGGATTCCGCTTCCGCTTTCTGTTTGTCAAGCGGATAGTTGCTGAGGTCGATTACGTTATCAAGAAAACGAACGGCTGTGGAGACCGTTTCGCGGATGAGTTCGAAGTCAACCTCTGCTTCGCTTGTAAACGGGTGTTTGACGAACCGGGAGAGATTCAGGGAGCCGAGCAGACATGCTCCGTAGGGCGGCAGCGGCTGTTCCCCGCAGGGATTCGTTGCGCGGATCTCTTCAACATAATACAGATTGTTCATACTGTTGATCCGGTCGATCAGGATAAAGCCAGGTTCAGCGAAGTCGTAGGTGGATTTCATAATGAGTTCCCAGAGATCGCGCGCCTTGATTGTTTTATAGACAACTCCTTCGAATTTCAGGTCCCAGGGAGCATCCTTTTTGACCGCTTCGATAAATTCATCCGTGATGGCAACGGAGAGATTGAACATCTGCAAGGCCGCATTGCCGCGTTTGGCGGTGATGAATTTCTCGATATCGGGATGGTCGCAGCGCATGATTCCCATTTGTGCTCCGCGGCGCTGACCGGCACTCATGATCGTCCGGCAGGTGGAATCCAGGACCTGCATGAAGCTCAGTGGCCCGGAAGCAGAGGCTTCGCAGCCTTTGATCGGAGAACCGGTCGGGCGGATGGTGGAGAAATCGAATCCGACACCGCCACCCTGTTTCTGGGTCAGGGCGGATTCCTTGACCGTTTCGAAAATGCCCTCAATGGAGTCGGAGATCCGGTTCATGACAAAGCAGTTGAACATGGTGACTTCGGTGCGTTTCGTTCCGGCATTGGCAACGATTCTTCCACCGGGGATGAATTTGAAATCAGAGAGCGCCTCAATGAATTTGCCCGTCCAGAACTCACGGTCTTTTTCTTTGACTGCGGCGGCTTTTGCCACGCGGAGAATGGTGTCGTTTTTGGTTTTGTCTTCCGGAGCATCCTCGGAACCATGGTAACGATATTTCCGGTTCCAGATTTCCGTTCCGATGTCATAAATCGGTCTTTCGTTCGACATTGTCTTTCCTTATAAGTTAAATGGTTTGAAAACGTAAAAATACAGTGTCAATATAGATTGTTTTTTCGGGAAATCAATTGTCGCAAGAGGATAAAATTTCAAAAAAAAAATGGAAAAAAACTTGACATCTTCCCTCTTTCGGGAAGATGCGGTTTTTCATTCTGCGGAACATCGTTTTTCTTGCTATGGAGAACCGTTTTGATCCGAAGAAAAGAGTGCCGGGAGGGGGGCTGCGGAGATCTAAAATTGAAGCATGCTGTTTGCCCAGGAGTCCATCTGGGAACTTGAGATGGTTCCGGAGGAGAAGTCGAAGCAGTTCAGACTTTGCAGTTTGGCAAGTTCATTCACAGCTCGATTGAACGTTTCCAGTTTTCCCCGGTCGGATTCCGGAACAGAATTCGGAGAATCCAGTATGAAAGCAAATGGAATTCCATGGTCTCTGAGTTGAACGGTAACTTCGCGGATCAGCATTTCAAAATTAGCCGGAGAAGTATCTCTCATTGCAAACGGAGCGGAGAGTGCAAGCACGACGAGTTTCGGCGACTTTCGAATAATCTCTTTCAACTGCTGCCGGATCTCTCTGAAATTTCCGGCTTCCAGGAAAATTGCTGAACTGGTGTTTCCATTTTTTTTCAGGCTGTTCAATAACATCAGGTTTGCCGGTGTGCGGAGACCGAGTATGACAGCGGATTTCAGCGTTTTGAGTTCCGGAGTTTCTGTGGTTGTTTTTTCTGCAGGAGCCGGGGACGGAAAAGTTGTTTCTGGTATTGGTTTGGAGATTGTTGTTGCCTTCTGCATTTGCAGAGGTCTGGTTGTCTCTGGAGATGAGTCGTTTTTTGCTTTCCTGTTCAGTAACGGAAATGAAAACAGCAGAATCAGAGAAAGCAGAAGAACCATTCCTGCACTCACATACAGAAGAAATTTTTTCTGCCGGGAGGCTGCGGGATTCTGAAAATCCGGATGGTCCGTATGTCCGTCGACTGGAGCGGATGCTTCGGATTGCATTTTGATGGTTTGCGCCTGTTCTTGTGCGGGGGAGGGATCGTCATTGTCCTGAAGGCGCAAAGTTTTCTGGGGTTGGGCCTGAGTGGAGGCAAGTTCATTAACCAGTTTGATTTTGTTGATAAACATCGGACGGGTTCCGCTGAGTCGCGTTCCGTCGGAAGATTCCTCCCCGGTGTCCGGATTTCCGGAGGATTCCTCTGTCAGGGAGAGAATTTCAGGAGCACGGAGGCGCTCAAGCAGTTCTGTCGGAGTCTGAGGGCGTTCCTCCGGATTCTTTGCCATCATGCTTCGGAGCAAGTCCGCAAGAGGAGCATTGACAGAACTGTTGACTTTTCGTATGTCAGGAACCTCTTTGCTGTCAATGATTTGCGAAAGAATTTCTATAGTGTTTTCTCCGCGATACGGCCGCTGGCCCGCCAGCATTTCATATAAAACAATGCCGAGACTGTAAATATCCGCTCTGCAATCGACACCATGAGAGTCTCTTGCCTGTTCCGGAGACATGTAAGCCGGAGTTCCGAAAACGGAAGGCTCCAGAGTCAGAGTCGTGTCCAGCGGTCCGACCGCTTTGGCGATGCCGAGATCGGCAAGTTTGACGGTTCCGTCTTCCGTGAACATAATGTTGTCCGGCTTGATGTCCCGGTGGACCATTTTATATTCAAACGCTTTTTCAAGAGCTTGTGCGACTCCTGTGACGATCCCGAGCGCATCGGAGCGCGTAAGCCGGTACTCTTTGCGCAGCCGGTCACGGAGCGTTCCTCCGGGAATGTATTCCATGACAAGATAATAAAGTCCTGTCTTGCTGTTTTGTCCTGCGTCGTAAACGGCGATCAGGTTCTGCTGGTGGATTTTTCCAGCGAGACGTGCTTCCCGGAGAAAACGTTTGATGAATTTATGATTCTGTCTGGCTATCTCCGGGAAGAGAACCTTGATTGCGAAAGAAGTGTCGAGAAGAACATGGCGGACCTTGTAGACCGCTCCCATTCCTCCGTGTCCAAGGAGGGATTCCACGCGGTATTTTTCAAAGAGATCACCCGGTTTCAGAAGTTCTTTTGCCCTCATTCCGCAATCCGTCCTTTAGGATCAGTGGAGTTTTCGTTCCAGACTGTAGAGCGCGCCGTTCATCGCCCGTTTCATCAGCTCGGAATAGAGACTTGCGTCTTTGCCGATCCTGGCATAGAGCCAGTGCGTGATCGAATCCGAGCCCCGGAACCGGTAGGACCAGACCGTTTTTCCTGTTTTCCGGTCGAGCAGGGAGAAATCCACCCAGAGTTCGTTGTAGGAAACTCCTGTCGGAGCGCCGAGAATCCAGAGCGCCGGCGAGAGAAAATAGGTCACGCAGTAGGAGAGCATGTAGCCGTCGTAATGGAGGTTCGAGAAGGTCCCCTGGAACACATAGTCGGTATCCGCCTGTTCCAGCGTGTTCGCCTTGACGACCCGGCTGAACAGATTCGAGTGTTTCAGACTCTGCATCGCGGCCGCGGCAAGTTCCTGTGCGGGATCAAAGTGGAAACGTCCGAGTGTGACGAAATCTTTGCTGTTTTCCGGTTCCTCCTTTTCCACAAAACCGAACGGCATCAGCGGAATCAGCCCGAGATAGAAGGACCCGTGGTCGCCTGCGGGATACTGTTCTGCCGCCGCCTGCTGCGACGGATCAAAATACTTGGTGCTCCGCAGATCGCGGAACGGCATGACCGCCACACTTTTCCGGTTCGCACGTTCAGGAAACTGCACCATGGTGCCTGAGGCGGGGCTGTAATCGAACGTTCCGACGCTGGTGCAGCCTGTCAGGAGAGCGACTCCCGCCGCGGCACACCAGAGCCGCAGTTTCTGAAAAGTTTTCATTTCTGTCCTCCTTTTTGTTTTTGTAGTTTTGTCAGTCGCCGAAGATTGGTTGCTTTTTCAACATCTTGAATTCTTTTTTACAGGTCCAGATGACTTTATGATTTACATTTTCTACGATTTGAAAAGAAAAAATCAGCTGCCAGATCTCCGTTCTTCCGTCTTTCTTATATAGCGGGTTGACGCTTCCGCGGAAGATGAAATCCGGTGCGAACGATGTTCCTGACGGAATTTCCTTCCGGCGTTTCACGATGAATTTTCCGCAGGCATTGAGTTCATATTGGAGTGTTTCGTAGAATGATTCCAGCTGCGGCTGGAAGGAACTGGAATCTGTTTCTGAAATTTCCTCAATCCCCAGGATCGGAACTTCATGCGAATCTTGTTTTTGGTTCCGATCCTGAAGAATGGCTGCATTCATCTTTTCATCCCGCAGGATATTAGAGACAAAATTCAATGCCGCCTGTCTGAAAACTCTCTCGGTGACGAGGGGATTGGGTTTTTGTTCAAATCGGGAGGCCTTCGGAGCGGTGCAGGCAGAAAAGAAGAACATAAGACAAAGCAGCCCGGCAAATATTTTTATGTTTTTTTTCATTTTTTATCCTTAGGGGAGAAATGAGTCTTGAAAAGATATGGAACGGATGGAAGACCAGACCAGTTTGCCTGAATGGAGATCGACCAGCTGAAGACATAAAACAAGTCCTTTTTTCCGCTCGGGATAGTTTACCTGAACGCAGCTGATCAGGTATCCTTCCAGCGAGAGATCGGGAATCTCCAGAGTTCCATTTTTTCTGAGGCTCTTGTTTACCAGCGATTCTGCAAAAGGAAACAGGCGTCCTGCTGACCCGGCAGCAACGGATATTTCAAATCTGCCGGACTCAAGAAGTTCCGTACAGAAGACATCTGCAATTAAATCCATTTGGAACGATGGGTCTTTTGTTTTGTTTTTCAAATGACCTACTTGGATCAGAGGATGTATCGTTTCACCGGAGATGGCTTCCAGATGTTTGGCGTACCGTTGTATGAAAGGAGAGAAAACAACGGAGCTTGCAACCTCTTTTGTCATATTTTGAATAGCAGGAGCATTTACTGTCTCCGTAGGGGAGATACATCCACTTGCCAACAGACTCAGTCCGATTGTTACTCCAAGTAGAAAGTTCTTCATGGTACCCTGTTTCCAGAAAAGAGAGCCGCATTTCACGGCTCTCTTTGGATTGGTTTTAGTCGCCGAAAATACCTCTGGTCTTTTTCGTTCCGAACGGTTTGTTGTAGCTCCAGATCACTTTGCCGCTCTGGATATCAGCCATTTTCAGATTAAACGAATAAACCTGAACCGTGTTCCGTCCGTCGCGGACGACATTGGCAATGATGGATCCTTCCAGACTCAGGCGCGGAGCTTCCAGTGTTCCTTTTTTGGCTACGGTGCTCTGTTTGAAATTTTTGTCTTTTTTCAAGTCGCGGGCTTCTGCGAAGGTTTGGGATACGTCGCGTCCGGTCGCCAGAGTGACTTCGACCTTGCCGGAATTCATCAGCGCGGTACAGAGTTCATCTGTCACGAGATTCATCTGGAGATCCGGATCGTTCGTGTCATTTCGCAGATAGCCGACCTGCATCAGAGGAACAGCCAGTTCATCTTTCTGTTCGATCTGATAGCGCTTGACAAAACGGGAGAACGCGGGACTGCTGATAGCGCTCTGCGCGGCGGCTTTGGCTGCCATGAGACATTCCGCCTGGGAGACGGTCCCGATTGCCCGTGCCGTGTTGGCTGTCGGATCACTGGCATCGAAGGTACTTGTGGATGCGCAGCCGGTGAAGAGGGCGCAGAGTGTTGCTGCGCCGAGAAGACAAATCATTTTTTTCATTTATAAACTCCTTATATTGAGATTTGTTGTTATTCCGCTTCCATCAGAGTGATGGAAAAATCTTTGCATTCCGGGGTCGGGGCAACGGACTGGATCTGGACCGTTTCTCCGGGAATGACCTTTGTTTCCTGCCAGATGGAAAGAACAGACTCGACTGCCATGCCGTTTTTGTCAAACCAGGTGAAACGATATTTGATTTTATAGGGATTTTCTCCAGTCATGCCGCTCCACATCTGATCGAAAAAACCGGTCCGGACGTTGACTGCCGTAAGCTGAACGCGCAGGAGCCCATCCGCCGTGGTGCTGGTGTTCAAACCGGTGAGTTTCAGACGATCGCGCAGCCATCCGTCCGTGACGAACCGGCGATCGGCAATGGTGTTCGTCTGCATGGTTTTGTCCGCGTTTTCGATGGAATTCGCGGTGTTCTGGCATCCGAACCCGCCGAGAAGAACTCCCGCGAGCATGGCGCACAAATACACTTTTTTCATATCACATCTCCTATTTTGAGTTGATTCCGAAAACCTGATAAGAGAGAACCCTGTCGCTCGGCGCGTTCACATAAACGATCGCGGAACGGCTGTTCGCCGGAAGTTCAATGGTTCTGGGATTGCGTCCGTCCGGCGCAATGGTGATCTTATGATCGGCCGGCATCGGGAACTGGGTCAGCTGGAACTCTTTCGGAAGGATCTCCCAGCTGCGGGTATCCGCCGTGTTGAAGGTCGCGCGATAGATGACGGAACCAAGATAAACGGCGCCTCCGGCTATCACATTCTGCCGGGCTACCGCGATCGTCGCCGCATAGCTGCCGCCTTCCTTGATCGCCGTGCTCAGAATGATGCGCGTAATCATGGCGGGAAGGCGCTGATCGTATTCCTGGGACAGGATGCCGTCCATATCGGCGATGATGGCGGTGTCGTACTGTTTGCCGCCCGCTGTGACCTGAAGGGTTTTCCACGGCGCCGGATAATATTCGCAGACCGGCCATGCGACCATGATCGGGAAATAGATTGCAATCTGACGGAAGGCGGCACTGCGCCCGTTTGCAAAAATTACGAATACGCAGTCGCGCCCAAGAGGAAAGTCATACGGGGCGACATTTGCCAGATTTTCAGGAATTTCCCGTCCGGCATCCTTGAGAACCGTCACATAGTAACGCTGGATCATGGAGTTGCCGGGCATTGCCTCATAGAGTCTCTGGAAGTCGATCCGTGCGTTTTCAAAATTGTCATCGCGAACGGAACCGAGGCCGGAGAGGAAGATTGCCAGAGGATTCAGGAAGTTGCCGTAGCCGCGGTTTGCGACTCGTTTCATTTCTTCAATGCTCTCTTTGAACTCCTTGTTCTGGGCATTTTGTTCGATCAGACTCTGTTCTTTTTTGGCTTCTTCCTGTGGATTGCTCTCTTCTGCCGGTGCACTCAGGGTATTGCCATTGGCATCTGTTTTTGTGGATTCCGCACCGGGGTCCTCGGTGGATACGGGGGTGGTTTCCCCTTCTGTGACGGTGCTGCCGGTCTGTGTGGAGGTTGATGCGGAGGTGGCCTGTGATTTCTGCTTCTGTTCAATCGCGCGGAAGGATTTCTGTTCTTCCTCGAAGAATTTCTGATAATCCTCCATGATTTTTTTCTGTTCGTCGCGCAGACGGCGGATCTGGGCGCGGAAGGAATCTTCCTTGCCGGCTCCGAGATAATTCAGCGACTGGTAAACAGCTAGAAGGATTCTGTCCCGACAGAATCCGCGATAGGGGAGGGCATTCAGATTTGTGACAGCCATGGCACCTTCAGATGCGGCGTCACGCATGCTGATGATGGCGCGGTCATCATATTCGATGATCAGGTTTTCCGCAGTCCGGAAATGGTTGCGGCTCTTTTCGAAATCCCCTGTATGGAAGTACATGGCTCCAGCCTCCAGCTGCCACATGACTTCATCGCCAGTATCTTTTGTGGATTCCAGTTTATCATTAATTCTTTCAAGGACTTTTTGGTTGTTGCCCGCGAGATACTCTTCCATCATCGGGGCTTTCTGCCGATGGGAGTTGATAATGCTCGAACAGCCGGAAAGTGTGAAAATTGCGGTTGTTCCGGCAAGAAGCAGTGGTAAAAACTGTCTTTTCATCGTAATGATCCGTATAAGTTGAGAATGTCCTGACGGTTGAACGAGTCGGGATGCCGGAGGAAATCGGCATCCCGGGAATGAGTTACTTCAGTTTCTGCGTAACTTTTTTGCAGACAGCGGGCAAAGCCTGGTCGATCAGGTACTGTCCGTAGTCGCGTGCGGTCCAGTCATCCATATCTTCTTCTACGTCATCGAAGTTGATGCGTTTGCGGAAGGGGAAACTCGCAATGACCTGTCCTGTCTGGGCGGAGATGATGCGAATGTTGCCTTCAATGTTGCCGATACAGGAAACCTGAGTTCTTCTTGATGCTTTGATAAATGTTTTTTTTATGAGAACGGAATAGCGGTTGATGGAGGCTTGCACCAGCTTATCCACGCGAAGAAGTTTTCCAATCCGCATATACATGGAAGGTTCAACTTCGTAAAGATTGTCGATGTTGTTTTTCCTCAGGATTTTTGTGACAGACTGGAGATTCTGAAGACGGACATTGTTCTCAATGAGATGATTTTCCAGAGAGACATTGAAGTTTTCCGGCAGATAGGCCGGAGCTCCCTTGAGACGGATGACCGGTGTCAGAATTGCGGAGATGCCGCGCTTCTTCGCCGCGCGTCCAAGTCCCATTTCATTCAAAATGTCCGGAAGCTTGTCCGCCAGTTCATCCAGGGAGTTTACGGTTTCAGAAGTTTTTTTGTCAGGATCAATCTCTCCGGTGGAGACATCCAGCAGCATGAAGGAGACGTTGAGTCTGGAACCGAATTTGCTGACGGTCGGCAGGAAAATGTATTTCACCGTTTTGATCTGACCGAGTTTTGCTTTCTGTGTCGAATTCAGATTGACGAGATCGGAACTGGTTGTAAAGCCGATTTCCGTCATCATGGATTTGATGGCGGCACGGGAGATCAGCTCATATCCGCCGTCGACAGAGCTTTCGAGCATGGACCAGAGCGCTTCGATTTCCTGCGGCTTCATGCCGCCTTTTGCGACGGGTTCGACCACCGCCAGTTTATCCGCACCGAAGAGTGCGGATGCAAGAACAAAGACAAAGAGGAAGGAAAGAATCCGTTTTTTCATTTTTGATCTCCTTATTTCGCCAGTTTGGATGTGATGACGGCATCGCCGGTTACGTTGATGTCAAAAGCATTGGTCTTGTAGCCATTTGCCTTGATTTCCACGCGGTGTTTGCCTGCGGGAACGGAGAAGGTTCCTCCACCGTTCCCGACGCGTACTCCATCGATGAAAATTTCAGCAGTGGCCGGTTTGAAGAGAAAGCCTCCGGTCGGATTGACTGTGACTTTATAGGGCATGGGTGTGACGGAAAGTTTGTTTTTGCGTCCGGGTTTGGTAATTTCCGCGAGTTCTTCAGCCGCCTGCTCCAGAGCGGAGGTCATCAGATTCTGGAAAATATTGTTGTCGAACTGCGAACCGCTGACGGGACGCTGTTCCCGGTAGTTCCCTGTATAGACATTGCTGTACACGGTGCTCTGTTTGACGAGGTCCACGACCTTGAGGATCACATCGAGCTGATAGTTGGTTGTTTTTGTTTCGATGCCATATCCCTTGAAGGAATTTACCTTTGTGCGGAGGTCGGAAACGGTTCCGTAGATCAGATGGGTCGCACCGGTTTTCTGTGCGAGTTTCAGAAGGGCGTTTTGAGGAAAATCCGGTTCATTCTGGAGCTGTGTCATGGCAGCCTGCACCGCGGCGGAGTCGATTACCTGGAAAAGATCGCTTTTCCGTCCGAGATATGCTCCGAGGTATTCTGCGCCGAGAACCATCGGTCTGCTTTCGCCTTTGACGACAGTGTTGTAAAGGGCTTTGGCTTTTGCCCAGTCGCGCCGGTTGTCGAGAACTTGTTCTTCACGGTTCGCCTGGTTGGTGCGGGTGTTGTCCCATGCGTCGATCATCCGGACGAATCCCTGCATAATGCTGTTGATGGATTTCCGGTCTGCGGCATTGAGCGTTTCCTGCGCGGGAATTTTGATCGCCTTGTTTCGATGGTCCAGAAACTTCTGGCCTTTGATGTCTGCGGAAGTGAAATCCAGAATTGCAACCTTGAGAGGGGACCATTCCTGTTTCTTTTGTGTCTTGACCTTTCGAGTTGTAATTTTTGTCGTTGTGGTGATTTCTTCCGTTGTTGTGGTCGTCGTGGATTCTTCCGCAGCAAACGCCGTGACGGAAAGAGCCAGCAGTGGAATCAGAAGTTTTTTCATAATACTCTCCTTAAGTTGTTTCTCCGGACTCAGGACTTCGCCAGTTCTGAACTCGAAGAAGCGTCCATTAAAATAAACCCGATGTACAATAATAATGGCTGTTTTTTTTACGGAATCTGTCATCGGAGACTGGAGAAAATTAATTTTTTTTTTTATGATTTCAAGGGAGAGAATGTTTTTTTTTGAAATTTTTTGTGAAAGTATTTTGATAAAAACAGATGAAAAAGTGTTGTATCGCCTTCTGTGGTAAGGAATAACAGCAACTTTTTTAAACTGTTTTTCCGGAGAAAATGTTCTGCCATGAAACAGAATGGGACAAGTCCGTGGTTTTCTTGTTTCCGATGGGATGCGCAATCTTCCGGAATTGACCTTTTTCCTTATTTCTGTTGATGCTGTCCGTGAAGAGGATTCGTCTCGTTTTTCATTTTTTCCGGAAAGTTCAAGCAGATGGGAGAACGTTGCGAAACGAACGGGAAAATGGCTGATTTGTATTTTCTTGTTTCCGGAGTATGTTATGAGGCATTGTCGTTTCAAGACACAAACAGTAGGGAGAATGGATTATGAAGAAGAGAATCCGCAAGAAGAAGTGCATCGGAGAATTCAAGGAGCTGGCGTTCCGGCTGACTGCAAAATATGCAAAACTTACCCCGGAAACCGCTGATGAGATCCTGTCGCGGATTCTTGAAAAAGGGAAGGAACTTGGTTTGCTCTGCGGCGGAACATTCGAAGCCGATCATTTCGATTTTTACGTCGTTTCCGGTCGCATCAACACTCGGAACGAGGAGCGCAGACAGGAGATGGTGGAGTTTGTGAAAACTCTTCCCGGAATGGAGTCTGTCGAGGCTGGAGAGTTTGTCGATGCCTGGTACAGTCCCATTGAGAATGACTGCGACTGCGGTTGCGGCTGTGAGGAACACGATCACGCACACTGAATTGCATGCGCCTGATTTCTGAATTCGCTTTCAGTTGGAAGAGCCTCCGGAAACGGAGGTTCTTTTTTGTCTGTGTGATTCCGGCAACAATCAGGCGAGAAGAGCTGCCGCATGTTTTTCCGCAGCTGCGCCGCCGCCAAGCATGCGTGCGATCTCGGCGACACGTCCTTTCCGGTCCAGCGAGCGGATGGAGCTGACTGCATTTTCGCTGGTGGTTTGCTTTTCGACAACGAAATGGCGGTCTGCCCGCGCGGCAACCTGGGCAAGATGAGAGATGCAGAGGATCTGCTTTCGTTTTCCCAGCTGGTTCAGTTCACCGGCGACGACTACTGCGGTTTCTCCGCCGATGTTTGCGTCGATCTCATCAAATACGATTGTTCCGATATTGTCAACTTCCGCAAGAACGGTTTTGATTGCCAGCATGACGCGGGAGAGTTCCCCGCTGCTGGCGACGTCGCGCAGGGGTTTGACAGGAACTCCCGGATTTGCGGAAAACAGAAATTCGATCCGGTCGCTTCCGTTCGGTCCGGGTTGTGCGGCGGAGAAGTCCACCTGGAAGTCCGCTTTTTTGAACCCGAGTCTGATGATCTCTTTTTTCAGTTTTCCGGCGAGTTCTGCGGCGGCTTTTTTCCGGGCGGCGGAGAGTTCTCCGCAGACGGCTTCGTGTGCCGCTGCGGCGGTGCGTTCCGCTTCTTCCAGACGCTCCCGTTCGCGTGCGGAATGGTCGAAACAGTCGAGTCTTCGTCTGGACTCTTCCAGATGACTCAGTACGTCGGAGAGTTCCGGACCATATTTGCGTTTGAGTGTTTGAAGGATTCGCATCCGTTCCTCCAGAGCGGCGAATTCATTTTCATCGAGTTCAACGGAGGCGGCACGAGACTGGATGTCGTTGGTCAGTTCCGAAAGCGCATCGGAGATTTCGTCGCACTTTGCCAGGAACTGTTCCGCGTAGGCGGAGTCGACATTTTCCAGCGGACGGAGCAGGCGGCGGATAGCGGAGAGACGGTCGATCAGCGAGTCGTCGGATTCATTCAGTGCCGCAGCCGCAGCGGATGAGATTTCCAGAATGATTTTGGAATTTGATGCGGCGGAATGGATTGCTTCGAGTTTTGCATCTTCGCCCTCCTGTGGGTCCTGCCGCTCAATTTCTTCGATCTCTTTCCGGAGAAGGTCGGCTTCGTCGGGGGAAGGCATGGCGTCCAGGAAGGTCTGTTTTTCCGCGGCAGCCCTGCGGATTTCCGTCCATGCGGCGGCGCAGCGGTTGAGAAGGGAATCCAGATGAGCGAAGCGGTCAAGAGCTTTCAGCTGGGCGGAGAGACGCATGAGACCATGGGCTTCGTCGGCGCTGTGAATGTCAACAAGCTGTTCTCCGATTGCGCGGAGAATCTGGGCTGTCGCCGGGGAGGAGTTGATGAAAATGCGTCCGCCGGAATGAGTGAAGACTCGTCGGATCAGCAGTTGATCTTCATCACAGGGTTCGATTCCGTTTTCTTCCAGCAGAGCGGCGACTTCGTGCCGGGAATCATCTTCCAGGAGGAATTCTCCGGAGATTTCGCAGCGGTCGGTCCCCTGACGGATCGCGGATTTGTCGAACCGTCCGCCGAGCAGCAGAGCGACTCCTCCCATCAGCACCGATTTTCCCGCTCCCGTTTCCCCGGTAATTGCGTTGAATCCCGGACCGAGCTCCAGATCCGCTTCATTCACCAGAGCCAGATTTTTGATGTGGAGCCACTTCAGCATGGATTATTCCTCCTCTTTCCCATGCCGTTTGGCGCGAGCCCGTGCAGCATGGTCGAAGAATCGTTCGGAGGGCACATAAGCGTAGGCGGGGAATTTTGCGCGGATCAGGTCCGGTGCATCGGGGGGAATATACTGGAACCGTTTGTAGAGCCAGAGGTACTGCTCCGGCGCCATGCGGATGAGGTCCTCGGAAATGGCCATGATGTCCTGTGTGATTTCTTCTTCGGAATTATATTCGGAGATCTCCTTCGGCAGTTTGCGCATGGTGGCGTGGAAGCGTCCATCGGGTTTCCGGATGCAGCTTCCGACCCCGATGTAGGCGTTTTTCTTCAGGACCATGGTCGCGGGAAAGCGGCTTACAGGACAGGGAATGCCGAAGAAATTCACGAAGACTCCGCCATTGCGGATTTTTGTATTCTGGTCGATGAGCATTCCGGCGGCGCAGCCGTTTTCCATGGCATGAACAAGTTTCAGCATTCCGCCCCGCGAGTGGATGATTTGAACATTTTTGACCGCTCTTCCTCCGCTG
Source organism: uncultured bacterium (assembly GCA_949292215.1). GTDB lineage: Bacteria > Verrucomicrobiota > Lentisphaeria > Victivallales > UBA1829 > UBA1829. Next base: position 47,875 of record CASEYW010000139.1, read on the forward strand.
ATCAGGCGATCCAGATAGGGATTGCGCGCAGAACGGACCACGGTCGCCATTTTATACCCGAATACAAGAGCAAGCACCATGCCGGAGAGTTCCCAGTTGCCGAAATGCGGCGTGATGAAGATGATGGGGCGTTTGTCGCCGTTCTGCTTCAACTCGTCCATAATGCCTTGCAGATCCGGCTGGATGTCGATCAGTTCATGAGCCTTTTCCGGTTTGTTGTGGAACCAGAAGAATTCGCAGACTGTCAGACAGAGGCTTTCCAGCGATTTTCGCGCCATTCGCCGGATTTCCGGTTCGCTTTTTTCCGGGAACGCGCATCGCAGGTTGGTTCGAACAAGCCCGCCGAATGCCGGAATCAGAGAAGCAATCCATCCTGCTGCCGATGACAGGACATAAAAACAACGCCGCGGCGTATGTTCCATCAGGAGCATGACGCCTTTGGCCAGCAGATAGACAAGGTATTGGAAAAACCGCTTCATTGCTTATCGGATGTTGTGTTCCCGGATGAATTGTTCCGCGTGCTCCAGGTCTTCGGGTGTATCAATGCCGATGCTCTGGAATGCCGTTCTGACGACTTTGATTTTCATGCCGTTCTCAAGCGCACGCAGCTGTTCGAGTTTTTCACACTTTTCCAGCGGACTTTCCGGCAGGGATACGAAACGTTGAAGAGCTGCCCGCCGATAAGCATAGATTCCCCAGTGCCGGTAGAGCGGCATATCGACTCCGCCGGGATTGCGGAGAAAGGGGATTTCCGAACGGCTGAAATACAGCGCAGTATCATCCGCGGAGACAATGACTTTCGGAAGATTGGGATTCTTCGCAATGGCTTCACGCGTGGAGGGAACAACGACGGTTGCCATGTCGGGCTCATCTTCGCCGCACATGACGTCGATGAGGGCGTTGATGACTTCCGGCTCCATGAGCGGTTCATCTCCCTGAACGTTGACGATGATGTCGCAGTCGATTCCCTGCACGGCCTCCCATACCCGGTCGGAACCGGATGGATGGGTTGGAGAGGTCATGACCGCTTCGGCTCCGAATGACCGGGCTGTTTCCAGAACTTTTTCATTGTCTGTTGCGATGAGAACCCGGTCTGCTTTCGATTGCACGGTCCGTTCCCAGACCCATTGGATGATCGGTTTTCCCCCGAGTTTTGCAATGACTTTTTCCGGGAATCTGGTGCTTGCCAGCCGTGCCGGAATCACGGCGGCTGTTCTGAGCTGTTTTGCCATGGCTCAAACCTCTCTGTTGTTGATTTTCCAGATAATATATCCTTGCATACGCGGGAATACAACAGGAAAAGCTGGAAAAAGGCGGAACAGCATGCTTCTCCGGTGCAGGTTTTATTCTTCCAGAATCTGAAGGAGAGAATCGGCGATTCCCCGGCGCTGGTTTCTGGTGAGCTGTTTCAGAGGAAGCCGGGCATTTCCGCAGTCGATGCCTTTGATCAGCATCATTGCTTTTCCAGCGGGAAGTCCTCCATTCTCCACCAGAAGATCGACTCCACGGCAGACTTTGCGCATGTTCTTTTTCACCGTTTCCCAATCCCCTTCACGGAACGCTTCCCAGATGCGGTGATACAAGACGGCGGAATAGTTGTAGGTGCTGCCAATGAAGCATTGCGCACCGACGGCAAGGGCTCCCGCAAAAAATTCGTCCACTCCGTAGATGATGTCGTATTTGCCGCCGCAGGCGTAAAGGCAGTTCTGGTATTCGTATAGATTGTGATGGTTGAACTTGAGTCCTGCCAGATTCGGAATGCGTCCGTCTGCAAGTTCCAGAAAACGGACCATGGAAAGATTCAGTCCCGAATTCATCGTGTGGTAGTAGTAGAAGGGGAGTTCCGGAGCACTGGATGCCGCCGCGGCGCAGTAATCCGCCAGAGCTTCTTCGTTCGCGGGTTTGAAGTACGTCGGGGGAATCACGGAGACCGCATCGAATTTCAGCTCCACGGCTTTCCTGTTCAATCTTTCCACATCCTTCAGAGAGAGAGCTCCTGTATGCGCGATCAGAAGCAGGCGTCCTCCAGAGACTTTTTTCCAACCCTCCATGATGCGAATTCGCTCTTCCACCGTGCAGGAGATCCCTTCTCCCGTCGTGCCGCAGATGTAAGCTCCTTTTACTCCGTCGGAAACAAGGGAATCCGCTTGTTTCTGGATGATCGCAGTATCGACTTCCCCGTTCTCGTCAAACGCGGTAAACGGTGCCGCAAGAAGTCCGGTAAGTTTTGGATAAGTCATTTTTCTGTCTCGTTTGTTCTTCTTATTCTTTATTGTTTTATCGGTTGGGGTGGGGGATTTGGAATTTCGCCTTCCAGGCGACCAGCTTGTTCAGCAGGATCGAGACAGGTTACAGACCTGCACCGAGCCTTCGGCTCCTGTCCTGCGAGGGCGTTTTTTTATTGATCCAGGTTTATGCATGATGATTTTCTTTTCTCAGGAGAAAGTCGTCCAGTGTCAGGGAATATCCGCGGATTTGTGCCTTATCCCAGGCATCGTCAACAATGTAGTTGACAATGTAGATTTCTCCGTCGGAGAACTGAACCCAGCCCGAATATCCGAGATCCGCAACAGGAGAGCGGTCGTAATCAATCGGAAGGATCCGCACTCTTGATTCGGAGCGCTGTTCCGCCAGCACCGACTCCCGGTCGGTCAGGGCAGCAAACAGATTTTGGGTGGAATTGCCCCATCCGCCCATGCCTCCTTGCAGAAAACGGTAGGTGATCAGAATTCTGCCATCGTTAAGAATGCCGGAAGTCGGACGATGACATCCCGGAAGAGGAAAATCCATGATCGGCCCCCATGTTTCGCCGTTGTCGCGGGAAATGACTTTTTTGCAATCGTATCCCATTCCGGAATTCTCGCGAAGGAATGCCGCCACTGTGTCATTGCCTATCGGAAGCAGGGAGACTTCGCAGAGATTGTATTTCGGAGATTTGGCAACTGTGATCCGTTTGCTCCATGTTTTGCCGTTGTCGTCGGAATAATGGAGGAATTGTGTCAGTTTACCGTCTTCCTGATAGTGGGCGGAGAGAAGGAGACGGCCGTTCGGCAGGGCAGTCAGTTTGTCGGGGACGATTCCATTCATTGGCGTTGGAAGCGGTTTTTCCCATGTTTTGCCTTCGTCATGGGAACAGTACAGGAGAACGTCTGAGGCATTCGCGTCGCACTCTTTGTGTCCGAATTTGACTTTGTCGATCGTAATGGCGAGTTTGTTGTCGGGGAGTTTGCGGATCCTGGCGCAGTTGTAATAATAGGGTTTGCCGGCGGTTCCCTCGGTCAGGGGATGTTTCGGGCTCCAGGTTCGTCCGCGGTCTTCGGATTCCGTCAGCATGATGCGTGTATAGGAACGGTCGCCGTGGTGTGTGCATTCGCTGAATACGCAGATCAGTTTCCCGGAATCGGTCAGGGTTATGTCCGGCCATGCTTCGTAGATGGAGGGATCGCTGCTGATCGTAAATTTTTGAATTGCCATTGTTTTGTCCTTTCGTGGATTCGCTCTTTCCTAAATTATACAATATTTTGCAGAGACGGGCAATGATAAAAAAGGAATATTTATGATACTTTTTTAACAGAATGGTTGATTTCTTTCGGAATGAGGGATATTGTCCAGAAGAAGGAGGTGCAGAGGATGCTTATCAGTCGGGAGATGATGATCGGATTTTTGCAGGAAGCCGATCGGATCGATATAAAACGACTCCATTTCGGTGAGTCCTTTCCTTTGCCGGGATACCCTCTCATGATTCATAAAATGCCACGGATTCTGATGCCGCTGACCGGAGAAAAGCGCATCCGATTTGCGGAAAATGGAAGACGGAATGATAGAATTTTTACTCCTGGAGAGATTCTTGTCACACATCCTTCCGGCTGGACCGAAGAGGTCTGGGATATGGAGCACCGGATGATTTCCATCGTTTTTTTTGAAGAGTATATCCGTGTGATTTATATTGATCACAACGGGTTGCCTCCGCCGCCGAACGGGCCGAATATTTTTTTTCATACAAAATATCCTTTGAATCAGGAAGGCCGTCAAACTCTTGGCGCGATTCTTGCCGCAAACCGCGATCACAAGGCTGTCCGCTGTAATTTTCAGGCTTTGATGAGTATTGTCCTGGAGACTTTGGAAAATCAGAGTTCCTATCTTTCCAGGCGGGAGATGGAGTGGGACCGCGTTCTGGAAGTCCTTCAGGCGAATTTCCAGAGCGACATTGTGAGGGAGGATATCGCCGGTATGGCAAAACTGCATCCTGCACAGCTGTCGCGTCTTGTCCGTGAACAGAAGAGCCGTAGTCTGCGGGAATACATTACGGATCTCCGCCTGGAACATGCGCTGGATCTTCTGAAACAGGAGAATCTGAGCATCGACGCCATAGCGTCTCACTGCGGATTCAATTATACGAATTATTTCATCCGTGTTTTCCGGAAACGCTACGGAACTTCTCCGGCGGAATTCCGGAAGCGAAAGCTGCGGTGAAACGGACAGGGAGGAGTGATTCCCGCAAAACCTCCGCAAACATCTTTGTTCCCTTCGGAAGATTTACTTGCGCAGCATCCGTTTTGGCTTTATATTAAGAGAAATCGTCTGCAAAATAATGGAAGATTCTTTCGGAATGAAAAAGAGTTTGGCTTTGTTTTTTCTGCTGTGCGGATTCCATGCGTTATGCTGGGATTGGAGTCTTCCGCCGTTTTATTCCCGCGAGCGTTTCAATTCCGAGACAGAACTGATTCGTTTTCTTGGTCCGCTGGGGGAAATGCAGGAGACGCGTTCGCAGTCCCTTTACTCGGTACATCCGTTCTGGAGTTATGTGAAAAAGAAAAACGGACTGGGCAGTTCCTCCTCCATGGACATTCTCTGGCCGTTCTGTTTCATGCGCAGTTCCTGGTTCGGGGATACCCGTTTTTTCCTCCTCTACTACACCACTTCTTCGGTGAACGGAGGACGGATGGATTATGTACTGCCTTTCTGGTTCTCCCAGACCGGTCTGGACGGTCGCTTCTCATGGGCGTTTTTTCCGTTTTATGGCGACATGGATAATTTTCTCACTTACGACAGACTCCGATTTCTGCTTTTCCCTCTTTACTGGCATGCTGATAAAGGGACAGTTTCCGGAGATGGTTTCCTCTGGCCGCTGATCAACTATGATTCCGGTCCTCATTTGAACCGCTGGCGTTTTTTCCCGTTTTATGCAGTTGCAGAATATCATGGCAAGCGGAAAAACCGTTCTGTGTTCTGGCCGTTTTTCTCGTATCAGCGTTATCTTTCCCCGGAGACTCCGGGCTATGGATATCTGATCTGGCCTTTGTTCGGATACAGCAGAATCGGCTCTTCGGAGGCATGGTCGACACTCTGGCCCTTTTTCTCGTATGCACGCGACCGCGAACGGAAAGATTCGTTCCGCATAAATGCTCCCTATCCGTTTTTCCGCTGGGGAGAGAATCAGCGCGATGAGGAGGATGACATCTTTTTTCTCTGGCCTCTGTATGGACAGAAGGTCAGTCCGCATATCAAGTATTCCTTTGTGCTCTGGCCGTTTCTCTGGAATCTGGAAAACGAAAGCAGCGACAAAGTGACAGGACATATCTGGATTTTTCCCTTCTACTGGAATAAAACCGTTTATTCGAAGGACTTCCGGAAGAAACTGGAAGAATCCAGAGATCTGTGGCCGTTCTTTTCTCTGAGAGCGGACCGGACACGCTTTGAATTTCAATTGTTGAACCTGGCGCCAAAGGGATTCAGCGCGGTTGACCGGAACCTTTCGCCGCTCTGGAAGTTCTACACGTATGAATCCAAGGAAGACAATTACCGCAGCGATCTTTTCTGGGGCATGTTCAATTTGAGCCGCTATGATGATACGCGGATCATTGCGGTCCAGCCGTTTTATTCTTACAGAAAAACCGGAGAGACACTGGAGCAGTCGTTCCTGTTCAATCTTCTGAAATTGAGCCATTCTCCCGAAGGAGGGAAAATAAGATTGTTTTATTTTCTTGAATTCTGAGAATTGCGGTTGTAATTTACAGAGTTCAATATGAGGACCATGAATGATTATTTCCTATGAACCGGACAGTTTTCCCCCTGCAGGAGACCTCGTTTCCAGACTCGGGAGATCGTGCGGAATTTTTCTGCGCAATGTCGGCAGAGGAGCTCTGCTTGTTTTGCAGGCATTTGCCGGAATTCCCCATGCTCTGGCGGCTTCCCGGGGGGATATTGGAAGGGCGCTCGGACAGTGTGGAATTCGGAGTTTCGGTGTGACGTCGACTGTTGCGCTGTTCACGGGAATGATTCTGGGATTGCAGGCAGGACTGATTCTCCGAGCCTACGGACAGGAGATGCGTGTCGGGTATCTGGTCGCACAGACCATGTTCCGCGAAATGGGACCGTTCATGACGGCGCTGATTCTTGCCGCAAGTGTCGGTGCTGCAATGGCTGCCCAGATGGGGACCATGAAGGTTTCCCAGGAGATCGCCGCTCTGGAGGTCATGTCCATCAATCCGATTCATTTTCTTGTCACGCCGAGGCTGATTGCCATGATGCTGATGACTCCGGTGCTGACGGTTTATACGGATTTTATCGGGATTCTCGGCGGAGCTCTGGTGGCGAATACGCAGCTGGATGTCAGCTGGACCGCCTATTATGAGAATGTCCGTTTTCTTCTGACCAGCCGTGAAATCTGGGTCGGATTTTTCAAGGCGTGGGTCTTCTCGGTTCTGATTACGGGGATCAGCTGTTTTCAGGGCCTTTCCGCGACGGATGGCGCGGTGGGGGTCGGAACTGCGACCCGGCGGTCCGTCGTCATCTGTTTCCTGACGGTGCTGATCACAGGCTACATCATCACAAGAATGTTTTATTGACGGGGAGGATCGGGAAGGATGATGGTTGAACTTGTGAATGTTTACAAGCGTCTGGGGGGGCGCAATATCCTGAACGGGCTTTCCGTTTCCATCGACAGGGGAGAGACCCTGGCGATCGTCGGGCCCTCCGGAACGGGAAAATCCGTTACGCTGAACCATATTATCGGATTGATGTCGCCGGACCGGGGAAGCATCAATGTCATGGGACGGGATGTCACGAAACTCGGCTACCGGGAAATGCAGAAATATCGTTCGAAGATCGGGATGCTGTTCCAGTCGGGGGCGCTTCTCGGCTGGATGACGGTTTATGACAATGTTGCGCTGCCCTTGCGGGAGTGTTTTCATCTGCCGGAAGAGAAAATCCGGCAGAAGGTCGGAGAAATGCTGGATTTCCTGAACCTGACGGATTCCGCGGGAAAGTTCCCCAATGAGATTTCCGGCGGAATGCAGAAGCGGGCGGGACTGGCAAGAGCGGTTGTCTGCGATCCGGAGATCATGCTCTATGACGAACCAACTTCCGGACTCGATCCGGTCATGTCGAGGAAAATCGACGAGCTGATCGTTTCGCTTCAGAAACGCTTTTCCATGACTTCCATTGTTGTGACGCATGACCTTTGCAGTGCCTTCGGAATTGCCGACAAGATCGCGATGCTTTCCGGCGGTAAAGTGGTGGAATATGGTACTCCTGCGCAGTTCAGGGCAAGCGGCAACGGACTCGTCCGGGAATTTATCCGGGCTCAGTTCTCAACGAATATTCAGACAGGTGGGTGAACGATGAAAGGTAAATTCAGAACCAGAATTTTTTCCATGGAATACGCAACCGGACTGTTGTGTATCGGTGCTCTGCTGATCGTGTTGTATTTTTCTGCTCTGGTCAGCGGACGGGATATCCTGTTCAAGCACAAAGAGTTTTTTTACCGGGCGGAATTTCCGAATGCCGGAGCGCTGGCGATCAACGATAAAGTGAAGATTCTCGGGGTTGAAACAGGATATGTTTCCCATCTCGGACTTGCTCCGGACAACAGTTCCGTGCAGGTGCGGATCAGCCTGAAATCCGACGTGAAACTGCCGGTGGATACGGAATTTACCATTCAGAATTCTTCCGTCTTCGGCGGCGCTTACATCAACATCAAGCCCGGGTCCTCGAAGAAGCTGGCAACTTCGGAGACGGTATTCAAAGGGTATCCTCCGGTTGATATCATTGCGGAAGCATCGCAGCTGATCGCCGCACTCAAGGCGGACGAAGTCAAATTCCGGGAAAACTTCCTGAACGATGAATTCATCGGACAGGTCAAGGAGGCGGTCAAGAGCATTCAGATCAACACGGTTTTCCTGAATGACATCTGCCGGGACATCCGCTCCGGCAAGGGAACCATCGGCAAGCTCTTCAACGATCCGATGTTTTATGATTCGGCTCAGTCTTCATTTGCACGGCTCGCTCTGCTCCTTGAGAATCTGGAGAAAGGAAAGGGATCTCTTGGCAAGTTCGTACAGAACGATGATGTCTACAATTCCCTGGATGCCACTTTGAAGGAGCTTCGCGATGTTACGCGGCAGATCGCCTCCGGTAAAAGTTCTCTCGGCAAGATGGCTATGGATTCCGGCGAAATTTATACGGAACTTCGGACTGCCATCGACCGCGCAAATAACATTCTCGGTTCCGTGGAGTCCGGGAAAGGGTCTGCCGGAAAGATTCTGACCAGTGATGAATTCTACAATGAGCTGCGGGATACGGTCCGCCAGCTTCGTGCGGCAATTGAGGATTTTCGTGAGATGGCGCCGGTTGCCACGTTCGGCAGCATTGCGTTCGGCGCGTTGTGATTTATCGCAGTCGGATTCTCCATGTTTCAGGAGACAGGGGAATGGTGGGGGAGCTTACTCCCGCGTCTGACAGCGTGAGACATCCTTCTGAAGATCCCTGTGACGTCCTTCCGGGAGATTGAACCGTTCGCAGCATTTCTTGATCAGATAAACCGCGTGAGCGGAAGGGGATGCGGAAAGATCGGCGGCGCTCCGTTCCACCTTGAAGGAGATTTCAGGAATCCGGCAGACGAATTCAAAGTCGTCCGTGCGGAAAGGAACATCGGTCAGGGGGATGTTTTCCACATCCCGGATGGACACCTGGAGGTTCAGCAGATCTTCGCTGTATCCCAGCAGATCGTACAGCTGAGCAAGAAACTTGGTCGCTTCCGCGAAGAATTGCAGGATCAGCCGGTAGGAGACCCCTCCCTCTTTCAGCGGAAAGAGCCCGGCAAAATAAAACAGTCCCGACTGATAGAGCTGCCAGCACCGGTTCTGATCCGGCGCAAGAGTTCGCAGGGAGACATTGGTAAAATAGGCATTGTTCAGATCCGAATCCGACATGAATACTGGATCGGGAAAGAGCAGGAACGCTTCCTGCACATGGTTTTTCAGTTCCGAAAGACTGAACTTCTCCGCAATATATTCCGATGGTTCGACTGCAAGCGAGAGACGGAACGTTTTATGTGGTGTCCGTCCGCAGTGTTTGCAGAAAAAGTTCCATGCGTGAGAGATCTCCTCCGCGAAGCGCGATTGCTGAAAATTCTCCTGCATGGAATGATCCTCATAAAGGATTCCCCGGATCATGCGTCCGAGCATTTCTCGCTGGTTCCGCATGGCGCGCTGAAGCAGTGCGTGGATTTCGCTGGAACGATACGCCGGACGGCTTGACGCATCCGGCGTCCGGATGTAAAACGTTCCCAGCATCAGTTCGTTTTCGCAGGAGGAAGTGCAGACATGGGGAATGTTATGGAAACGCCGGATGACAAACACGGCATACCGTTTGCCGTCAATGACCGGCCGTTCAATGGTGAAGTCAATGGCCGGATCGGCAAAACGGTTGATGAAATTGCCGACATCCGTCGGGTCGAAGGAACTGCTTTCCTCTTCTGTGAGTCCGGTGTAAAGCGCTGGCTGTCCGTTGGAATCCTCTCCGACCCCGACTACGACGTATCCCCCTTTTGTGTTCGCCATGGCGATGCAGTGTCGAACGAACTTTGCCCGTCCGGCACGGGAAAGCCTGTGCCAGTTCTGTGCGGCCTTGTAATCCAGTTCGTCGGATTCGACCCCGCGAAAGATGATGCTTCTCCAGTCCGTGTTGCTCTTCTGCATGGTTGTATTCTCCGCGCTGTTTCCGTCGTGTTCCTTTGCTGGAATGTTATACGGGGTCCCCGTTCAGGAGAGAGAGAAACTCCTGTTCATTCAGAACCCTGATTCCGAGTTCCTCTGCTTTGGTCAGCTTGCTGCCTGCGTCCTCTCCTGCGATGACGTAAGTCGTTTTTTTGCTGACGCTTCCTGTGACCTTTCCGCCTTTGTTCAGAATCCGTTCTCCCGCCTCCTGGCGTGTCATGGAGGCGAGGGTTCCGGTCAGAACGAAGGTCTTGCCGGCGAGAGAGCTGTCCACGCCTTCCGGCAGAGATTCTTCCATATTCAGTCCGAGTTCACGCAGATGCCCGATGAGTTCGCGGTTGCGCGGCAGGGAGAAGAAATGGACGATGCTTTCCGCCATGACCGGTCCGATTTCATCAACCTTCTGGAACTCTTCGGCAGTTGCAGCGAGAAATGCGTCCATGGTCGGGAAGTTCCGGCAGAGAAGAACCGCGGTCCGGGCTCCGACATGCCGGATTCCCATGGCGGTGATCAGTCGGGAGAGATTCCGGTGTCGGCTTTCTTCTATCGCGTTCAGCAGATTTTTTGCCGATTTTTCTCCCATCCGGTCGAGCGCGGCGACCTGGAGAATTTTCAGCCGGTAGAGATCCGCGATACTGTGAATCAGATTGTGGTTCAGGAGCAGTTCAATTACGGCGGGACCCAGACCGTCGATGTCCATGGCTTCGCGGGACGCGAAGAAACGGAGACTCTCCTTGAGCCGGGAGGGACAGTCGATGTTTTCGCAGCGCCAGGCAACCTCTCCGCCTTCACGGATGACCGGTCCGCCGCAGGAGGGACAGTGATCCGGGGCAGTGATAAGCTGTTCCGCCCCGTTGCGTTTTTCCAGGACGGGACGCAGAATTTCCGGGATCACGTCTCCCGCCTTGTGCAGGAGAACCGTGTCGCCGATCCGCAGATCTTTCTCCTGAATGTAATCGAAGTTGTGTAGACTTGCCCGGCTGACAACCGTTCCTGCCAGCAGAACCGGTTCCAGAATGGCGGTCGGAGCCACAATTCCGGTTCGGCCGACGTTCAGTTCCAGTTGGAGAAATTTTGTCTCCTTCTCCTCCGGCGGAAACTTGTACGCGATAGCCCAGCGGGGGCTCCGTGCCGTGTTTCCGAGTTCGCGCTGGGCGGTGGTGTTGTCCAGCTTTACCACCACGCCGTCAATGTCGTAGGGCAGGGTGTGACGCATGGCGAGAAAGCGGTCGCGTGCCTGCCAGACCGCATTGATGTCTTCGCAGAAAACGTTGTGGGGATTGACCGGAAGTCCGATTTTTTTCAGAAATGCGACCTTCTCCTTCTGCGTCCTGATTTCGACTCCTTCCGCGTACAGAATCTCATAAAAGAACGCGGCAAGATCGCGTTTCGCCGTGACAGAGGAGTCAAGCTGGCGCAAAGAACCCGCCGCAGCGTTGCGGGGATTGGCGAACACTTTTTCCCCGTTCTCCTCCCGCTCGCTGTTCAGATGAACAAAAGAGCGCTTCGGCATGTAGATTTCTCCCCGGACCTCCAGACGGGGAAGCGGTTCGTTCAGGCGCAGGGGAATGCTCCGGATGGTGCGGACATTCGCCGTGACATCTTCGCCGACGGAACCATCGCCGCGCGTTGCCGCATTGACAAGTTCTCCGTTTTCATAGATCAGAGCGATGGAGAGACCATCGATTTTCAGTTCTGTTTCATAGCCGGGGTGCGGGTCCGCCGCGCGAATGCGCCGGTCGAATTCCCGGAGCTCCTCCAGGGAAAACGTGTTGTCTAGACTCAGCAGAGGAAAGCGATGCTGCACAGTTTTGAATTCCCGCAGAGGGGCCCCTGAAACACGCTGAGTGGGAGAGTCCGGAGTTACCAGATCGGGATGTTCGGATTCCAGTGCTTTCAGTTCGCGCATTTTCGCATCGTATTCTGCATCTTCGACGGTCGGGGTGTCGAGGACGTAATACTGGTAGTCCCAGGAGCGGATGAGTTGTTTCAAATGGTCAATTTTCTGTTTGGCGTCATTCATTTTCTGTATCCTGCGTTCACTTTGCCGAGGCCCAGTCGGGACCGGTGCCGACTTCCACAGTCAGCGGGACTGCGAGGGAAAGGACCTGTTCCATTTCTTCCTTCAGGAGTTTTTTAACGGTTTCCGTCTCCTCCTGCGGAGATTCGATTACGAGTTCGTCGTGAATTTGGAGAATCAGCTTTGCGCGGAGGTTCTCCCGTTTCATGCGGTGGAAGACATTCACCATTGCCAGCTTGATGAGATCCGCAGAAGCTCCCTGAATCGGGGCGTTCAGTGCGACCCGTTCTCCAAATGCACGGATGTTGTAAACCGGTGATTGCAATTCGGGCAGATAGCGGCGGCGTCCCAGAAAGGTGGAGACGAATCCATCCCGTTTTGCCTGTTCGACAATCGAGTCCATGTAATGACGGACTCCGGAATAGCGCTGGAAATAGCTGTTCATGTATTCATCCGCCTCCTTGCGGGAAACGCCGATGTCCTCTGCGAGCGCAAAGCGGGAGATGCCGTAGACAATGCCGAAATTGACCGCTTTCGCCTTTCTCCGCATGTCCGGTGTGACTTTATCCGGGGGAACGTTGAACACCTGCGATGCCGTCACCGTGTGAATATCCTCGCCGGATCGGAACGCTTTCCGCATGGCTTCATCGCCGGAGATGCAGGCAAGAATGCGCAGTTCGATCTGGGAGTAGTCTGCGTCGATCAGCAACGATCCGGGGGCAGCGACGAACATTTTCCGCAGTTCTGCTCCGAGTTCGCTTCGGACCGGAATATTCTGAAGATTCGGGTCCGTTGAGCTCAGACGCCCGGTCGCGGTGGTCATCATGTGGAACGTCGTGTGGATGCGGCCGTCCTCGGCGATTACTGCGAGGAGTCCGTCGGCGTAAGTTGATTTCAGCTTTGCCAGCTGGCGGAATTCGATCACATCGGCAACGACCGGATGACGGGTTTTCAGCGATTCCAGAACTTCAATGTCGGTGGAATAGCCGCTTTTCGTCTTTTTCCCGGATGGAAGTTTCAGCTTCTCGAACAGAAGTTCTCCGAGCTGTTTCGGTGAATTGAGGTTGAAGATTTCCCCTGCATGGGCGAAGGCCTGTTGCTGAACGGCTTCCATTTTTTGCGAAAGAAGCTTGCCGAAGGATTTCAGCATCTCCGGATCGACCCTTACGCCTGTATGCTCCATTTCCGCGAGAACCCGGCAGAGCGGGAATTCGATTTCTGCGTAAAGGCGTTCCATGCCGACGCGTTTCAGTTCAGCGGAGAGTTTCGGTTGAAGGAGTGCAATGGCTTCCACAGAGGCGGCTGTTCCTTCCGGCGGTTCCAGAGAGAGGTATTCGGGAACGATTTTTTCCAGCGGCCGGCTGCCTTCCGATGCGTTCAGAAGATACGCGGCAAGAGCTGTGTCGAATACAAAGCCCTCTGCGGGCAGACCGCTGTCAAGCAGACGGCGCATGACTGGTTTCACATCGTGCGAGATTTTTCGGAGGTCCGCACGGAAAAACTCTGAGAGAAAGAGACGGAATCTCTCTTTCCCGAATGTCGCTTCCGCTGCAAGATGAATGCCGTGGTTGGTTTTGATCCAGAGATTCTCCAGCGAAGCGTCGGCGGAAAAAAAGATGGTTTCCATGCCGCGGCAGAGCGTCAGGAGTTGCACAAGCTGTTCCTCCGTTTTCGTTTCAAGGACGGGGGAGGCTGTGAACGGGGCGAGTTTGACTTCCGGAACCGTTTTTTTTGCTGTTCCTCCGCGGCGGAGACGTTTCAACTGAAGTCCGGCAAGAGCGTCATAAACGATGCGCATGTCCTGTTCGATGCTGTTTCGTTCGGCTTCGGTTTTTTCCATCATGATGTCCGCCAGGGAGTCGGCATATTTATTTTTGTGCGCTTTATTGAGCTCCTTCCACGGAATTCCCCGGAAGAGATCGGCAATCCGCCGGTTGAGAGGAAGTTTTCCCTGAAGAAGAAGGACCGCAATGATCGGATATCCGGAATAGTTCTGCCATTTCGAACCATTGTCGTCGGATGTGTAGGCGTCTTCGCTCCATTGGACAGTATAGGTTTTCAGATTATCCGAGGAACGCACTTTGGCGGAATGGTCCCCCATGATGACACGGTCATCCGCAATGGCGCTGTAGGCTTCGGGGATTTTTTCGATTGGCGGCAGTTTCCAGTTGTCGGTATCCATTGATGTCTCCCGGTTTTTTGTCTATAATATGCGCCCGGGAGAAAAAATCAAGCGGATGTTTGCTGCCGGAAGTTCATTTTCTGTAAAATTTTGATTGTTTTCTGCATATTAAAAAACAAAATCCATGCTATAATGAACAGAGAAACGGAAAAGATCCGCTATTCGATACATTGCAAATCTGCGATCAGAGGAGTGATTCAAATGTCAAAAATCAGAGTTACAATCTGGAACGAGTTTCGTCATGAAAGGAAGAATGAGGGCGTGAAAAAGATCTATCCCGAGGGGCTTCACAAGGCCATTGGGACGGGAATCGCCTGTGACGAGTTCGAAATCCGCTACGCTACGCTTGATGAACCTGATCACGGACTGACAGACGAGGTGCTTGATTCCACCGATGTCCTGATCTGGTGGGGACATGCAGCCCATGCCGAGGTGCGGGATGAGATCGTCGCAAAAGTCCAGCAGCATGTATGGGACGGCATGGGACTGATCTGTCTCCATTCTTCGCACATGTCAAAGATTTTCCGCCTCCTGAACGGCACCAGCGGCAAACTGCACTGGCGCGAGGTCGGCGAACGGGAACGGATCTGGTGCGTGAATCCCGCTCATCCGATTGCCGCGGGCATTCCGGAAACTTTCGTTCTGGAACATGAAGAAATGTATGGAGAACCGTTCTGCATCGCCTGGGATGCGCAGCCGGTATTCATTTCCTGGTTCGAAGGCGGAGAGGTCTTTCGCAGCGGTGTCACGTTCCAGCGCGGAAACGGCAGAATCTTCTATTTCCGTCCCGGCCACGAAGCCTATCGGACCTTTTACAATGAGATGGTTCTGCGCGTGATTTCCAATGGCGTCCGCTGGGCCGCTCCGACCCTTCGCGCCCCATATCCGAAAACCCATCGGGAAGGTTCCTACGAACCCATTTCCGACAAAGGTGTGGATTTCCCGAAGGCGGGGATTATTCTGAACTGATTCCCGAAGGTTTCTTTCTGGAAAAACCAATGCGTTCGAGATATCCCGAACAGGAATGTCCCGAACGCATTTTGCTGTTCGGAACATCTGCTTTCCTTCTGCGAATCCCCGGGATTCTTCCGGGAAAAGGATGCGTAAAATTTGAAAAACCGGCAAATCGGTTTACATTGTACAAACCGGTATCCCATCTGCTGGAAAAATGGAAAACCGGAAGAGATTCTCTGGAGATTTTCGTTGTTTTCTTTTCCGGTCGGTGACGAGGTATTTCGCACCGTGGGCAGTCGTGATACGATTTCTAGAGGAGAGTGTTTATGAAGAGTGTTCGTTTCTCTGTTTTTTCGGATCTGCATTACCGCGACGGAAACTGGAATCAGGCATCGGAGCGGCTTGAGCTGATTCAAAAACGGGCGGCGGAGCATAACGTGGATTTCATGATTCACTGCGGCGATTTCTGCCACAATGTCGTAACCGGAAAGGAGATCATTGAGCGCTACAACCGTTTTCCCATTCCCTCCTACCATACCATCGGCAATCATGATTTTGAACAGACGGACGGACTGGAGATCGTCTGCCGGGCATTCGGTATGAAAAACAGCTATTACAGCTTTGATGTGAACGGATTCCGGATGATTGTCCTCGATACGAATTTTTACCGGACAGCCGATGGTACAGCTCTTCATTATGCGTCCGGCGATTCCTATGCAAAATGCCATCAGCAGGAACTTTATCTGCCGCCCGGGGAAGTGGAGTTTCTCCGGCATGCCATTCATACCGCGGAAGGACCATGTCTTCTCTTTTCCCACGGCAGCTTTGTCCGTTCGGATGGTGTCGTGAATTCTGATGAGATCCGCAGCATTCTGCGCGATTCCCGGAATCGCGCCGGACGTGTTCTGATGTGTGTCAACGGGCATTACCATCGCAACAATCTCCGGATTCTGGACAACATTGCATTTTTTGAATTGAATTCAACGACTTCGGACTGGATCAAACTTCCGCATCATGCTTATCCACCGGAACTCATGGCGAAATACGAGAATTCCGATCATGAACTGCTGTTCACCGATCCTGTTCATGCAATTGTAACTGTGACGGATGACGGTGAAATCAGCATAGAGGGAATGCAAAGTTCCATGTACCTGGGAATCACGCGTGAAATGACGGGTAATTCCATCTGCGATCAAGCGGGACTGCCCTGTGACCCTTCCGTTCTTTCCGCACATTTCAAACTTTTCCAGGAGTGATGTCCCGTTTTCCGGAAACGGCAGATTCCATGGGAAGGCGTTCCCTGCGGATTCATGAGGCGCGCGGGGGTGCCGTTGTGGCACCGTGAAGAAATTCCACGCCGAATACCTCATGAACCGGTTCGGCGGTTTTCTTTTCCAGAATGGAAATCAGCAGTTCCGCCGCATAGAACCCGATCCGGTGGGGGTGTTCATCCACACTGGTCAACCGGATCAGACGCTGGACTTCGGGGAATCCGCTGAACCCGGTCAGAGAGATATCTTCAGGAACGCGGAGTCCCATCTCTTTCAGGCTCCAGAAGAATTCGAAAGCGACGTTGTCACCGTCGCACGCAATCGCTGTTGCTTCGGGAAAGCGCTTCAGCAGACGGCGGAGAAATTCGGATGGAAGAAGTCCCGAGCGAAAATAGGACTCCTTCGCAAGAAGAGAAACGGAATGTCGTTCCAATTCATCCCGGAAACCGTCGAAACGACGGGAAAGAATATTCGGAAGCTGCGCGATATAGAGAATCTTGCGGTGTCCGAGTTCATACAGATGGGATGCCAGCAGTTGTCCACCGAGATAGTCATCGTGCATCAGCTGGTTGAGTTCGCCTGGAATGACCGGAATCCGGTTTTTATCGATCCAGAGCATCGGAATTTTCGAGTCCGGCTGGTGAAAGAAGTTGGCGATGATCGCACCATCCGCTCCTCCCATTTTGAGAAACTGTCCCGTTTCTCCGGGATCGCTGTTGACCAGGGAATAGTAAAGAAGCGTATTGTACCCGTAGGAAGCCGCTCCCTCCTGAATCCCGCAGAGAAGCGAGGAATAATAGGAACTCTCCACACCGCCCATGAAAACGGCGATTGTTCCTTTAAACCTGGAAACATTCGGTTTTACGACGGTGCCGCCTCCCCGTTCGCGCCGTTCCAGATATCCGCGCACGACCAGCTCTTCCACGGCGGCGTTCGCCGTCATTTTGTTGACCTGAAAGCGTTCCGCCAGATCGTACTCCGAAGGAATCCGTTTTCCCTCCTTGAGTACACTGCTACGGATCTGTTCCAGAAGCCATTCCGTGATTTTTTGTCGTTTCCCGCCTGAAGTATCCATAAAAAATTCATTTCCCGATGCTTTGATTTTCTCATACTATAACGCATGGAAAAGATTTTGCAATCCCATTTTTTGAAAAAATAGCTCAGTCAAGATTTTCTCTTTTTTCTTGCTTTTAACGTTGACAAACGATCAAGATTGTTGTATAATCTTAAAAAGAACAAAATATGACCCGGTTAAAAACGAGCCACGTTGCCGGTCCAGCGGAGACTCCTCCGGAAACACGAACGCACAGTGATTGCGTTCGGTAGGAAAATCAAACGATAACAGCGGGATGGATTGCCTTTGGAATCGGAAATCCGCCGCAAAGAGACAGAGACAGGGAGAAATACGAATGAAAGCCTTACTGAAATGGTTTTGCCGGGCAGCCGTGCTGCTCTGCCTGACCTGTACGGGAAACGAGTCGCTGAAGGCTCCTTCCTGGATGAAAGTCATGCCGAACGGAACGTTCCAGATTGACGACATCCGTGCGGCAATCGGAGTCAATGACGGTCGGCGCGGTGCAAGTGAAACCGCTGCCAACAGCAAATTCGAAAAGTCGCTTGCTACGATTGAACTGGACAGCAGAATCTGGCAGACCCGTTTCCGTCCGTTTAGTCCGGGCCCGTTCAGTACGCTGCAGAAAAAGCTGACCGTGTTTTCCGATACGGAGATCAACTGGCGCTATACCTTCCTGGGTGCGGAAAAGAGCGGTATCCGGGGGGTCGGTATGGATCTGACCATGCCGACAGCTGAACGTGAATTCGTTGTTGACGGCAAAAAAGTTGCAGTCCCTGCCAAATTCTCCCGTGTGGTCCTTTACAGCGGCAAATGCAAGGTTCTGAGGATTCCTGTTACAGGGTCCGACGTCGAATTCTCCGGCGATTTCAATTTGACCATTTCCGATCTCCGGAAGTGGGGCAGCGGAACGATCATCCTGACATTCCAGATGAAAGAATTGGAACGCCCCTGGAAAAAAGCTTCATTTGAATTTGATATCCGCTATCGCGGGATTCGCGTTTCCCGCGAGGCGTTTCAGACGGCGGGACTTCAATTTACTCCGGTGTCCCTTGCCTCTTCCGTCAACAATACCACCTGGGACGATGTCGCTGACGACGGGAAATGCGGCTGGACCGACAAAGGCCCGGAGGATGATCTCCGCCTCTTCCGCTGTAAAGGCCGGACGGTCCTCAACGGCATTCCGTTCGAAATCGCGGATCCGGCAAAGTGCCGCGGAAAAAACATTGTCAGCGTCTCCCATCGGAATCTGGGGTTTGCCCTGCCAAATTCCATTGAAATTCCGATGAACGGAATCAAAGCCGGAGGACTCTATTTTCTTCATGCCGCGGCATGGGCGAATGCCTCCCCGGGAAGTTATGTGGTCCGGTATGCGGACGGTTCAACGGAAACCATTCCGCTTCGCAATTTTGACAATATCTTCAACTGGTGGACGATTGGAACAAGTTCCGCCTCCGCCATCGGCTGGATTCCTGATCCTGCCGGTGACAGCAGAAAAGGGCTTGGTCTCTATCCGTGGAGAAATCCCCATCCGGAGAAGCCCATTGCTTCCATTACGATGAAAATGGCGGATGGTGCGAAAAAGAGTATGCTGCTTCTTGCCGGTATCACCGCTGTTGACCGCGCACCGGTCATTCCGGCGGAAGAGACCGCTGCTGCCGTCAATGATTCCGGCTGGATTCCGTATTCTCCCGTCGATGGGAAAGCGCTGGAGAAGAGCATTCTTGATGTTTCGGATCTGGTGCCTGCGCCTGCCGGAAAATTCGGATTTGTCCGGGTGGATGGAGATCGTTTCCGTTTTGAAAACGGACGGGAGGCTCGTTTTATGGGAATGTGTGTTCTCGGCTTTTTCCAGAGCGACAAAGCGAATACTTCCAGAGTTCTGCGGAGACTCCGCGGGATGGGGGTGAACATTGTACGAGTGGGTGTCGGCGGGGATGAGAAGGGGGGAATTTTCAAGGACGACGGACGTATGGAGTTCGATCCGGAGCGTCTTGACCGTTACTTCTTCTATCTTGCTGAATTGAAGAAGAACGGGATCTACATTCAGTTTGATCTTCTGCCGTCGCGTGGAGTCAGGAAGTCTGAGAATCCTGAGCTCGAAGGTGTGCGCTGGTACCCCAATGTGTTTGTCATGCCGCAGATCCGCAACCGCCAGAAAGAGCTGATTACCAAGTTGCTGATGACTGAAAATCCCTATACCGGACTGCCGCTGGCAAAGGATCCTGCTCTGGCAATGCTGATGGTCATCAATGAAACATCGCTTCTGGACCAGCCGGTTCGTGATAAGCTGACCCATCCGCTGGTCAAGGCGGAACTGAAAAAGAAGTTCAACCGTTTCCTGATTGGAAAATACAAAAATCGTGAAGCGCTGAAAAAGGCATGGAAGGGATCGCTTGCCGATTCCGAGAATCCCGCGTCGGGATCGGTGGCCATTCCGATGGATTACAATCGGCACCGTTATTCCGTCGAACGCGAAACGGATTGCCGGATCTTTATGGCGGAGCTTCAGAGCGAATACTTCAGGGAGATCCGGGATCATGTACGGTCTCTGGGATGTGTGGCGCCTATCACTGGAAGCAACCACTGGACCACCGATCCGCTGGATTTTTACTCCAATGCGGAGTCGACCGACTTTATCGACCGTCACGCTTACTGGGCTCATCCGGCGGTGGACAACGGATGGGGAATTGAACAGATTCTGTTCAACCCGAATTCTTCGCTGAAATCCGGAACGGGCGGTTTGCTGGAGCAGATCACAGCCCGTCGCGTTGCGGGAAAACCGTTCACGCTGACCGAATGGAATGTGGCATCCCCAAATGAATTCCGGGCCGATGCACAGCTCTACATACCAGCCTATGCTTCCATGCACGGGTGGAATCTGTTCCAGTTCCTGTTCAATATGAACCGCGCACTGTCTGAGCCGAAACGTATCGGGAGTGCTTTTGATCTGGAACGTGACGTGCTCCAGCTTTCCATGTGGCCTGCAACGGCGGTCATGTTCCATCGCCACGATGTTCGCAGGTGTGAACCGTTCTTCCGCGAGAATCTGACATTTGCCGAGGCTGCGAATCCGCGAGGAAAACGGATTGATGCGAAAAAAGTGGTGCGGACGGGACTTTGTACCGGTGCGGGAATCGCCTTCTCCTCCGGTTCCGCCGCGGATGATGCGCAGATTCAAGTCCCCTCCGAAGAGCAGAAGGTGTTTGCATCCGGTACAGGTGAACTGTTCTGGGAAAAGAGAGGGTTGTTCCGGATTGATACGCCTCGCACACAGGCATTTGCCGGATTTGTGCCGAATGAGACGGTCAAGTGCCGGGATGTCGATTTCAAAACAAGCAATGATTTTGCCGTTGTAATCATGACCAGTCGTGACAATCAGCCGTTGAAATCCTCCGGGCGGATTCTCATGACCGCGACTGCACGCTGCTGGAATACCGGTATGAAATATGCGCGGCTCCGCAACCGGATTTCCGCACAGGGGGTTGCTCCGCAGATCTTCCAGCCGGTCAAGGGGAGCGTTATGCTGCGGACCGGAAAAAATCTTGAGGTCTATGCTCTTGATTTTTCCGGACGGCGGACCGCTCCGGTCAAATGTCTCTACCAGAATGGGGTTCTGATGATTCCGATTGGTGCTTCCATTCACTATGAGCTTGTGGAAGGTGGAAAGAAATGAAAACAGCCAAATCCGCAGATGGTTCTTTCCTGTCGGCGGAAAGAATGAACTGTTCCGGAACGGAACAGGCGGATAGCCAATATTCAAACAGGAGTTCTGTGATGAAACGTTGTTTTTCTTTGATTGAATTGCTGATTATCGTTGCGATCATCGCGATTCTGGTAACTCTGCTGCTTCCGGCACTTCAGAAAGCGAGAGCGAAATCCCGGGATGCAATCTGTCTGGGCAATCTCAAACAGGGGGGTGTAGCGATGAATTCCTATGCCCAGGATTTTGATGATTACGTCAATCCGTGGCCGCTGGGGGCGTGGACGGGGGATGCGTGTGTCCGTCATACGACTTCCTGGCGCGGATTCGGCCTGTATTATCATCTCAAATATCTGGAGAATCCCAAGGCCATGTTCTGCGGTCAGTTCGGGGAGTTCAACAATTCCGCCCGTGGAGACATTGAATATAATGCCATTGACTGGGGAACGATGAAATATAAACCGGGAGTGCCTTCTTCGCTGGGGTCCGCCGGAGCCGAAGCCGAGGTCATCTGGGGTTGCTACATTATGCGTGGAATGCGCAGCAATTCCAATCAGCCGCCGCGTCTCTTCAAGGCCGCTTCGACCGCGATGGTTTCAGAATACGGATGCAATCGGATTGACGGCTCGCTGAATACCAGATGGTTTGCTGCGCATACCAGTCGATGGCCTGTTTTGTTCGGAGATGCCCGTGCAGTGTTCCTGTCGGAAAAAGAGATCCGGAAAGTCTGGTGGTATGACTGATTGGTCGTTGTTTCCCCGGGGCCGGTTTTCCGGAGTGATTCGGTGATGGAAAAGGGCTTTATGGAAAGTAAATAGGAAAAAGGCGGTATGGAATGAAAAAGAGTTTGTCCGGCGGGAAAATCATGATTTGTCTGTTATGGCTGGCTGTCGCAATGCTGCCGCTTTCGGGGGCGGGAGCGGCAAAGGCGGAGAAAGGAGTTCCTGCCTGTTTGTTCCAAGTACGGGATGGCATGCCGAATCTGGCAGCAAAGTTGAAAGCGGGAAAGAAGGTGGAGATTGTCTTTCTCGGCGGTTCAATCACCGTGATGGGGGGGTATACGCAAGATGGGTATGTCCGGTATGTGGAACGCTGGCTGAAGGAGCGGTATCCCCGCGCAGAAATTAAGATTCGCAATGCGGGTGTTCCCGGAACAGGTTCGGAATATGGCGCAAAACGGTATGATCGTGATGTCCTTCGGCATCAGCCGGATGCCGTTTTTATTGAATTTGCTGTAAACGACGGAAAATCCGATCAGACCGCATCAATGGAACGTATGGTGCATAAGAGCTGGCGGAAGGATCCCCGGATTGACCTTGTTTTTTTCTATACGCTTGACAAGTCCCATCTGGAGAGTTACAGGAATGGAGTCTTGCCGTTTGCCGCGGGTTGTCATGAACGTGTGGCGGAACGTTATGGAATTCCCACGATTGGTCTGGCATATCATGTGGCGGAAAAAATCAATTCCGGCAAGATTCACTGGAAGAAATTTTCCGGCGATACCTGTCATCCTTCTGCGCAGGGATTCCGTTTGTTTGACGAGGCGTTTGCTGCGGCGCTGCCGGAACTGCTCCGGACAAAAAACGATGGAGGATTGCAGCATAAACTGGGAGTGTCGATTACTCCGAACCTGGAAGTTTATCCGCCGGCACTGAAGGCAAAACCGTTGGTTTCTCCGAAGACTTTTCTTTTTGCTGACGGAGAGGCTCCAGCCGACGTGTATGAACTTCCTCTGCCCGCGGAACACTGGGTTGGTAAGCCCGTTTATTATTCACCGGAAGGGAAAGTTCTCTGGCGGATTGAATGTTTGCCCCGTCGTTTTGCTGGAAAGTTGGATGGAAAGAGCGGCTCGGACCGTTCTCTCTGGAACGGAAAAGCGGCGGAGTGGTTCGAGGAAGGTCGTTGCTTCAGTGGAACGGACGGAATGCCTGTGTTTTCCGGTGACGGGAAGAAAGGCTCTTTGCTGGGGGTCTCGGGCAACAGTGTCGGGGTGCTTTGTTTTACTGCGCCGAAAGAGGGAACGTATGTCTTTCATATTCGCTCGG
This sequence comes from uncultured bacterium, assembly GCA_949292215.1. Lineage (GTDB taxonomy): Bacteria > Verrucomicrobiota > Lentisphaeria > Victivallales > UBA1829 > UBA1829. Next base: position 71,120 of record CASEYW010000139.1, read on the forward strand.
GACCGTTTCAGTTATGGGCGAATGAAGGCAGTACGGTTGTTTTTTCAGCTTTGAAATTCAGCGGCAGAAGGAATCAGGGAGAGGTTATGGCGGTTCACCGAGAGATCCGGAAGGAGAGACGTGGGGTTTCCCTGGATTTTTCTGTGAAGTTGGATCCGGGCGATGAGATAGCATTTCTTGCGGATCTTAAATTGCCGGAGTATATTCGCGGCGGCTGGAGCGGACTGCAAATTACCGCTGCAAGGAAGTTCCTGAAGTAGTAAGAAAGGAACTGTCTGTATTAAGATTCTACGACATTGCCTGAAAGCAATTGTTTCCATCGATCCAAAACACAACGTTTGGAAAATTCCTGCTGATAGCATCGGAAGGCGTGTTGCTTCAGATTGTTAATTTGATGCTTATTTGAAAGAATGGTTTCAAGTTGCTCAGCTGTATCATCCGATAGAATCCAACCAAGATTCAAGGTTATACACCACTGAGCAATTTCACTTTTTTCCGGACCGGAAAAAAGAACAGGACGCCCGATTGCTAAAGCTCCAAAAAATTTTGATGGAACAACAATACCTTCCCATCCGGGACGAAGTGAGATCATATGAATATCTGCTGAGGCAAGACGCTTTTCCAGTTCTTCTTCACTTGCAAAATCGGCGATCCGAATATTGGTGTCTTCCGGGGTTAAGATAGAGATTTGTTGTTTGAAGCAGTTTCCATAGCCAGCAAAACAGAATGCCACATTGATTTTTTTATCTCGGCATTTTCTTGCAAGCTTGATGAATGGTTCCAAATTGTGAGCGTATCCAACTGTCCCCGAATAAAGAAGTCCTAATTCCGCATTTCCAAAAAGTTCCTGCCTGATTTGTGGATCCGGTTCTGGTATCGTTGGAGGTTCTTTGAGAGCCCATGGTGTCAGCGTTTGACAACGGGCATGATGATGGCTTTGTAAAAGGCGTTTCCTCATACATTCGCCAATATCAATCATGTCATTAAGAGAGCGGTATGCCCATGGGATGAATGGTTTCGTCAGATTGGCAAGAAGTTTCATCCAAGATGGAGAATTGACAAGAATCGCTTCTGGGTAGAGATCAAACACCCAGTGAATTAACCGGATTTTACGATTCATCATACGAAGAAAAGGAAACATCATGTATGCAAACTGAGGATCGGTACCTATAATGACTGCATCAAACTCCTTTCTATGTTTCCAGAAGAAGACAAGCCATTTCAGCTGGAGAATTGCGGAGTTGAATAAACGTCCGAAGTTGTTCCCTTGTGAGAAATTAGGTCTGCTGAAGCGTTGAATGTGTACATGTTTCCATGTTTCGTTCAACGGAAGTGTTTTCTTAGAACGAATCATGCGGTTTCCTGTAAAAACACGGACTTGAAATCCGTTCTTTGCAAGATCTTCAGCTAAATCGGAAAACAACCGAGCACTGATGACCGGATCCGGATGAAAAAAATGGTAGATTAAAAGAATGGATTTCATGGGATTATAAGAATTATACTTCCAAATGCTTTGTGACTCTTTGGCTTTCCATCATTTTTAATGCAATCATATATTCATAAATTGATCGCAGTACAGAATAATGGAAACCCGCCTTTCCATCCAGGAAACCCAGTTTTACAAAATAGAGAATGCAAAACATGATCAATGGTCTTCCAGGCATTCGATAAAAGAGTTGTTTGAGAGCCTTTCTGCGATAGACCGGATCTTTTCCTATAAGAGCGTTCCAATGAATTTGTTCTGAACGTTCACTCATTAGGCGAACCGCTTCCATATCAGAATAACGATTGTGTCGCGCAAACCACCAGTTTATACCATTGCTGAAGGGATAATGGTAAAAACGGCAGCCAGAAAGATAACTTTTTTCTCCGGAACAGTGATATTCTTCATTAATATCGCGAGAGATAGAGACATTTTTTCTACGCAATAATCTGCCGGACCATGTATTGGAGCCAATGTTATGTTTCAGCCACCGTCCTAGAAACATGTCTTTTCGCTGTAGATGAAAAATATCAGTCGCCTGATATTGTGGATCAGCAATTGCATCATTCATGAGCTTTCCGATGTTTTTATCCCAGCGTTCATCAGCATCCACCATAAGAACCCATTCTCCGGGATAATTGACATCTTTTAATGCAGCATTCCGCTGTGCAGCGTAATTATCAAATTTCCTTTGAAAAATACGAGCGCCTTCCTGTTTTGCAAGTTCAAGCGTGCGATCTGTACTGAAGGAATCATAAACAACGACATCATTGCACCAAGATCGCAATGTTCGAATGCAGCCAATAATATTACGTTCTTCATTGAGTGTCAAAATGACTGCAGAAATCATGATTTCAACTCTCTTTTTTTTATGAATCTGGCGGGATTGCCGCCGACGACTGTCCATGGAGGAACGTCTTTGAATACACATGCACGTGCTCCTACAACGGCCCCTTCTCCTATTGTAACTCCCATTCCTATGAAAGCATCGCTTGCAACCCAGGCTTGAGAAGATATCTTAATAGGTCTTGTTATTAGCTCCATACTTGGTTTTACAATATCATGAGATGTCGTACAAAGATAAGTATATTGTGAAACTGTTGCATAAGATTCAACAAGAATAGGCGCGGGATTATAAAGTTTTACGTGAGGAGCTATAGCAACATATTCCTTGACAATTAAGTTTTTAGGGGACCAAATTTCTACGGATGCATAAACATGGCTTCCTTTTCCGATTTTTGCCCCGAAACAACGAAGAATAAAAACTCTCCAGGTGTTGAACAATTGACCTGGGTAAAAACGAAAAAAACAGAAGTAACAAATCATCCAGCATAAGCGATATAGTTTATTTCTTATCGAAAGCTTATTGTTATATTTTGTTCCTTTTATTTGTTTCATTGAATTCTCCTCAATACATTAAGAAGTGATTCCGGTAAATATTCACGCAGGGCAGTTCTTATACGAGTTAAAAATGGAATTTTCATGAGAGGAAATGCCTCTTCCCACGACTTTTTTATTCTTGGGTAAAAAAAGTTTCGTTGGGATGGACGCACTGTACACACAGGTTGACGATTGTCCCATTGAATAGGAAACACTTCAAGCCTGTCGTTCAGTCGAGAAAATAATTCCTGTCCATGTAGTGTATTAATTTCTATACGTGAAATTCCATCGCGAATCTCTTTGTTGGGAATACATCCGGTCTTTTCAATTCCCCAGAAATCTGCAAGCGTAAAATCTGCCTTTGAAGCACAATCAAAATGGCAATGATAACAACTCTCCCTCAAGGAAAGATTTAAATAAAACGACAAAGAAAAAGAATCCTCTTTCCCATGCAGAAAAATTCTTTTCCCTTTGAGAACGCAGGAACGTAAACTGTTTTTCCAGCCTTTTTGTTTATTACGAAATTGAAAATCGGAAATGCCTGTTTTAAAATGATGAGATAGCCATTTGAGGTATTGTGTCCATGCAAGAGGCGAAGGTACTCCATGACAAATTAAATCGCAGGTATAAAGCAGATTTTTTTGAGGATTTGTCAAAAAATAGGAGTGAACTCCTGCAACTTGACATGGGGTGCCGGAGAAAAACACGATTTGTCCTTTATGCAGGTATTTTTCGATTTCGACATATACATTACTGGAATCGCTTTGAATATATTTTGAGTTTTTTAGGGAGAATAATTCCTCTTCATTATGAGCTGTTCGACAAATCACGTGCTCACATGCAGCATCGAATGCCGTTCCGAATACAACTCCCCTTTTGCTGATCACTTCTTCCGCAATAGCAGCAAATGCTCCTCCCGAGGTACTCTGGCGTCTGCGGACGATATCCTTATGGTATGCAGCAAACAGGATTGGTGGTGAAAACACAGGAGAGTGGTCAATAGGAGAGATTAACGGGCATTTTTTTCTGCATAGGTTGCATTTTACACACAAATCCGCTTGGATTTCTGGAAACAGGAAACCTTCAGAGTTAGGGCGCATCCGAATGCATTTCTGCGGACAAAAAGCTGTACAAACCCCACATCCAGTGCAACTTTCCGGGGGGAAAATAAGGTTCGACTGTTTCATAAAGCAAGCGTTCTTCTTAAATAGTCTTCCGATTTTTTCCGCGATAATCTCAATAGAGTATTTACTTTGGAGTAATCTGTACTATGTTTTATGTTCAGATTTTTAAGTTCCGACTCCTTGATGGCATTCTGCTCTAATTGCAGTAATTGGAGCAAACTGGAAATCCTGCCTCCGTTTTTCATTGTTTCTGGAATCAGAACCCGGAATTCTTTCTCAAAGAGAATAGAAAAAACCATTCCATGAAAAGAATTTGTTACAATGTAGGAGCTATTTTTGAAAAGGGTTAAGAAATCCTGAGGGCCGGCTGTTGGAAATTGAGTAATTCCAATTTCCTGTTTCGTTCCACTGTCTCGACAGATTCGATATATTTTTAGACCAGGCCGTTGGTGATATCAAATTCTTTCTTCTCGGAAATCTTTTCCAGTTCCCGGATCATTTTCAGTTCATTCAGGAGAGTTTCCTCTTCCATTTCCGTCACAGGCAGAACTCTGATGACGGAACGATTGCGCTTGAGTTCGGAACGATACTCCGGGCAGATTCTTGCAAAAAGATAACCGGGAAACATGGGAACCCGCAGTTCCCGTTTGTAGCAGTAACTTTTTCCTTTGCTTACAACAGGATGAATATTAAAATACCTGCGCATCGGCAGATATGCCTCAATGCCATCGGCATTTAAGGATGCGAACAGTTTTTTTTCGTTTTTCGGGAGTGTGAAAACCGGCTGCCATACCATTCCATCCCCCTTCAAAAATTCAACCGCCATTGAACACCTTGTTCTGTTCCTGGAAATCCGGGCAACCGCAGGCATTGCTGTGGAAAACGCTTCCTCAACAATCCTTAAATTATATTTTATGAAAATGTCCGCAATGTTCTGATTTCCTCAAAGCATTGCGATCATTTTCCCTGATAAGCAAAGTTGCATAAATTTATATTGTAATATTGAAAAGGTGTGGTATGTTATCTGTAACTCCAACAGAAGAGGAACAGATGAAGACAATTCGTATTCAAATAACGGACCAGGAACGTCAAAGGTTGCTGGAATTG
>CASEYW010000140.1 GCA_949292215.1 uncultured bacterium
CCGCCATGAAAGAGAAAAGATGGTTTGGGACCGGCAGGACAAATTCCAAGCCGCTTGAGAGTGTCGGCAATCGGAGTACTTAACGCGGCAATTTCAATATGTTGAATTCTCCGGCGGACTTCCTGAACGGCTTCCGGATTTTCATCAATCAGAGCCCGCTCAATCAGCTCGTCCGGAATGTTTCGATTTTTAAGATCATTATTCAGTGCCAGAATCTTCCGGCGATCAAGTTCGGAAAGTTGCTCAAGCATCGTCTGCAAATGACTGCTCTTCTCTCTTTGACGGCACGCTTCCTGAAAAACCAACTGACGGAGAAGATCACGATAATGATCCAATTCTATTCCGGCGGAAAGTCTGGCCGCTCCCTGTCTGCTGTCTGAAAAGAGCACCAGTTTCTCCGATGGAGTATCTGGAGCTTGAAGCATGGCATGGAGAGTATCTGCCATCAGCTGATTGACTTTCTGAATTCCGGTTCCGTGTTTGAAAAATGGAGAAAATGAAGAGTCCTTTCGCGTTTTACTTTCGCATGCGGGACAATTTTCCGGATAAGAAATTTCTTTTTCTCCCCGGCAAATATAGACAAGATAGTTCCCTGCATCAGGATGTCCGGTAAAAGAGATCACTCCTGTTATCGCATCAAAATCAGCCCCGGTCCAATTTTCCGGCATAGTTGGTTGATCGGCATTTCCTCGTGGGATCAGAAACAGTTTCTCAAAAATCGCTTCCGCTCCGGGCGGAATAGAATCCACCAGTTCTGTTTTGTCTCGTAGAAAACCAGACAAACTGATTTCACCGCAGGTTCGACAAATTGCCAGTGAATAGACTCGTCCTCCACAACGACACCGTTTGACTGGAGAGAGATAAAGTTTGCCGAACCTCCGACCGTCATATTGATATGCAGGAGAAACTTCCGTACAATCAGGATTGCTGCAGCAGTAGATCGTGTCGATATTGCGGAAAAAATAGTGAATCCTCAACTGCGGAATCTTTTCATTCCCTTCGCCGGCGCGTCGAATAATCTGCAGCAATGCATCAAAAGCGGCTATGGTCTCTGTCGATACATTCCCAAAGATTCCGGCAGCGAGTCCCTGCAAGGTTCGTGGTTGATAACGCTTCTTCTCCCGATCGAAGAAAGCATGCTCCAGTACAGCTTTGAGATTGCGCTTCCGATAAAATTCAGCAGTCTCCACACTTGGGAGGGGCTGGTTAATTGTGCGAATCAAATCTGTCGGCTTCAGCGTTTCTACCCTTTCCGGAGGAGCTGAGGCGACCTGTTGAATAACAACGAAACGCTCATGCGGGATTCCGAAAAAATCAGAGATAAAGGTACTGTTCTCCACATTGAGTGAAGCGCTTGTGGCAAGATAACGGATCTGCGGAGAATCCGGAGTAAGTCCCAATCGAGCCAATAGCAGTCGGATCAGTTGGGCGACCTCCGTCCCCGGAGTACCGCGATAGGTGTGAAGTTCGTCAATAATCAGATAGAATACATGATCCTCCGAGGAGGCAAGCCATTCACGAGTGGAATCAAAAAGGCCATTTTCCTGTTCCCGCATCAACATGACATTCAACATGCTGTAATTGGTAATCAGAATGTCAGGAGGAGTATTGAGAATCTGTTCGCGATTCCAATACTCTGCTGAATCAGCATCTGTATTGATAAAACGTGGGAACAACTCTTCGACATTCTCGCCCTGATGGTCAATCAATTCCCGGATTTTGTCCCAGGAACGTTGCAGTTCCTCAGCCTCTTTGGCGTGGGAACTCTGAGGAGTTACACCGGTATATCGAGCAAAAGAAATCATCTGTCCCCGGCAATGAGAGGAAAGCCAGCAACGGGTTTCCGGAGTATTGCATGCTTTGCGTAATCTGCCCAGCTGATCTTCGACAAGGGCATTGAGTGGATAAAGTATCAACGCTTTCACTGCATTTTTTTGTCGAGCCTGTTTTTGTTTCAAACGGATCAGATTAGCAAAAAGCGGAAGCATAAAACATTCTGTTTTACCGGAACCGGTTCCCGTGGTAACAACAATGTGCTTTCGATCCCGGTCCACAGCCAGAAGAGCCGCTTCCTGATGTCGATAAAGGCGTGAAGGAGAAAAAAGTCCGAGGCTGGCAAAATGGGCAAATCCTTTGGGAAGGAATTCCAATTCGGCAAGCATCGCTCCAGACGGATAGCTCGGCATTAACTCGAAAAACGGTTGATGCCAGAAACCGCTCTCCAGATCCGCGGATTTGTTGAATAATTCCGCCCGCTCTTCATCCAGTTTTGGATGGTTGAGCGGAATACCTGTTCTAAGATACCGCAAGTAATTATCCTTCAGCTCATTCCAAATCGTGATCGGAGTATTCATGAATGATTGATCTCCTGGATGTTATTATGAAAAATACGTTGTATTTCATAAACTATTTTTTGATTGATTCCCGAATAAGAGAGAGAATTAACCTGAAAATCAGAAAACAGTTCATTCAGCAACAGAAGTCGGCCGATCATAATCGGTGGAGCAAGATGAAAATGGAGCTGTTGACGCAGAGAGTCAAATGTCGCAATCGGGCGCTTATGATCAATCCAATGCATTGCTCTTGCCCAAAACGGACTGTCTGGATTATTGTTGTCTAATCTGTATGTCCGGTGATTGCGGAAATACCAGCGCGGAGAGTAATCCTGATTTTCTTGCCGATATAGTCCATCCTCGCGGACGGCTTTTTCTGAAACTGAACGCCATGGGCAACTCTGTCCAGGACTATAAATCTGCGCGGTTTCCGGCAGAACTACGGCTTCATAGTTTGCAAAAACTTCAGGAGAACATTCAGGGAAAATTCGCAACAAGTTTGCTACTGGACGATTTTGCACGAGAGGGAATCCCGCCATATCACAAGACTCTGGAGATATCCAGCGAACCACATTGCAATGGACTTCCGTTGCACCATTTTGTTGGGAAGAGATGAATTGAAACGGTATTTTTCGCTTCTGTTCTTCCGTCAAATTGATTCCGATCCAGTGTCGTCCATCGGGGAATCGCCGAGAGAAAAGCTGAGGTTTTGCAAGTTGCCAGTGGTGCTTATGGTCAATGATCCCATATTCCACCATCCCGGCACGAACAAGCGGCAGAAGCAGACGATGAAGCGCATATTCCTGTGATTTTCCAACCACAGAGAACTCGGCGGCCTTGCAGACGTCACGCAGTTTCTCCTCCCGAACAAAATCTCGCTGCACACTGAGAAACTGGAGAATCAGATTCTGTATTCGAACAAGTTCAGCTGTTGTCATAACTTTTTCGACACCGGATAATAAAACTCTTCGTTGATCGCAAGGCCCTGATACTTGTCTGATGCAAAATTGAACCAGTCTTCCCAGTTGGGTCCTATGGAAAGCTTTGGCCAGGACAAACCGATCTGAGTCGGGAGTCCGAAATGGGAATGATCGTCCGATTGAGTTGGAGCAAGACTAACGATGACCCTCAGATTCTCTGGGAGTTGCGCATTTTGCGCACAAGGCAGTAAAGTGATGTATTCGTCAAATAAATTCCAAAGCGGTCTACCCCAGCACTCTGGCAGAGCGAGGTTGAAATTTTCGATCAACAGAAAGTGCCAGATTTCAGGAGAACGATGGGCGGAGTCCCAGATCGGTTGGAGGGACTCCCCCCAAAAATCCTCAAATGTAAGCCATTTCGGTGACGGCTGACACAGTTCGTAAACGCTGTTCCCCAGCATGGTAGCGAGAAAAATCCCATTCCGAATGTCTTCCGTCTGAAGGGCTGGATAACGAAGACGATTGAGAGCTTCACGCATATTTTCTTTTCGGTACAACTCCTGAATCCGTGCACAAAATGTCTGTTTGTCGGCATCGTTTTTTACGGGCTGAGCGTCCGGATCGTGCGCGATAACCTCAAGCGGATACTGCCAGTTGTGAGACTGGCTTCCAGTTCCAGGCTCAACTTTGCTGACGAGATCCGCCTGCAACCGGATCATCTCGACAAATTCCCGTTTGTTTTTTTCCAGTAGTTCCAAAGATTCTTCTTTACTTGCACAAGCCTCTTCCAAACGTGCAATTTTCTCATTCAGTTCCGCGGTACGTTTTGAATATTGCTGTTCTTTCGTAGTAAGAAGTGTTTTCAGTTCAGACAAACGGTTGTGATATTCTCTTTCTTTTTGAACCAGTTGATTCTCCAGTTTAGATAAACGGTTATGATATTCTCTTTCTTTTTGAACCAGTTGACTCTCCAGTTCAGATTCTAACTCAGAAATACATTTCTGGCATTCTACCTTTTTTTTAGCAAGTTGATCTTCAACCTTTTTTGACATTTCAGAATATTTTTCTTCAATCATCTTCTGTTTTGACAAGAATTTTTCTTCCTTGAGAATAGCAGCAATATTCTTATCTACAGCAGTTTCGTAGATCTTTTGAAATTCAGGAATTTCACTTAGATGTTTTATTTCCTCATAAGAAAGATTCAGAAAATCCAATGTCCGGAAAATTCGTTGAAAGCGTTCTTTTGCGAGGACATCGCTTGCATTCGATTCAATTTCTTTCAACTGTTGATGAATATGTTCAAAGACATGATGAGAACCCAAAACGTTGAACTGTTTTCTAAACCAGTCATTATAAAGTTGCTCTGTAGACATACAATCAACCATAAAAGCTGGCTTTTTTCTTGTAAACACTTTTATGTCAGTTACAAGATAGGTTTGACCATTATAATCAATCGTATTTTTATTGGGTATATACGGCCATGCACCAACTTCTTTGCCCTTTCCGGGAGAAAGATCTTTACCATTCAATGGTCCGCATAAATAAGATATAGACTCCTGTTTCTTGATAAAAAAAACCTCTTCATCCGAATTGGTCACCTGTTCACGATTATAAATTTTTTGCATTTCAATATTTAAAATTTTTATCAAAGGTCGGATCATGACTTCACAATTTTTCTTTTGTACAATATATTGATCTTTTGTTCTATAATTTATACTCTGATCTTCTTTAGGGACATAACTAAATCTTACAAGCGTGCCTGCTTTTAATGATAGAGGCTCAAACAATCTATCACACCCTTTGAGATCATGTACACGTGTGTTAGATTTCAATAGAGGCACGTTTAATTGGGAATAAACCTTACAGTCAGGAGCAAAAACATATCCATCTGGAGGGAAGATTTCTTGAATACTATTCTGTGTCCAAAAATTATTCTCCTGACGGAAAAGAACTCGAATTCGAGCACCTTGCTCTTTAGTCTCGCAAACTCTACCAATTGCGTATTCCACTGTGACTTCTCCTTAGTATTTTGTGAAGAACAGATTCTGTCGGATGCTGAGATATTTTCTGACCTGTGGCAAGCATCATCCAGTCTTGAATCGGGTTTGCTTCGCCATCATCTTGCAATGAAAATAAATCCAATGGAAGCTTACCGAAATCCAACGCATGACAGTGAATTTCGGAATCTTCTCCCGGTTGAAAGAATCCGTCTTTAAAAAGCCAGCCTCCAAAGGATAAACGATCCTTGCACTCACATGGCGGAGATATTTTGAAATATATCGGAGGTGCGTCTGGATGATAACGCAAAGTATATTCTCCAGCCGGATAGTGCTGAAGTTCCTGGGCAGAAATAGAAATCTTTTCTTGCGGTCTTCCTTCACAAAAGAGCCAGGCAAAATCATTCGGTAAATTATCGTTTTCAATAATAGGACCGGCTCCTTCCATCCAATTCCGGATCCCCAATCGTATACCGCCGGTAAGACGCAACGCTGCTCGTCCCCCAAAAACATTATGGAATTTCTGGAGCATGCGAGCAATAATATCTGCCGTTAATTCACAGATTTTACAATTATCAAAGGATTTTATATTCATTCCGCTTTTTTTCAGAAACAGACTCGTTGCATCATCCGTTGTAAACACCCAAATACACGGCTGTTTTAA
>CASEYW010000141.1 GCA_949292215.1 uncultured bacterium
GCAAAGGGTATGTGAATAAACCGGGATTCGGAAACATTCCGCGTTACCGTCTCCGGAATGCAAACTGACTGGAAAGGAAATCACCGATGAAATCTGCACTGTTTCTTCTGCTTCTGTTTTTCTCTCTCCTGACCGTTCCGGCATGGAGCGATCCGCTGGAACGCAACCGGTCGCTGCGCCGCGAGCTTGCGGAACTTCAGACACGGAAAAACGCTCTGCTGGAGGAATCCGCCCGCCTGAAGGAAACAAAAGAGACTCTGGAAACGACCCGCGATCTGCTTTCCGGCAAACTGGAAAAACCGCCCGCCGATCATCCGAATGAAAATGTTCTCTACCGTTTTGAAACGGAACGGCCGAATGTGATCGACAATACAAAAAGTGGAAAACGCTCCGTCGTTCACCGCTGGCTGAAGCTGGAACCTGGAAAAACCTATCTCTTTGAAGGAATGATTCGGCTGGAGCACTCGGATCAGGTAAAAAACGTCAAGTTCGGCGGGTTTGTCCCCGTCTCGGGCGGAAAGACCCAATGGCCCGCCTGCGAAGTCGGAGCGGGAAAATTCGACTGGCGGAAATGCTCGTTCACTTATCGTCTCCCTCATGGAGCAAGGTTCTGCCTGATCTACGGGCTGGAACAGGGTACCGGAAGAGTGTTATTTAAAAACATTACCGTATCCGAAGTCCAGAAGATGCGGTTCCCGGAGAACGAAAGAAAAACAGACAGAAGAAAACTTAGTTTGCAGAATTATTAAGAAATATTTATTATTTCAAACAATAAAACTTCTTTTTCCGCGTTATATGGTCAACGCAGGAACAAAAAGAACTGCGGCAACCAGACAAAGAAAAAGGAGTGTGTATCATGGATGCTGTAAAATTTCTTCTGATGGCGGCGTGCGGAGTCATGATGACGGGAAGTGTTCTGGCCGGACCTCACGGGCCGCCTCCTCCCCGTCACCACGGAGGGAGCGACGGAGTTGTGCTGGCAACACAGATCGTTGATCTGGTGAAGAGCGTGATTGCACCGCCGACGGTTGTGGTACGCGAGACGGCTCCCGTGGTCGTTCAGCAGCCCGCCGTGGTGTATGAGCAGCCCTCGGTGGTCTATCCGCAGACGACAGTGATCTATTCGCAGCCGGCGCCTGTGATCGTACGTCCCGCACCATATCGTCCCGGTCCGCGTCATCATCCCGGTCCTCCTCCGCCACCGCATCGCGGCAGACGCTGAGTGAAAGGGATTTCCTTCTGAAAGTCTGCGGGATCCCCTCCGGAAAACGATTGATTTTTTCCGGAGGGTTGGTATATTTCAGAGAACCCCGATCAGCCGGAAAGGAGACGAACCATGCCGGAATTTTCAATCAGAACCAGTCGAACCTGCGAAATTCAGGATATTACGGCACAGATCAATGAGCGGATTCCCCGGGAAATCGCATGCGGAGTCTGTCATATTTTCTGCCCCCATACGACCGCCGGAATCACGGTCAACGAGAACGCCGATCCGGATGTCAAACATGATGTTCTTGCCAAACTCTCCTCGCTGATTCCGCAGAACGAACTCTGCTATCAGCACTGCGAAGGCAACAGCGCCGCCCATCTGAAAGCGATCCTGACCGGTTTTTCCCTGGCA
>CASEYW010000142.1 GCA_949292215.1 uncultured bacterium
GACCTCAAATGCCGGAAGAGCCATTTTGTTCCCCGGCGAAGTCTTTCCTTGAGGAACATTCTGCGTAACCATCTGCACTCCTCCTGCGGGAAATTCGAAGAGATCAATGTATTGTCCAGATCAAAAGCAATATTCATGGTGCAGCCTCCTCGGTTGCAGCAGCACTTCCCATGAAATCGAATGATCCTTCATTATTTTTCGGTGGTTCCGGCGGTGCGGGAACAGGCCACTGGGTAATGACCGTGAAGAAATCTCGCCGATACTCCTTTTGTTCTTCCAGTGCTTTTTCGTGATTCCCGCCCGCTGCGGAAAGCTGCCAGCCGGGGAGATCACGCGAAATTGTACCGCCATTGCCGTCCTCTTCAAACAGGCGGGCAAAGCGGGTGAAGCGGATCGGTTCGCCGCTCAAAGCATCCACGGGCAGCGGAATATCGAGTTCGTCCAGCGTTTCCGGCAGGCGGCCGTGTTTCCGGCGGAACTGTTCGATTTGCAATCCGAGGTCGGTCATTTTACTCATAGTCAATATGCGTTGCAAGCGTTGTTCTGCGCTGAAATAATACGGCAGGAGCATTCTTTCAATATAGAGTTCACGTGTTGCAAGTTCACGTTTCAGATCAGTACGCAAAAATTCGCGTTGTGAAGTCGGATCGTCGAAATACCGTATCACCGCCCGCTGGTGACGCATGGCATAAAGCGAATAGCGCTGTTGAATGGCCTCTGTCCACAGGCATGGCGGTGTTGGGAAAACAGTTGTATTGCCGCGAAACAGAAAACGCAACAACGGCTTCTCATATTGCCACTGTCCATCATATTGGATCTCTGACATTATTTTCGGATATGGAACAAGCAGACGCATAACGGTCTCAATCACCAGATACGCTTCAGCGCGCAAACCATATCGCATTGCATTTCGTATCTTTTCTTCCCGGTTGTGATTCAGATCCACTATTTCCAAAAGATTGTCATCAGACAAAAAACCGCTTCCCAGCATTGCACCGATAGTTTCGCTCCGAATATACTCACAAGAGATGGCTACCAACGCGCCGATCCAGAAATCGCCTTGCAATACATTTTCTTGAAATTTATCTGCCAAACGGAAAAGCCGCATGGCTTCCGAAGGATTTTTATCCTCCAGAGCAACAATGATCCGCGAAGAGAAATACCTCATTACAGTACGATAATAGCTCAGATGCGGCATTAAAGTCTGTGTCAGATAATCACTCGGAAAACACATTTTGTATTTCAGGCTATCGCCGGATTCAATCAGTGCATCAATGTTTTTGAAATCCTCCTGACAGAGTTCTCCGGTAAGATATATTTTGATTTTTCTGCGTTTGCTCTCCGGCAATTTATAATATCCATAAGCGGATTCCAGACATTCTGAACCTTTTTTGATGTTGTAGTCGGAGTTGCGATCCACGAGTTTTCCGAATTCCGCATTGGGAGTTCTGCCCTGGTAAAAATGTTGTTCCAATTCCTCCCGGTTGGTGGGAATTCCTGCATTCCGGAGTAGCTGTCCTTCCACTTTCAATTCTCCTTTTCCCTGGTAGAACAGAAGATATCCAGCCAACGTGGAGACGAGAAAACAACCGAGGAGCAGCATCCAGCCGAGTCGCTCTTTTTTCTGCATCGGCACTCCCGCGATGCGCCGGGCAATTCCGAGCCAGAAACCGATGCTTACAGCAAGCGCACAAAATGGGATCGGACTCAACGGCCCGATGAAAATCCAGCTGATCCAGAAAAACGCCGCGCTTATCAGCATTACCCACAGCCGCCAGCGCGAGGTTCCGGGAAGCTCCCCGGCAAGATGGCGGTAGAGAAACCAGTAACGGCTTCCCGGCAGGTACAAGCAGAAGTCATCCCATTTGGGGAGTGGCCGATTTCGTTCCCTGGCCGCCTGCGCAAGAAAGTCATTTTGTTGAGCGGCAGTAATGAATGCAATTCCACATGCACCCCCTGCTGCAGCAAGCGGCAGGAGCAGAATAAGCATCTGTAAGAGAAGGATTGCATTATTCTTTTCCTGAGGCAGCCATGATTCTAACAGGTAGTACCCGGCGGGCAGCGTCACGAATGCCAACAGAACAAAACCGAAAGAAATGGCATTTCTGACGCAACATGGGAACATTGTTTTTAATGTCAGGACTTTCGTTTTTTTTCGTCGAAAGAGAGAAAAAAAATGTTTCTTGTCAAATTTCATTATTCAGCCATCTCCTGCAAATCAGCGTCCTGACGTCCACGCATTTTCCCGCCCGCCTCTGTTTCAGTTGGAATCGGATTCACTCACCCGGTCATGCCCCCGTCACGCCGTTTTTGCGTTGCGGATCGACTACGTAGCTGAATGAATCACCCCAGAGTTCAAAGAGTTTATCCGCATCATTTTCCACTTTGTAATCCATCTCCTCCTGATAGATGGGAATCACCTGAAAAATCTGTACCTTCTTTCCGGGGGAGACCTCGATTTCGGACTCCTCCAGC
>CASEYW010000143.1 GCA_949292215.1 uncultured bacterium
GGATTCGCTGGTTTGAAATCATGAATGAACCGAATATCTGTATGGACTCCACCCGTTACCTGAAATTTCTGGAGATTGCCCGGGAAGAAATCCGGGAAAATGCTCCGGGGACAAAAATTGTCGGGGTCTGTTCGACCGGGGATCTGGGAGGGAATCTGACGACTTTCGTCGGAAAGGTGCTCTCGGGCGGGGGACTGGATGATCTGGATGTTCTTTCGTTCCATCCCTATAATGCTCCGAATCTTGGATCCCCCGTCCCCGCCGACCGGCAGATCGCGGGACTTCGCTCCCTGATCCGGAAGTATGGGAAGCAGAATGTCCCTCTCTGGAACACGGAATTGTACTATATGCGCGACGGAGGGAAAAACTGGTTTGAACGGGCTGTCGTATTCCCGGAAGATGTGGCAAAACGGTTTCTGACCGATCTCGGGGAAGGCGTTGCTCAGTCGATCCCTCTCCAATTCGGAGAAATGTTCAAGAGTTCCACTCCTCATATTTCGACCAGCATGTATGGAAACAATCAGTTCATCCCCAATGCCAATTTTGTTGTCTACAACGCGTTGGCCCGTTTCTTTGAAGGTGCCGAGGTAAAAAAGAAAATCCGATATTCCAACGGCTGCATCTGCTACATTTATCGCCGGAATGGGAAATGGTGTGCCGCGCTCTGGAATTATCAGAACAGCAGGGGAATTTCCGCGGATCTCCGTCGCTTCCATGTGGCGGATCTGTATGGAAATTTCTTCACGGCATCGAAAAACACTCCGGTTCTCTCAAAGCCGTACTATCTGTTCCCGGGAAAAGAGAACGGAAAGAGTTTTGAAGCGGAGTTGGAACAGCTGAAGTTTCAGATGTCTCAGCCGCTGGCGATTGCAGGAGTCGGTAGAAAGCTGGAAAAATCTCTGTTTCTCCACCTGTACAATCTCTCATCGGAACCTCAGAAAGGCATGGCCGGATATCTGGGGAATCATCTGTGCGCAAAACAGCAGATTCCCTTTCAGATTCCGCCGGATTCATCCACGGTGGTGGAAATCCCGTTGATTCCGTCATCGACGGAGACTCGTCCGCAGGCGGTGCTTGTTCTGGGGGAACGTCAATTTTCTTATCCGCTTGAGATCGTGGAAAATCGCCGGGTCGAAACAACGATACAGATGCAAAATGCGGAGGGGAAGGTGTTTCTGGATCGGAATTGCCTGCGACTGGAACTGTTTGTCCGGGATGCGACCCCCTCGGGTCCGACAGGAAAGAGAAAACCATGGCAGACGGATTCTGTCGAACTCTTTCTGGACACAGCGCCGTTTTCTTTGGACAGACGTCACCCGAAGAGCTACACGTCCGATGTTTTCCGTCTCTTTGTCACGCCCCGGGATCCGGATGCGCTTCATGGCATGGGAACGATTCGTCCGGAGCAGTGTCGACTGAATGTGGTCAATGTTCAGAATGGATACCGTCTATCTCTCGAAGTCCCTGTTGCAGTGAAACAGTTTCTTGGATTCGAATTAAAAATCAATGACAGCGGCAACGGGAAAAAGGAATCTGCCCTGATCGGCGGGAAGAATCCGCAGAGTGATCGAACCGCCTTCGGTCTGCTTGAATCCAAATCGAAGTAACAATACCGCCCGGACAATTGCGCACATTTTAGAGGATGGCTCCTGAAAAAAACTGCTTTCTGATTGAGCATAGCGGACAGACTCTAGCCGAAGAACGGAAAAACAGGCCATGAAAAATGGAGCGCAAGAAAACGAGAAGGCAATCTCCGGAGCGATTAAAATCGACGAAAAAGAGATTCGAACGCTCCTTGGCGGACTGATTCGGCAGTCGATCGAGGATACGCTGAATGCGCTCCTGAATGCGGAAGCCGATGCGATCTGCCAGACTGCGAGATATCAGCACAGTCCGGATCGGCTGGACCCGCGGGCCGGAAACAACAAAAGCAAACTCCTGACAAAAGCGGGAAAAGTGAGACTTCGCGTTCCCCGTTTACGCGCATTTCCCTTTGCAGCACAAATCATTGAGCGTTATAAGACGAAGCAAAGCAGCATTGAGGGCGCTTTGATTGAGATGTATCTGGCAGGAGTGTCCGTTCAGCGCGTGGAGGATATTACCGAAGCCTGTGGGGAGCGAAGAATAAAATAGCATAGAAGAAATCTGATTATAAATCCAGAATATTTGGATAAAAGAATCGACCGACTTCCGGTTCGGCTTTCAAGGGAAATCCATCTTGAAGGAGTTTTCAAAATACGAGATCTCGCAGATAAAAAAGAGTAGGTTGGACTTTCCAGCCCAAAAGTGTTCAAAATACCCTTGCAGTGATCAAAATGGTGGGCGTAAGGGGACTATGGACGAATCTTCTCTCCTCCTCAGAACAGCGAATTTTCCGAGTCTCAAAGGGGCGGTAAATTCATCTTCTCGAAAAATTCTCCGAGAGGTCCTTTCAAATTTATATATATGGAGAGTGTCTCCCTGGAACACAATAGGGAACATTCCCCAATCAAAAATGAGCGCGATTCCGGATGCTGCCAACCGCTTTACCGAGTGTGTGACTACGGAAGGGATCGGGTAAGCGCCCAGCAAGCCCCATGGGTAAAGGAAAATATCGGCGATAGAGTTTTGAAAAGATTAGAGCAGGAAAAGGTGATGCCGTCGGGCGGTCATCATAGCCCGACGGCATTCTCTCTTCATAATAATGAGCCTGAGCTCATTGACAACTTTGCTTTGCCTCTGGGATCAGCGAATCAATCTGTCCTGCCGGAGTGGAATTCAAACGCGGTAGAACGTCTTCGAGCCATTTGCGAAAGCAGATGCCGTTCGCTTTGCATG
The DNA here is from genome assembly GCA_949292215.1 of uncultured bacterium. GTDB lineage: Bacteria > Verrucomicrobiota > Lentisphaeria > Victivallales > UBA1829 > UBA1829. The sequence continues at coordinate 2,818 of CASEYW010000143.1, forward strand.
TTGCGGCGAATGAATACAGAACTGCAAGACGCTGCCCACCGGCCTCACTTCCGGCAAAGAGACAGTTCTTTCGGATGATCGCAATTCCCCTGTTGAGCCGTTCAGCCGGATTGTTGTCGATGTTCAATCGGGAATCCTTCAGGAATTTTTTGAGCTCCTCTTCGATATTCAAGGCATAAGAGACGGCTTGCGCGACCGGTGAA
>CASEYW010000144.1 GCA_949292215.1 uncultured bacterium
AGTTTTACATAGAAAGGACTGCAAGAAATTGCAGAGGGTGGATTTTTGTCTTCAAAAGACAAAAATGAGTTTAGAAAACGTGAAAAAACAAAAAAAACGTGAAATCTGGGGTTCAGTCCCTTGAATTTTACATAACAGGAGAAAACATTCCCGCTGGGGAAAATCCGTCCTACTGTGCAAAGCTCATGCTCTGCACCAGAGATTCTCGGGGCGTCAGCTATGTGTTTACCGACCGGAGTCTCTGGGGAACATTCGACTGGAAAAAACTGACTCTGCCCTATATCGTCCCGGATGACTGCAAGCAGCTGACGCTGATGGTTGGAATTCAGTGCAACCACGGGAAAATTCAGGCGCGGAATCTGCAAATCAGGGAGGAGGATCCCTATCCTCCTCCAGTGCCACTGCCGGAAAATTTCAGATGCAGATATACGGAAGAATACCGGAAACTTCCGCGGCTTCGCGGCTTCGGGAGTGAACCGTCGGAAAGCATACTCCAGACCGCCCGGGAGTGGAAATGCAATGTGGTTCGCTACTGGCTCCCCTGCGGAGAGCGCGATCCGAATCTTCCGGGGCTGGAAAAAGAACTCCTGCGTCTGAAACGTAAACTGCCGGAATACCGGAAAGCCCGGCTGCATGTCATTCTGACAATTCCAACTCCAGGGGGACGCTATGAAACTCCTCTGATTCTTGGAACCGCGGGAACTCTGGCAGGAAATCCGGAAAGCAGTCAGAATTTTCGTCTGTTCAATGACGACAAATGGCTCTCGATATTTATTTCAGCCTGGGAAAAGGTGGCCAGGGAATTGCGCGACTGTCCGGAAATTGTCGGGTATGATCTGATGAATGAGCCGTCGCAAGTCGGAAAAACCAAAAATGACTATCTGAAAGTCCAATATCTTGCAGCCAAGGCAATTCGGGCTATTGATCCCGAACGGCCAATCATTGTTTCCGCAAACGACTGGAGCAAACCGTCCGCCTTCCGCTATTTAAAACCTCTTCCCTTTCGGAACATTGTCTACCAGGTTCATATCTACGATCCGGGAGAATATACTCATCAGGGGGTCTCCTGGAGGGATATGGAACAAATCAGGAAAGGCAAAAGGATTTCCTATCCCGGCCGGATCAATGAGGTCTGGTTTGACAAATCGGTCCTCCGCGCCGTTCTTGAACCTGTCCGGAAATTTCAGAAGAAGTATGGCGCAGAGATTTTCTGTGGAGAATTCTCCGTCATCAACTGGGCGCCCGGAGCAGAACAGTATCTGGATGATGTCTGCTCTCTTCTGGAAGAGTTCAACTGGAACTGGTGTTATCATGGGTCCGCCGATGGATGGTACGGCTGGAATGTCGAATGCACATTCGACGTTGTTTCCCGCCGGGCTAGAATAGAAGAAACGCCCAGGAAAAAAATTCTCTTGAAATATCTGAGGAAAAATCTGGATTCCTCTCCGGGAAAGGGAAAAAGGCAGATGCCATGAATCTCCCCCATTTCTCTGCCCGGGACAAATTCATTTGTCCCGGGACATCCCGGCGATTTCTGACCTTCCCCCGGCAGAAGAATTTTTGAGCGTGCGATCGGGAAACTCGACGTCTGATTCGGCCGGATACGATGATGAACGAAAGAGTCCCTGAAGTTTTTCCGGAATCAGACGCCTTCGGGAAACACCCCCGGCATTTCGGAATGGCACCGGAGGCAGAGGATCTCAGGATGAAACACCGGACAAAATCAATTTTATACATCCATAGAGAGAACCGGATTCCGGAGTCTGGACGGATCCGGGATTCCAGGACAGGACGGACCCGTTCCAACTCCGGGGAGAATTCCCGTGCATGAAAAGCATTTTCCATCTGCCGGAAAACACCGACGAATCAGCCGTACTCCCGTTTGCAATGAACTGCCGTGATGCAGGAATCCGCGGCATCTAAAATGCGCCGAAACCCAAATCGGGTTGCGAAGCATAACGCTTTGTATATTTCCCCCTGCCCCGCGACATCTCTTTGAATTACATCTTTCCCTGCATACAAACCAACAGCGTTCACATAACAAGCGCTTGTCGACAGATTTCCACTCCGTCACTTTTTTTATTTCAGGGTGCAGTTGAAATAATCGACGAGCGGTCAGGCTCTTCAGGATTTTCACTAAATTGTCACGGACCCCATCGGCACGCTTTGCACCAGGAAGTGAGCATGGAGAAAAGCGCCACCCGTTTTTCGCAGAAAAACAGAACCATTTATTCCCGCACATGACACTTTCCCAGGGTTCATGGGAGAGGAAAAATATGGGGAAAAAAAGGTTGTGACACAGTGTTGACTATTCTGTGCACATTTGTTATAATTAATAACAAAGACATTTCGTACAGTATACCGAAGGATAGGTCGAGTCTCATCAGGACTCAGCTCGTTCCACTGGATGGAATACAGGAACAGAAGAGGATGAACGATGTGGGATTTTCAGACAGGAATCAATCTCTGTTATGAAATGCGGATCCGGGAACTGGATCGTTTTTCCGAGGGAGAGAAATTTTATTTTCTCAAAGAACTGTTCCTGAAGTATCACATGTCACGTCGTGTGTCCGACCACGCATTGAAGCGATTGAAGGCAGAGGGACAGATGATCATTCCACGTTCAAACGGTATCATTGTCGGGAAAAGTAAAAAGAGCAGTTTTCCCGTCATTCTGCTTCCCTGCGACTGGGCGGCAGAATACTGGAAGATTCTGGATTCTCAGATCGGACAGGCTATTCGAAAACATGAGATCCGGTCTTTTTCATCATCTTCTTCCCGGCCGAACTCCGCGAAAGTACATGAAACCGGAATCCGCTATTTCCGTGGAAACGGTCCGGATATCACCGCATGCTGCACCATGGGCGATTATCCCGCGATGGGGGATTCGAGCGATTCACGAATCCGGCATACGCGTGAGGGA
>CASEYW010000145.1 GCA_949292215.1 uncultured bacterium
GGAGCTTTGAACCGTATTCGGCGGAACGGGAACGGAATCCCTGCGAGTAATTGTACTGGGCGTCAAAATCATAAAGGATTCCCGCTCTGCATTCCGGGGGAGGCAGATCTCCAAATTCCTTCAGGACGGGGAGAAGTTTTTCCGCGGCATTTCTGAAACTGGCGAGTCCGGGGCGCTTCGTACCGCAGAAGCCGACAAAAGATCCATGACTTTTCTCAAATCCTCCGGAATGCGATCTCCAGTGAAAATAGAGCTGAAGATCCGCTCCGCGGGCATGGTAATGAATCATGAGAAGTTCCAGAAGATTTTTCACCGGTTCCCATGGTGTCGTCGAACACTCCAGAAGCCAGGGTAGAGTACCAGGGCGAAATCCGCGGAGAAGATCCATCCAGAACGCAATCGTCGGAAGTCGATGAGCCGGATTGACATAGAGATCACCTCCCGCCGCGGACAATTGCTGAAACAGGGCATGCCGATCGACCGGATCGCCACAGTTGTTTGTGACAATCGGAATTCCCGGACATCCCTTCCGGATGACTGCAGCCTGATTTTCAATATATGCCAGATATTCCTGATTTCGATACCGCTGACTTTCCAGAACCAGAGCCGAATTGAGATTCCGGTCCATATCGCCGATTTCAATTTCCTCCCAGTCGGAATATTCGGAACTCCAGAATGTGGTTTTCCATGTCTGGTTCACTGCGTCAATCGTTTTATACTTCTGTTTCAGATATTCCCGGAATCCCGCTTTGCACGCAGGACAGCAGCAGTTTACCTGGTTGATTTCCAATTCGTTGTCTATCTGCCACGCAAACAAATTGGAATAGGAATGAAATTCCGAGACCATTCGTTCCACGATCCGTGCCGCATAACGGCGATACACCGGAGAGGTGCAGCAGGTGTACTGGCGGACTCCCGGATAAGCACGCTGTCCAAAAAAATCGACATGCAGAATTTCCGGATGCTTCCGGACCAGCCATGGCGGAGCGGCGGCGGTCGGCGTCCCCAGAATAATGTCCAGATCATTTTTCTGAAAGATCTGAAAGACCTTATGAAGCCATTCAAAGGAGTAAATCCCGTCGCTTCTTTCCATGTGCGACCAGGCGAATTCCCCGATCCGGACTACCTTCATTCCGACAGAACGCATCCGTTCAGCGTCTTTTTCGATCATGGTTTCATCCCAGTCTTCGGGATAATAAGCACATCCAAGGGTCAGCATGTTTTTTCTCCTGTTTCATTTTTCAAGGAATCAATCCCTCCGTTTTGAAGGAAAATCAGGAAAGTCCTTCTTCACGGTTCCGCCGACAGTTCAAAAAAGGGCGTTACGCCATGTTTGAGTTTTGCGGTGTCAAGGATGATTTCCATTCTGCCGTCCTTCTGGCGGATGGGAATCGGTTCCCGCCGTATCCCATTCAGACTCAAAGGATAAAGAACGAATTTTCCCCCGGAGGAATTTTTCAGACAGAGGTTCAGCTTTCCTGATTTCACCAGGAAATTCCCGACAGGCTGTTTGTTGCGTTTGAGCGGTCCCGGACTGAGAATGCAGTCCCCGTCAGGAGTCCGGATGGAACCTTCCCATGCGTTTTCCGTAATGAACAGCAGAACGATACGGGAACTCTTTTCCAGATGTTTCCGATCCATTGCGGTAGCGGCAATGGTTGCGCAGGTGCTTGTGTTCCGCACCTCCAGCAGAGAGGCTTTGGCGGAACCGTCCCGGGGCAGAGAGATTACCTCGGTCCGCGGTGTAACGATGCGCATTCGGGGAAGAGTTGTTTCCAGAAGCAGTTCGCCGGTGTCGCTTTCAAAAACCCCTTTTGCGATATTGGTTTTGTTGTCCGGAGAAAGAATGCCTTTTTTCTTCAGTTCTTCGACATGGGCGGCAAGCATATCTTTCCGTGCTTCGGAATCCCCGCTCCGGGCAAGCAGATAGATCTGATAATCGGCTGCATCGTTTCCATACCCGGGGAATGCCAGGTCGCAGGATGGCGTTTTTTTCCCGAGACCCGGAAAATCAATTGCAAAACCGGTAAGCAGAGCGAGTCGTGTCTGCTGAGAATTGGGGTATCCGTTGGCGCGGACCGTCTTCATGAAAGTTCCGTCGTAGTTCAGCACAACTCGGTGTTTGGAGGCGGAGACATCTCCGCGTCCATAGAGACAGGCGGCAAGGAAGACTCCCGCCCGCATCATCGGAGCTGTCGCAATCACATGACATCCCGTTTTGTCAAAGGATTCAGGAGCCTTGATGCGGTCTGTTATGACGCTGGAATTGTGGAAAAAAAGTCCGGAAAAGTTCTGGAAAGCCGAATAGGCGGGAAAGGTCAATCCAAATTCATGACTGTAACGGTTCAGATGATTGTCATTGTATTCCGTGACCAGAAGCGGAAATCCCGGAATCCTGCTTCCCGCGGCATCCCGGAACGAGAGAAGCGCATTCCCGATGGAGGAAAGCTGCGGAACCCGGTTCAAATGATAAAACGAATGATAGGTGTTCACCTCTGTCATGATGTCGTTTTTCCTGCGGCTTTCCGTCACGCGGAGGACCTTGTCGTAATTTCCCCAGGACGTGGGACCGTTGTATCCGGCCTTGCGGATCGTTTCACGGTAATACTGGAACATGTCATCCATGACGGACTGGGTAAAACGCTGAAAGTCGCGGGCAAGCACGGTGCGGTCGGTGTATTTGCTGACAAGGGGAACTTCCTCGAAATTTGAAAAACCGGCTGCTTCTTTGCCATACTCCTTTTTGAGCAGGTCGAAATTGTTCCGGTATTCGTTTTTCAGCCATGTGCACCATTTTTTCCGCAGGAAATCCCAGGTGCTCTTCTGAACCCGCTTTTCATAACCGGAAAACTGTGCCAGATGCTGCGGGGATTGCTCATTGCAGAACTGCCAGCCGATGATGCAGGGTTCGTCTTTGATTTTGCGTCCGGTAAACGGATTGATATAATTCAGAAGACGGATGGTCTCCTGACGATAAATTTCCCTGTCTTCCGCTACACCAATCATAATCCGGATCGAATTGTCCAGTCCGGCTCCGCCTGAGCCCAGCAGGAGATAGATTCCTTTCCGGTTCATTTCCGCAACATAGCGGCAGAAATTCCGGATGCGGGAGGCAATGAAAAAGCCGTCGGGTTCATACTGATACCGTTTGCGGTTTTCTTCGCGAGTCAGCCACCAGTCGTTCGTCAACCGGTGAACGCTGAGGCGCAGCGCATTGTTTCCCGTCCTACGCATCTGTTCCATATACAGTTTTTCATCCGGCTCCCAGTCGCAGACCCATTCGGCGGAGGAGTGATGCCCGAAGAAGCGGATCGGCTGCTCCGGATGCTTTTCAAAAACCAGAAGTCCGTTCTTTTCTATGACTTTCCCATAGGTTCCGCAAGGGGCAAAATCCAGTTGTGAACTGAAATTCAAAATGGAATCTTCTGTAATTTCCCGCGAGGGGAAATCCGCTTTTTTCCAGACATCTCCCTGCTGGAACACCAGATTCTGACGTCTGAGAGGTTTCCAGTCCCGGTTCGTTGCAGTTGCCGCAACCAGCATCCAGACGCTTTTTCCGCTTCCTGCGAATTCAATTTTCGATATTTTTTTCTCTTCCATTACAAGTTTCGTGATGAATATGTGACGGAGTCCCTGGCCTGTCGATGCGGTGAAGGCCACTTTTGCGGAATCGGAGTCGAGCCCGGCGGACCAGTCTTCAATGTGCCGTCTCTTCTCCAGAGAATATTTTTTTGTCGTTCCATCCGCATAATGGAGCGTGACAAAGGCTATTTCCTTTTCCGTTCCGGGCGTCCATGCGGAAGAATGAAGCAGATAAAGATATCGGCTTTCGGGAAGTTCCTGCCGGACCGTTACAGACTTGATTCCTGTCGATGAATGAGGTGAGTCGAATACGACAACCGACTTCCCCCGATTCTGAGCCGGGTCCACCACATCGAAGAGGATTCCGAGGAACTCCTTCTGCGCCGGATGGAACTGGCGCATATCGTGATCCGGCCCCTGATCGCTCCAGCCGCCCCGGTTGTCTCCCGCGACATCATCCCGGACGCCGCGGTTCATGCGGGAGCGGAGATCAATGGCGTGGAACTCCTTCGGAAGAAGCGTCGCTCCCGCCGGACGGAAGGTGACTCGAATGGACAATTTTTCTCCCGGCGCCAGCTGAAATCTGCGGTAGGTGTCCTTTCTGCAGGTTACGCTGAGGTACTGGCGCGGATCGCCTGGCAGACGAATCAGGTCTCCGCGTTCCGTGTTTCCGCGTCCCCAGAGCTGGAGCCCCTGCGA
>CASEYW010000146.1 GCA_949292215.1 uncultured bacterium
CCTTTCTCTTTAGTGTGGTTTCTGTTGCGAGTCGTGATCCTTTCACGTCGTCGCCTTATTCTCAGTAGCACACTTTTTTAGGTTCAGCCATCTTTTTTTACAATTTACACCTGCTTTCTTTTACCATAGCAACTTTCATTTCAATGGAAAGAAGAAGATTTTTTCCCCTGTACTCATTCACATCCAGTTCGGCTGTAATTCCCCGGGTCTCATTGGTCAGCTGTTCTGACGGGGGTATTTCTACAAACAGTATTTTTTTCCCGTCTTCCCTTTTCCAGGAGGCAAAGGACGATGTATCCCAGGAAAGACTCTGGAACATGTCCCCGGAATCTGCCGCAGACGCGGAGCACATCCCGGCACAGAGCAGAAACGTGAGGAAAGCAAGTCGTTTGCACATCTCTCCGATTCTCCTGTTACTCGATTCGGAAGATCTGAAGCCCTGTTACTTCAAACTCCGTTCCCTGCGGAAGAACTCCCAGATTGAACGACGGTGTTCGAAGGGCTTTCCCCGCCATATGTTCTTTGATCTGGAATTGCAATTCCACTGTCTGTGGAGCATTTGCTTTGAATGAAATTTCTTCCTTGTAGCATCCCCACCATGGTTTTTTTTTCAAACATGATACTGACCGGAACTGTAATGTCCCGATTGGATTTCCCTTGAAATGAGAGACGGTATTTCCCGATCGGCAAACCCGCCTGTTTGACCACCCGGAACTGAATCGTATTGGGATTGTTTGCAGGATCCTGCTGCCCGGTGATGCTTGCTTTGGCGCCATTGTCCAGTTTTGTGATCTGATAGCTTTCGCTTTTTGTCCCCCAGATCCAGTAATCACTGGGAGTTGGGGTAAAACTCTCTTTTTCCGCTCCGAAAACAGCAGAAACGAGCAGGGCGCTCAGGGTCAGAGTCATCAGAGATTTCATGTTTCAATTTCCTTTCGTATTGCAGATTTGATAAATTTTCACTTTGCTGATTTTCAAGATGTCTTTATCCGCCATTTTGTCCCAGGTGAAACAGGGGACTTGAAGAGGCTTGCCGACAAATTCCGGCGGGACGGAAAAATCAATGCCTACATGTTGTTCCACTCCTTTTCTCAGTCTGATCTTCCGCGTTGCGAGACAGTTCTGCGGACTGTTATGGACCCGGATCTGAAAATCTGTACAGAGATCCCGGTTGCTTTCCACCGAGAATTCAATTCGATGCGCACCCTGTGCACAGCCGAATGAAATCAGATACCAGAACGTGACCGGACTTTCGGTGCCGCTTTTCCGGAGATTTGTCCGATAGCCGTCGAACTGACAGCTCAGACCTGCTGTTCCGGGGGAAACTGCCGCATTGGCTGTCTCATGGTACAGAATCTTTTCCACTCCCCGGACCGTTCCTGCAGCCATCAGGATCAGGGGAACGATACGGGACAAACACCATTTCATTTTTTCCTCCTCAAAGTTGAAATTTTATAGTCCGGGATAAAGCGGAGTTTCGTTGTAAGTGACATTGAAAACTCCCCGATCTACAATGTTTCTCATACCGCTCAGAAACCGGATATTTTTTCCATGTCCGTCCAGAAAAAAGAATGGAAAGATCATTTTCTGTTCGTGAATCAGGCGAATCCCGGAGCGGGTATCCCAGACATATACCCAGTTGGTGTCTTCCATGATCCAGTAATTGTAGACATAGAGCCAGCCGTAGCTGGTCGAATCCGAGATGAACATTTTGGTCGACGGCCTCTGCCATTTGGACGGAAGGGCTTTGACCGCACTGTGAAGCATTCCATACATTCCCTCATTCTGGGTCGTCGCCGCAGGACACTTGAAGATGCCTCCCCACGGCACATTGTTGATCATTCCTCTCCCATTCTTATGAGAAACTTCAGGAACATAGTGATATTTTTCCAGAAGCCACATCCACAGTTTCCCGTCCTGGTCATAATAGGGAAGGTTCTGCTGATCCGCCTCGTAGAGAAACGATGCGGTGTACATGTTCTTCATGTTGGTGCTGCATCGGAGGGTGAGCCCTTTCTCTCGTGCAGAGCCAAGGGCAGGAAGAAGAATTGAAATTAAAATAAGAAGAATTGAAATGACAATCAACAATTCTAAAAGAGTAAAAATTTCTCTTTCTTTCTTCATGGTTCCGATCTCCTTTTTTCAGATTGATACAGGCGGTTTCACACTGGAAAAACGAGTTTTAGACATAGTTCCGATCTCCTTTTTTCAGATTGATACAGGCTTTCTTTCCTTGACCAGAATGGCATCTAAAAGAATCTCTTTTCTCGTGCACAGCGTGCCGGAAAGAAGAGAATCCATCAGCCGGACAACCTGTTCCGCTCCTTTGGCATAAGGGATGATCATTTCATAGGAAGGAATCCTGCGGTTCTTCGGGGTTTCTCCCATCAGAACCATTTCATAGTCCTTCCCGAGAATGCAGTGGTACCGCAAAAATAATTTGATGACCACATCGTATGCTGTCGTATTCAGAAAAACAAACTTCGGACGGAATCCGGATTCCAAAACCTCTTCAATATTTTTCAGATCATCCGGACGGGACTGGATTTCAATGGTGCGGACTCTTTCCCGGGGAAGATGGTTCTTCAGCTCGTTCAGATCATCATTCATCCACTTCTCCTGCAGAAACAGAACGGAGGGGGACGGCGTCTGATTCATCAACTGTTCCATTTGGCGAATGGCCTTCTTCCTTGAAAAATTGACGCAGGAGGCTTCTCTGCTCTGTCCTCCAAACAGAACGGTCTGAATCCCGCGGGACTCCAGTTCCCGCAGCAGATTCGCCGATGGATCCATTGCCGCCCATAGAATCCCACTGACTTTTGAACGAAGAATCTCTTCCAACATTTCTTCATCCCCCATCCCGGAAAAAGAGAGAAAATGAATCAGAAAGCCGTTCTGAACCGCGTAAAATCCCAGCGTGGAAAGCATGGCCATTGAGTAGTTGTTGTAATAAAAATAATCTCCTTTCGCAAAAACCAGTCCCAGAAGTCGTTTCTCATAATACCCGGAGTAGAACTCCGGACCGATGACCGCCGGATTCGTGAATGTCCCGACTCCCTGCCGGCCAATGAGATACCCCTCCTTGACCAGACGGACCACGGCGCATTGAGCAATCCGCGGCGAAACGTTGAAAATCGCTGCCAGTTCATGATAGGACGGCACTTTGACCGATCGGCGCCCGTTCCGAAAAAGAAGACCAAGAAGATAATGACGAATCTTCAGGTTTTCCGATAAAGTTTGATGTTTCATGTCATTCATAAACATTCTTAATCGGTTTTATATGTTTAAGTAGTGTCTAAGTAAAGTATAGCATGACTTTTTTCATTTACAAGTTTTTTTTTCTTTTTTTTGTTTGAAAAAAATGATCCGCTCTCTTTTTCAATTCGATAGACCAGATTTTTCCCTTTTCTTAAGGCGGTGTAAACGAAAAACAGATGCAATCTCCGGCTTTTCCATGCATACCTTTCAGATCACCATGATGGGGCTGAAGAGGACCAGTGAATTCCGTTTCGAGCGTGTTGAAAGACAGGACAGAATGCGGACCCATGAAGGACATGTTGCCGGATTTCTTTTCCTTCCGAATTCCCTGATGCAGTCGGCGGGGATCTCGTGTCCGGCCGGTATTGGATAAAAGACTCTGCAGGAACTTCTGATACGATGCCCAAGAGAATTGGCAATGCCGCGGAAAAGAACGCGACATGAGAACAGCGATCTTTCTTCTCTGACCGACTGAAACCTGTTTCTGAAAAGAGCGGACTCTGTTTGTCGATCCGCGAACATCTCTAAAATGCGTTTCGGCGATGGAGATCCCGGAAGAAGCTTAGGTTCCGGGAAAGATGTGGCTGAATGCCGCTCACCGGATGATGGCCGGTACAGATCAGCTTCGCAGAGCCGTGTGCCGGGAAACAAACGGATTGCTTCTCCCAACGATTCGGGGAACTGCTTTCCGGAGAGGAAACGGTCAACGACAGGAAGGAATCATCGACCGCTTGATGTATGTGGGAGCCTGTTCCAGACGCTCAGCTTTTATGCCCGGCCTCCGAGCGGTTTCCTGTTCGCCGCTGAATACTGCGAATCTTCTGTGGACAGCAGTGTATTTTTCTTTTGCCCATCCAGAGGGGAGGCGGTCTTGAAGCTGTGCGGAGTTTTTTTCCCTTATTGTATTTTTCCCATGTCAGGTTCCTGTCCGGCAAGTCATGAAAGAGGCGGCCCTGCGGATTGACGGATCACAAAAACGCCGGGGAGGGATTGCCGGAGTGGAGAGCGGCGGCTTCGGAATTCTCCACTGCCCGGACGGAGGCTCAGCCATCGGAATTCTCTCTCCCAGACGCTTCTTCAGGAAAACGGTCGCGTCGCCTCCCGGAAGCCCAGAATCAATCAGAACCTCATTCCGGGCTGTTTGTATTGAGCCGATCGGTCATTCCGGCATAGGATTCCAGTCCGAGTACTGCACAGATGCCCTTGCAGTACACGGCAATCCGCTCTTTTCGTCCACGGCGTATACGACCGGATCGTTGTGATCCGGATAACACGGAGTCAGATCGGTCTTCTGGAGAATATCACGATGAGCAGGGAAAAAGCTCGGCTGGAAACGCCGCATTTTTCCGTAGTTCTCCGGCAGATCCGCAAACCGGACCGAAATCTGGGGAATACGGAACAGAATATTCAAAAACGGAAGCACCGCCGAATGATCTCATCGTCCTCACACGATTCCACCCATATTGGAATAAACCGCGCCTCTTCCGGAAACCGGACGCAGACGGATTGTATTTTCCCCAGTTGACTCCGGAATCTGCCGGACAACCCGCTGCGCACAGCATATTGCCGCATTTCCGGATTGCCGGGTCCGCTGTACGGCTGGCGGAACTCGATCAGCGCATCCGGGCAGATGCTCCGGAGTGCGTTGCAAGTCTCTGTTATCCGCCGGTCCACGGTGTCCTGGCTGGAAATCATGTCGCGCCGCCCATTCCTTCGGACAGTGCCGGATCGCTGTTTCCTGATGTGAATAGATCAATGAAATCCCGTTTCAGTCCGTCAAGAGCGCAACGGTCATCAGAGCTTTGCAGGGAGCGATCGGGAACGCTCTCTCTCCGGGGAGCTGGGATCCAGCATGCCCGCATCGGCCGTCTCCCGGAGATCCTGCCCCTGAAAACGTTTGCAATTCTCCGACCGTTCCCCAATATGCGGGACAGCAAACCAGACCGGATAACGAAATCCGAACGTCTGCCCCCAACCTGTGCAGGGGTCTCTCTGGACATACGCCAGCTCCCGCAGACTCCGGGGGCGAGAACATGATCATCATTCTTCCGTCCGGAATCCTCGATGACGGTGTTCATTCCGCACTCCGCCGGAACACGGCATTCGCTCTCGATTCCGGATGCACGCATGTCATGATGACAGCGGTGGCAGGTGGCGCGCCGCGGATCGTACGCCGTTTCCGGAACACCCGGGGTGGGGGGACTGCGGGAACGTGTCGTACCACGCGGTGAAACGCCGGATCATCTCCTCATAGAAAATCCGGTTCATATCAAGACGCACCGCCACGGAGTATTTCTTTCCGGGAGCCTCCTCCAGAAACCGGGCAAGGATGATGTGCCGCGTACAGGTGGTTTCGTGAACTCCGGCACGGAATTCCATGGAGCTTCGGACATCAGAAAAGGCCGCCGCCGTGCAGATTCCCTCCCGGTAGTGAAACACCAGCTGCGGGATATGGTTCGCAATCAAAAAATCCCTCGGAGATTCCGAAGAACCCATGAACGGATGACGGAAACCGCAATCCGAGAGAAAAGTTCTCCGCCCGCAGAAAAACTCCTGATATTGTCTGGAAAGAGGAATTCCTCGATATCATCTCCGAATGTTCGGAGAGATAAATTCAGGTTCGGATTCCTCTCCGGTATTGTTCTGGCGTCAGATGAAAAAATCTGCGGAACGAGGAACAGAAATAAGTTACGGAATTGAAGCCGCATTTTTTTGCTGTTTCCGCCAGGGAATTGCTGTCCCACGCCAGCAGTCGCCGGGCGTGCAGAAGACGCATGCGGTGGAGCCACGCGGCCGGAGAGAGTCCGCAGGCCTGGAGAAACAGACGCCGGAACCGGACCTCTTTCAGCGAAACGGTTGCGGCAATGTCCCGTATAGAAAGATTCACCGCCAGATTCTGACGCATGAATTTCAATGCCGCCTCAATCCGTGGATCATAGGCGGCCGCCGGAGATACCGGACAGATCCCGCTTTCCGTCAGCTCGACAAAAATTCGCGCAACAAGCTGTTCCGCACAGGAAAATGTAAGATTGGTGTCCCGGTTGCGAAGAGCGATGATCCGCAGGAGTTCCTCCTCTTTGGCTTCCCAGTGGCGAAGCGGGAAAAACGGTTTCGTCAAACGCCGGAACGGATTGTCATTGTGCGGGTGTTCGCAGAGGACATGCAGAATAAACGTCTCCGCCGAAGAGATTCCGGAATGGAATCCGTAGGAGTGCGGTACGAATTCCGGAACCATCATGCACTCGCCGGGAGACAGCACGGCAGACTGGTCTGCAGTCCGTGCTTGAAGTTTTCCGCTCTTCACAATGACAATCAGATTGTCGGAGATTTTCCGTTCCGGAACCGCCCATGGAATTTCCTGATACCAGTATGCCGCATTCAAAACATGAAAATCCTGCGAGGATAAAAAGGAAACGGTTTGGTCAAAGCGTTCTGGAGAATCGTAATTTTCCAGAAGAATTTTTCTCTCGTTTCCGTAGCGTGAGTGTGTCATGATTGTCGAAAAATTCAATAAAAGAGGTGTTTTTTTCTATTGTTATTCTGGTAAGATAACGTATAATATCATAAAATCAATATCAGGAGGAAGAAATGCAGCATGGAAAATTGATTTTTCATCCGGGAGAGGAATATCAGGTGGGGAAACGTTTCTGGCAGGGGTGTCCGACCATTCAGCGGACTCCACGGGGGACCCTGTTTGCCGGCTGGTATTCCGGCGGATTTGCAGAGCCTTCGCTCAGCAATTACAATATCCTGGCCCGGAGCTGTGACGGAGGACTTTCCTGGAGCGACCCGCTGCTGGTCATTGAGAGTCTGAGGGAAGAGGCCACGGTTGCGATCGACATCCAGCTCTGGATGGATCCTTTGAACCGGATGTGGCTTTTCTGGACCCAGCGCCATCTCCGCATTCCGTTAACGGAACCGGGGCATCTTGAACTCTGGGCGATTATCTGCGATGACCCGGACGCTGAAACCCTCCGATGGAGCGAACCCCGCTTCATCACTCCCGGATTTCTCCGCTGCCGCCCGACCGTTCTTTCCGACGGCCGCTGGCTGCTCTGCGCGTATGACTGGATCGGGAACCGCTACCACTATTCCGAATCTCCGGACAACGGGAACACATGGATCCGGAGAGAGGGCGGTGTAAAAATGCCGACCGATTTCGATGAATCCATGATCCTGGAACGGACCGACGGCTCTCTCTGGATGCTCGCCCGCTGCTTTGGCGGAGTCCTTGCGGAGTCGGTTTCCGTCGACGGCGGGGAACACTGGTCGCCCGGCGCGCCGACCCGGATTCCCTCTCCATTCTCCCGCTTTTTCCTGCGCAGACTCCAATCGGGACGTGTCCTGCTGATTAAGAACGACCACCCCAAGACCCGCATTCAGATGACCGCTCTTCTCTCGGAAGACGACGGAAGGTCCTGGAAGTATTCCATGGTCATCGATCCCCGGGAAACCTCTTATCCGGACGCGGTCGAAGGGCCGGACGGGAGCATTTACATGGTTCACGACCGAGGAAGAACAACCTTCCGTGAAATCCTGTGTTCCCGCTTTACCGAGGAAGATATCATCGCGGGCAGTCTCGTCAACTACGATTCCTATGTCTGCCAGATCATCAGCAAGGCTCCTGCCGTTCCGTGGAATGCCGCCGCCGCAAAAGCCGCGGAGGAGGACTATGCAAGGACTCGGAAAACTTATTTCTCATGACCGGTTCAATTCCCTGCCCGGCGGGAAAAATCATGCAGCCTCCGGACCGCTTCCATGGAACGCGGTCCGAGGCGGTCGCGCTGGAACGGGTCCAAACCCGTCAGGAGCCGTTCCGAATGAAACGTGGAACACGAACCCGGGACGGTCTCTGTTTTCTTTCCCTCTCCGCAACACATGAAGAAAGGTCCGCCTTCCCGCTGTACAGAGCGGCGAGGACGAGATCATCACGAATCCTTTTGGCGCTTGCAAAAAATCTCTCCGGAAACGACGGATCTTCTCCTCGTTTTTCCGGATCGCCTGTTCCGTCCACTCCGTTTTCTGAGAAGTTCCCCTGTGTGCGCGACGCGGGATCATAAGCCGAAGGAATTTTGGCGGAATTTTCTGATATCTCTTTCTTCCGAATCAGTCGTTTGTTACGGGTGCGCGTATGGATTGCGATTCCTGCGTTTTTTCGTATTCAGCCATCTTTGCAAAAGACGAGCGGTTGCAAACAGAAGAACAACTCCCGTAATCATTGTGCAGAGGGTCGGATAGAGGAGGAGCAGTCGATGGCTCATGGCGCGGAATCGCAGTGCGGCGGAAATCGAC